>NZ_QNRJ01000015.1 GCF_003315075.1 Rossellomorea aquimaris
AAGTACGGGCGTGCCGAGACCCCGGAAGCGAAGCTGAGGAGGCTCGGCCGAACGTCCGCGGAAAGCGGAGCAGTTCCCCTCACCATCCAGCACACACTAATGGACAGAGCCAAGACAGATATTATGTAAAGACAACAATCTTTGCGAAAAGAACCTTTTGTAAACATCGTTTATCTACTGGTCAGAAATGTGATAAACTTGAAGGAGTTTTTATAAAGAGGAGCATGATAAAGAATGAAACGTTTTGGAATAGATATTGATGGGACAGTTACGTCACCTGAATCTTTACTGCCTCACATAAATGATTATTTTAAGTTGAATTTAACCTTACAAGACATCACCCAATACGAGCTGACAGAAGTTCTGAATATTTCACCTCAAACTTTCGGGAAATGGTTTAAGGAAGCAGAACCAACCATTTACAAAGAATCTCCACTAGCTCCCGGCGCAAAGAAAATATTGGATCAATGGAAAGAAATACATGAGCTTTATTTTATAAGTGCAAGAAGATCCGATCTCATCCAATTAACGAAAGAATGGTTTAATTCACAAGATTTGATGTATCATCACATCGAATTAATTGGCTCACATGACAAAATTTCAACAGCAAAAAAACACGGTGTCGATATTTTCTTTGAAGATAAACATGATAATGCTGTAGCGATTTCTGAAGAACTATCGATTCCCGTTCTGTTATTCAACACACCATACAATCAAAAACCGATCCCTGATGGAGTCATTCGCGTAAACGACTGGCAGGAAGCGAACTCCTGGGTTCAAGCCTGGCTTCAAAATGAATCATAGGAAAAAGCCTCTAATCGTAAGAGGCTTTTTCCATTATTTATTGAATAACTTTTTAAATTGCTCCACCCGTTTCCGATTCACTTTAAAATCATAATATCCGAGGCGTGAACCTGACTTGATATGTAGAAGGTTGGTGCTTTCATCAATATAGAGTTCCAGGTCATCTTTGAATTTCAACCACTTTGATGTGAAAACCGCATGTACATAATGTGACTTTTCTTCTTTGATTTCTACATGATCGAACTTGCTTAAGGTGTTGCGGATTCTCGTCTTCGCATCTTCTGTGCTGTCACTGATGGGAAGTGGTGCTATTCGATGATATGATGTGAGATCAATTGTGCTTACACAGTTTTTTTTATTCGTTGGGCAGTGCGTAAAAGGGACTGTTTCCATGGCTGTATCTCCTCTCCATTCCTTCTCTATAATTGCATTTTTTCCCTCTTTTACCTTCACTTAAACTCTGGACATTTCAATAAAAGAAAAAGACTTCCAAGAAAAACAAATTTATCATGAGTGGTAGTGTGAAAACATGGACCGTTCCTTTCCGCTCCAGGCACTTGCTTTCCGCGGGGAGGAAGTCGAGCCTCCTCGACGTTCCGTCTGTGGGGTCTCGACCTTTCCTCTATTTCCCGCAGGAGTCAAGTGCCTTCCGCTACAATCCACTCTGTGCTAATACAAAAAATAATTATTTCAATTATCAATCAAGCCTCAGGGTTCTAGAAAGGCGTAAAATTTCTTTAAAAAGGCTGTTTTCCAATTTAGTTAGTTTTTTGACACCTTTTAGCTCTGTCACGAAAACCTCTTAAAGATGGAAAGGGAACTGCGTAGACTCCTGCGGAAGTACGGGCGTGCCGAGACCCCGGAAGCGAAGCTGAGGAGGCTCGGCCGAACGTCCGCGGAAAGCGAAGCGGTTCCCCTCACCATCTAAGCACACACTTGTTGACAGAGCAACAAGCAGATCTTATGTAATAAAACAACAAACTTTTCCAAAGGAGCCAAGAAAAAAGAGACCCTAAAAAGGATCTCTCTACTGACATTGAGGACATTTACCATATATTTCGAATTTATGGCCGGATATATCATACCCTGTATCCGTTAAATTTTCTTTTAATGTTTCCATGGGACATGTGTGAATTTCTTTCGTTTTTCCACAATCCATACAAATGAAGTGATGATGATGGTGATGACTTTCGCATGTAAATCGAAAATGTCTTTCGCCTGAGAGTTCAGTCTCTTCCAAGATCTCAAGTTCAACAAACAAGCTCAAATTACGGTAAATTGTATCAAAACTGAGCCCAGGGTAATCAGCCTTCATGTTTTCTAATACATCCCTGGCCGTCAAATATTTATTCGAGCTGGAAAACAGTTCAAGTAATTGCTCCCGTTTTCCCGTATGCTTATATCCTTTTGATTTTAACAGGTCCATTGCTTCCGTTACATTCATTTCCTACACCTCAACTTTAGAAGAATGACTCGACGTTCTTATTTTTTTCATCACAATTGTAATGAGAAGGATTAAAATAGCCGTCATGACAATCGTACCACCTGGTGCAAGATTCAAATAGAACGCACTGATCAATCCAACAATAACAGAAACTTCACCGAATAACAGTGAAAACCCAATCGTTTGCTTAAATCCATTGGCAATCCTGATACTTGCAGCTACCGGTAATGTCATAAGAGACGAAACCAGCAGGATCCCGACGATGCGCATGGAAGCGGCAATCACAAGAGCCACCATGACCATAAAGATAAAGTGAATTGCCTTAGCGGGGATACCTGACGCCTTTGCATGATCTTCATCAAAGGATAAAAGAAACAATTCCTTATACAGCAAGATAATCACGCTGATGACAAGGACGCTGATTCCCCCAATCAGATACAAATCCCCTCTGCTGACTGCGCTGACACTTCCAAACAAATAACTAAATAAATCTGTATTAAAGCCGTCTGCCAGAGAAATGAAGATGACCCCTATCCCGATTCCGCCAGATAGGATGATCGGAATCGCAAGCTCCTGATAGTGCTTATATAACATACGCAAACGCTCAATGAACAAGGAACCCATGACAGAGAATACCATTCCCAAATAGAGTGGGTTCAACCCCGAAAAAGCAGGTATCGTTTTACTTACATACAGGCTCGCTGCAATACCTGACAGAGTGACGTGACTCAAGGCATCCGCAATTAAAGAGAGCCTCCTTACAACGATGAATGCTCCTAATAAGGGGGCGATGATTCCAATGAGTATCCCCGTCAGAAATGCATTTTGTAAAAATTCATATTGAAAAATAGCTTGAAGCATTGTCTTCCCTCCAACCGATCATGAATGATGATGTTCATGATCATGATTTAAGAAATGTACATCATGACCATAAAAAGAGGAAAGCTGATTTTCTTTTAGCTTTTCAAACTCTTCTGTTTTGCCATGGAAATGTAAATGTTTATTTAAACAAGCGACATGAGTCACTTTGTTCGAAATCGATCCTATGTCATGAGTGACAAAAACGAGTGTAATCCCTAAATCTTTATTTAAGGATTCTAACATATCATAGAAGTTTTGGACGTTTTGACTGTCCACTCCCACTGTGGGTTCATCAAGAATCAATACATCAGGCTGGCTGACGAGCGCCCGGGCAATGAACACCCTTTGCTGTTGTCCTCCTGATAACTCTCCAATATTACGTTTAGCGAATTGACTCATCCCAACTGATTCTATGGCTCCATGAACATCTTGTTTATATTTTGATGAAATCCTCTTGAACAAACCTGCTTTTTTCGCTAATCCGCTCGCTACCACCTCATAAACCGTGGCTGGAAAACCTGTATTGAAGCTATTGGCCTTCTGGGAAACAAACCCTATGCGATCCCATTGTTTGAATTTATGCTGGGGGATCCCAAATAGCTCAATATTCCCTTGTTTCACTCGTAAAAGGCCCAAAACAAGCTTAAGTAAGGTCGATTTTCCTGAACCGTTAGGTCCGACGATCCCAAGGAAGGCCCCCCTGGGGATGCTTAGGTTAATATCCTCGAGCACTCTTTCCCGCTCATACCTGAAATTCACATCTTCTATTTTAATAATAGGATTTATCGTATCCATTTTAATCATCTCTCTTTATAAGAATCATTACGATTTAAAAGTACATAGGGTAGTATACATGATGGGTGCACAATTGTAAATATTCATACCCCGATACCATAATAAAAGGACTGCTCGATTTGAGTGAGCAGTCCTTTACTCCATGCTGCATTAATGAATGGCAGACTTAAATCGTGCACCCTTTGTTTCCTGTGTACTCATAATCGTAATGAATGCATTGGGGTCTACATCAGAAACAATGGATTTCAATTTTGTTACTTCAAGTCTCGTGACCACGACATAAATGACCTCTTTATCATTATCTGTGTAACCTCCACGCCCCTTTAACATGGTTGTTCCCCTGCCAAGTCTTTTAAGTATAGCGTCGGATACATCCAGGTAATGGTCAGAAACAATGATAACCGCCTTCGTTTCATCCATTCCCTGAATGACCGTATCAATCGTTTTAAAGGCTATATAGTAGGTCATAACGGAATACATCGCTTCTTCAAGCCCGAAGACAAATGCTGCCCAGGCGAAAATGAAAATATTGATGAACATAACAAACTCCCCGACTGAAAACGGAAGCTTCTTCGTTAAAAGGATACCAAGGATTTCAGTTCCATCCAAAGATCCACCATGACGTATCACAAGGCCGACCCCAACCCCAAGGGTCAATCCTCCAAAAACAGTGGCTAACACTTTCTCTGTTACAAACGGTTCAATATGGTGTAAAAGGCTTTCAATACCTGCCAGCGCTATAATGGCAAACAGAGAAGAAACGACAAAGGTCTTCCCGATATGTTTATACCCGTAATACATGAAAGGGAGGTTTAAAAAAACCAGCAGGGTTGCAAAGTTTACAAATGGAATGGTGTCTGAAACTAAATAATCCAAAATCAGCGAAACACCAATAATTCCACCATCGATGATATTATTTGGAACAAGGAACAACTCAATGGATATAGCAGCTAAGGCTGCTCCAATCGTAATAAAGATCAATCGGTAAATAAAATGAAGGGGACTTTCTTTTTTATGTACTCTTTGAGTCATCGTCAATTCCTTTCCTTTCACTTTATTTTCTTATAAAAATGTCACTTTCTGATCAGGAGTTACATATGTATCTGTTGAGGAGTGATAAACATGAAGCTATTACAAAACGTGATTAATCACAAAATCAACAATATCACAAATGATGAATTATTAAAGTACGCGAATCAATATAACATTTCATTGACGTCCCAGCAGGCAACAAGCATCGTCGCTAGTGTTAAAGGAAAGAACATCAATATTTTTGATGACAAGAAGCGCAGTAAATTGGTGAAGGACTTAGCCAGGATCATAGGACCTGCCAAGGCGAAGGAAATCAACCAACTCTTTTTGCAGCTCATCAGATAGTAAAAGAAGAGGAGGCGTCCCTATTGATGAGAGATGACCTCCTCTATTGCCTTTTTTTATTGATTCAGTATTTTCGTTAATACACCTTCATCGAATGTTTGATTCTGAAGCATGTCAATTTCGAACTTGTAAGGAGGTTTTTTATTTTTCTTATCTTCCCCTACATATGGTGTTTCCAGAATCTTAGGGACCTCTTGCAGCTGTGGATGATGCACAATATAATTCAGTGCTTTGAATCCGATATGTCCGAATCCTATATTTTCATGGCGATCTTTACTTGCTCCACGTACATTCTTACTATCGTTAATGTGAAGAACCTTTAAGCGGTCAATCCCGACGATCTTATCGAATTCTTCCAGGACTCCATCGAAATCTTCAACAATATCATATCCTGCATCATGGGTGTGACAAGTATCGAAGCAAACAGAAAGACGGTCATTCAGTTCTACTCCATTGATGATTTGTGCTAATTCCTCAAAAGATCTTCCACATTCTGAACCCTTCCCTGCCATTGTTTCCAATGCAATTTGCACTTTATGGTCTTTGGTCAGTACTTCATTCAGACCTTCAATGATCTTTTCAATCCCCTTATCTGCTCCTGCACCCACATGAGCACCCGGGTGAAGCACAATCTGCCCCGCTCCCAGAGCTTCTGTGCGCTCGATTTCAGAACGGAGGAAATTGACACCTAATTCAAATGTAGCAGGGTTCGTCGTATTTCCGATGTTAATGATATAGGGAGCATGAACAACAATATCCTCTATCCCATTTTCTTTCATGTGAGCGATACCCGCTTCAATATTTAAGTCTTCGATCTTTTTTCTTCTCGTATTTTGAGGTGCACCTGTATAAATCATAAATGTATTAGCTCCATAGGAAACGGCTTCCTCACTGGAAGCTAATAGCATTTTTTTACCACTCATTGAAACATGGGATCCAATCTTAACCATTCTTCTCAACTCCTAAGAAAATCTCTCTATATTGTATCGAATGTGTACAAATGAATCACGTTAAAACACTTATTTATTTCTGTTTTTCATTCTTCTCTCACGTTTCTTAATTTGGTCCATTTTGTATTGCATTTTCTTTTTATAGCCCGGCTTAACGGTTTTCGGTTTCCGAACCATAGATTTCGCTTTTTCATCAATCTCATTAACATTCGATTTTTGACGGTTCTTACGTTTGTTCAGGGGTGGTAACTCAGACCATTCCCCTTTCTTAATGTCGTGATGAGCAAAGCTGATTCCGAGCTTCTCCAGACGATTCAATGCATCTTCATCCGAAGGTGTATATATGGTATAGGCAATTCCGCTATTACCGGCACGCGCTGTACGGCCGGAACGGTGAACATAGAAATCCAGGTCTTGTGGCAATTCGAAGTTAATGATATGACTTACACCTTCAATATCAATCCCTCTTGCTGCTAAATCAGTCGCTACGATGTACTGATAATCCAGGTTTCTCGTTTGCTTCATCATTTTCTTACGCTCACGCGGGGAAAGGTCTCCGTGAATACGTCCAACCTTTAATCCTTTAGCGATCAAAGCATCTGCCACTTCATCTGCTTTTTGTTTTGTATTGGTGAAAACGATGCCTAAATATGGATTAATATCCACTAAAATATTGTACAATAAGTTAATTTTATCACGGCTCTTAAGAGGGACGATCACATGTTGGATATTCTTAGCCGATAGTTGCTCGGGCTCGACATGTGCATATTGTGGATTTTCCATATACTTTTTCAAGAATGGCTTCAGTTTCTCTGGAATCGTCGCAGAGAATACAAGCATTTGTAATTTTTCAGGCATCTTAGCGGCAATTTGATCCACGTCTTCAATGAATCCCATATCAAGCATCAGATCCGCTTCATCAATCACCAGTAGACTGGCAGTATGAACAAATAAGGCTTGATCTTTCACTAAATCATTGATCCGGCCAGGAGTACCAACCACAATATGAGGCTGGTGTTTTAATTTCTCAATCGTTCTCTGCTTGTCCGTTCCACCAATGTAGCAACGGGAAACAATGTTGCTATCTTTCGTGATCTTTAGTACTTCTTGATAAATCTGTTGTGCCAGTTCACGGGTTGGAGCAGTAATGACTGCTTGAACCTGTTCAGAATCTGCATTCACCTTCTCAATGATCGGTAATAGATATGAATGTGTTTTTCCCGTTCCTGTCTGGGATTGACCTATCGCACTTTGCCCTTTTAAAATCAGAGGGATCATTTTCTTTTGAATTTCTGTTGGTTCGTAGAAACCCAGTTGTTCTACAGCTTCATTAATGAAAGACTGTAATCCGAATTTTAGAAATAAATTCTTTTTCATTCTTACATCTCCTTTTATCAAAATATCCTTTTATTTACGCTGTCATCGGGATGGATGACTTCTCGTACACATCATCACCATAGATATATATAAAATTTACGGGTCACTTTATCATCGCGAGTGATTTTATCTTAACGTTAGCAAGCGTCATATTTAAAGAACATCTAACCATTATAATATTTTTTTGGCAAAACATCTAGTTCATACTTTATTTAATTTGAGATGATACTGTATGAATACCCTTTTTCCACCTATTGCATACTCTATACTGACGAGGAATTTATTCGAATGAAAGGAGGCTGTCATTATGCCGCCTAGAAGAATGAGGAATCAGGGCCAGGATATGCGAAATCCTTTCGGAATGAGACAGCAGCGGGGATTCAACGGGTTCGGAATGCAGCAGCCTGGGAGAAACAGCTTTGGACTGGGGCAGACGCAGCCACCTCCGTTTCAATTTGGAGGACAACGTCAAAATCAGGGATTCAATATGGGAATGAATCAGAGAGGAAGAAACCGGGGGCCAGGTAAAGGTGGTTTATTGTCTAAGCTTCTTAAAAAGGGTGATAATCAGAATGCCGGCGGAGGATTATTACAACAATTTTCCAGAGGGGATTCATCCTCCAACTCGTCTGGCTTTGAACGATCTCCCCAGGCAGCTGGCGGAATCCTCCAGAGCCTATTGAACCCCGGCAATGTGAATTCATTTTTATCCAATTCACAGCAACTGCTCCAGACCGCTCAACAGCTGGGTCCGATGTTCCAACAATATGGACCTATGGTGAAAAATATCCCGGCACTATGGAAGTTATATCGTGGATTCAAAGATATGTCTGCCGATGATGCGTCCGACGACGGGAATAGCGAAGAAAAAGATGCGGATATCGACATCCCTGAAGTCGAATCCACCGTTAAGAAAAAAAAGAGAAAGAAACCACCGGTAGAAAGTTCAGGGGATAGTGATCTTGATGAGAACCAGGCGCCATCAAAGTCTAAATCAGGTTCAAAACCCAAACTGTATATTTAAAGCCAGGATCCCTAAAGGTACCGAATCACCTGTTTAGGGATTTTTTTATTTGACGGCCACTAACAAGGCATTTCGATAGGGAAAGGTTCATTTTATTATCGTTCTCTTTGTCAGGAAGACTGTTCTCCTTTATAATGAAGACAAAACCTTTTCTCATGTAGGAGGATATTCATAGATGGAAATTATTAAGATTACCCCGAGAGGCTATTGTTACGGTGTTGTAGATGCAATGGTCATTGCAAGAAACGCCGCATTAGACAAATCGCTTCCTCGTCCAATTTATATTTTAGGCATGATCGTTCACAACAAGCATGTGACTGACGCATTCGAAGAAGACGGGATCATTACCCTGGATGGCAGCAACAGAAAAGAAATCATCGAACAGGTAAATGAAGGAACGGTTATCTTCACGGCACATGGAGTCTCTCCCGAAGTGAAAGAAATAGCCAAACAAAAAGGACTTGTCACACTGGATGCAACATGTCCCGATGTAACGAAGACCCATGATCTGATTCGAGCTAAAGAAGCGGAAGGCTATGACGTGATCTATATCGGTAAAAAAGGACATCCTGAGCCTGAAGGGGCTGTCGGGGTCGCACCTGAGATCGTACATCTCGTGGAAACAGCAGAAGATGTAGAAAAGCTTTCAATTGAAAACGAAAAAATCATTGTGACCAATCAAACGACGATGAGTCAGTGGGATGTATTGGACACGATGGATAAAGTGAAGGAAATGTATCCTCACGTTGAGCTGCACAAAGAAATATGCCTGGCTACCCAGGTTCGTCAAGAAGCAGTTGCCGAACAAGCTGGAGATGCAGATGTTCTCATCGTCGTTGGAGATCCAAAGAGTAATAACTCCAACCGGCTCGCTCAAGTATCAAAGGATATCGCAGGTACTCCTGCACATCGCATTTCCGACATTAGTGAATTGGATATAGAATGGATTAAAGATGCGGGCATCGTTGCTGTAACAGCAGGTGCATCCACTCCTACTCCAATCGTAAAAGAAGTCATTAAATTCCTTGAAGCTTTTAACCCACATGATGAATCCACTTGGACAAGAGAGCGAAATGTTCCAATAAATAAAATTCTCCCTAAAGTACGAAAATCTAAATTGGGAACAAAATAAAGTGAAAGGCCCCTTAGAAATTTTAAGGGGCCTTTCCTCTTTACATATACGTAAATGGGTTGGTTTCAGCTTTTGACGCGAATATATTGACGATATATCCTTTTTCCGAGGATTTTTCCGCTAAATGACTGGCCACTCCATCCTTCATGACTTTTTCGATGTGATGTCCTGCATCAACGACATTCAGCCCCATCATCATGGCGTCGTGGGCGGTGTGGTAATAAATATCGCCTGAGACGAATACATCCGCTCCCTGTCTTTTCGCTTTCCCGATAAACTTATTTCCATCTCCGCCAAGCACTGCCACTTTCTTCACTTTCGCTTCCCCATCACCAATGACTCTGATTCCGTCCATACCAAATGTTTCTTTCACAACTAAAGCAAATTCCTTAAGACTCATCTCATTCTGTAAATGTCCGATTCTACCCAGGCCTAAAGCAGGCGATTCGTTTTCAAGTGCATAGATATCATAGGCAACTTCTTCATAAGGATGATGGGTAAACATCGCTTTCAACACTTTTTTCTCTAAAGAAACAGGATAAACCGTTTCCACCTTCTCTTCCGCTACTTCCTCAAGGGAACCTTGCTTCCCGATATGCGGGCTCGTGCCCTCCTCAGGGAGGAATCTTCCCTTTCCTTCAGTCGAGAAGCTGCAATGAGAATAGTTTCCGATGTGCCCGGCTCCTGAATTCCCAAGGGCTGTTCGAAGTTCCTTTGCGTTTTCTTTTGGCACATAAACGACCAATTTACGGAGCTCCTCATGGTGGGTAGGGACGAGTACAGACGTATCCTGCAAATGCAGCATTTCGGATAAAAGGTCATTCACTCCCCCCGTCGCCACATCAAGATTCGTATGAGCCGCATACACGGCTATATCATGCTTGATTAACTTCTCAATCATTCGTCCCTGATAGGTGTCCGTTTGCAGGGACTTTAATGGACGAAAGAGCGGTGGGTGGTGGGCTATGATTAATTTCACATTGTTTTTAATGGCTTCATCCACCACATTCTCCAATACATCCAAGGTGATCATCACATTCTCAACCTTTTCGTTCAGCTTACCAATTTGAAGACCAATCGGATCCCCTTCTTCTGCTAAATATTTTGGTGAAAATTGTTCAAACAGTTGAATGATCTCATGACCGTTTACTGTCTTCATGGGATAAGAACCTCCTCCACCATTTGTATTTTTTGAATAAGTTCCCGTTTTCGTTCTTCCAACGCATCGGTTTTTTCCGCTTTTTCCATGTTATTCAATATATTCTTCCATTGATGAAGCTCCTGATTCCATTTTTTCAAAAATGCATCGTTGCGCCCCTTTATCAAAAATGGACCGAGCAGCAACTCTTTTTCAAGCTCACCAGAGTAATGGCGTCTCGGATTTCCTTTCTCCGCCACTAGAATTTCATATACCTTATCATCTTCTTCAAGAATTTCTTCCCCTATTAAGTCCCATTCATTGTCCATGAGCCACGTCCGGATGGACCTTGAACTCACATTAGGCTGAAGGACCAACCTGGGTTGATTGGTCAGCTTTGCTTTACCCGCCTCCAGGATAGAGGCAATCAATGTGCCCCCCATTCCGGCAATCGTAATACAATCCACTTCACCTGGAGAAATCACTTCCAGGCCATTCCCTAATCTTACTTCGACCTCTTGAGTTAATTCGGCATCTTCCACTTGTTTCTTGGCAGAAAGATATGGCCCTTTCACTACTTCTCCTGCGATGGCAGAGGACGCAATGCCTTTATTGACGGCATAGCACGGTAAGTATGCATGATCGGAACCGATATCAGCGATTTTAGATTGCTTGGGTATGTATGAAACAACTGTTTCTAGTCGTTTTGATAACTGTTGAATATTCATTCGTTCACCTTTAATCATTTTTATTGGATAAATCATATACGATAATCATTCTAACCAACTTTACACGATAAAAAAAGTCCTTTGCCCAAAAGACAAAGAACCTTTTTCAATCATTGATTATTTAAGTGACTTAATCCAGTCTGCCATAGCATCCAGATTTCCTTCTTCTACTAGACCAGCCGGCATCATACCTTTACCGTTTTTGATCGTTTCTTTGATCTCGTCTTTAGACAGCTTTGTTCCCTTTAGAGCAGGACCGGCGCCACCTTCATAGTTTCCACCATGACAAGATATACAAGACTCTTTGTACTTAGCTTCCGGATCGAATTCCCCGCTTGAAGCCTGTTCGCCTTCTTTACCTTCCATTTCCCCGGAACCTTCTTCTTTTGCTTTTTCGTCAGCGTTATTAAGGCCTTCTAAAGATAAGAAGAAAACAAGACCAATTCCAAGAGCCATGATCAGTACGAATGGAATGATTGGATTACGATTCATGATTTAACCTCCTTTATGTACAACATCCAAAATAGTGCTCTTTTCAACACTTTATATTTTACTGTAAAAAACGACAAAGTAAAAGTACTATCAATTAACTTTTCCATCTTTCTCACAAATTAGACACATTTCGTGTGAAATTTGGTGGGTTTTCATTAAAAGGAGGAGAGCCCTATTGCCCCGGATAGGACCAATAGAGCTCCTGATTGATGTTATGGTGCATTCACCTTATTGACATCCTATAAGCCTTGAAATGACCATTCTCTGGACTTCTGAGGTACCTTCTCCGATTTCAAGGAGTTTGGCATCCCGCAGATATCTTTCCACATGGTATTCTTTCATGTATCCGTATCCACCGTGAATCTGAATGGCTTCATCAGCTACTTCCATACTGATTTCTGAAGCGTAAAGCTTACACATCGATGCTTCTTTAGAAAATGGTCTACCCTGATCTTTCAACCATGCTGCCTTATGAACCATATTCCTTGCCAGTTCAATCTTCATTGCCATATCAGCAAGCTTAAATTGAGTGACTTGAAATTGTGATAAGGTTTTGCCAAATTGCTTTCTTTCCTTGGAATACTGCAGTGCTTTATCAAAAGCAGCCTGTGCCACACCGACAGCCATGGCCCCGATTCCGATCCTTCCACCGTCCAGGGTGACAAGGAACTGCTTAAAACCTTCTCCTTCTTTACCTAACAGGTTTTCCTTCGGCACTTCTACATCTTCAAGAACCAACTCAGTCGTGTTCGATGAATGAAGCCCCATTTTTTCATAATTATCGATGACCGTAAATCCTTTTGCTTTAGTCGGAACGATTATCGCACTAATTTCTTTGTTCCCATTGTTTCTACCTGTAATCGCTGTTAAAGCGAGATGATTCGCATAACTTGCATTGGTAATATAGCACTTGTTACCGTTAATAACCCATTTATCCCCTTTATCTTCTGCAGTGGTTTGGGTGCCGCCTGCATCAGAACCTGCATTGGGTTCAGTCAGGCCGAAAGCTCCAAACGATTCCCCTGTACAGATTGGCGTCAAGTATTCCTGCTTTTGTTCATGGGAACCAAATAAGTTAATGGGTGCTCCTCCAAGTGAAATATGCGCAGAGTACGTAATACCTGTCGAAGCACAAGCCCGGCTAAGCTCTTCGGTTACGATGGCGAAACTGACCGTATCGGCACCTGCTCCTCCATATTCCTCGGGAAACGGAAGTCCCATCATCCCCAGATCAGAAAGCTTCTTGAAAATTTCTTTAGGAAATTCCTTTGTGCGGTCCCGGTCCAATGCACCAGGAGCCACTTCTTCTTCAGCGAATTCCCTGATTGTCTTTTTAATCATTGTTTGTTCTTGTGTTAAGTCAAAATTCATTCTTATCCCCCTTGTCTAACTTTGATGACTGAAAGCCCTAACTCCATTTCCATAATAGCGCTTTCAAACATAATCACTGCACTCTATGAATGCGCTCTCATTCTTATTATAAAAGGGAATAGAGAATTTTCTCAACTTTAAAAAACTTTTAAATTTTCAGAAGTTATAGTAATATAAAAATAATTAGGAGGATTCCCCCTGCCAATCCTGAAAGGGAAAAATACCCCAGCTTCCATTTCAAACCTGCACCGATCCAAAGGAAACAGTTCAGAAATAAGGTTATGTACATTCCGAAAGAACTCCCACCGAATAGCTCTTCTGTTATTTCCATGGAGGCCAGAAGAAGTATACAAGCGGCAGCCATATACAAGAGTAAAGGTGATAATTGTTTTTTAGTATAATAAATTCCTGATACTACTAATAATCCGACAAAACTTGCCAAAATCGTTGTTTGCAAAACGATTGACAATTCAGTAAAATAAATGACAAATAATGAAATAAATATCGCACAAATTGAAGCGAAGTCTTTAAGCATGGTCTTCTTTTTAACATTCTTTTGATCACTGTGTTCCATACCATCTCCTTCGGTATATAATGCAAGGAGATAGTCACAATAGTGCTCTGGCAGCATATTGGCTTGCTTCCAAAGTTGTATTTCATTCACAATCAATTCTTTTCTTGAATTCTTTACTGTTTTCACAGCTGTCACACCTTTATCTGTTAAATCTTTTAGCTACATTCGTCAAAGGTGATGGAAAACCCTTTATTTCGAGCAAAAAAAACCACCTCTATCACAATAGAGGCAGTTAATGGGATTTCTATTCTAAAAAGTCCTTTAATCGTTTGCTTCTGCTTGGATGACGCAGTTTTCTAAGAGCTTTTGCTTCTATTTGACGAATACGTTCCCTTGTTACACCGAAGACTTTCCCTACTTCTTCAAGTGTGCGGGTTCTGCCATCGTCCAGTCCAAAACGTAAACGAAGAACATTTTCTTCACGATCTGTTAAAGTATCCAGTACATCTTCAAGCTGTTCCTTTAATAGTTCGTAAGCAGCATGTTCTGAAGGAGATTGAGCTTCTGCGTCTTCAATGAAGTCACCAAGATGAGAATCGTCTTCTTCACCAATTGGTGTTTCAAGAGATACTGGCTCTTGAGCAATCTTAAGGATTTCCCTAACCTTTTCAGGTGTCAGATCCATTTCTTCTGCAATTTCTTCCGGTGCCGGTTCACGCCCTAAGTCTTGCAATAACTGTCTTTGCACACGAATAAGTTTGTTAATGGTTTCAACCATATGAACCGGAATACGAATCGTTCTGGCCTGGTCAGCGATCGCACGTGTAATGGCTTGACGAATCCACCAAGTTGCATACGTACTGAATTTGTACCCTTTACGATAATCAAACTTTTCTACCGCTTTAATCAGACCCATATTTCCTTCCTGGATAAGGTCTAAGAATAACATACCGCGACCAACGTAACGTTTGGCAATACTGACAACAAGTCGCAGGTTCGCCTCAGCAAGACGTCGCTTAGCTTCCTCATCGCCTTCTTCAATTCTCTTGGCAAGATTTATCTCTTCCTCTGCAGATAAAAGATCAACTCTTCCAATTTCTTTCAGATACATACGAACAGGATCATTTATTTTAACTCCTGGAGGAACGCTTAAATCATTCAGATTGAATTCTTCTTCCTCTTCTTTCTCTAACTCAGTAGCACCCGGGTCATCATCTTCATCATTTTCATTGATGATTTCTACACTTTGTTCACCTAAGTGTTCGTAGAATTCATCCATTTGATCGGAATCTAACTCAAACCCTGATAATTTATCGGCAATATCTTCGTATGTGAGGACCCCTCTTTTTTTACCTTGGTTAACTAAAAATTCTTTTACCTGATCAACTGTTAATTCTGACGCTATTTGTTTGGAACGCGCTGACTTTTCAGCCATTTGTTCCCCTCCTTCCAACTTCCTTACAAAACTTTATAGAGACTTACGCAGCTGTAAGATTTCCATTGCTATTTGTGCTTCTTTTCGGTAATCCTTTAGTCGTTCTGCTTCTTTTCTTTCCACTTCTTTTTCTTTTATTCTCAACATCTTTTGATGTTTTAACACCTGATTGACATAATCTACTAATTCCTGGTCCGTACTTTCTTCGCTTATTGACATCATTTCGATGTCCGTTACGATCCTTCTTAACCTCTCATCGGGAAGATACCCGATAAAGGCACTGGCACTTGGAGGTAGACCTTCTTCATAATAACCCAATAAATAAGTAATAATAGCCTGATGTTCATCAATATTAAGGTTGGTACCTGCAAGCCACTCCTGAATCTTATAAGCGATGTTCGGGTCCTTAAGCATATAGGCAATCAATCTTCTCTCAGCCGTTTGGTAAGCGGGTAATAGTTTAGACTGAGTCTGCCTGGAGAAATTACCTTGCATACCTACCTGTTTAGGCGGTTTAGAATTCCGTTTATCAGGGCCTTCCAGTTCAAAGAGCTGCTGTTGAAGAGCCTCAAGAGATAATTCGAACTCATCTGCCAAATACCTTAAATAATAATCTTTTTCAACCGCTTTACTGAGTTGGGTAATTTCCTTAAGTATGTCTTCTATATACTTAAGGCGATCTCCTTCATCATTTAAGTTTTTATTCAGCTTATAGTACCGAAGCTTAAATGCCATGAACGTTAAGCTTGCCCCTATTACATCTTGTTGAAACCTTGTTGGTCCATATTTTGAAATGTAGTCATCAGGGTCTAATTGTTCCGGTATTGTCGCGACACGAATGTTCAGCTGATGCTTGTGAAGAAGATTTCCTGCCCGGAATGCGGCTTCCACTCCAGCAGAATCACCGTCATAACAAATGACCACGGAATCAGTCAGGCGTTTAAGCAGTCCGATTTGCTGCTCAGTTAATGAAGTACCCATAGTGGCTACGCCATTTTCCACCTCTGCTTCACTGGCTGATATGACGTCGGCAAATCCTTCAAACAGAATCGCCTGCTGTTTTCTTCTAATCATTGCACGCGCGCCGTGATAGTTATAAAGAATGCTGCTTTTGTTAAAAATTTTCGTTTCCGGGCTGTTTAAGTACTTCGGTTCATCATCCGAATCGATGCTTCTTCCTGAAAAAGCGACCGTGTTTCCTTTCGAATCAACAATAGGAAACATGATCCTTCCCCTGAAGCGATCCAAGAAAGAATTGTCTCTTTCTCTTCTTACGAGTAAGCCTGCCGCTTCCATCAGCTCCAGGGAATAGCCTCGTTTCTGAAGAAACTTAACCGTGAAATCCCAGCTGGGAAGTGACCACCCAATTTGAAATTTAGTAATGCTTTCAGTCGTAAACCCCCGAGCCAATAAATATTCGAGGGCTTCCTGACCTTCTTTTGTGTTTAGAAGGAGATGATGGTAAAATTTACTTAATAACCCATGTGCTTCCATCATTTGCTTTTCATCTTCTTGAGGGGGAAGCTCCCTTTCAGACGAAGATGTCGGTATGGAGATTTCTTCCCCTACTTTAGAACCGAGCTTTTGCGCTGCTTCGAGGAAGCTTAAACCATCAACATCCATTAGAAACGTAAACGCATTTCCCCCGGTCCCACATCCGAAACAATGAAATATTTGTTTGTCAGGGGAAACAGAAAAAGATGGAGTATTCTCTCCATGAAACGGACACAAACCAAAATAATTGCGTCCCTGCTTTTTCAGTTGTACATAGTCACTGACGACATCTACGATATCGGTTGACGATAATATTTTATTTAACTTATCTTCAGGGATTCTTTCAGACACGATTTATCACCTGTTTTTATTTACCCTCTTAATCCATTCTGTACTTATTCCGATTCTCCTGCAATTTCCGACAAGATTTTATCGAAGGATATACAAAATGTTTCTCTGTCTTCATTTGTAAAAGGTTTAGGACCTTTACCATAGTTTCCTCTACGGCGTTCTTTTGCTGCGACGTATCGATAATCGAGTGCCGTGACTATACTCTCTTCCCTGTAGGCTTTTCCCCTGGGAGAGAGGGCATAAACTTTTTTCGGTAAAACCAATGACGCGAGTCCAATATCCTGGGTAACGAGTACATCATGTGCCCTGACATGGTTCATGATGTATAAGTCAGCCGCTTCTTTCGAACTATCGACATATACCCACCTGCCTTGGTCAGGCGTGTTCTTTCTATGGGCATGAGAAGCAACAAATACAACGTCAAAGCCATATCCTCTGGTAATTTTAATGATTTCCTGCTTTACCGGGCAAGCATCTGCATCCACATATACGGTAGACTTATGTTCGCTAATACTAACTATTCTACATCACTCCGTATTATCCTTCTCTCTTTTGAACTTTCCTGGAGAATTGATTAAAATTGTCGAATTTTAATTGAGACGAGACTTGACATATCACAATAATTAGTTTATTCCTTAAGGGTTTAGTCTAAACCTATTTTAAATATTTTTATCACAATTTTTTATTATAGTATAATCGGACAAGTTTGACCACTATAAAAACTCAATTTATGAAAGCTTTGATTGTTTCCGTTTCAATTCAACAAAAAAGAATGATTCTTTCCCCTTTTATTGAGGGAAAGAATCATTCTTTTTTTAATGTTAATTGCTTGAGTGCTGATAGATATTCGTAATGACATTGGCTGTTTCTTCTACAGCTTTGTTCGTTACGTCAATCACATGGCAACCGATGCGATTGGTTATTTTCTCGAAATATTTCAACTCATCTTCAATGCGTTGAATATTTGCATAGCTCGCCTGATCATTCAGTCCCAATGACTTTAATCTTTCCCGGCGAATCGTATTCAACTTCTCAGGACTGATCTTTAATCCGAAGCACTTCTTCGGAGAAACCATAAATAATTCCTCTGGTGGATCGACTTCCGGTACAAGTGGTACATTGGCCACCTTAATCCTCTTCAGTGCAAGATATTGTGATAATGGCGTCTTTGATGTTCTGGAAACGCCTACAAGCACAATATCCGCTCTAAGGATGCCCCGGGGGTCCCGCCCATCATCATACTTCACGGCAAACTCTATCGCTTCCACTTTCTTGAAGTAATCATCATCCAGCTTTCTTACCGTTCCCGGCTCGAACAACGGCTCCTTTTGGTAAGCTGATTGATATTTATCCATTAATGGACCGATAATATCAAACGCGTACAATTCTTCTCTTTCAGCTTCTTTTTTAATATACGCACGCATATCCGGCTTTACGAGAGTGTACACAATCAGTCCCTGGTTTAATTTCGCCAGGGAAATCACTTCATCGATATGCTCTAAGTCCTCTACATACGGAAAGCGTTTAATGACCGTATTGGAACCATTGAATTGGCTTATCGCCGCTTTTGTGACTAGTTCAGCAGTTTCACCCACCGAGTCGGATACAACATAGATGATCGGTTCTTTCACGATCGTTCACCACCTTCTAATATTCATCTGCTAACGCTACAAATGCTTTTGTGATATTGGTTTTCGTAATTCTGCCTATGACCTCTAAATCGCCTTTTTCTGTTTTCTTAATCACTGGAACAGAGTCGATTTGTTTATGAATCAAGTCTTTGGCCACGCCTATTAGCTGGTCATCCTTTTCACAGACCGTAATATTAGGCATTCTCGTCATAATGATATTCACCGGCAAGGTACTAAGTTCCTGCTTCCCGATGCTCGCCCTTAAAAGATCCTTACGGGACAGGACGCCAACTAAGTAAGTATTTCCATCCACTACAAATAATGTTCCTACGTCCTCCAGGAACATTGTCACAATGGCATCATACACAGAAACATTTTCGTTAACCACCACAGGAATCGATTGATAATCTTTAACATATATTTTGTTAAGGTTTTCTGTCAATAGCTGCGTTCCTGTTTTCCCTGTATAGAAATACCCCACTCTGGGACGTGCGTCCAGGTAACCCGCCATGGTTAAAATGGCTAGATCAGGCCTGAGAGTCGCCCTGGTCAAGTTTAATCGATCGGCGATTTGTTCACCAGTGATAGGTCCGTTGTCTTTAACTATTTGTAAGATATGTTCTTGACGCTTATTAAGTTCGATTGTTACTCACCACCTAACGGACAAACGATTTATGTTATACTTTATATGAAATATTATATACTATTTAAAGAAAATGAAAAGAGCATATTATCATTCATTTGTGTCAACACTATATTTTAAATTTCACCTAACACAGAGTATCTTTTTTTAATACAAACTTCAAATCTTTTCCCTTCTACTGTTCAGTAGTTGTTTTTATTTCTTTATCATGATAAAATGTCTTCATCTTATAATCAATAAGGCTACGAAGGATCAATAAGTACTTGCTGCACTAAAGCGACCAGGGACGGTGAAAGCCTGGAGAGCAGGGAAACGGCAATCCCGAGCTATTTAACATTTAAAAGTGGGTATACTTGACGTATATCAACTAGGGTGGAACCGCGAGTATCAAGCTCGTCCCTAGGCTATAAGCCTAGGGACGAGCTTTTTTATTTTATTACATACATGATGAAAAGGAGTGACTTTTATGTCAATGGAAAAAGTAGTGAATTTAGCGAAGCATCGCGGATTTGTTTTCCCGGGTTCTGAAATTTACGGAGGACTTGCTAACACGTGGGATTACGGTCCATTAGGTGTAGAGTTAAAAAACAATATTAAAAAAGCATGGTGGAAAAAATTCGTTCAGGAATCCCCTTACAACGTGGGTCTTGATGCAAGTATTTTAATGAACCCACAAACTTGGGTAGCTTCTGGTCACGTTGGAAACTTCAACGACCCAATGATCGACTGTAAGCAATGTAAAACACGCCATCGCGCAGACAAAATCATTGAAAATGCCCTTGAAGAAAAAGGCATCGAGATGATCGTGGATGGGCTTTCGTTTGAAAAAATGGAAGAGATCATCAAGGAGCACAGTATCGCGTGCCCTGATTGCGGAAGCCAGGATTTCACGGATATCCGCCAATTCGATTTAATGTTTAAGACTCATCAGGGTGTGACAGAGTCTTCTACAAATGAAATCTATTTACGCCCTGAAACAGCACAAGGTATCTTTGTAAACTTCAAAAATGTTCAGCGCTCCATGCGTAAGAAAATGCCATTCGGTATTGCTCAAGTCGGAAAAAGCTTCCGAAATGAGATTACACCTGGGAACTTCACATTCAGAACTCGTGAATTTGAACAAATGGAACTGGAATTCTTCTGTAAACCTGGTGAAGATCTGGAATGGTTCTCTTACTGGCGTGAATTCTGTAAAAACTGGTTACTTAACCTGGGAATGAACGAAGAAAATATGCGTTTACGCGATCATGATCAAGATGAATTATCCCATTACAGTAATGCAACTTCGGATATTGAATACAAATTCCCATTCGGTTGGGGAGAGCTTTGGGGTGTAGCAGATCGAACAGACTTTGACCTGAAGCGTCATATGGAACATTCAAATGAGGACTTCCACTACATGGATCCTCAAACAAATGAAAAGTATGTACCATACTGTATTGAACCATCCCTTGGCGCAGACCGTGTCACTCTTGCATTCCTATGTGACGCATTTGAAGAGGAAGAGCTTGAAAATGATTCACGTACAGTGCTGCGCTTCCATCCGGCACTGGCCCCATATAAAGCAGCTGTCCTGCCACTTTCTAAGAAATTATCTGATGATGCATTCAAGGTTTATGAAGAATTATCACAGGATCTTATGATAGACTTCGACGAAACAGCGTCAATCGGTAAACGCTACCGTCGTCAAGATGAAATCGGTACACCATTCTGTATCACATTTGACTTTGACTCGGTAGAAGATGGTCAAGTGACCGTACGTGACCGTGACACGATGGATCAGGTAAGAATGCCAATCAGCGAAGTAAAGGCGTTCTTGCAGGAGAAAATTAAATTTTAAAACCATAAAAAACAGGCCCATTCACCATAGTGAATGGGCCTTTTCATATAATCACAAGCAGCATTATAAGCTAGAATAAGTCCTTCAGGTTATCCATTTGGTCTAAGAACCTCCTGGATTTTAATGTTAGGCCTGAATTTTCATCGTAATAAGTCCTGATTACCCGCTTCAATTGACGTTTTGTTTCATCTTTCACCGATATATTTCCCAATCGATTGATATCGAAATAGTAAAATACCCTCAGAAGCTTCACAGTGCTCTGAGAGATCGGAAAATGATGAGGATCTTCACTTAAACAACGATGACAGATGAATCCATTTTCTTTAAAGGAGAAAGCGAATTCACCATCCGCTTCCCCGCATACACTACATCCATTCAGATGAGGATACAGTCCTAATACAGGAAGCATCTTCATTTCAAATATATGCATAAGAATTTCGGGATCATAGTCTCCATTTAAATAGTGAATGGTCTTGTAAAGCAGTTCAAATAGAAATGGGTTCGGTTTCCGGTCCTCCGTCGCTTTATCTAAAAGCTCGACGATGTAAGTGGCATAAGCCGTCTTAAACAAATCTTCCCTCACATGCCTTAACGATTCAACCATCTCTCCCTGTTGAAGTGTACCTAGTCCACTTCCTTTAATAAAAAGGAAATAACCATATGTAAACAATTGTGAAATGGCGGATAGACGGCTATTAGGTTTTTTTGCCCCTCTAGCCATCAATCCAATCTTTCCGAATTCTCGTGTGTATATGGTAACAATCTTGTTCGACTCACCGTAATGATTCGTTCTGATCACGATTCCTTCACACTTCTGCAGCATATAGCCACCTCCCGACATCAATCCATCCGGGTGATGACAAGCTTATCACGTTAAAGGAAAGTCAACTTCCGCTATTTCTTCTTCAAAGCTGTAAGGATCCTCAGTCGTCTCCTTTTCAAGCTCCTTAAAAAGTAAATAGGTGTCTATACTTCCTGTCTGCGAAAAAAATTTCCATGTTAAGTCTAACATAAAAAACCCACCTTTCTGGATTTAAACTAGCAAGACTTCATAAGCTTTCTTGTGATTAGAATGAGCATTTTCTCTCTAAAAGATGCGGCCTAAATATTGTTAATTCAGCTATCAATATTCGTCGTCACTGAATCCAAAGTCACGAAGGGTAGAGGATCGGTTTCTCCAGTCCTTCTGTACCTTCACCCATAGTTCAAGATATACCTTTGATCCCAACAGGTTCTCAATGTCTACACGGGAACGCTTCCCTACTTCCTTTAGCATCGACCCCTGTTTTCCGATGACAATCCCTTTTTGCGAGTCTCTCTCCACAATAATGGTTGCGATCACGTCAATAAGATCCTTGTCTTGCTTTCGCTCCATTTTATCGATCACGACTGCAATGCTGTGGGGAATCTCTTCCCTTGTCAGGTGCAGGACCTTCTCACGTATGAGTTCTGAAACGATAAAACGTTCAGGATGGTCTGTAATCTGATCAGCAGGATAAAATTGAGGTCCTTCCGGCAGTTGATCCTTTAATAATTGCAGAAGGCTATCTACATTATTTCCTTCAAGTGCTGAAATCGGAACAGTGGCCGCGAAAGGAAACAGGTCATTGTATTGTTGAATCATCGGCAATAACGCATCAGGGTGAATTTGATCAATCTTATTAAGAATGAGAAAAACAGGTGTTTTGACCCCTTTTAACTTCTCGATGATGAAGTGATCTCCTTTTCCTAACCCTTCTTCTACGTTGATCATGAACAAAATGACGTCCACTTCTTTTAAAGTGTTCTGAGCAATCTTCATCATGAAGTCTCCCAGTTTATGTTTCGGTTTGTGTATCCCTGGAGTATCGATGAATATCATTTGTGCATCATCTGTTGTGTAAACTCCCTGAACTTTGTTTCGTGTTGTTTGAGGCTTATCACTCATAATTGCAATCTTTTGACCGATTACATGGTTCAAGAAAGTGGACTTCCCAACGTTTGGACGTCCAATGATGGAGATGAAGCCTGATTTGTGCCCTGTATTACTGCCTATATTACTCATTTAAATCCTCCGGTGAAAAAGCTCCTGGTAATAGTTCTGAAACGGTTAGTTCTTCCACATCGCCTTTAAGGTTTGTCAGTACGACCTTCATCTCTTTCGGACATAACTCTGAAATGACCTGACGACAGGCTCCGCATGGCGGCACCGGTCTTGCCGTGTCTGCTACAACCGCAATCATTGAATAGTCTGTATCGCCTTCTGAGTAAGCTTTGAATAGTGCTGTTCTTTCGGCACAATTACACATACTGTAGGCTGCGTTCTCGATATTACAACCGTGATAGACCTTACCATCCTTTGACAGAAGGGCCGCTCCCACCTTAAATTTACTATAGGGTACGTATGCTTTTTCTCTCGCTAGTTTAGCTTCTTGTATCAATTGTTCTGCATTCATTCGTTTAACTCTCCTTTTAACCCTTACAAATTCATTTTACTACAATTTTTATAAAAGAAAATGGGCTGTTATCATTTTGTAATAAAATAGTTAGATAATTCAAACTATTTATCGATTTTGTCCTTTGCTCCACTTATTCTATACAAGTATAAGAACGTTTTCAAATGAATTAAAGACTGCAGGAAAGAAATCGTTCAATTTCTCTCCTGCAGCCTTTGTTTTTTCAGGTATTTGTATCTTCAATGCATCCCATCAAAGAGCCGTGATGAGTTCAAGCAGCTTTGGAATAAAGATAATGGCACCCACAATCGCCGTGCAGACGGCAAAGAGTAATACGGCAGCCGAAGCAAGGTCCTTTGCCGCTTTCGCCAAGGGATGGTAGTCTGAAATTGAAAGATCCACTGCCTTTTCGATCGCCGTATTCATGGTTTCAAGTGCCAGTACGGAAAACACCAATATGATCAGGATGATCCATTCCATGGCAGATACGGAAAGCAGATACGCTAAGATAAAAACAATGACCCCCACACATGAGTGAATCCTGAAATTCTGCTCCGTGGACCATACAGATCTAATCCCATCTGCCGCATACCCAAAAGACTTCAAGAACCTGAACAGGCCGAACTTAGTCCCTTTTGAGTCCATACTCATCTAAAATATCCTTTTGTCTTTGAAACATTTTCTTTTCATCCATTTCCTCCATATGATCATAGCCTAATAAATGCAGGAATCCGTGCAGAGCAAGAAAACCCAGTTCACGGGAAAATGAATGATTGTATTCTTCAGCCTGTTCTTTGGCCCGATCGATGGAAATGATGATATCACCGAGAACCCGGGGAATTTGTCCACCTACTATTTCGATTTCATCCTCCCCCAATTCTTCAAGAGCAAAGGAAATCACATCCGTCGGCTGGTCCTTCTGGCGGTATTCACGATTAATTTCCTGAATTCTTTCGTTCGTCACAAACGTAACCGACACCTCGCTTTCATCTTCGACCTCTTCTTTATTTGCTGCAAAGTTTAAGATGTTTTGCACCAAACTTGTTTCCTCTTCGGATAATGTTTCCGTTTCATCAATAAAGTCGATCAATAATGTCATACTTCTTCTCCTTTTGCTTTAAGTTCCGGATATTCTATTCTTGGGTGAAAGATTCCATTCAGAGTCTCACATAGAGACCTCTTGACTGTCTCTAATTGCTTCAATGAAAGATCGCATTCGTTAAACTGACCGTCCTGCAGGCGGTCTTGTACAATGGAATGAACGAGCTGTTGAATCTCTCCCTGAGTGGGGGATTTCTTGGATCTGACAGCTGCTTCCACACTATCTGCAATGCTAATGATGGCCGCTTCCCTTGTTTGTGGTTTAGGACCGGGATATCGATAATCTTCTTCCTTAACATCTTTCCCTTGTTCCTTTGCCTTATAATAAAAAAATTTCAACAAGGTTGTCCCATGATGCTGCTCGGCAATATCGACGATTTCCTTTGGAAGCTTATGTTTCCGAAGCATATCAGCACCATCTGAAGCATGACTTATAATAACATCCCTGCTCGTCTCAGGCGAGACCCGATCATGAGGATTTCCCATATTAAGCTGATTTTCAATGAAAAAGTGTGGCCTTTTTGACTTTCCGACATCATGATAGTAGCAACCGACTCTCGCTAATAGTCCATTTGCACCAATGGATTCACACGCGGATTCTGCAAGATTCGCTACCATGACACTGTGATGGTAGGTACCGGGTGCATCGGTCAAAAGCTTCTTTAATAATGGTTGTGTAGGGCTTGAAAGCTCCACCAGCCTCATGGAAGAAAGTATGCCAAACCCCGCCTCGAAAAACGGCAGAAAACCGATTGTTAATATAGAGGAACTGATTCCTGACACCAGGGCAAACACGAGATAATACACATATTCACTATTGGAATAAGAAGTACCGCTTAACAGGACCAAAAACGCCAGGATCAATATATTTACAAGAGCTACGTAAATACCCGCTCTTAAAATATTCGAGCGCTGATTGCGGCTCACAAGGAAAAGAATCCCTGATACTCCACTGAATAACGTATAAATAGCGATCTCCATATCGATTGAACCTGAGAACTGCTGGTGAAAAACGATACTTGAGCAAGCTGATAAAATAAACACCATCATCATGGCAATCCGCTCATTCAATAAAATCCTCAGGATCATTCCCGTGAATGCAGCAGGGAATATATAGGCGATATCATTGATTTCCAGCTGTTCTATCAATCCTACAATCTTCATGATCAACAGTGAGATGACAAACACGATACTCGTGAGGATCAAATAGTTTTGTTTTCGTTCCTCGGTTACTTCCAATGTATAGAAGAAATAATAAAGTAAACTGATCACCACTAGCACAAAAAGCGCCAATCCGATGTATGGGCGGAAGGAGAACGTATTTTCCACCATCCCCAATGATTTCATGATCCGATATTCTTTAGGAGTAATCAATTCCCCATCTTCTACAATGACTCCGCCTTCAATGATTTCAACTGACTGAACATTCGCCACGGCCAGCCTCTTTAATTCATCCGTTTTTTCAGCGTCAAAATATTGTGTAGGCTCAAGTGCCACATTCCCAAGCTTTACGGCAGCATTGGATAGATCCCCCTTAAAGGTATAATTTGTGATCCTTTGTTCTAAATTTAATCTCGCTTCACTCAATTCCTCTTCTTTCACACCATTTTCCATGATAATCTTCATTTGCGTAGAAACGATTGTCTCTACTCGTTCCAGATCTTCCTCTGAAGCTTCCAATAGAGTTTTTAAAACCGTATCATTCAATTGGTTGGTTACATTATTATTCTTATCTTTAGGCAGCTTGGCTTTAAGCTGTTTTAGCTGCTCATTTATTTCCGCTTCAGCTGGAGGCTTCAGTTCCTCTGAGCCGGGTTCTTGAGTTTCAGTTTCCTTCTTCACTTCTTTTACACTTTCCATAAGGGAACGAAGTAACGATATGGAGTTGTCGATCGCCCCTTCTTTAGGGGTATAGACATTTCCTACTTCTTCTTTAGCTTCCAGCTGCTTCTTCACAGTTGCCTCATCATCAACAAACTTCTTCGGCGCCCTAATTGTAGTAGGAGCTTCTTCATACAAATTAATATCCAGGGTTTTCGGTTTTACATTCCCATATAAAACCCCGAAAACAATAATACCAAGTAACACAAATAAAAGATTAGTAAAAAGTCGGTAGCTAAGAAAGCTCCTTATTTTGAGTAAGAATGGGTGCGTTTGCATAAAGAACCCCCTGTTATGTAAGTACAATTTCAACCAGTTCAAGGTATAGAGCTCACAGAAAGCATGAGAAAAAACAATCTAACAATTATGTAAAATCATAACAGTTTTTCACTTAATTATCCATGTTAAACCCTATAAAAAAGATTGACCCCTGCATGCGCCGCCTGTATTAACTGGCGACATGAACACATTGGGTCAATCCCTTTATTGCATTACTTTTCGATTGTTTCATAGGCATCGATTATTTTAGCGACTAATGGATGACGAACCACATCCGCTTGGTCAAGATAAATAAACGATACGCCTTTTACGTTTTTTAATATTTTTTCAGAGGAAATCAGTCCTGACTCGCTTCCTCTCGGTAAGTCCACTTGAGAGCGATCTCCTGTAATAATCATCTTTGAATCAAAGCCAAGTCTGGTTAAAAACATTTTCATTTGTGCTTTCGTTGTGTTTTGTGCCTCATCGAGGATGACAAACGCATCATCCAGTGTACGGCCTCTCATATAGGCAAGAGGAGCGATTTCAATGGTTCCTCTTTCGATCAACCGGGCTGTATGCTCAGCCCCAAACACATCATGCAGAGCGTCATATAAGGGGCGTAGATAAGGGTCCACTTTTTCCTTCAGATCACCCGGAAGGAAGCCGAGACTCTCTCCCGCTTCAACAGCCGGCCTTGTGAGAATGATTTTCTTTACGTGCCCGTTTTTCAACGCATGTACCGCCATCACTACAGCAAGATAGGTTTTCCCTGTACCTGCCGGACCAATCCCAAACACCATATCATGTTTTTTGATAGCCTGGATGTATTGACGCTGCCCAAGGGTTTTCACCCTGATGGATTTACCTTTTGCATTTTTCGTAATTTCTTCATTGTACAAGTCAGTAAAGTATTCAAGTGTCCCTTGCTTGCCCATTTCCAGTGCATAATGGACATCTCTTTGACCAATATTGATCCCTTTACGTATTACAGCCACGAGTCGATCTGAAACATCTAGAGCGAGACTTACATCTTCTTCCTTACCTGAAACCAGCAATTCTTCGCCCCTTGTTACGATTGAAACGTGTAATTCCTGTTCGATTAATTTAAGGTGAGAATCTGAAACGCCAAACAAAGCGATGGCTTCATTAGGGTTTTCAAGTTGTAATTTCATTAAGATTTCATCTGACATTCGTTAGTCTCCTTGAATAATTGGTTGTCCTACTGCAATGTTTTCTAATACTTTGAAGTGAATTGTTACCCTAACTTTACCATTCTCAACCTTTTCTTGCAAAATTTTTTCACCTATCACTTCGGCATCCTCAGGGAGGGTGGACTCCAAATTACTCTTGGCCAGCTTCTTCGCCGCATCGATGGCTTCTGATTTCGTATAAGTTCTCTCTACATCCTCTTTCTCTTTAAAGCTTTTATCAATATAATAGATCGGCAGCTCCCATTTCAAGAAACGCAGGTTCTTTTTGTTCTCTTCCTCGATGGACTCTTTATACTCAACTTTCCCGAATCCCCAAATCGGAATATTAAAAGAGCCGACTCCGATATAATGCTTTCTTTTTTCATCACCGCTAAAAACCACAAATTCGGATTTCAAAGGTAAATCAACGTTAGATTTATACCATGTTTCCCCCAGAATTTTTGCTTTGGCGGAGACCCCTTTAGGATCCTTTTCATTCCCGATCAATCCTGATACGAGGAGCTGACCTTTGTTCACATAGTCATTGACGTTCACCTGTGGATCGCCTTCTTCTACGAACATTTGAGTGATGATCGCTTTCTCCTTCGCTACGATATGCTGAAGACCAGAGGATTCAGAAGGCTCAGGGGCGTTCTTCTCAACCACTTGGAAGTGAAAGGTTGTCCCTTGCAATTCCACCCCCACCCACGTAATATTGTTCATTCTGTAGGATAGCTCCCGTTGGATATTTTCCACATCCGGCAGGGAGAATTGCAGCTTCCCTTTCGACACTCCCATTTCTTCCAGCTCTTTTCTGATGCTGTGCTCCGTTTGTGGGGATGCCCCTTTAATTTGAATGTCCCAAACCATATTGGAAAGCAGGAAGACGATGACGAAGAAAGCAAGTCCACCTATCATGAACCCTGAGTTCTTCAGAGATCGCTTAAACAAAAATGGAACTCCCTGACCTCTTAGAAATGTCACTTTACACTCGGATGTCCGCACCGCTCTTCGGAAGTTATGTACATCCTCTAAGGATAAGTAAAAGGTGATGGTCTCCGTTCCGGCTCTCTTCACATTCCATATCGTGATATTTGCACGAAGCAATTGATTGATGACCCTCTCAACTAATCTGCCTTCCATTTTCACAAATACCTTTCCCCTTAGAAAGGTGAACCATTGATTCTTCAAATCCGTCCCTCCTATTGTTCCAAATAGATCACTTCTACGATCTTCCCCTGAAGAAGAATTTCTTCCGGAAGAATCATCTTGATGACAAACTGTTCACCTTTTATTAAAAGTTGACCTTGTTTTAGCAGAAGTCGTACCTCTCGATCTGTGAACGTTAACAGACCACGATGGTTTTCTATATAGATGTGAATTTGTCCAATCATGGTGACGCGAGGAAGGTCCATCATGACATCTTCAGGTAAATCCATTTTCTGTGTCATCCATTTACGCGCATGCTGTAAAAAGCTTTTTGCCATAAAAAAGAACCCCCTTTCATCTCATATTTATGAAATGAAAAGGGGTTTCATCACTCTTATTTTTGATGATGACGTTTTTTTGATCTTGGAGGTCCAAATACCTCTGAAAAGATGAATCCTTTTACGATATCATCTTCCTTGTTGAAATCAATGTTGAGAGTCGAATCTTTTTCCCGTATCTTATCTGCCCTGGTTTGATGAGCTTCCAGTCTGCGGGAATAACGTTCTTCTTTCTTATGCAGGTCAGCATACGTTGATTCCGCTTCCTTCTTCTTTTCTTCAAACCGGGTTTGAAGAGAAGAGGCTGCGTCTTTCAATGGTTCTTGGTATTCTCTTGGCACTCTGCTCCGTGCCGTTCTCTCCCTTTCTCTTCCTCTTTCATGAGGTTCTGAAGGAGGGGCAGACGCCGTTTGAATCGGCTTTTGCCTTACCGGTTTATTAGAAGGAGACTCTTTCACTTTATTGAAAATCGTAGTGATAAGTCCGATCAGTATGGCAATGATTAAAGGTTCCATGGAGAAAACTCCTTTCTCACAAGGGGAAATTACTTATCTTTAGAATTTTTCGGATCATTTTTATCCCCGGTTAGTTTCCCGATCGAGTCTCTCATTTCCGTATCAGCGTCGATATTCTTTAAGTTCATATAGTCCATCACACCGATATTTCCTGATCTGAGTGCTTCAGCCATGGCAAGAGGTACTTCTGCTTCTGCTTCCACAACCTTCGCTCTCATTTCTTCTACTCTTGCTTTCATTTCCTGCTCATTGGCAACGGCCATTGCTCTTCTTTCTTCCGCTTTCGCCTGTGCAATGTTCTTATCAGCTTCCGCTTGTTCTGTTTGCAGTTCTGCTCCGATATTCTTGCCGATATCAACGTCCGCGATATCAATCGAGAGAATTTCAAATGCTGTACCTGCATCCAGGCCTTTCGAAAGGACCGTTTGAGAAATCAAATCCGGATTTTCCAATACCTTCTTATGATTGCTGGATGAACCGATTGTGGATACAATCCCTTCCCCTACACGGGCAACGATCGTCTCTTCCCCGGCCCCCCCGACAAGGCGGTCAATGTTCGCACGAACCGTAATTCGCGCTTTGGCTTTCACTTCAATTCCATCCATTGCAACACCGGCAATAAATGGCGTTTCGATCACTTTAGGGTTAACACTCATTTGAACCGCTTCAAGTACGTCACGACCAGCAAGGTCAATCGCCGCACAACGCTCAAAGGTCAGTTCAATGTTTGCACGATGGGCTGCAATCAGTGCATTGACCACTCTGTCTACATTACCACCAGCTAAATAGTGACTCTCCAGCTGATTGATCGTTACCGTGATGCCTGCTTTATGTGCTTTAATTAATGGGTTAATCACACGACTCGGGATAACACGTCTCAACCTCATCCCCACTAGTGTGAAAATACTGATTCTTACTCCTGCTGCGATCGCTGAAATCCACAGCATGACTGGTACAAATGTAAATAAAACTGCTAATACAATCACTCCCACCACAATGGCAACGAGCAATAAAATCGTACTTGGTCCTATAACCATATTCTTTACCTCCTAAGTAATTATGAAATGTCTCTTACAACAATCCGCGAACCTTCTACTTTCACAATCTTAACTCTTTCACCTGCTTTAATAAAGCCACCCTCTGTCACTGCATCAATTCTTTCATCATCCACGATCACGGTTCCTGAGGGTCTTAAAGGTGTTTTCGTTAAACCTTCTTTACCGATCAATTCTAATCGATTGATGTTTGATACATATCCACTTTCTGTGCTTGTTGAATCTTTTAAAATGATTTTGTTGAAAAATTTCATTTTTTTACCAAACACCTTTACAAATATAATCATTGTCGCAACGGCAATAAGTAAAGCGATAAGAAGAGAAATGCTCATTTGCACTACATCGCCCCCTGCCAACATAATACTTGCTAGAATAGCCCCGATCCCAAGTCCGCCTGCAATGCCCCCGGGGAGGAAAAATTCCGCTACGATAAGAGCGACCCCAATGATAAAGAGGATGATGGTTTCGTAACCGGCAAGTCCCGCCACTAAATGTCCATAAAAGAATAATACAAGTGAAATCAATCCGATAGAACCGGCAATCCCAAAGCCTGGTGAATACAATTCGACAATCAACCCAAGGCTTGCCAACGAAAGAAGGATGGGTACCACGACCGGATTGGTAATGAATCGTGCCAGCTTCTCTGCAAAGGTCTCCTCGACATTTACAACAGAAGATTTATCGACACCAAGGGTTTCATATAACTCATCCAGGTTCGCAACGGTTCCTTCAGAGTAGCCGACTTGCTTGGCTTCTTTTGAACCGAGAGTCAATAATTCCCCTTTTTCAATCCCCAATTCTTCGATCACTACCGATTCATCCGCCATGGCCAGGGCAACTTGAGGATCTCTCCCATTTGATTCAGCGGCACTCTTCATGGCAGAAAGCCAGTAACTCTGAGCTTTCTTATCAGCGGCATTTCCAGCTTGATCAATCACAGCCGCAGAACCGATTTGACCATTCGGAACCATATAGATCTCATCTGCATGCAGGGAGATGAAGGCACCTGCCGATAAAGCATTATTATTCACAAAGGCAACCGTCTTTGTTTCTACGCCGTCAAGGAGCTGACCAATATCTCCAGCTGCAGTGACCAGACCTCCAGGCGTATCAATATCAAAAACAATCAGTTCAGCATTGTTTTCCTCTGCATCACTTATCGCTCTCTCCAGAAATGCATGAAGCCCTTTTTCAACTTCCTTGTGAATAGGAATGACGTATACTTTTTTTGTATTATCAGCAGAGCTTAACAAGGGCTGAAGAAAACTGAACCCAAGAATCATCATGAAAAATATTAGTAGACCTTTTTTCAACGCAACCCCCTCGTTTCAGGTAATATTCCTTGATACTCTATGTACGATTGACCTTAAAAAAAGTTTCAACTTTTTTAAAAATATTATGTGGTTGGGGCGGAATTAATTGATATAGTAAAAAAATTTGAAAAAAGAAGGATATTTTTGATGGATTGAAGCTTGCTTATGATGATCTTTCACCTTTTATTATCGACTTCCTCAAGCTTATTTTCAACCTTCAAACTATGATCTTAACTTCCCCTATTTATTTACAAACCGCTTCCCTACTTAAGGCTATTAAAAAAACCGGAAAGCATGATGGCTTTCCGGTCTCTTTAATCTTATGATAAATGTTGAAGAACAAGTTTGTTGACGAGAGCTCCATCGGCTTTCCCTTTTAATTTAGGCATGATTGCTCCCATCACTTTGCCCATGTCAGCTTTAGAAGTAGCACCTACCTCCGCTACCGTCTCTTGGACAATAGCAGAGACCTCTTCTTCTGTAAGCTGCTTAGGCATATATATTTCGACGTAAGTCAGTTCTGTTTGAATTTTTTCAACGAGGTCTTCGCGACCAGCGTTTTGAAATTCATGGAGGGAGTCTTTCCGTTGCTTCACTTCTCGAGAAAGGACAGTCAACTCTTCGTCTTCAGAGAGTTCCTGTTTCCCATGTTTAATCGCTTCATTTTGAAGTGAAGCTTTAAGCATGCGGATAACAGAAAGCTTCTCTTTTTCTTTATTTTTCATCGCTTGTTTCATATCATCATTTAAACGATTGAGAAGACTCATGCTTACACCCTCTCTTAGAACTTACGCTTTCTTGCAGCTTCTGATTTCTTTTTGCGTTTTACGCTTGGCTTTTCATAAAATTCGCGCTTTCTAAACTCTTGTAAAGTTCCTGTTTTAGAAACTGAGCGTTTGAAGCGACGAAGAGCATCTTCAAGCGATTCGTTTTTACGAACAACTGTTTTTGACATCTCTCTTTCCCTCCCTCCGAACACACTACACTTACATGTTAAAGTCAAGAAATGGTTTGTACCAAATTCTTAAGACGCAGAGTTATCTGGCGTCCTTTACTTCACCAATAGGTTATGGCTTTGCCCTTGGATCATTGTCACAAGGGGACAGAAAGTGTATGTCTTTCTTGGATGAATCCTTTATTAATATAAAGAAATCCATGTACTTTGCCATTATAATATATGATATGTAATAGGTCAACAATTTATCATAAAACACCTTATATAAATAGGCATGTCTCACTCAATTCTTCCATACATTTGTATAAAGCAGGCTGGTGTGTGGGAGGAATGTAATGATTTTACATGGAATCGCCTTTATTTTTTTCATTGTATGTTTCTTACTGGGGATGACTTGGCTGCGGTCAGGGCTATTTAATATTGCCAATCAGAAAATAAAGAAATGGCTTCATTATTTAACGAGCACTCCTGCTAAGGGTGTCCTTACAGGAACGATTGTAACAGCCTTTATCCATAGCAGTTCTGCCGTTATGGTTCTCACTGTGGGACTGGCCTCTTCCGGCTTGATACCGTTCAGACAGACGATCGGAATCATGCTTGGATCCAATATCGGAACAACGTTCACCCTTGAAATGTTCACACTGGATATGAATTATCTTATTGTCCCATCCATGATCATCGGATGCATTCTGTATTTCTTCCGCTCGCCCTCCATCCGAAGTGCGGGAATGATATTTATCGGGTTTGGATTAATCTTCACGTCGATCCGTGCGATTCAGTGGTTAGCTACTCCATTAACGACTCACGAATCCTTGCGCACGTATATCATAGAAGTGAACGAGCATGTGGTAATCGCGCTGCTTATTGGTTGTATATTAACGGCGATCATCCAGTCCAGCACCGTTGTGACAGGAGTGACGATGGGATTTCTGGCTGCAGGTTCCATTGATCTTCATGCGGGAATCACCATTATGCTTGGCGCAAACGTCGGGACATGTATTACAGCTTTTATTGCAAGCATCGGTGGGGGAACTCAAGCGAAACTGACGGCGTACGCTCATATATGGCTTAACGTTATTGGGGTGGCTCTTTTTATCCCCTTCATCCCATTACTCGGATTGGTGGCTCAATCTTTAGCAGGCTCACCCGATTTACAATTGGCCCACGCCAGTGTCCTATTTAACCTTTTATGCTCGATCCTTGTGTTGCCATTTGCGAATCAATTCGCCCGTTTCATTGAAAGGATTCACCAGCCAAAAAAAAGCTGAACGAGGATTGAATTCCTCGTTCAGCTTTTTTCTTATTAATAATCAGAGTCGCTTGTCAAACCTTGTACGATTTTCACACCAGAGCTTGCTCCCAGGCGGGTAGCTCCTGCATCAATCATAGCTTGTGCGTCTTCGGAAGATCGTACGCCTCCTGAAGCCTTCACACCGATATCAGGTCCAACTGTTTTTCTCATAAGAGCGATATCTTCTACAGTCGCTCCCCCAGTAGAGAATCCTGTAGATGTTTTCACATAATCTGCTCCAGCTTCTACAGCTAATTGGCAAGCTTTCACTTTCTCTTCATCCGTCAGCAGGCATGTTTCAATGATTACTTTTGAAAGTGCTTTACCTTTAGATGCTGCCACAACAGCTTCAATATCGCGTTTAACCAACTCATGATCGCCACTTTTCAATGCGCCGATATTGATGACCATATCCACTTCTGTAGCACCTTTTTCGATTGCATCTTTCGTTTCGAATGCTTTCGTTTCAGGCGTGGAAGCTCCAAGTGGGAACCCGATAACCGTACACACTTTTACTTCAGTGCCGCTTAATAATTCGCTTGAATATTGAACCCATGTCGGGTTAACGCACACAGAAGCAAATGTAAATTCTTTCGCTTCCTGGCAAAGTACTTCTACTTGGTCTTTCGTTGATTCTGGTTTAAGTAAAGTATGATCAATCATACTTGCAATGTTCGCAGTCATTCATTATCTCTCCTTTAACAGTTGTCCGTACCTCTCTTATCATAACAAAACAAAGAGAAAAAGACGAGCATTTCTTATTATCATCTCCAAAAAAAGAAAACCTTTTCATTATTCCTATCAAAATAAAAACAACCCCGGTATTCACATACCAGGGTTGCAATCTTCATTATTTTAAACGGTACACTCTCGCTTCGTATGGCTTAAGAGTTAATTTGCTTACATTTTCATGGCTGTCTGCATCATAGTTATTCAACAGAAGATTAGAAGAGGAGACTTCCAATTTACCCAGGTCACAAACCGCATTCTTCGTGGAAAGGTTTGTGATCACGATCATGGACCGATCTTCTCCTGTGCGGGTATACGCATAGATTTGCTTGTTTTTTTCAAGAAGCAGGTCATAGATCCCGTACGTGAAGACATCTTCCTTTTTCTTTAGTTGAATCATTTTTTTATAGAAGTTCAGAATGGAGTTTTCATCCTTTTCCTGAGCTTTTACATTGATTGTTTTATAGTTTGGATTGACTTTCATCCAAGGCTTGCCGTCTGTAAATCCACTGTTTCCTTCATCCGTCCATTGCATCGGTGTTCTGCTGTTGTCACGGGAAGAAGCCCAGATGATGTCCATGATGTCTTGGTGAGGTACTCCTTCTTCACGCTTCAGACGATATAGATTCTTGACCGCTACATCATCATAATCTTCAATGGAAGGGAATTGAACATTAGTCATCCCGATTTCCTGTCCTTGATAAATAAAGGGAGTCCCCTGCATTAAGAAGTACATGGTTGCCATGGCAGTGGCACTTTCTCTCCAATATTCTTTATCATTGCCCCAAGTGGATACAACTCGTGGTTTATCATGGTTTTCGATGAATAGGGCATTCCAGCCGTTGCCTTCGAGGCCTTTCTGCCAGCGAGTGAGCACCTTCTTCAATTCGACGATATCAAGGTCGGGGTTGGTTTCGGCGTCCCAAAGACCAAGATGTTCAAATTGGAAAATCATATCCATCTTACCGTTTTCTTTTCCAACCCACAGTTCCGCTTCATCGGCTTTTACACCATTTGCTTCTCCAACGGACATGACATCATAGTTTGCATACGTCCGATCCTTGAATTCTTGCAGGAACGTATGAATCCCTTTTTGGTTCATATGCATATCGAAAGAAGAAACATACTTTTCCTTCTTAGGATTTGGCATATCAGGAAGTCCTGAACGTTTCTTAATATGGCTGATGGCATCGATCCTGAAGCCATCAATTCCTTTATCAAGCCACCAGTTGACTGTGTCATACAGAGCGTCGCGGACTTCTTCATTTTCCCAGTTCAAATCCGGCTGCTTCGTAGAGAATACGTGAAGGAAATATTGATCTGTTTCTTCGTCATACTCCCAGGCTGATCCCCCAAAGATACTTTCCCAGTTATTCGGCTCCTTGCCTTTTACGCCATCTCTCCATATATACCAGTCACGCTTTGGATTTTCTTTAGAGCTCTTAGACTCAATGAACCAAGGGTGCTCGTCACTTGTATGATTAAGTACAAGGTCAATGATCAGTTTCATATCTCTCTTGTGAACCTCATTAAGTAGCTGATCGAAGTCCTCCATCGTACCGAAGTCTTCCATAATATCCTGATAATCAGAAATATCATATCCATTATCATCATTAGGTGATTTATACATTGGACAAATCCAAATCACATCGATACCTAATTCTTTAATATAATCCAACCGTTGAATCACGCCCTGCAAGTCACCAATTCCGTCGCCGTTTGAATCCTGAAAACTCCTGGGATAGATTTGATAGCCTACCGCTTCTTTACGCCATGCCTTTTTCATCGTAACACCTCATCAAAGTATAGTAAGATACAAACGCTTACATTTAATGCAATCGTTTGCACTATTAGTTTAAAAAAAAGACCTGTTTCATTTATTATATTGACATTAATAGTTTACAACCTTCTTCTTCACTTATCAATAGATAAATTGATTCTATACAAAAAAAAGAAAGTGGTTACAAAGAATTATTGTGCAAAAACAAAAAAGCACCCAACCATTGTCAGGTGCCTTGATTTATTAAATTGCGGCTTTTTCGTCTTCCTCTTCAAGGACACGTACAAATTGACCTTCGTTTAAAGGATAACCGGCTTTCGTGATTTTCACTTTCACCAGTTTCCCTACCATATCTTCCGTTGCCGGGAATACTACTTTCAGGTAATTATCCGTATATCCAACATAGTGATCGTCTTTGTGAATTTCTTCAGGGATGACATCTAATACTTCATTTTCAAACCGAGAAGCGTATTCTTTCGCTAATTGGTTGGAAAGTTCAATTAGACGATGAACCCGTTCGTTCTTGATGTCTTCATCGATTTGGTCGTCCATACGTGCGGCAGGAGTACCTGTCCGCTTAGAATATGGGAACACATGAAGCTCTGAGAATTTATGTTCATTGATGAACTGATATGTTTCCATAAATTCTTCTTCCGTTTCACCGGGGAAACCGACAATGACATCAGAGGTAACGGCAAGTCCTGGTAAGGCCTTCTTAAGCTTTTCCAAGCGCTCTGCAAAGAATTCCATCGTATATTTTCTGCGCATTCTCTTAAGGACCGTATTGGATCCCGATTGAAGCGGAACGTGTAAGTGTCTGACAACGATATTCGATTGATCGATCACTTCAATGACTTCATCCGTCAGTTGACTGGCTTCGATGGAAGAGATACGAATTCTCTTCAGACCTTTCACTTTCTGCTCCAGATCTTTAAGAAGCATGGCAAGATTGTAGTCTTTCATGTCCTCTCCGTATCCACCTGTGTGAATTCCTGTCAGGACAATCTCTTTATAGCCTGCATCCACAAGCTGTTGAGCTTGATGAATGACTTCTTCAGGATCACGGGATCTCATCAGACCACGTGCCCAAGGAATGATACAGAATGTACAGAAATTATTGCAGCCTTCCTGGATCTTAAGAGAGGCACGTGTACGATCTGTAAACGCCGGGACATCCAGTTCTTCGTAGACACGGTTCTTCATGATGTTCGTGACGCCATTGATCGGTTGTCGTTCTGTTTTGTATTCTTCGATATACGTAAGCATTTTTCTTCGATCCTGCGTTCCCACCACGACATCGACGCCTGGTATCGCCATGATTTCAGCAGGGGATGTTTGAGCGTAGCATCCTGTTACACAAATCACTCCGTCAGGATTCTTACGGATGGCACGACGAATGACCTGTCTGCTTTTCTTATCTCCTGTATTCGTTACCGTGCACGTGTTAATGACATACACATCTGCAATCGAATCATATTCCACACGTTCGTATCCTTCTTCTTTAAATAGTTGCCAGATGGCTTCTGTTTCGTAGTGGTTCACTTTACACCCTAGAGTGTGAAACGCTACTGATGGCATTACAATCACCTCATAAGTTCTAATTGATAGCTGATGGCTGAGAGGACATACAATGGAGCAGTCTCCGTCCGTAAGATTCTTGGGCCAAGTCCACAGGGGATAAAGCCCTCGCTCTTACACATCTCTACTTCTTTCTCTGTCAATCCACCTTCAGGACCGAATACGACAAGGACACTTTGTCCATGTTCAATCGTCGATAACACCTTTGAAAGATTTCCTTTTTCTCCGGCTCTTGCTTCTTCTTCATATGCGATCAGTTTGTAATCAAACTGTGCCTGTATTAATTGTTTCAATGAAATGGGGGCAGATACACCGGGAACAAGGAGTCTATGAGACTGTTCCGCTGCTTCCTTGACGATTTTCTCCCATCGTTCAACCTTTTTCTTTGCTTTTTTATCGTCCCACTTCACAATGGAGCGATCCGCATTAAAAGGGATAAATTGAGTGGCTCCAAGCTCTGTTCCCTTTTGGAAAATCAACTCCAATTTATCCCCTTTCGGCAGTCCGCTCGCAATGGTTACTTTAATTGGTAATTCTTTCGTCGATGTTTCCCATTTTACTATTGATAGTTCTATTGAGTCACTGGAAATCGTTTCAATACGGGCAATTGCTGATGCTTGATCCTTAAAGACAGCATAGACTTCATCATCTTCCTTCATTCTCATGACACGAACGATATGATGATAGTCATCCCCTGTTATCGTAATAGGATCATTTTCTCGATATGTGTCATTAATAAAATATCGTTGCATACAGTTTCAACTCCACCGTTTTTACTTATATTCACATAGGCTTCTTGGCAATAATAGCGACCCAGTCTTCCATGACCATAATTTCCTCTATTATAAATCCGGCAGACTCCAATGCATCACGCACTTCTTGCTTCTTTGGCTGGATAATCCCAGAGGTGATAAAAAATCCACCCGGTTTCACAAGTTCGAAGGCATCAAGTGTAAAGCGTAAAATGATTTCAGCCAAAATGTTCGCTACAATCACATCTGCTTGCCCTGTAACGCCATTCAATAAATTGTTCTCGTCAACCGTCACAGTTTGTTGAACTTTGTTCAGCTTCACATTCAGTCTTGCTGAACGAACAGCCACTTCATCCAGGTCATACGCTCTTACATTGTCTGCAGCTAACTGTGCAGCAGCAATGGATAATACACCTGAACCTGTTCCTACATCGATGACCGTATCATGTTCTTTAACGATTCGCTCAAGAGCCTGGATACACATGACGGTTGTAGGATGAGTTCCTGTCCCGAATGCCATGCCTGGATCCAGTTCAATGATGAGTTCGTCACTGTGAACCGGTTTATAGTCTTCCCAGGTAGGGACGATCGTAAATTTATCAGAGATCTTCACAGGATGGTAGTATTTCTTCCACGCCGTTGCCCATTCTTCCTCATTCACTTCTGAAATCTCCACTTTGTTTTCACCAATGTCGATATCATAGGTAACCAGGTTCGTAATGCCCTGCTTGATCTCGTCAACGGTTTCACCAAGAAAGCTATTTACGGGTAAATACGCTTTGACTAAGACACCTTCACTCGGATAATCGTCAGGATTGAGTTGGTAGATCTCTCCAAACATATCTTCTCTTTCCTTAATTAATTCGGCAGGGTCTTCAATGACCACACCGCTTGCTCCAGATTCATGAAGAATGTTTGAAATAGGTTCAATCGCTTCATTCGTAGTAAGAATACTGATTTCTGACCATTTCATTGATCTACCAACTCCGTCCTTTAGTTATTCGCCTTTAAAGGCTTTTTTTACTTTATCAAAAAAGCTTTCATGCTGTTCGTCTGGTACCTGTCCGCTAATATCCGCAAATTCTCTTAATAATTGCTTTTGCTTATCTGTTAGTTTAGAAGGGGTAACCACCTTCACCTGAACATGCTGATCGCCTGTACCGTATCCACGTACATTCGGTACTCCTTTACCTTTCAAACGGAATCTCGTGCTTGTTTGAGTTCCAGCAGGTACTTTCAGCTTAACTTTCCCGTGCAGGGTCGGTACTTCAATTTCATCACCTAGTGCCGCTTGTGCAAACGTCACTGGCATTTCACAATAGATATCATCTCCGTTACGCTCAAAGAAATCATGTGAGCGAACGTGGAAGACAACGTACAAGTCACCGGCAGGTCCGCCATTTATACCTGGTTCACCTTGACCAGTCACACGCAGCTGCTGTCCATCATCGATACCAGCCGGGATTTTAACAGAGATTTTACGGCGCTTCTGTACTTTTCCAGCTCCGCCACAAGTTGAACATTTCTCCTTGATTTGTTTACCCGTACCGTTACAGTAGTGACAAACCCGTCTGTTCACAATGCGGCCAAACGGTGTATTCTGTTCTACATTCAATTGACCCGATCCATTACAGTGTGAACATGTATTGACCTTTGTTCCCGGCTTCGCACCTGAACCATGGCAAGTGTCACATTCTTCTTCTCTCGGAATCTCGATTTCTGTGTCTTTCCCAAAGACCGCTTCTTCAAATGTCAGTGACATCGTGTATTGAAGATCGGCACCTTGTCTAGGTGCATTCGGATCTCTTCTGCGGCCTCCGCCGCCTCCGAAGAATGTATTAAAGATATCTTCGAAACCACCGAATCCGCCACCGCCAAAGTCAGCTCCGCCGCCAAATCCCTGGTTAGGGTCAGTATGTCCGAAACGATCATATTGAGCACGCTTTTGATCATCACTCAATACTTCATAGGCTTCCGATATTTCTTTGAATTTTTCATCCGCATCCGCTTCTTTATTAATATCCGGATGATATTTTTTGGAGAGCTTGCGGTATGCTTTCTTCATTTCGTCTTTTGAGGCATCTTTTCCGACACCAAGAACCTCATAATAGTCCCGTTTACTCATTAAAACACCACTCCCGAATCCTTTGCATAAAGGTTATTTTAACATTGAGCTTTGACTATTATCAATAAAAACTCAACATTCCTTGTAATTGATTGTGTCTGATAGATGAATGTAACACATTCTGTTTCTTTCAATCATAGAAAAAGTCAAAGCCAAGAACCGCCCTGACTTTGACTTTTTCGTACATACTGGATTATTTCTTGTCGTCGTTTACTTCTTCGTATTCAGCATCGACTACATCGTCGTCTTTCGAAGCTTCGCCTTCTGCTCCTTGAGCCTGCTCATAAAGCTTCATCGTTAAGCTTTGAACGATTTCTTGTAATGCATCTTTCTTTTCACGGATAAGATCCAGATCATCTTTCTCGATTGCTTCTTTTAATTCAGCTTTCGCATCTTCCGCTTTTTTCACTTCATCTTCTTCTACTTTGCCTTCAAGGTCTTTTAACGTTTTTTCCGTTTGGAAAACAAGTTGGTCTGCTTCGTTGCGAAGTTCGACTTCCTCTTTACGTTGTTTATCCGCTTCGGCATTTTCTTCCGCTTCTTTCACCATGCGTTCTACTTCATCATCTGAAAGACCGGTAGAAGACTTGATTGTGATGTTTTGCTCTTTACCTGTTCCCAGGTCCTTCGCACTTACATTCACGATACCGTTCTTATCAATATCGAATTTCACTTCGATTTGTGGTACGCCACGTGGTGCCGGCGGAATGTCCGCTAATTGGAAACGACCAAGCGTTTTGTTATCAGCAGCCATTGGGCGCTCACCTTGTAATACGTGGATATCAACAGCGGTCTGGTTATCAGCGGCAGTTGAGAATGTTTGAGATTTAGACGTCGGGATCGTTGTGTTACGCTCGATCAGCTTAGTTGATACGCCACCCATTGTTTCGATACCAAGTGAAAGTGGTGTAACGTCAAGTAAGACAACATCTTTCACGTCTCCAGTCAGAACTCCACCTTGAATCGCTGCACCCATCGCTACCACTTCGTCAGGGTTAACGCCTTTAGATGGCTCTTTACCTGTTTCTTTTCTGATTGCTTCTTGTACAGCCGGGATACGAGTTGATCCACCAACAAGAATGATTTTATCGATTTCACTTGCAGAAAGACCAGCATCTTTCATCGCTTGACGAGTTGGTCCCATTGTACGTTCTACAAGATCTGAAGAGATTTCATCGAATTTCGCTCTTGAAAGAGTCACTTCCAAGTGAAGTGGACCCGCTTCTCCAGCCGTGATGAATGGAAGTGAGATCTGAGTTGAAGTCACTCCTGAAAGATCTTTCTTCGCTTTCTCAGCTGCGTCTTTAAGACGTTGAAGGGCCATTTTATCTTTAGAAAGGTCGATGCCGTTCTCTTTTTTGAATTCAGCTACCAGATAATCGATGATCACTTGGTCAAAGTCGTCTCCACCAAGACGGTTGTCACCGGCAGTAGAACGTACTTCGAATACTCCGTCACCAAGTTCAAGGATGGATACGTCAAATGTACCGCCACCAAGGTCATATACGAGGATGGTTTGGTCTTGATCCATTTTATCCAGACCATATGCAAGTGCAGCAGCAGTTGGTTCGTTGATGATACGCTCAACTTCCAGACCCGCAATTTTACCTGCGTCTTTTGTTGCTTGACGTTCTGCATCATTGAAGTAAGCAGGTACTGTGATGACTGCTTTTTCAACTGTTTCTCCAAGATAGTCCTCTGCATATGATTTCAAGTGTTGAAGAATCATAGCTGAAATCTCTTGTGGAGTGTATTCTTTTCCTTCTGCTTCCACTTTGTGAGCTGTTCCCATATGACGTTTCACTGAGATGATCGTGTTTGGGTTTGTAATGGCTTGACGCTTTGCTACTTCCCCCACTTGCTTTTCTCCATTTTTGAACGCAACAACCGATGGAGTTGTGCGGTTTCCTTCTGCATTTGCAATAACCTTTGGCTCTCCGCCTTCAAGTACTGATACACATGAGTTTGTTGTACCTAAGTCAATACCGATAATTTTACTCATAGTAAGAAACCTCCCTGTTTTGTATATGTAATGTCTTTATTATTGATTGACCTTCACCATGGAAGGACGAATTACTCTGTCTTTCAGTTTGTATCCCTTTTGGAATTCTTCAACAACTACATTGCTATCGAAATTTTCATCTTCTGTTTGCATAACTGCTTGATGCAAATGTGGATCAAACTCTTGACCTACCGCTTCAATTGGCTCTACTCCCTCTTTCTTAAGGGCTTCAACAATACTTCTATGAACCATTTCCATTCCTTGAAGCAGTGTTTTTGTTTGATCATTATCAGCATCTATATTTAAAGCACGCTCGAAATTATCAAGTGCCGGCAATAGTTCAGTAATCAGTCCTTGAGCACGATATTTCTCCTTCGCTTCGCTTTCTACATTGACGCGTCGGCGGAAGTTATCAAAATCAGCTCTTAAACGAAGATAACGATTCTCAGACTCATTCAGCTTCTCTTCCAATTGTGAAAGCTCATCTGATTCATGTTGTTCTTCTGCTACTTCCTCTGCTTGAGGTTCTTCAGCGAACACTTCTTCTACCACTTCGCTGTTTTCTTCTTTCGCATCATGCTGCTCTTGTTTTGTTTTTTCAGACATAACATTCACCTCCTTAAAAATCTACGAACACTTGTAGGCTCCTGATGACGATAAAGACGGCATCAGAGCCTTATTTTCCTTTATACAATATGTCCACTAATCTTCACTTTGATACAGTTTCGTAAGAACCTTGGACATATCATTTGAAAAGAAATTAAGTAAACTCACGACACGGGAATACTCCATTCGAGTAGGTCCGATAATCGCAATGGATCCTAATTGTTCTTTACCAATAGAATAAGTAGCGGTTATGAGACTGCAATTCTCCATAGCAAGATGATCATTTTCTTTCCCGATTTTAATGTTCAATCCTGACGCGGATGGACGAATCAAGTTGTAGACGCTCTCCTCTTGTTCGATCATTTCAAGGAGCATGCGAACTTTATGGACGTCATTAAACTCAGGCTGGTTGAGTATATTGGTTTTCCCACCAAAGAACAGCTTATCCGTGACCGTTGGATTAAAGGAATCCGTGATCGAGTGAAGGATAAAATCATAGTTCTGAATATGCTCTCTCAGCAAGAGAGCGACTTCCTTGAAAATTTTATCGTTTAACTCACTGATGGGAACACCCGATAACCGGTCATTTAAGATGTGCACAAGCTTCTCAAGCTCTGCTGCATCCATTGTCGGCGGGATATGGAACAGTTTATTTTCAACATGTCCGTTATCCGTCACGATGATGGCAATCGCTGTATCCTTGTTCAAAGGAATCAGTTGAATCTTCTTCAGCCTATTTTCCTTCAAATCGGGACCTAATACGATGGTCGTGTAATTCGTCAGCTCGGAAAGAATCTTTGCAGACTTCTGAACCACTTTCTCCAATTCATATATTCGCTCAGTGAAGATGGAGCGAATGGCATGCACGTCATTCTTCTCTAATTTCTGTGGAGAAAGCAAGTGATCCACATAATAGCGATAACCCTTTTCAGATGGAACACGTCCTGAAGAAGTATGCGTCTTTTCAATAAAACCCAAATCCTCCAAATCAGCCATTTCATTTCGGATCGTTGCTGAGCTGAAGGAAATTTCATCCTTCTTGGACAAGCTCCTCGAACCGACAGGCTGAGCTGACAGGATAAAATCATCAATAATCACTTGAAGAATTAGAAGTTGTCGATCTGTTAACAACATTCATCACCCCTGTTAGCACTCTATTGAGATGAGTGCTAAATCTAATTAATAAATTATCAAATCAGAAAAGGGATGTCAATATATTAGATTACTCCCAGAAAAGATTGAAATACTTCGTTTCCTAAAAAGCGGCCCTGTTTCGTAAGTGCGACCCGTTCTTCATTCACCGTGAGCAGCTCCCGTTTCTTCATTTCTTCAATCGATGAACCGAAGACGGACTCGATACTGCAGTCAAATTTTTGTTGAAAAACAGACTTACTTACGCCCTCTACCTTACGTAATCCGAGGAACATTTCTTCTTCCATTCTTTCTGCTTTCGTTACCTCGTGTTGCTGGATGGTAGGCAGGGAACCTTCTGCAATTGGGTCCATATATTTTTTCAGGGGACCGTAATTGGAATAACGTACTCCGTTTATATATCCGTGCGCACCGGCTCCTAAACCATAATATTCATTATTGTCCCAATAAACGAGATTATGTTTGCTTTCGAATCCACGTTTAGCAAAATTACTGATTTCATATTGATTGATCCCGTATTTCTCCATCGTTTCGATCAGAATCTCGTACATAGCCGCTTCCTGGTCTTGAGAAGGCAATGACAGCTTCCCTTTCCTCATCAGGTTGTAGAATACCGTTTTCGGCTCTACGATGAGTGAATAAGCCGAGTAATGAGGAAGATCAAGGTCCAGTGCTTTCTTCAATGTATCTTGAAAATCTTCCTCTGTTTGCTTAGGCAGGCTATAAATCAGATCAATGCTGATATTCGAGAATCCAACTTTTTGAGCCTTTTCCACGGACGTATACACATCTTCGCTTCTATGTGTCCGTCCGATACCTTTAAGAAGCTCATCATTGAATGACTGAACACCAAAACTCAATCGGTTCACACCGTGGTCCTTTAACACTCGAAGTTTGTCTTCCGTCAAATCACCTGGGTTTGCTTCAAAGGTGAATTCCCCCTGATCAAAGGGCAGATGAGTGTTGATCGATTCACATAATAGATCAAGCTGGCTCGCATTCAATGATGTCGGAGTGCCGCCACCGACAAAAATCGTATCCAGTTTGTCAGGAGACATGACTCTTTGCTTCATTTCTTTGCCCAGGCTGATTAAATATTCATTTACGGGCTGTCCTTCTAAAAAGACTTTATTGAAATCACAATAATGACAGATATGTTCACAGAAAGGTATATGAATATAAGCTGATTTTACCAAGTATATCCCTCCTTTGGGGGCATTCATAGAGAAAAGGGGGTAAGCAGTGCTTGTATGGTACAAGCCACTTTCCCCCCTTTATCATGAAGACAATTATTTTTTATCCGTATCGTCCATTTTCAGGACGGCCATGAATGCTTCTTGCGGAACTTCTACATTCCCTACGGACTTCATACGTTTTTTACCTTCTTTTTGTTTATCAAGAAGTTTACGTTTACGTGAAATATCTCCACCGTAACATTTTGCCAGAACGTTCTTCCGAATGGCTTTAATAGTCGATCTTGCGACAATCTTCTGCCCGATCGCTGCCTGGACGGGTACTTCGAATTGTTGTCTCGGAATTAATTCCTTCAATTTCTCTACAATCAACTTCCCGCGTTCATAAGCGAAGTCACGATGAACGATAAAGCTAAGGGCATCGACATTTTCAGCGTTCAACAGGATATCCATCTTCACAAGCTTGGATTCCTTGTATCCGATCAGCTCATAATCAAATGAAGCGTACCCCTTCGTATTCGACTTCAATTGATCGAAGAAGTCATATACGATTTCAGCAAGCGGGATTTCATAGACGATGTTCACTCGGGTATCATCCATATACTGCATATCGATGAAGTTCCCGCGCTTTCCTTGACAAAGTTCCATTACGGCACCTACGTAGTCGTTCGGAACCATGATCGTTGCTTTGACATAAGGTTCTTCAACATGATCGACCTTTTGAGGATCCGGCATCATGGATGGGTTATCCACTTTCACTTCTTCACCGTCTGTCAATTTCACATGATAGATAACGCTTGGTGCAGTCGTGATCAGGTCGATTTTGAATTCCCGTTCGATACGTTCCTGAATGATCTCCATATGCAGAAGACCGAGGAATCCACAACGGAATCCAAACCCTAATGCCTGTGAAGTTTCAGGCTCAAATTGAAGGGCAGAGTCATTTAATTCAAGCTTTTCAAGTGCTTCTCTCAAATCGTTATAACGATTTGAATCAATCGGATATAGACCGCAATAAACCATCGGGTTCATTCGGCGATAACCAGGCAATGCTTCCTGTGCAGGATTTTCGGCAAGTGTGATCGTATCCCCTACACGGGTGTCCCCGACGTTCTTGATCGCTGCAGTCAAATATCCAACATCCCCGACGGTCAATTCCTTCTGACCCGTCGCTTTCGGTGTGAAGACACCGATCTCGGTCACTTCAAACTCTTTCCCTGTCGCCATCATACGGACTTTATCCCCTACCTTGACGCTTCCATCCATCACACGGATGTAGGCAACGACTCCTCGGTAGGCGTCATATAATGAGTCAAAGATCAGGGCTTTAAGTGGAGCATCTGGATCTCCCTGGGGAGCAGGTACCTTTTCAACCACCTGTTCGAGGATCTCTTCAATCCCGATCCCTGCTTTGGCTGATGCAAGGACGGCTTCAGATGCATCCAGACCGATGACATCTTCCACTTCCTGACGAACTCTCTCGGGATCGGCTGCCGGAAGATCAATTTTGTTGATGACGGGCAGGATTTCCAAGTTATTATCCAAGGCAAGATACACGTTTGCAAGCGTCTGGGCTTCAATACCCTGAGCGGCGTCCACTACAAGGACAGCTCCCTCACAAGCCGCTAAACTGCGGGATACTTCGTATGTAAAGTCTACGTGCCCCGGTGTATCAATAAGGTGGAAAATATATTCTTCCCCATCCTTTGCCTGATACTTTAATTGCACAGAATTTAATTTGATGGTGATTCCACGCTCTCTCTCAAGGTCCATGGAATCCAGCAATTGGGCTTTCATTTCACGTGCCGTCAATGCTTTCGTCTTTTCTAATATACGATCGGCAAGGGTAGATTTCCCATGGTCGATATGAGCTATAATGGAAAAGTTTCTTATTCTCGATTGTCTCTCTAATTTCTCTTCACGGTTCATTATACGTTCAACTCCTGTTATTTCCACACATGTACACTATTTTGAATTATAGCAGTAGACTATATATTATTCAATGTAAACTAAAAGGGCTATACGGAATTGTCCATTTTAAGAAGCAAATCACTTAAGTTCTCAGATAAAAAGCCTCAAAAAAAGAGAAGGCAGGAACATTCCCGAAAGCCTCCTCTTATATTAACGAAGCAATAAAGTTCACTATTTCATTGGTGATACTTTCAATTGTATTCGCAAGTGCCTTTCCAATCGAGGAAAACGCATTAAAGGCTTTCATGTCCTCTAATTTCTCTTTCTTTTCGCTTAACGTTTTCGATTCCATTTCATTCCCAAGGAAAGACGCTTCCACGTTTCCTTCCCCGTCCTGACTCACTCCCACCGGCGAAGTGAAATTTTGTTGTTCATGCCCCTTCATTTCCACGATGCCTTCATTCGCATACTGCATTCCGATCAGTACCCCGATAAATAAGGCAGATATAAGTAATGCACATTTAAAAAAGAATTTGGTCATTTCTCATCCATCCTTTTCCTTACTGACTTGAAGCAGGAGTGACAGGTGTATGATTCACCTTTTCAGCCTGCCAATAATAATCTGCGAATACTTCAGCGAAAGCCTGTGCAGATCGCTCCAATTCTTCAAACGTATTATCGACTCCGCCAAACTCCAGTAACATGGCATTGCTTGAAAGATCCTGGTTGAACTTCCCGTTGGTCCCGCTTCCCTTTTTCGCAATCACTCCACGTGAGATCCCTTTATAGTTCGCTTCCAATAATTTATGAAGCTCTGTTGCCACCTTTAAATTTTGCTCGTAATTCGGATGCTCTTCCCCGACGACAAATGCGAGCTTGGCATAAGATTTTCCATTGATCGTCCCTGTCGTGATAGCCCTTCTTTGTGAATCACGATGGATATCAACAAGATAAAGTAAGTCTTTATTACTCGTCATGGCAGCCTGCACTAATGGTCTCGACTCCTGGTAAGCAGCCCAATAATCCAATCCTTTATTGTTCAGGTTCGCTATCACATCGGTTTTATCAATTGTCGTTCCAATCCCAAGTCCCTCTAAGTTCCTCTTCACCATGTCACCCACTTTGGTGACATTTACTTCCGAGTGCATGGCTGAATCCGGATTGGTCACCCCCTCCAAGTAGGGCAGATAGGATTCACGGGTGTGGGTGAAGTAAAGATGAACCGTCTTTTTATTTCCGGTTGATAACGGCGGGGCCACATCCCCACTCTTTTGATCCGATTCTTTTAAGTTCTCTACATTCTTGAGTGGAGCTTCATTTTCTGCCTCAAGTGCTTCGGGAGGAGGGACAGATTCGATCGGCATATTGGTGAAATCCGTTCCTTCCCCGGCCACGAGGATATCCCCATCGAAAATCGAGAATCCCGGAAGCTCTCTCCCCAGGAAACTTCGGGGATCCTCAAAGCTCACATTGGTAGCCACCTGAAAAAGGAGGGAGGACAAATTCGGTAAATCCTGCTCTTCTTCAGTCAAAATTTGATTAAAAGACCGGTTTTCTAATGCCAGAATCTTATATAATGCCTCACCCTTCACATTGGAAGCCGCTTGATTCAATGAATTCGATGTAATTCTATACTCAGGGTTCAAGGAAGTGAGGATGCCCGTTATCGAAAAAATCGAGAGAAATCCTGCCACGAAGATCAACATCCCTTTCAGTATCGTTGACATATTAATCGCAACTACATAATTAGGCGCTTTATACGATCTCATTCTCCCACCCTTTCCTTTAATCTACTCTAGTACAACGTATGTCATTACTAGAGAAAGTAGAACAATATTTAGTAGTCATTATGAGGTTATTGGTGGAAAGTTAAACAGGGGAATCTATTATTTTTATCATGGTTGGCAAGGTGGGGTGGGTTCGATAGCTAGAGTGAGTTGAAGTGAGTAGGAAATTTCAATTAAAAAAACGCCTCAAGGATCATTCCCTGACCCTAAGGCGCTATTTTCACCTGCCATCTATCTCGTCTGATAACCCGTATTCTCCTGATCGACTGCATCATGCAGTGCTGCATTCAAGCCACTTGCGATAAGATTGGCCATGTCTTCCATGAACACGTCCACCTCTTTAGGTGTGACCATCAGATTATGACCGATGGGAGCCAATACTTCATGAATGAGTTTTCGTTTTTCCTGATCCTCGAGTGTTCCGACGATTCCCATGTAGGTTTGACGATGCTGTTCTTCCGGTAGATCTTCTTCTGTTAATTTCCTTCTCTCACCGAAGCTTAATCCTGCAGGGGCAAGGGATCTGGATGGACGGTCCCCTTCTCTCATTTCTTTCCCAAAATGCTTTAAAAGAAAGTCGACTGTATCACTTACGATTGTGACAGCATCGAGTACGGTCGGAACGCCTATGGCAATAACCGGAACCCCTAATGTTTCCTGATCCAACCCTTTTCGTTTGTTTCCTACACCTGACCCTGGATGTATCCCTGTATCGGAAATCTGGATGGTTGAATTGACTCGCTCAATGGACCTTGAGGCCAGGGCATCGATGGCGATGATGAAGTCGGGTTTGGATTTCTCTACTACACCGAAAATGATATCGCTCGTTTCAATGCCCGTCAGCCCCATCACACCAGGCACGAGGGCACTGACCGGTCGATAGCCCTCCTCCACTGATTCCGGCTGCAGTTCAAAAAGATGTCTCGTCACAATGATATCTTCACAGACGCGGGGCCCTAATGAATCGGGGGTTACATTCCAGTTGCCGAGCCCGACAATTAAGCAACTTGCATTTTTACTGATTTTATTATTCATTAAAAATTGATTGAATTCATTGGCAAATACTTTTTCAACCCTTTGTTGCAGTTCTGCATCTTCCTGGCGAATTCCATGGGCCTCGATGGTTAAGTAATTACCAGGTTTTTTACCGATTTTCTCTTCTCCTTCAGGTGTAACGGTGACAAGGGAAACCTTTATCCCATCTTCTTCTTTCTCTTTAATCATGACTCCTTGGATGGATGACGTATCTTCCGCTTTATCAGTGACGACCATTTCTCTTGCTTCAACGGCAAGATCGGTACGAATGGAATATTTACTATAATCGATTTCTTCGTTTTTCATTTAGACTCTACCTCCAGGCTTGGGATGTTATCTACTATTTTTTTATGTTTACCTTTTTCGTATGTGTTCATTCACTCGTTTAATTTCACTACATAGTATTGCAATATCACTGTTCGTTTGATAAAATATCATTTGTTCTTATTGTTTAGGAATTTAAATCGAGTCACATAGAATCTCGATCCTTTTATAGGAGGTGACAGGAATGCCAAATATCAAATCAGCTATCAAACGTGTAAAAACTAACAACGAGCGCAACGCTCAAAACGCTGCTGTAAAATCTACAATGCGTACTGCTATCAAGAAAGCAGAAGCTGCAGCTGCTAACAGCGCAGATAACGCTAAAGATCTAGCAACAGAAGCGGTTCGTCAATTAGACAAAGCAGCTCAAAAAGGTCTTATCCACAAAAACGCTGCGGATCGTCAAAAGTCTCGCCTTATGAAAAAAGCGAACTAATTGAAAAAAACCACCTAGCCTTTTGGCCGGGTGGTTTTTCTTTTGATCTAAAGGGGTGTCCTCAAGTAAAACTCTGATCATGGAGTTTAAACAGAAACATTTCAATCATCAGTTCTTTTTTGATTTTTCCTGTTTTGATTTCATAATCTCCTTGAGACAGCAACTCGATGATATGGGCAAGTTGTTTATCGTTGAAATGCTTTGCCTGACCTGCTGCAAGTTTCACTCTGAAAGGGTGTACTTTTAGGTAGGAAGCAATTTTTTGCTGCCCGTATCCTCTTCGTGATAGTTCCTTCGTTCCGTATATCAATCTGAACTGTCCTGCCAGAATCGATAGAATCTTCAACGGTTCTTCGTTTTGTTTGAGAAGATCGTAATAAATTCTCAATGCCTCATCGATTCTTCGGTGAACGACCTTATCCACTAATGTGAAAATGTTTTGTTCCAGGGACCGTGCTGTTAATCGTTCCACCACTTCCACATCGATTCTGTTTGTATCGCTTGCGTACAAAGAAAGCTTGTCCAGCTCCTGTGTCAGCATCATGAGGTTTGTTCCAGCAAGGGTCAGCAATAATTCAATGGCATCTTCATCTATCTGGACACTATTAGAGGCTGCCCGTTCTCTTACCCACGACTTTAATTCAGGCTCGTTCAGCTTTTTGGCTTCTACGACTTCTGCCAGTTTCTTCAAGGACTTCGTAATCTTCTTACGTTCGTCCAGTTTTTCGTAATTTGCTGTAATGACCAAAATCGTATAAGGAGCAGGGGATTGTATGTATTGTTCCAGTCGTTTAATATTGTGCTCTACCTTCTCTTTTGTTTTTTCAGCTGTCAAGAACACAGGGTTTTGTATGATGACGACCCTTTTCTCCCCCATAAATGGAAAGGTTTCTGCATCTTCTATCGCCACTTCCACAGGAGTTTCCTCCAGATCATAACTGGAAAAATTAAAATCCATTTCTTCTTCTGAAAGGGCACTTGAAACAATTCTTTGTTTCGTTTCATTAATAATAAATGACTCATTTCCGTAAACTAAATATATAGCTGCGAATTGAGATTTCTCTATTTTCTTCCAAATATCAATAACCAAGTCAGCACTCTCCATTAATTCTTTTCTCTACTCTATGGTAAAAAAGCTTTTTGGTTTTGACAAGGGGTAAAGGGGACATCCGTCAAATGGGACACCCCCTATATCTATATTAACGTTAACGGAGAAGACCTAGGAACCTTTTCCGAAAACGGTATTTCCTTTGTAATGATTAGTGTCACCCCCTTTCAGGATCTTATAGGTGACAACTCTTGTCAGTAAAGGAAAAAGTAAAGTGAAGTATAGATTTTTCAGTAGCGATGTTCTATACTAGAATAGAAATAGGAGGGGTAGTTGTGAACCAATTTGAAAAGAATGTACAATCAAAAAGAAATGATGCAGTAGATTCAGGCGTTGGGTTTATTGTTTCTTTTGGATTCTTTGCGACAATGTTCGTTATTGCAACTGTTATTAAGTTTATCGGCTCTTAATGAATATAGGAGGCAGACCTTAAAGATTCCGGTTTCTTCAACTTCCATATATGGTACTGATGTATCATACAGATGGCTTGAAGGTGCCTGACTTCTTGCAGCAGGTCTGCCCCTTTTTCATTAGCGCTTAATTTGTTTTGTCATACATCCTATGGCAGGTGGGCTGAAAACGTTCCTTTTTTATCCCAAAATCGATAGGAGATCGCCCCATTTTCTCCCGTGCTATATATTGTTATTCCTCTTCTCTTCAATCGTTCCACTACTTCAGGATGAGGATGGCCAAAACGATTGGTTTCACCCGCAGAAATCACCGCCACAGACGGTTTCGTGTCAATGAGGAACTCTTCGGTTGTACTCGTATTACTCCCATGATGACCCACTTTTAACACATCAATCGGCAGATCGAAGTTTCGGATGAACTCATTCTCCCCTTGCTCTTCTAAATCTCCAGTAAATAACCATCTCAATGACCCGATTTCACCATATAACACAATGGAATCATTATTTCCTTCATACTTTTCATCCTGCGGGGAAACAATATGCAGTCCATCTTTATCACCAGCCCAGCTGTATGGATACCAGGCTTCTTTAACAGGAACTTTCTTTTGTCCGGCGATTTTCATGATTTTCTTCATTTCGCCTTTCTCGTCGCTGTTAGGGCTAATCAGGACTTCCTTCACTTTCATTTCCCGAAGAACCGCTTCTGACCCGCCAATATGATCGAGATCTCCGTGTGTTAAGATCAAGGTGTCAATGGACGTGATGCCTTTACTTTTCAAAAAAGGAACGACGATATCTTCCCCTACAGAAAAACGACTCTTCCTCTCTTCCCATTCTTCTTTCGAAAACGGCACTTCCCCACCTGTATCGATCAGATAGGTTCCTCGATTGTACGGCAGCTTGATCAATGTAGCATCACCTTGCCCAACATCCACAAATACAATCTCACCATAAGGATTATAGGTGTTGATGAGCATGTGAGTGGATGCCCAGAAAATCAAAAGAAGACCGGAAAGCATATATTTCCTCTTTTCAAACCCAACAAACACAATATAAATAGCGATGAGGTAACCAACCAATAACAGAAATGGAGGCTTTCCCATCACAATGGTGCTGAATGGAAAAGAAGCGATAAAGGTGGATACCCATTGTATTCCATCCAAAAGATGTTTATGGAACAGTATCAACCACTCAACTGACAGAATATAGACGATGATGGTCATGGGAAGAACAATGAATGAGAAGAGGGGTACATAAAGAAGGTTCGTGAGAAAGCCCAGTAAAGAAAATTCATAGAAATGATAGAGGATGATCGGTAGCGAAGACAGCTGGGCAACGACTGTTACTTTCACCAATTGTGCAATGGATGAGGAAGTATTTAGAATAACGGCTGAAGAAACTACAAGAGAAAAACTCACCATAAATGACAGCTGAAACCCAACATTGAATACAGCAAATGGATCATATAAAACCAACATCACAAATACAATGGACAAACTGTCGATTGTACTTAACTTACTTGCCACTTTTCTGCTGAGGAGAATCACGATCAGCATGGAGGATGCCCTCATCACGGAAGGAGATGCCCCCGTCAGTACGATGTAACATAGGAGAAAAACAATCCCGATCCATGTCACCGATTCCTTTGTAACACCGATCCTCAATAGACAATAGTAAAGGACCGCAAAGACCAACCCAACGTGCAGGCCTGAAATTGCCAGTAAATGAACGACACCCAGCTCTCTGAATGCCTTCATCGTGTCTTCTGCAATCAACCCTGTTTCTCCAAACAATAACGCCTGGGTCACCCCTGCTGTTGAAGATGGAAATTCCCTTTCGATTTTTTTCAATCCATTGAATCTCAGATTTATGAGGGTATGCTTCCATGTACTTTCATCTGCACACTTCTCGAATACGTTTACGCCAAGAACCCAATACACTCCCCGATGAGCCAAATAATTTTTATAATGAAACAAGTTGGGATTTTTATTCGGTTTGGGTTCTGTCAACTGCCCCTTCACTTTACACACAAACCCCGGTTTCACATATTGGAATTTTCGTTTTTCTTCCTCTGAAGAGAAATAATAGCGAATGAGAACCTTCTCTTTCTTTATTCGAGCGAGGGTGACGAAGGAATTCCCATCGATGACTGGAATGTCATTGATCACAATTTGTAAGTCGGCCGGTTGGGGTTCTGACGTCAGAACGGTTTTCTGTCTCTTTTCTTGAATAGTGGTGTTGAGAAAGGAAATAAAGAGGAATACGAAGCAGAGAAAAAGGATGGTGAAGGTCATTTTTCTGAGGAAAAGGGATACCAGAAGCAGAGCAAGAACGACGGCACCCCAATGGAATTGAAGTGCCAGTAATGTTCCTGAAAGTACTGAAATCGCGGGGTAGAGGTATAATCCTCTATTCATTAAATAATTTTATGTATTCTTGTTCATAGTAAGCGAGCTTCTCGTCTTCGGCACCTTGATTTCTCAAGTCTTCGATTAATTGAAGCATCATGGAGGCTTTTTCTTTGTGCTTTACGTCGATGCTGCTTTCTTGAAAGGGCACTTTCTCTACATGGACGTTTGCCTTTTGAAAAAGTTCAATGGCATAAGGATGATTTTTATAATCCTTTGCATAATAAACCGTTTTTATTCCTGCCTGGATAAGAGCCTTACAGCATTGAAGACAGGGGAAGTGAGTAACATAAATATCCGCATTCTCCGTTCCGACCCCGAACTTTGAACATTGCAGCAGGGCATTCATTTCGGCATGTATGGTTCTCACGCAGTGATTGTCAATCACATAGCACCCTTCATCTATACAATGATCCCCTCCTGCAATGGAGCCGTTATAGCCTCCTGCAATGATTCGTTTTTCACGAACGATGGTTGCCCCCACCGCCAGTCTTGTACACGTGCTGCGCAGGGCAAGGAGCTGACTTTGGGCCATAAAATATTGATGCCAAGCGATTCTTTCCATCACCATTCCCCCTTCTATGTTTTCAGGTGCATTTTCATTTGCTTGTTTAAGTGTATAAAGACTTTCTATGTTTCGTCAATTCATTGAACATAAATATATTCTTTTAATTTCTCAAACGTTTTTTCTCCGACTCCAGAGATGTTTTGAATCTCTTCAATAGCTGCAAACGGACCATGTTCTTCGCGGTATTGGATAAAGGTTGATGCTTTCGCAGGACCAATTCCGGGCAGTGTTTCGAATTCCTGTTGAGTGGCTGTATTGATGTTGATTCTATCCTTTCCCGTATCGGTCCCAGGCATGGAAGGAGCAAGCCCGGGCACTTCTATTTCTCCGACTTTAGGGACATAAATCATCATTTCGTCTGATACCTTTACCGCTAAATTGATCATTTTCTTATCTGCTTCCGGAGTGAAACCACCGGCTCGATCGATCACAAACTTTAACCTGTCTCCCTGCCTGACTTCATATAATCCAGGATTAACAACCTCTCCCTTTACGTCTACAAATACTTTTTCGACTATTTTCAATTTTTCAGGCTCCTTTTCTTTCTTAACGGGATCGGCTGTAAAAGAAGCTTCTTTTACAGGCACGGCGGAAGCACTTTTTAAAATATATGCAATCAGGACAATGGCACATATGACAAGAATCACAAGAACCGTTCTGTATTTTTCAATTAGGGATTGCACAGGAAATCACCTCTGATGGAATATTCATTGAAAGGAATTCATAAGTTTTAGGAGAGAGTGTGATAGAAGGAGGGCTGCACATGAAAGTGGGTATCATTGGCACGGGAAACATGGGGAAAATCATTATTGAAGCTCTCATTGAATCTAAGGCGATTTCTCCTTCACATCTTCATATTACGAATCGTTCATTAAAAAAAGCCGAGGATATAAAGGAAAAATGGAACAAAGTGAATGTCAGCCATTCAAATGAGGAAGTGATCAAGTCATCTGACTTAATCTTCATATGCGTGAAACCTCATGATGTTTATGATGTGATTCAGGAGAATAAAAAAAGTTTTACCAGGGATAAATGCGTAGTTTCAATAACCAGTCCGGTAAGCGTGGAACAATTAGAATCGATCCTTACCAGTTCCTGTGCCAGATTCATTCCAAGCATTACGAATCGTGCATTAAGCGGAGTGTCACTTTTAACGTATGGAAGTCATTGTTCAGATAAATGGAGGCAGGATTTAATGACATTGGTTGAGCATATCTCCACACCGGTGGTCATTGATGAAAATGTGACACGAGTGGCTTCTGACATTGTCAGCTGTGGACCTGCTTTTTTCAGTTATGTTACACAGAGGTTTATTAACGCTGCTGCAGAAGTGACAGAAATTGATAGGGAAACGGCCACTGTTTTAGCTTCTGAAATGCTTGTTGGTCTTGGGGACTTATTGAAGAAAAACATCTATACATTACCGACACTTCAAGAAAAAGTTTGTGTAAAGGGCGGAGTGACTGGGATAGGAATTTCCGTAATGGAGAGAGAGCTGGGAGATGTTTTCGAGAAATTATTTGAAGCCACACAGGAAAAGTTCGTGGATGATATCGAAGGAACGAAATCACAATTTGGAGTCTAGTGAGGCTCCTTTTTTATATTTCGACACGAATTGATTTTTTCCTTCTTTTTTCTAAAAAAACTTTTATAAAAAACCATAATTAAAAGCCGCACCATCCTCTTTTTTTAGAGACGGTCCGGCTTTTTATCATTTCTTCTTACACGTAAAGAAAATTCTTTCGCTATGGTCTGCAGGAGCTTCCCCAGTGAAGTCTGCAGAGACGTTCAACACTTCGAACCCTGCATCCTTCAACCATTCCTTTAAGGTCAGAATGGGGTATGTGCGCTGTTTGTGAAGCTCTTCCACTCTTTCGTACTGATTCGTTTCCTCATCTTTCACGAAAAAAGTCAGCTCATGCTCTACACTATTGGGAACTTCTCCAGGGAAGCAATCCCAAATGTACGAGACATGTTCATCGGTCAGGGTAAACGTCTGGTTTATAAATATTTGCGTCATTTTATAAATGGAATGCACATCAAATAAGAATAAGCCATCCTGCTTAAGATGAGCATATACACTTTTGAACGTATTTTCCACGTCTTTTCCGTCTTCCAGGTAATTCAGGGAATCACAAAAAATCGTAATGAGGTCGTATTCACCAAGGGAATCAAGCTTTGACATATCCTGTTGAAACAGATTAAGCTTTACGTTCATTTCTAAAGCCTTTTCCTGAGCTACCATCAGCATATCCCGGGACAGATCGACGCCTGTCACATCGTAGCCATCCCGGACAAGGCGAAGCGATAGTTCCCCGGTGCCACAAGCAATGTCAAGGACGCTTTCCCCTTGGATGGAATAGGCTTCAGCTTGTTTATTGACAAACTCCAACCAGCCGTCGTATGGGACGTCCTGCATTAAATAATCGTACACATAAGCAAAACGTTCATAACTCATTTAGCGACTCTCACCTTGTCCAACTTCGACGAAGGATGCATCTCCCCATAAACGCTCTAGATTATAGTAGCCTCGTTCCTCTTTATGGAACACGTGAGCAACGACATCACCTAAGTCAACTAAAATCCAGCGTGCTTGATCAAAGCCTTCCAAACGTTTGACCGTATAGCCGTTCTCCTCTGCTCTGTCCTTTAATTCCCGTGCAATGGCCTGCACCTGTTTGTCTGAGTTCCCGTGACAGATCAGAAAATAATCCGAAATTAAAGAAACACCTTTCATATCTAATACAACAATATCTTCAGCACGTTTATCATCAGCGGCATTAAACGCTAATTCTACTAAATTTTGTTCCATTCCTTCATCTCCTCTTGTTTAAAATTAATCCGTTATAAAACCGAAATGTATCCGGGTAGATCGCTTGATTTTTTTTCATAAGAAACGTCATCGTATTTTGAAGTGCCTTCAACAGCCCTTGATCTAATGACTCTTTGGCCAGTTCCCTCACTTCTTCCACCCCGGGAAATTGACGATTCGGCTCGATGTAATCAGCTAAATAGATCACTTTATCCAGGATGGTCATCTCTTCTTTTCCCGAAGTATGGTACCGGATGGCATTTAAAATATCTTCATCCTGTATACCAACTTCACGCTCTACCAGTAACGCTCCTACCGGTGCATGCCAAAGCTCGCTGTTATACAGCAAAAGCTCCTGATCCAGCTTCTCTTCTACAATGATTGTTTGCATTTCCTCTTTATCCCGGAACTTCGCATAGTCATGGAAAATCGCCGCTATTTCTGCCTTTTTCTCATCGGCTCCATATCGCTTTGCAAGCTCTATGCTTGTTTCCATGACTCCACAAGTGTGTATATAGCGATGTTCCGTTAAATGTTCCTTCACCATTCCCAAGGCTTTTTCCCTATTCATACAATTTCTCCTCCTTTATGAATCGATACACATCGTCGGGGACTAAGTAGCGTACCGATTGCCCCAGTTTCACTGTGTTGCGAATGTAGGAAGAAGAAATATCAATGGCCGGTACTTCAATCAATTGAATATTAAACGAAGTGTCATGTGAATAGGAAGGACGATTAACACCAATGAACCTGACCATTTCCTGAAGTTCCTCTATCCGGTACCACTTCGGGAGATATTCAATCATATCCCCGCCTATGATAAAAGAGAACTCGGTATTCTCTTCCCTCTCGGTTAATAGCTTGATGGTGTCGTAAGTGTATGAGGCACCCTCTCTCTCAAGTTCAATCCGTCCAATGGAAAAGTGAGGGTTACCCTTTATCGCTTTTTGCAGCATGAAGAGACGCTGTTCTACTGATACACTTTCATCAGCCTGTTTATGAGGAGGAACGTGATTCGGAAGAAATCGTATTTCATCCAAATCCGCCTTCATTAAAACTTGTTCTGCCATAACCAAGTGGCCCATATGAGGAGGATTGAATGTCCCCCCCAGGAGTCCAACCTTTTTCTTCATTTTATCAATCCTTATCGTGGGAGGATTAATTGCTTGTTTTCTTTCGATTCCTTGTATAGGACAATGGTATTTCCAATGATTTGAACTATTTCCGCGCCTACTCCTTTGGATAACTCGTCAGCAATTTCGGACTTATCCATATCACAGTTTTGAAGAATACTGATTTTCATCAATTCTCTTACTTCAATCGCTTCTCCGATTGTTTTGATCATATTTTCATTGACTCCGCCTTTTCCTACTTGGAATACCGGATTTAAATGATGTGCTTCTGAACGTAAATATCTTTTTTGTTTACCTGTTAACATGTTGACCTCCTAGTTGTTGTAAAACGATGTTTTTCATAATCGAATATGGTGGAAAGATCCCCGTCCACTTTTCAAATGAAAGGGCTCCCTGATACACAAACATATCAAGACCATTTTGGGTACGGGCACCTTTCTGTTTCGCCTGCTTCAATAATGCTGTTTCCAAGGGATTATAGATAATGTCACTAACGATGCATCCCTCTTTCAACTCTTGGATCGCTACTGGACTGTCTTCTATATGAGGAAACATCCCGATAGATGTTGTATGGATGATCACATCATATTGGTCCAATGCGTTTTCAGCAGCTTCTAGAGATAGAAATCCTGAGTTCAAATCGAAAGGGCAAGCTTCCATCATCTTTTCAGCTCTCAGTGCCGTCCGGTTGGTCACATCGATTCTCTTCACTCCAAGAGAAGCAAGGGAATAATAAATGGCTCTCGCAGCACCACCGGCACCGATGATCAGCATCGATTGATCTTCAAGTGGTTCATCTGCTATATTTTTCAAGCCTTCCACAAATCCAAGACCGTCTGTATTATAACCGATCAGCTTGCCATTTTCATTGACAATCGTATTCACTGCCCCGATTGCCTCGGCCAATGGATCGATTTCATCTAAAAGAGGCATCACATGTTCCTTATGTGGAACTGTTACATTCACTCCATGTATTCCGAGCGCTTTAATTCCATTAAGAGCCTCGGAAAGCTGCTCTTTTTTCACGTGAAATTTCACGTAGGCAGAATCCACGCCACATTCTTGGAACGCGGCATTATGCATCTGGGGAGACATAGAGTGGGCAATCGGATCTCCAATAACACCATAAAGAGCCACAGAATCCCTCCTAGATTAATGATTTTCTCAAGAAAACACTAACGCCTTTAGGAACATGGGCAGCAATGGTCGCCCCCGCGTCATTTACGGTAATCCATCCTAAACCTGAGAAGACGATATCCGTTTTTGCTTCTTTAATTCTGAACTCATGCCTCACAAGTGGAGGGAATGTGCCCATATCATCTTTTCTTGGCGGCTGTAATAGCTCACCTGCATGGTTCTTATAGAGATCATCGGCTTTTTCAATCTTTGTGCGATGAATGGATAGCTCATTTGAGAAATAGCAGGTAAATGCCTGACGCTCACCAGCCATGAAGTCAAAGCGGGCAAGCCCACCGAAGAACAAGGTTTGTTCCGGATTCAACTGGAAGGTTCTCGGCTTGATCTCTTTCTTGGGAGTAATGATTTTCAGATCCTGCTTATCAACAAAATGGGCCATCTGATGATGATTGATAATTCCCGGCGTATCTATGAGTGACTCTTCGTCATCAAGTGGAATTTGAATCATATCAAGTGTGGTGCCAGGGAAGTGAGAAGTCGTAATGACATCTTGTTCTCCTGATACATGCTTGATAATACGGTTTATGAACGTTGATTTCCCTACGTTTGTACACCCTACTACATACACGTCTTTCCCGTTTCGATAATGTTCAATCGCTTCAATCGCTTCGGTAATTCCCTGACCTTTTGCGGCACTCACTAACTGAACATCAATAGGTTTTAACCCTAATTGACTTGCTTCATGCTTCATCCAATGAATGAGCTTGGAGGGTTTCACTGACTTTGGAAGCAGATCCACTTTGTTTCCAATGAGCAGAATCGGATTAGATCCCACGAAACGATGCAATCCAGGCAGCCAGCTCCCATTGAAATCGAATATATCGACGATTTTGACTATCAACCCTTCTGAATCACCAAGTTCATTTAAAATTTTCAAGAAGTCATCATCCGTTAAAGGGACATCCTGGACTTCATTATAATGCTTTAATCTAAAGCAACGTTGACAAATAATCTCTTCTTTTTGAAGAGCGGAAGGAGGTGCATACCCCATCCCTTCCTTATTCTCCGTCTGGATTTCAACGCCACATCCTATACATACAACTTGACTCACTTTTTATCCTCCCACTCAAGCATGCCTTTACGCTTGAAAAACTTCATTATTCTTCGTTCTACACGACGATTGAACTTTGTGATGAACCCGTCTGATTGTGCAACGGGGACAACCAGTATCGTATGGAAGCCGTTTCGATTTCCGCCTAAAACATCCGTTAACAGCTGGTCTCCAATGACTACCGACTCTTCCTTCTTCACACCCATTTCCTGGATCGCCCTTTTAAAAGCACGTCCCATTGGCTTACGGGCCTGGAAGATAAACGGAACGCCCAAAGGCTCTGCAAATGCTCCCACCCGGTTTTGGTTATTATTGGACACAATGGTCACAAGGATTCCATGCTCCTGCATTTCTTTGAACCATTGAATTAACTTAGGGGTGGCATTGGGACGATCCCATTCCACTAACGTATTATCTAAATCCGTGATGATCGCTTTAATTCCTTTTTCTTTTAAATACTCCGGTCTGATACTGAAAATATCTTGAACCTGTTCATCGGGTAAAAATTGCTTTATCACTTGCAGCACCTCAAATTTCATTATCATTTATATACTCTAATGTTTACTTTTCTTCTTAGTCGTATAGCTCCACGTCCATTGTTTCTGCGGATACCGATTCTCTCTATAGTATCTTTTAACCTATAACAGATTAATGATAACCAATTTTCCCTGCAGATTCAAAATAAATCACATATATTCCTGGAATTCCATAAATATTCCCAAGGAGAATAAATATTTTTCGACAAATTTCCAGATGCTTTCATGGTTGTGGATAACCTTATTCACATTATACAAGACATAAACATCGCTTATTTACCAGTTATATACAAGTTAGTCACAACTTATCCACCGAGAACTGTGGATAACGGAACGCTTGTTCTAAAAAAACAAATTTGGTAAAGTTTAATTACTACTTAAAAACGTACTGAAAATATGTTTCGAAATACAAAAAAGATGATGATTATTGGAGGTGGCATTAATGAGGAAATTATCGGACGAACTGTTGATTGATTCTTATTTCAAAGCGTTGGAGTTGAAACTCAATACAGAATTCATTCGCCTCATCGAAATGGAAATTCACCGTCGATCTCTTACTAATAAAATAAAAGCTTCATCGTAGAATACTAACATGAAATGGGACGGATTTGTTTAAAATCCGTCCTCTTTTTTAAAGCAAGCCTTATTTAATGAAATCTCCAATCGTTTCCCCTACCGTCACATTTCTAGGTACTTCTTTATTCTGCGTGAATCGGAACGTTCCTTTTTCAAAAAGGAGAATGACGGTGGAGCCGAAGCTGAAGTAGGCGACTTCTTCGCCTTGTGTCCATTCTTTTCTCTCATGGACATAATCAACGCTGTTGACAAACATGGCCCCTACTTTTACGACAGCTACTTTCCCTTTTACATGCTTCAGCTCCGTAATAGAGCGGAAGTTCTTTGAAAGGGCTTCTTTTCCGTACATCAATCCCAGCTCGTTGACCGGGTAAGAGTGTTGCCCGAGTGACCACCGTTTTAGAATCGTGCCTGACACGGGGCTGTGAATACGGTGATAATTCGCAGGGCTTAAATAAAACACCGCGAATTCTCCCCCACTATAATCAGAAGCTTTCCCTTCACTACCAAGCATATCAAGGATGGAGTAGGGCTTTCCTTTCACTTCAATAACAAGATCATCGGAAATGCTGCCGGTTTCGGCCAATAATCCATCCACCGGACTGACCGCTTGTTTCTCGCTATACTTCACAATCCTTGCATCTTCTTTCAGGTTTCTAATAAAGAAATCATGTAGCGTTTTATAGTCAGCTACCTGACCTTCTATTTCATCCACGTTTATTTTATACGTTTTGATGAATGATGAAATAAATGGCCGACTCAAAGGAGACTGTACAAATTTCCTGATCATATAAGAAGACCATCTTTTATTTGTTAGTTCGATAAATAGTCGATAAATCGATTGCTTCATTAATATCCCTCACAAATTTCTAAAAAAACGATTAACTTTAACAGTTTAATAAGTATATAATAAAATATTATTATATACTATATTTATAAGAATCTTTTTTCACTGTGGGATTTAACATATTTTGTTAATAGCGCTCCAATTGTATCTGCAAACGTGTGTAAAGCGAATATGTTAGCCAGAAAACATGTTCAGTAGTGAACAAACTTATTCAAAGGGAGTGAGTGATGATTGTTTCTCTCCGAAGTCGTCGATCAAACATTTAAGAAGCTTAAAAGTCAAACGGCCAACCTCATTACTTTGTCCAACTTATCATTAGGTGGATTTGCTATTATTTCCATACTTCATAACCAATTAAACCTGAGCTTGTTATTGATTTTCATCGCTGCCCTGACAGACCGCTTCGATGGGATGGTGGCAAGGAAAATGCACATTGAGTCAGAGTTAGGGAAACAGCTGGATTCCATGAGTGACATTATATCATTCGGCATTGCCCCTGCCCTGCTCCTGTATATAGCCGTTCTTAATCAGTATGACTTTCCCGGGATGTTTTTCACCATATTCTATATAGGGTGTGGCGCTTTTCGGTTAGCCCGCTTCAATATTTCAGAAAACGATGGCTACTTTACGGGATTGCCGATCACCGTAGCCGGATGTTTACTGACCCTGTGCTACCTGGCTATCCCGTTTGTTTCAGGTGTGCTGATTTTATGTATGACCATCACTCTGGCTGTATTAATGATAAGCCCTTTTACATTGAAGAAGATGTAAGGAGTATGAAAGAGCCCTGTTCACAAGGTGAACAGGGCTCTTTCAGGTTATAAATGTTGTGCTTGTCAGGCTAACAGTTATTGTAGTACCACCATCCACCAAATAGGAAAAGTAAGATTAGTAATACAACGACTAGAGCGAAGTAGAATCCGCCACCACCATAATAACCTGGATAGACTGGTCCATAATAAGGGTATCCATACGGCATTGCAATACCTCCTCACCTACTTTTACTACTAGTATATGTTCATAGGGAAATAGCGTATAGGCAGTTTCCAACTTTATTACCCGAATCCTCCGGAAAGAAAAGTTAACGATTTCTTTGATTACTTTCTGAGGGACATGCAAGGACATCCCTTTCGTAACATATGAATGAGTGTAGGCTTAAGTCCTCATGGAGGTGTGAATATGTCTGGAGTTCTAACGGCACTGGGGTATTTCTTTAAGGAGTTAATTTTCCTCGTTTCTTACGTAAAGAACAATGCATTCCCTCAACCTCTATCTGCAGCGGATGAACGAAAATATTTAAGGCTGATGGCAGAAGGAGATGAGCATGCCCGAAACATGCTCATTGAACATAACCTGCGATTGGTTGCTCACATCGTCAAGAAATTTGAAAACACAGGCGAAGATCCAGAAGATCTAATTTCCATCGGGACCATCGGATTGATTAAGGCAATTGAAAGTTATTCAGAAGGCAAAGGCACGAAGCTTGCAACCTATGCGGCACGTTGTATCGAGAATGAAATCCTTATGCATCTCCGTGCTCTCAAAAAAACGAAAAAAGATGTCTCTCTTCACGATCCCATCGGCCAAGATAAAGAAGGTAACGAAATCAGCTTAATTGATATCTTAAAGTCCGAGAGTGATGATGTCATCGATACGATTCAATTAAGTATGGAGCTTGAAAAGGTAAGAAAATACATTTGTGTATTGGACGAGAGGGAAAAAGAAGTGATCGTCGGGCGATTCGGATTAGACTTGAAAGAGGAAAAAACCCAACGGGAAATTGCCAAGGAATTAGGAATCTCAAGAAGCTATGTATCACGAATCGAGAAAAGGGCTCTCATGAAGATGTTTCATGAATTTTATCGCGAGGAAAAAGAAAAACGGAATAAATCATGACAAAAGCGATCCAGACTCGGATCGCTTTTTTTCATTCTCTATTCAACACTGACTTCAGCGGCAATAATCAGACCAATCACAGATGTTACGACCAGACCCATTATCATTGAAAACATCGTAATCTCACTCCCTCTTTAGCAGTCATGACTACCTGCTCTTCTTACTATTAATGTATCACGAAAACCTGCATATTCCCCTCTCATTCGTGAACAACTTATTACTAAAGATTGACAGAACTGTGTCTTTCTCAGCCCCTCGTAACCACAATAAAAATAAAGGAGGACACCAGGCAAAATGGCATCCTCCTCATTCATTCTATTTCCTCTCCTGCTTCTTCTTTTTATGGAAGAAAGCCGACCAAAAAACTATATTTAAAAACATCGTTCCACCCACCTTTTGTTTCGTTAGGCAGTATCCTTCTCTACCCATAGCGCATTTAGCATTTTCTCCTGTACATAAATCATATTTCATTCTCCTCTCCATTTTTTTAGATATCATTGGAATTAGAACATTTGCGACATGTATTGGTTCTTGGTTTTCGTTTCTTCATAGGATTTTGAAACCGTTTCATTGTGTGTCGCTTCTTCAAACGTTTCCTGTTTCTTATTGAACGTTACCGTTATAAATAAAAGATTAAGTGTCATACGTATCACCCCTTTCAAAGTGCCTCGTAATCTGCAAGGCATACTAAAAAGCCACAAAGAGACCGATCCTTGTGGCACAAAAAAGCCACAGGGACCTACATTCTCCCTGTGGCTATCATTTAATGGATTTAAAATTAAGCGTAAAACATCCCACAAGTGGTCGAATGATGAAAACAATATGAAGTTGTGTCTTTTTTTCCATTAAGCACGAACATGTTCTTCGACCTCCCTCTTGTGATTTTTTTCTTACATTGGTTAGTATATCCAATTTCCACAAAAAAGTAAACCACTTTCCCCATTATTTTTTCTACAAATTTCCACATGATACACAAGTCGACTACAAGGCAGTGTTGAAGCAAAATCGAGTAGGAGGGGGTGACTAACCCCCGACCTCTCACACCACCGTACGTACGGACCCGTATACGGCGGTTTCTTTAAGGTTGACGTATCGTT
>NZ_QNRJ01000016.1 GCF_003315075.1 Rossellomorea aquimaris
GAAAGTTGATTGGAGCGGAAGGATGCTCGACTCCTGCGGGAATAGCTGGACAGGTGAGACCCCGGAGGCTTGCCGAGGAGGCTCACCGCCAGCCCGCGGAAAGCGAGCATCCTGGAGCGGAAATCAACCTATTACTTTCTCTTCTACAAAAGCAACAAGCTATACGAAAAGAGCCTTAACATAAGAAAAGAGACGCTCCATACAGGGGTAGATCTACCACTTGTATGGATGTCCCTAGTCTCCTTTTAGAATACACTCAGTCGTATATTCTCTTTTTCCTTAACCATTCATATTGAAAAGCCTGATCAAGGTTTTTCGTTGCTTCTTCCAAGCCTGCTTGGATGGCTCCTCCTTCTTCTCCTGAAACGGAAGAAATAGAGCTTTGCAATGCCTGATAGATTTTGTGGTAATCGATGAAAGAATGGTCCATCCTCTTTCACTCCTCTAAAAATGATAGAACTATTATACGCAGGAAGTGAAAGGGATATTCTGAACTTCTATTCTTTTTATTGTGAACTTGAAATGATTACCCTTTTCTCGGCGGACGCGGGCCAAAGTATTGATAGAAATCTGTTCGAATAAATCCGTTAAACAATTTACGTTTTTTCGTAGCTTGTTTACCGTAGACTTGTTCAAAGTTTTCATGGGAAGTCATCATGTAAACAGACCAAGTATCCAGCTTCTCGAAAGCTTTCCCCATTTCCTGGTACATTCTCTCCACATCTTTTCTTTCTCCTAAACGTTCACCATAAGGAGGATTTCCGACGATGATGCCGTATTCCAATTCCGAAGTGAAGTCTCTTACTTGCATTTGTTTAAATTTCACCAAGTCTCCAAGTCCCGCTTCCATTGCATTCTCTTTGGAAACTTCAATCATTCGGTGATCGATGTCCGTACCCAGTATTTCAAGAGGCTGGTCGTAGTTAGCCAAATCCTCTGCTTCCATACGTGTTTTCTCCCAGACCTCAGTAGGCATGAGTGGCCAGTTCTCTGACAAAAACTCACGATTGAATCCTGGAGCAATATTTTGCCCGATTAAGGCCGCTTCAATCGGAATGGTTCCAGACCCGCAAAATGGATCTACAAAAGGTCGGTCAGGGTTCCATGTCGTTAATTGGATCAGGGCCGCTGCCAGGGTTTCCTTTAAAGGGGCCTCACCTTGTCCGATTCGATATCCCCTCTTATGAAGACCTTGTCCACTGGTATCCAGGGTGATGCTTGCTACATCTTTATGGATCGCCACCTCGATTTTAAACAAAGGACCCGTTTCGTCAAGCCACGATGTACGTTTGTATGCTGTACGTAAACGTTCAACGATTGCTTTTTTTACAATCGCCTGGCAATCAGGTACACTGTATAGCTTTGATTTGACGGATTTCCCCTGAACGGGAAATTCTGCGTCTACTGGAAGGAAGTTTTCCCAAGGCAGCTTCTTTGTATTTTCAAAAAGTTCATCAAAGGAGTACGCTTTAAAGTCTCCAACGAGTATCTTAATCCTGTCAGCGGTTCTCAGCCACATATTGGCTCGGGCAATAGCCGTTTCATCCCCTTTGAAGATGACTTTTCCGTTATCCACCCGACATTCGTATCCCAATTCTTTCACTTCTTTTGCAACAATTGATTCTAAGCCCATCGCTGCCGTTGCAATTAATGTATATGTACTCATAATTGTCACCCCGTCATTAAGTATCTTTATATCAATAGTATAGTCTTGTTTCCTTAAATATAAAAAGGACTGATACAAAAGAGCAGTGTATTACCTGCATGTATCAGTCACTTGCATTATTTAATCCTTATTGCTCTTATCCCGTAATAATGTTCTGTAAGCCATGTTTTGTTCCGTTGTACTACAAACGACTCTTCGTCTCGTACTCGGGTGGTAATCATCTATCTACAAAGGAAGCTCCTTTGTCCCTCTCTTCGTTCGTTTCCTCTGAGAGGATTCCCCTACCTAATTTGGGTTTCTCGCTCGTGGGGTTTACCTCGTTCCACTCCTGCCATTTCTAACAGGACTTCGTCACTGTGGCACTTTCAAGGTAGTCACACCATATCCAAAGGACTTAGGTGTTTTCCCTGCCGTCAACTCAAAACTTGAGCTGCCCTAGCTTATGAATTGGCTAGGCACGATCACTACGTGCATCTCAGCACCGTGCGAGCATGGACTTTCCTCTACAACTTAACGTTGCAGCGATTACCCGAACACCATTAAGGATCAGCAATAACTAATTATACTGTAGTTCTTCCAAGTATTCAACTGGAAATATCAGTCATACAATTTGTTTCCAAATACATGTTTCTCTAAATTAGACAAGCGCTTAAGAATATCGAAATTCGTTGTGCCTGTCTGTTGAGCCGGAGCAGCGGAGCGTTGTTTACTTGCTCCCTCAACTTGTTTCTTCAATCGCAGGTTTTCTTGCTGCAGATCTTCTATTTCTTGATGGAAGGTTTCATAATCTTTTATAATCAGATCTAAAAATTTATCTACGTCTTCTGGTTTATATCCCCGCATGCCACTTTTGAATTCTTTTTCCAGGATATCCTTGGCGGTTAATTTCACTTTATCTGAGATCATTATATTCACCTCTATATTTATGACTATCATTTTTTCAAATAACCATCAGTTTGTCAATTATAATTGTTTTCGGGGCTATACAATTCCCGAAGTGTTAATGAGTAATAAACATCCTCTACTCATTCTTCCACTGCTCTTCTTCTACGACCCATTGCAGATCATGGAAGGTGATCGCCCTTATTTCAAAGGAAGGATCAGTTTCTTTCTTCTTCTTCGCTTCTTGATAGAAGTACCTGGGTGAGCCTTCTTTTTCTTCATCGTACAGTATCACTAATGCTTGGCTTTTTTGCAAGAATAACTGATTTTTGTTTCGGAATTGCTGTGGACTCTTGTAAGGTTCTTTTGAGATTGACTCGACAAAATCAGCTTGAGAAAGAATGAGTTCATAGTACTCTTTATTGGGGTCGTTCCAATTTTCTTCCTGAGAGAGAAAAGGAGTCAATATAGCCAGTTTAAGATCAGGGTAATCTTCCTGAAGCTCAAACACCACTTCTGCCCCCCAAAGCTCAACCCCAATTTGCCCACTAATGAGTACCCATTCTAATTCTTCATCCAAAAGGGATACTAATTCTTTCTTTAGAGCCTGCTTTATGTAGTGAATTGCTTTGTCATCTTGCTTAAAAACTCCCAGTTCAAAGGATTTATATCCGGTTATGCACGCAACATTACTCAAATGCAAAACTCCTTCATTAAACTTTCAGGACAGACAAGTTCTCTTTAAAGCTTAGTGTGCCCCAATCCTTTACACTCTATTGTAACATATTTTACGAATTACGAGGTCAATATCCCAATATATCAGATAATATTTACCATCATAAAGAAGAGATGACCCTAATAGGCATTAGTCACTTTAGCAGAGCGACACAGTGTATCACTCTGCAAATAAAACTAACCTCTTAGAGGCATCTCTCTGAAGTCTTCACTCAGAATATTATCGTCCCATACCATACGGTCCGAATGGTGGTCTTGGACGCGGTCCGAATCCCGGGCCGAATCCCGGTCCTCCTGGTCCTTGAGGTCCACCTGGTCCACCTGGTCCACCTGGTCCACCGCCACAGTTGAAATGTTGGTGTGAAACACTGTCTACTTGTGATTGTGTTTGTGGGAAATAATGTTTATGTTGATACATAACATTATTTACATTTGTCGTGTGAGTAGGGTGAATGTGTGGCACCTCATAGGTGTTGCATGACTGATTCACACAACATTTTGTCGGGTGCATGACTGCAGGAAGTACTTGATTGGGTCTTGGTCTTTTATACATAGAAACGCTCTCCTTTCATCTCTTAGTTGTTACACTAATAGCCTATGAAACGAAGAGGGTACATGTACTAATGCAAATACCTATTTTTAGGAAAACATTTTGCAGGCTTACATAAAGCTATATAAACTTTCCGGATAATTGGTAAAAACAAAAGCCGTTAAACCAATGACGACAAAGAACAAAATTAAGATCGCTCGGTTCATTTTCATCATCCCATCTAAATATTAAATATTTTCAACACAATTAACTATTTTACATCTACTTTTGAAAATTCTCAATATAAAAATAAGGAGTTTGAACCACTTTTTTAGTATAATTTATAAAAATTTGTATATCTAGGATGGATGGTCTGTATTCTTATTCAATTTTCTTGTTAACCGGTTCTTTCGATGATGAAGTTTCCCTGTAAAGACCTCGTGCTTCTGACTGTTTGCTTCCTTTGTTTCAATCAGCAGTGATTCAAGTTGCTCACATCTTTCTAATGCTAACTGGAAATTCTTCGTTTTGTGCTCATACAATTTAGCCAGTTCCAACAATACGACTTTTCTAATGGACATAGGGGCTGCTTTCCACACTCGTTCCCATAACTCTATCGCCTTCCACTCTTCTTTGTCTTTCTTGTATTGAAGAGCGAGGAGGTGCATCGCCTCATAGTTTGTCCTGTCATCCTCCCTGATTATCTCTTGATAACGTTCTTTTGCAATCTCTCTGTTACCCGTGTATTCAAGCCATCTCCCGACCTCGAACCGCTCTTGGTCAGAGGATTTCTTATGGACATTCAACAGTTGAAACGTTAAATGCGTATAGAGAGTGATCAATGACAATATATCCAGCTCATTATGGGTAATAACCTTGAATATACCCTCCGGATCCTTACGCTCGATATAGTCAAAATAAATCATAGGGGCTAAATATCCCGGAACATCGTCTACTCTATTAAATCCAAGTATCTTTCGCTCTACGTTTACTAATTTTACCGACTCTAACTTGTGCTTGAAGAGTCTTCTGGATCCGTGATAAAGGTCAAAATGTCCAAATGCGGGCAATTTGGGAACATGATCTTTAATGAGTGTATGCCTTGTCTTTACCTGAGGCCAATCAAACGCTTTTCCGTTATATGTCACGAGTGTGTTATAATCCACATGGCTTAAAAAGCTGTGATAGAGAGGTATTTCACTTCCCGGTTGTGGCAAAAAATGCTGGGTCACTATCACCTCTGTTTCTGTCACCCTCCCATGCCCTAATAAAAAGATTGTATTTCCGACCCCCCCACCTAAACCGGTCGTTTCCGTATCAAAGAAAAACATTTGTTCATGAGTAAGCCCTTTAGAAGACAAGGGATGAACACCTGCAAAGTCTTGCCAAGCATCCACCGCCCTAATAAAATCTTTAAACGTGTAGTCCCCATGCTGATGATCGATTGGATATCGCTTCTCTCTCACCAGACAAAAATCACCGTCAATATCGTACATAGTGGCACCATTTTGTTTCCATAAATCAAGAAATGGCAAGTCTGCCGCTTCCTGCTCTATAATGGGAGGCTGACTTTTCTTCTCTTCAGCGTCCTCTTCTCTAATAAGATGTTTCTTCATTCTGGATAATTTATTTTTAAGTGACATTTTGATTCCCTCCTTCTATTATTGAAGGAAAAGATGAAGAAGATTTAATGTATCCACTTTGGCTGTGTCCAGTGAATGATCCGTTCCAATACATGATGGACAACCAGCTTTACACGGACATCTCTCAATCATAGCAGATGTCTCAAGGAGTATTTTCTCCATCTGTTCATACACCTTTTCACTTAACCCGATTCCCCCAGGGTACCGATCGTAGATAAAGACGGTAGGCTGTTCATTATGTGCAGCTTTTATTTGGGGCACGACGAAAATATCACTGGGGTCACACATCACAAATAAAGGAATAATCGATTTCAAGCTCTGTGCCGCCCCAATGAGACCTTCTTCCAAACGCTCCTGACTAAATGAAGCAGCGTCTTTTAAAGAAATCCAGCTTGAGCTCGTATGAAGTTCTTCTTCAGGAAGATGGATGGGTCCTGATCCAATATTTTCGTGGGTATCAAATTTAATTTTCTTAAAAATCGTTGCCATTGCTTGAACAGTTACGTCCCCATAAGCTACGTCATACCTTTCCCCGGTGCGAATCTTGTCTGTTTCGAGTACTCTTAATTGTACAGCCAGATTGGCATCAGTGAAATAATCCACGTCCACTTCCCGTACATACGCTTTCTTTTCTTCCCAATCCAGTTCCTCTACTTGAAATTGTACTCCCTGGTGTAAATAAATCGCTTCATCATGCAATAAGGTCATAGCTGAGAAACGATCCATCTCCCCTATAACTTTCACGGCTGAGATGTCGGTTTGGTCAATAATGATGACATTTTCCTGGGAAGCTGAGCGAAGGCTGATGTTATGTGCAGGAAACACATCATTCATCCAATACCATTTTTCACCGTTCTTATGAACCACCCGCTCTTCTACTAAAAATTCTAAAATATCATCAATGTCGTGCCTGCCAAATTGTTCCCCTTCCTTAAAGGGAAGCTCATAAGCAGCGCACTTGATATGATCAATGAGAATAATCAAATTATCAGGGTTGATTCTCGCCGTTTCAGGCGTTTGCTCAAAGAAGTAATCCGGATGCTCAATAATGAACTGATCTAATGGGCTAGAGCTTGCCACCATGATGACCAGAGATTCCCCATGTCTTCTGCCGGCTCTTCCGGCTTGCTGCCAAGCACTTGCGATCGTCCCGGGATAGCCGGTCATGATGCACACTTGTAATTGACCGATATCTACCCCTAATTCAAGGGCATTCGTGCTGACAACTCCGTAGATTTCACCAGATCGCAAGCCTTTTTCAATCTCCCGGCGTTGAGTTGGCAGATATCCTCCCCTGTACCCTCTGATTGATTTCGTTCCTAATTGACTTTTCACCAATTCTTGTAAGTAGGTAAGGATAATTTCCACCCTTACCCTGCTTCTGGCGAATATGATCGTTTGCACCTTATTCTTCAATAACTCACCAGCAATCCTCCTGACCTCGAGGGTCGCACTCCTGCGTATATTCAACGGTTTGTTTACAACAGGGGGATTGTAGAATACGAAATGCTTTTTGGCACTTGGTGCACCGTTATTATCTATCAAATTCATTTCATTACCTGTTAAATGCTCTGCCAGCTCTTTCGGGTTTGCAATCGTTGCCGATGTACAGATGAAAATGGGAGAAGCTCCATAAAACTCGCAAATCCGTTTCAATCTCCTGACCACATTGCTTACATGGGAACCAAAGACTCCCCTATATATATGAAGTTCATCGATTATTACGTATTTAAGATTCTCAAATAGAGACACCCACTTTGTATGATGAGGAAGGATGGCTGAGTGGAGCATATCTGGATTCGTTATGACGATATGCCCAGCTTTCCTTACTTTTTGCCGGATATTGGCGGAGGTATCTCCATCATATGTATAGCTATTAATAGAAGCTTCTGCTTCTGAGATGATTTCGTTCAACTCGCTTTTCTGATCTTGTGCGAGAGCTTTAGTTGGAAAAATATATAACGCCCGTGCACCCGGGTTGTCCATGATCGATTGTAATACGGGAAGATTATAACAAAGAGTCTTTCCCGAGGCTGTTGGAGTTACCGCGGTAAAGCTCTTTCCTTGCATTGCCAGCTGAAAAGCGGAATGTTGATGGGTATAAAGCTTTTCGATGCCTCGTTTTTGCAGTGCATTTTTTATTTTTTCATTTATCTCCAGTGGCATATCTACCAATTGAGCAGGTTTTTCATCTATGGTATGCCAGTGAACAATCTGTTTATTGAAATCATCGTCTTTTTTAAAATGTTCTATCAACTGCTGAAGATTGTTTTTCTTAAACACAGGTATCACCTCTTCTATTCATTTTACCGAATCTATGTTCGAAACTAAAGAAAAAAAACCAGGTTATCTTTTCCGCAATTATCTAATTAGAATGTAAAGGAACTTATATGGGGGAGACTTTGATTCTTTGCCCTTGTTCATGAACCGGTTTATATGGAGGTATAGGACAAATGCACATTTTCAGCAAGCGTTCATACACTAGTATGAATACTTTTGCGTGAGAGGAGAATACCCATGTCGAACGAGAGAAAAGGTTTTGGTGACCTGATGCATTCCATGAACGAGTTTTTTCATGAAAAACCTATGAAAGGAATGCTTCAAAGCATTGATGAATTTTTCACATCTTCTTCTAACCCATTTGGTTCTTTCCCGGTCGAGTTAACTGAAACAGACAATTATTATATCGTGACTGCACAACTACCTGGTATTAAAAAAGAGCAGATTCATCTTGATGTGTTCCCTCAGTACATTACGATTTCTGTGACCAATAAAGAAGAGTTCTCCGAGGAAAATGATCAAAATCAAATGATCAGAAGAAAGCAATCCATGAAAAAAAGCAGCAGGACCATTCCATTTCCAAGGGTGGTTAATGAAAAGAATGTGAAAGCTTCTCATAAAGATGGATTGCTGACTGTCAAGGTAGACAAAGAATCCGGTAAACGAATCCCTATAGAATAAGTTTCCTATTACCATTTGAAAAAGGAGCTGCCGAGTCGGCAGCCCCTTTTGTCATTCTATAGTTTAAATATTCCACCCAAGCCTTTTACCAAAGAGGAGACTTGATTAATTGCCCCCATCATTTGTCCTGTCGTATTCATCATTTTATTAAAATCCAAAGATCCATCCTGTGACTTGAATGAATTCATGATCGAACTTACTCCTCCAGACTGAGGTTTAGCCATGAACGAGGCTTTCGGATATGGATTAGCATAAGCCTGTTGTTCCATTGCTTTCATTTGGTACGGATTGTATTCTTTCTGCTGTAAAGGATTTTCAAAATATGGATTCATTTGCTGCTGGTTCATCTGTTGATATTGGTTCATTTGAAACCCCGGTGCAGGATATTGGGCTTCTGGTTGAGGATAATAATTAGGTTGGAAAGCTCCATATTCTGGAGGTCGCATACCCTGTCCTTGATAGTTCATCACTGTGCCCATATACGTTGATTGCGAAAGATAACTTGGATGATAGTTACGCATCTGTCTCGAATGAAGTAAAGAATTCATACTTAGCCCCCTTACTTTATAATGGTTACTATACTTTATGTTTTAACTGGATAAATGGTGAAAGAACCCATAAAGATATTTCGACAAACCCAAGAAGAATGTCGGAAGTTACACTATTCTTACAACTTAAAGAAAGGGTTTTCTATGATAGGATAAATGTAGATGCAACGCAATGAAATATAAGTATTGGGAGGAATTAAGGTGAACCTGAGTGAACTGCTGAAGAGATACGAAAGTAGTAAACATTATCAAGCAACGGATCAACAAGAACTTCTTACAATGGCCAAAAAACTTTATATTTCTAATGAGATTTCACTGCATCATTATAAAGAGCTAGCGAAGCAAATCAATACAGTAGAAGAAAAAGCAATTTCAACTCCATAATGTAAAGAGGCTGCCGGTCGGCAGCCTCTTATTTTTCATTCAATTCATCCAACTGGGTCTGCAGTACATATGAGACAGATTGATAATGACTGATAAACCGGTTGTAACTGGACTCTGGAAAGAAACAGTGAACCGATAGCATCTCAATATTGTCGAACGTGTTTAAAATTTGAGGGAAATGAAGGTGTTTTGGCCTTTGTTCCTTGATCCAAATCAAGGACAATTCTTTCCACGCATCATTCGCCGCTTTTACTTTATCGGCAAAAGGTTTCACTTCTGTGTAAAAGTCTCCTTTTTCACTTGACTCACGTCTGCCTTTATATTCTTTCATCATCTGCTCAACAAGGATGAGCAGTTCCCCCGTAACTTGCTTCAACTCTTTCAAAAATAGCCCTCCGTAAAAATGTAGACAAAAATAAAAAGTAGCACAACGCTACTTTCTTATTAATTCAGTTTAAGACGTCTTATAGGATAATTCAAGTTTTTGTAAGACAAAGGACTTTTCTCTATTTTTCATAAGAACGGTTTTAGACTCCGCATTTCTCTCCACCGAGTTCAATTTACTGTCGATTTTCTGTATCTGGTTCGTCAACGAATTCATTCCTTCTTGTTCTTCGACTGAGATTCGATCATGCAGACTTTGTTCTAATTGATTCAAACTTTCTTCAATTTCAGCTAGTTTCAACATAATATCTTGTTTTGGAAGCATTGTGAATCCTCCCACCTTTTTTTTGGATTAATACTGTAATTCTCTCTTTATGAACCGTTCCCTTCCCCCCTGACAAAACTAGAAGCGTTTCGCCAAAGAAAGTGTTAAATGGACATGAGGTTAATTATGTTTCGACACTTACTGAATAAATAAGGCGTTAACTAGAAAATAATATAGGTGGAGGTGTTACCCAATGAAAAATCAAAAAAACAAACAAAACAAACAGCAAACTACAAATTCAGCCCAAACCAAAGCCTCAAAAGGCAACCCTAAACTACAAGGCGAAAACCGTCCTTCTACCTAAAAAAGCGGAGGCGGCTCGTTCAGACCCGACAAGCATGACAAGAAGAGACCAGCACTACTTTAGGGTGTTGGTCTCTTCTTCTTTCTATCCCTCTTCCAGATCTTTTTTAACCCATCTTTTACATTTGCCACCTTCTCAAGCTGCCTTTGCTTATGAAAAAACCATTTTGTTAATTCGATTCCATGAGGGAGTCCCTGCTCTTTGTACCAATCCTTATTCATCTTCTTCTTAATCGACCAGTCCGTATGAGTCTTCCAGTGATGTGGAACATCGTCATAAGCTTGATGGAGCATTGGCGTATTCGTTTCTGGGACTCCCTTACAATACTGTTCGTAGTCTCTTCTGGATCCTGTATGCTCTACTTGTAAAGCAAAGTTCAAAAAGGAGGAGTGATGATCAGGATGAAATAAAATCGTAAATAATTTATTTCCTAAAAGAATTCTGTTTTCTATTTTTCTGAAGCCATGGACACTCGCTCCTAAAAGTTCCCCCTCTAATGTCGGAAATAGAACGGAGCTGAAATGGAGATGATCTTCAATAAAGAATAGAGTTGAACCAAACACCCTCTTCTTAAATACCTCATGTTCAATGACCGGTCCTTGAATGAGGTGCTGCTCATTTATTATTAGGGAATGAACCAATCTATGGTCATCTCTCTCCACCCAATAACGATTCCACTCCTCTTCCATGAAGCTTGAAATATGAAATTCTTTAAACAAATGAAACATTTTCTTCTTGTACCTCGTCGAATAATGATAGAGAAGGAGTTGAGGAAAGGCATCCTGAAAAATGCTCCAGTTAGCTCTTTCATACGTCATGAATAGATCATCGCGGGTAGCCGGATGTAAAAGGCGCGTGAAGATATCACCTTTCAGATCGGTCATATTCCAGCCGGCATTCCTTGATACCATCGAAGCCAGGAAAGACCATTTTATTTCAGGATGAAGAAGGAAGAATTTTTGATAAGCCATCGTTCTTGATATATTATCTTGATTATGCAGATTCACTAGTTGCTTGATTTCATAAATCCACTCATTTGTACGTTTAGGTTCAGGTATATAGGGTAAAAAGCGATAAGTATTGCTCATTTCATCCATTCTTATTATCCCCCTCTCTCCTATAGCCATAGATTGAGGAGATTTGTAAACAATTATTCACACAAATTGGAGTGGTTTCTGTTATGATATAGATTAGTCTGCGAGGTGAATTACCATGAAATTCCATTATCCTAATGGTAAGAAACATGTGGAAGCGTCATTACCCTCAAAAAAAGCGAAGGCAAAACCGAAACAACTATCATATAGCAACAGAGGTATGACCCTTGAAGATGACATTAATGATACGAACCAATATTATTTAACGTTTCATAAAGCAGTCATTCACAAAAAACCGACTCCCGTTCAAATTGTGGATGTCCATTATCCATCGAGAAGTGCGGCCGTTATTAAGGAAGCCTACTTTAAGCAGCCCTCCACGACGGATTATAATGGTGTGTACAACGGAAGATATATCGACTTTGAAGCGAAAGAAACAAAGAATAAAACATCCTTTCCACTTCAAAATTTTCACGAGCATCAAATCCGGCATATGGAAAACGTCCATAATCAAGACGGCATTACCTTTGTACTAGTAAGGTTTTCTGCTTCCGAAGAAGTGTTCTTACTTCCCTACCAAGCTCTAAGGGTTTATTGGGACCGCATGATAAATGGAGGAAGAAAATCAATCAAACGGGAAGAGCTTGAGGAAAAAGGAGTCATCATTCCTTTAGGGCTACATCCCAGGGTCGATTATTTAAAAATAGTCCATCAGTTATATTTTTAGTTTACGAAAAATGAGTTAATCTATAATTTATCTCAATATCAGTAGTATATTTTAAATCTTAGACAATACTAAAAACACTGAAGATTGAAAGTGAGGAAACAATATGGCTGGTCAATATAAGTCAAGGGAAGAAAAGCGTCTGGCCCAACAAAAGTCAAAATCCACAAAGAGCAAGAAAAAGGGCTCTATGGTTAAGCGCGTCATTATATCATTATTTATCATCGGTATTATCGGGATGCTTGCAGGTGCTGGATTATTTGCTTATTATGCGTCCAGTGCCCCTAAGCTTGATGAAAAATTACTCAAGGATCCGATTGCATCAGAAATTTATGATATGAACGGGGATTTGATCACGACCGTCGGGAAAGAAAAACGGGAATACGCAAACTTCGATAATATCCCAAAGATCATGCAGGACGCGGTCCTTGCCACAGAAGACAATCGATTCTATAAGCATAACGGAATTGACTTGATTCGATTAGGGGGCGCCGTCATAGCCAATGTGACAGGCGGTTTCGGTTCAGAAGGAGCTTCGACGATTACCCAGCAAGTGATCAAGGGTTCTTTTTTAAGCCCTGAGAAAACATTAAAAAGAAAAGCTCAAGAAGCATGGCTGGCTCTTAAGCTTGAGCAGGAATATACAAAAGAAGAAATCTTTGAAATGTATTTCAATAAAGTGTATATGTCCGCTGGAATAAACGGAATGGCTACTGCTGCAGACTATTATTACGGTAAAGACATTAAGGACATCGAGCTTCATGAAGCAGCCCTGATTGCCGGACTGCCTCAAAGTCCAAACAATTATAATCCTTTTAAATACCCTGAAAAAGCGGAAAAGCGACGAAATATCGTTCTATCTTTAATGGAACAGCACGGTAAAATCAATGAAGAAGAAAAAAAGGAAGCACAGGCCATCCCGATCACTAAAGGATTGGTATCAGCTGAAGAAGTCGAAAAGAAAAACGGAAACAAATATCCTGCGTTTGTGGATGCGGTTATTGATGAAGTACAAAAAATGGGTGACTATAACCTATTTTCAGATGGCTTAAAGGTTTATACAACCGTTGATCCAAATGCTCAAAAACGTTTGGAAGAAATTTTAGCAGGTGAAAATACCAGCTTCAGTTATCCGGAGAATCCTGAAGAGCCCCTGCAGGCGGGGGTAACCCTTATGGATACGAAAACGGGAGAAATCAGAGCGATTGGTGGCGGCAGAGAGCAGGATCCAAACGTTCAGCGTGGATTTAACTTTGCAATCGATACAAAACGTCAGCCCGGATCTACGATTAAGCCTTTATTAGACTATGCTCCTGCCATCGAGCATTTAAAATGGTCAACCTACCATATTTTAAATGACGAGCCTTATAAATATTCTGATGGAACAGAACTCAATAACTATGATGGTCAATTTAAGGGGCCGATCACGATACGAGAGGGTCTCTGGGATTCCCGAAATATTACTGCCCTAAAAGCCTTTCAGGAAGTCGGTCCAGAGAAAGCAGAGGAATTTGTGAATGGTCTCGGATTAAAGTTCGATCATTATTATGAATCTGCTTCAATCGGTGGTGTGTCTCCTGGAGTAAACTCCGTACAAATGGCCGGCGCTTATGCCGCATTTGGGAATGAAGGTATTTACAACAAGCCACATACGGTTACAAAAGTCGTCTTACGCGATGGTGAAACAGAGATTAAAAATGATAATAAACCAAAGCCTGCAATGAAAGAATATACCGCTTATATGATTTCTGATATGCTGCAGAGCGTCATTGATCATCCAAGAGGAACAGGCCTTTATGCCAAGGTGCCAGGTTTACCGATGGCCGGAAAATCAGGTACGACGAACTATACTCAAAAAGAACGCGAAAAATACGGAATTGCTAAGACAGGCGCACCTGATTCATGGTTTGTAGGCTATACCACAAACTACACAGCGGCAGTTTGGACTGGATATAAGACACGTTCCATATCACTATCCCCTACGGATAGAAGGGTTTCACAATACATCGTCAGTGACCTGATGAGCTATGTTCACGAAGGCGTTGACACACCTGATTTTAATAAACCGGACAGCGTGGTTGAATCCAAGGTTGAACTAGGAAGCAATCCGCCTAGACTTCCAAGTGAATACACTCCAGATGACAGAGTGATTACTGAATTATTCGTCCGTGGAACGGAACCTTCCAAGGTTTCAAAAGAATTCGACAAGATTGATGCACCTTCAAATCTGAAAGGTAAATTCAATAAGAAGGATCAAACCATCACTCTTGCCTGGGACTATGGTAAAGAGAAGGACGTTCAGTTTGAAGTTGCGGTTTCGATAAATGGTGAAGCGAAACAAGTATTAACGACAACGGATAAGAAAGGATTAAATGTAGAAAACATTCAATCCCAAGGAACGTTCACCTTTGAGGTTGTAGCCATATCAGGAGATCAGCGCAGTAATCCTGCAACGGTCAATGTTGATGTCAAGGCTACTGATGATGAAGATGAAGAAAACCCAGATGAAAACAACGATGAAAATCAAGATAACAATGGTAATGGTAACAATAATGGAAATAGCAACGGTAATGGAAATGGTCAAGGAAATGTTCAAGGAAATGGGAACGAAGAAGATTCAGGTAATGATGGTGAAGACACAGGTGACGATGATGGCACTACTCCTCCACCTGAAGGAGATGGGACTGGTGACGGAGGTACAGATGACGGCACTGGTGATGGAACTGGAACCGGAGATGGAACCGGAGATGGAACTGGTGACGGTACCGGCGGTGGCTCTGGAACTGGAGATGGTGCCACGAATGGTGCACCTGCCACCCAATCGGACTCCCGAAGAGAACAAGAATAAGGTAAAAAGGCAACGAGAACATGTTCTCGTTGCCTTTTTAGTTTTCTCTAGCCCGCTTTAGAGCCAGAGATTTAGCATATTGTTTATGTTGTTCCACGAATAGCTGAGATAACTGTACGAAAGAATGGAAAAGGGTTGGATTAATCCTGATAAATGACATTCTCTCCCCTGCGTTGACCGGTTTAATGGAAAGACTATCAATGGGAGTAATGTCAGAATTTAATATTACCGGCATTGAATTACTCCAGTATAAAAGCATATAAGCTTGTGCAATACTCTTTTTCATCAGAGGTAATGTATCCTTGGAACGTTTATTAAATAACGTTTTAAGACACTCCTCCCCCTCTCTCCAGCTCTTAAGTATGTTATTTATAAAGTATTCATGATCCACCCAGGGAAGCGAACCTGGAGACTCCTCATTGAAATAGAGAATTTCATACGCGAAGAAAGGCTCATAAGGTATGATATGAGAAGTATCCACCCTCACTTTTAAATCAGGAAAGAAAAAAGGATCCTTTAGTTGTAATGGAATGCTTAAGGTCATTTCTTTCATATGTTACCTTTTTTCTTTAGCCTCTTCTGACCTTCTCTGCATAGATCGACCAGCGGGCATACATCACATTGAGGTGATTGGGCTTTACAATGGTACCTTCCAAAGAAAATCAACCGGTGATGAGTTTCGGACCATTCTTCCTTCGGGATTTTTTTCATTAACGTTTTCTCTACTTCTAATACGTTATCTTTCCATCGGCAAATCCCTAATCTCTTACTTACACGTTCAACATGGGTATCTACTGCCAGAGCAGGCACTCCAAATGCAACCGATACTACTACATTTGCTGTTTTCCTTCCTACACCCGGCAGCTTCACTAATTCTTCATGACTTTCAGGAACATTCCCCCCATGTTCAGTCAGGATGATCTCACATAGTTTACGAATGTTTTTCGCTTTGTTTCGGTATAACCCGATGGAACGTATATCCTGTTGAAGTTCTTCCAAAGAAACATTCAGATAATCTTCAGGTTGCTTATATTTTTCAAATAAGCCTTTTGTAACTTTATTCACGAGGGCGTCAGTACATTGAGCCGACAGAAGCACCGCAATGACAAGCTCAAAAGGATTTTCATGACGCAGCTCACAGTGAGCGTCTGGAAACATCTCTCTCATTTCATCTAAGCAAATTTGTATTTGTTTTTTATTTAGCATGTATCCTAATACCTCCAACTTGTCCTAAAAATCAACAAAGATTATCCAAAATAAAAATAGACCAACCCTCAAGCATTTGAGAGTCAGCCCCTTTTTTTCGCCCTATTGCTCAAGCCAATTATAAAATGGTACTGATTTTCGTTTAGGAGAAGCAGCAGAATCATTGGAAGCTGCGGGGTTTTGATGAGAACGGAAGCGCTGGCTTTGGTTACGCGCATCTTCAATGGTTTTCACACCGTTTTTCTTCCATTCGAATAGAATCCGATCGATATATCTAAAATTCAGCTTGCCGGATATGACAGCTTCTCTCAATGCTGCTTTAATAATAATAGCATTATGATCATCCTGATCCAACCACATGGCCAGGGTTTCACATTCTAACGGAGATAGCGGACGACCAAATTCCTGTTCGAATGTCGTGTAAATGTCCGCTTCTTCTTCCATGGATTTCTCCATCTGCTTCATTTTGGAATCCTGTATTACGAACTCAGCCATTTTTTCCCATAAAGGATTAAGAGAATACTTTTCAAACAGGATTCCATCAGGTGAAGATCCCTCTTCGATCGATAGAAACTGTTGTTGCATTAACTTTCTTAAAATAGATGAACAGTATTCAGTAGAAATACTCATAGGTTCCGAGAGCTCTTCTGGTGTCGGGAAATAGTTTCCCTTTTCCAGATGACCGTAAATTTGCAATAACAGAACAAACTCTGACTCATTTAAACCAAGGGTATTGTAATTTGATAATAATAATTGCGGAATGTTAAGTGTCCCCTCTTCGATCCAGGACACCATTAAACGTTTATAATCCATATTCGGCACACCTCACTCACTAGTATATCATGCTTCAGTATATGTGGACATGGTTATGAATTAGAAGAAAGATGGAAATAAGAAAAGATGAGCCGACTTTTCAGGACCAACAAGCCTTTAAGGAACAGTAGGGGCAACTGTATAAAAAATGCTGTTTTCACAAGGATATTGTTTTGTAACATACGATCTGCTAGAAGCTCTGTCAACAAGCTTGTGCTGGATGGTGAGGGGAACAGCTCCGCTTTCCGCGGACGTTCGGCCGAGCCTCCTCAGCTTCGCTTCCGGGGTCTCGGCACGACCGTACTTCCGCAGGATCTTTAAGAGATTTTCGTGACAGAGCTTAAAAGTGTAGAAACAATCTAAAAAGACAATTTCTTATGCTACTTTGTAGATCGTTTGTTTTTGGAAACAAAGAATCAATAAATCTACAATAATTTGTGTTTTCTTTCCGTCATTTTGCAGTAAAAATATGGATTCACAGAGTGGATTGTAGCGGAGGGCACTTGACTCCTGCGGGAGATAGAGGAAAGGTCGAGACCCCACAGGGCAAAAGCCCGAGGAGGCTCGACTTCCTCCCCGGGGAATCTTGTGCCTGGAGAGAAAAGGAACGGTCCCTGTTTTCTAACTACCACTTAGAATAAATTCACTTTCTTGAAGGTATACAAGCACCATCCCCGCGGAAAGTTAGCATACTATATCAGAAATGAATTCCTACTTTCATCTACAAAGTAGCCACAATCTCAACAAAAAAAGAGCCAAAATAAAAGAACCGGCCGGATTGCTTTTTAAGCAATCCAGGCGGTTCGTTGTAGGATGTTTGTATTATGGATATAAACGGTTTAGTAGACGTGGGAATGGGATGGTTTCCCTTACGTGTTCTACTCCGCTTATCCAAGCCACCGTTCTTTCAAGTCCAAGACCGAATCCTGAATGAGGAACAGATCCATATTCTCTTAGTTCCAAGTACCACTTGTACGCATCCGTAGCAAGTTCGTGCTCTTCAATGCGACGTTTCATAAGTTCCGCATCGTGGATACGCTCTGAGCCACCGATAATCTCTCCATACCCTTCTGGTGCGATCAGGTCGGCACATAATACGACATCATCACGGTCTGGATCAGGCTGCATATAGAAAGGCTTTAGAGAAGTCGGGTAATGCGTGATAAATACCGGCTTGTCGTAGCTTTCAGCTATGGCTGTTTCATGTGGAGCTCCGAAATCGTCTCCCCACTCGATATCATCGAACCCTTTTTCATGCAATAACTTAAGTGCATCATCATAAGTGATTCGCGGGAAAGGCGCTTTGATCTGCTCTAATTTAGATGTATCTCTTCCTAATCGGTCTAATTCAAGCTTGCAGTTTTCCAGGACCGATTGAACGATATAAGAAACATATTGCTCCTGCACTTCCAGGTTATCTTTAAAATCATAGAATGCCATTTCAGGCTCGATCATCCAGAATTCGATTAAATGACGACGAGTTTTCGATTTCTCCGCTCTGAAAGTCGGTCCGAAAGAGAATACTTTCCCTAATGCCATGGCCGCTGCTTCCATGTACAGTTGACCACTCTGAGAAAGGTAGGCATCTTCTTCAAAATATTTAGTGGCAAATAACTCGGTCGTTCCTTCCGGAGCACTGCCAGTCAGGATTGGGGGATCCACCTTTACGAATCCTTCTTGATTAAAGAACTCATAGGTTGCACGGATGATTTCGTTACGCACTTTCATCACGGCATGCTGTTTACGGGAACGAAGCCAAAGGTGACGATGATCCATCAGAAATTCTGTTCCGTGCTCCTTCGGTGTAATTGGATAGTCCACTGCTTCATGAATCACTTCTACGCTTTTCACTTGCAGTTCGTATCCAAACGGCGAACGGGAATCTTCTGAAACCGTTCCTGTAACATATAGAGATGTTTCTTGAGTTAATGATTTTGCTTTTTGAAAGATTTCTTCTTCCACTTCACTTTTTACGACAACACCTTGAATGAATCCAGTTCCGTCACGAAGCTGAAGAAAGGCAATCTTTCCACTTGAACGTTTGTTGGCAAGCCAAGCACCAATGGTTACTTCTTCTCCTACAAACTTACTTACTTGAGATATAGTAGTTTTCACAATTTTTTCCCTCCAAAAAAACTTAAGACGCTTATGTATCGTTATTTATTATACATTTACCATTATCCCGCCGCAATAGATACAGCAAAACGAGATGATTTTAAGGAAAAAGCAGACCGAAACGAACGCGGTCTGCAAACCTTATATTATTTACTCTTACTGACAACAAATTCATGCATTCTCTCAATTGCTTTTTCGAGTGCATCAAGACTTGTGGCATAAGAAAGTCGGATATTATTGTCCGATCCGAAACCAGAACCTGGAATAACCGCTACCTTTGCCTCTTCCAGCAGAGCTTTGGTAAATTCGTCCACATTGTTGTAGCCTGTTTTCTCGGCCGCCTCTGACACATTCGGGAACAGATAGAAAGCACCTTGAGGCTTCAAACAATGAAACCCTGGAATACTATTCAATTTATCAAAAACAATGTTTAGTCGCTCTTCAAATGCCTGTCTCATTTCCTCTACAGGTTGTTGATCTCCTAAATAGGCAGCAACTGTCCCATATTGTGAAGTCGTCGTTGGGTTAGAGGTAGAATGACTGGCAAGATTGGTCATTGCTTTAATGATTGCCTCGTTCCCTGCCGCATATCCAATTCTCCATCCCGTCATGGAATGAGATTTTGACACCCCATTGATCACGATGGTTTGCTCTTTAAGTTCCGGAGATAATTCAGCAATAGACGTGTGTGAGTTCCCGTCATACACAAGCTTTTCATAAATCTCGTCTGAAACGATCAGAATATCGTTCTCTAAGCATACTTCTCCAATCGCTTGTAACTCTTCTTGGGAGTAAAGCATGCCTGTAGGGTTACTAGGTGTGTTGAGAATGACTGCTTTCGTTTTGGAAGTAATCGTCTCTTTTAACTGCTGTGGAGTAACTTTGTACTCATTCTTTTCTTTCCCTTCAACGATCACGGGAGTTCCTCCGGCAAGCTTCACTTGTTCAGGATAGCTGACCCAGTATGGAGTAGGGATGATGACTTCATCATTTTCGTTTAAAAGAACTTGAAACAATGTATAAAGGGCATGCTTTGCACCACTCGTCACGATGATCTCAGATGGTTTATACGTAAGTTTCTGATCTGTTTCAAATTTATGGATGATAGCTTCTTTTAATTTGGCCATACCACCGGATGGAGTATACTTTGTGTGGCCTTCAGTCATGGACTCATACGCAGCATTGATGATATGTTCAGGAGTATTAAAGTCAGGTTCACCTGCACCTAAACCGATAACATCAATACCCTGTGACTTCATTTCCTTTGCTTTTGCAGTAATCGCTAAAGTCGTTGATGGTGTTAAAGCACTTACTCTGTCAGCTAACGTAAATTTCATTGCAGTATTCCCCCTGATCATAAATTTTCAATTTTTCTCCACCATTCTCCAGTAGAAAACAGCAGGTAGAAGTAATTTAAATTGTCTTGTTGATCCAAGTAGGTGATTTCCCATACAGGCCCAACAGATTCATATCCTAAACGTACCGATAATAATTCCTTCGGTTGTTTTTCCTCATTTAGTTTATTGATTGCCTGTTCTTTTGAGATACCATCTGCCCATTTTTTCTGGATTATTTCCCCTTTTTTATTGGGTACCCAAGCCACGAGCTTCTCATTTTGATCATCCTTGCCTGTCACAACAACATATGACTTAGATCCGTTATAGAAGCTTGTGTTTTCAACTTCAACGATAGCCGTTTCAGCTTTCACTCTATCCAGAGCTTTCTCTGCCTGATTATCCAACGGGTTCCGTGAAACTTGATAAAGTACTACCGAAGCCGTTATCCCAATGACTAAGAACAATAGGGCGAAAATTGTTATCCATTTTTTCATTACAATCACTCTTTATGTACGATATATTGTTAATACTGCTTGATTCTGATCTTCCGGATCTAAGGCTAAACCAAACATATAATCATCTTTTTTTAAGGTTCTATTTAATGTATCAACCACTTTATATAAGTTATCCGTATATTCGATACGAACGGTGGAAAGAATTTCAATTCGGCTCTCCATGGTGTTCCTCCTTTTACCCGCTTACTTAAGATATTCCTCTATGAAAAAACATTTTTTCTACTCATGACGCCACTGCTATCCGCCACACTATGAGTAAGAAACGCTACCCACATTATAACAACATTAATGGCTATTATGGTAGAGCGTATCCGAAAAAACTATATTCTAATCCACACTCCGTTCAGGCTGACAGCGTTGTCAGCCTGACTTTCTTTCTTTCAGCATTAGTGTGTTCCGTCCTCTTCTTTAAACACTCCATCTTCTTGATCAAAGGTAAGTACTTCGTAGTTTCGCTTATTAAATTTGATGGCGATCAATCCATGTTGCCCAGTTAAATACAGATCAATCCACGCCTCGTTGATGGCTTCGAGCATTTCACCATTAAGAAGCCTTTCCTTAGAACGGTACAGTAAAGCCGTTTGAGGATCGATATGCTTCAGAAGACTGTGAGACATGCTTTCCGATTTAGAATGAAGAGGTATTTTGACAATATTGACGTTCTTTAGGGGTTTTGTAAGTAAAACCTTTTCAGAATGCAATGATTGTGAGCTCAGCCACAAAAAGCGATGATGGAAGAAGGTAATGGAAAAGTCCAATCCCTCTCCTTTGTCATTGTCTTCATGCATCACATTTAATGCTAATTCTTTTGAAAGCGGGTATGACTGATCTTCTGTAATCGTGTGTATCGTAAAGGAACCTTTTTTCTGTATTGCTTCAGCCAGGGATCTACCCGTTATTATTTCTTTTATGGAGTACTTCTTATCAAGTTCAGTAATCATATCCTCATGCACTTCTCTTTTTTCCGTGAGGATGATTCCCTTAATGTTGTCAATATGCATTTGATTCAAATAATAATATAATTGTTTACTTTCCTGAAGGGGTCCGGTATTAATTAAATAATTTTTCCCGGAAGCTAAATGAAGAACTGCTACCTCCCCTTTTAAAACAGGAAGAAAACTAATCGCATACTCCTCATGTGATACATGTAAATCCACCTGAGGCACTTTCATTCCATAGGCATTTGAAATGACAAGGAAAAAAGTCAGCATTACCGAAAAGATCACTCTCATTTTCAATCCTCCAGTTTTCACATCTACTCTTTAGGTTGTGTTAAAGAGTAAAATTTATCACTGAAGTTTAGTCTAGAGCCAATCTTCAATCCATGAAACCAAATCAAATAAATCTCCTTCTTTTAGTTCCATTGAAGGAATCGACTGCAAGAAAGCCTTACCGTACCTTGTCGTCATCACTCTTCGGTCATATACAATCACGATTCCCCGATCACTGCTTCTTCTAATCAGCCTTCCTACCCCTTGCTTGAACCGAATAATCGCTTCGGGTAAAGAGTGAGAAGAAAACGGGTTCTTCCCTTGGGCCTTGAGGATATCTGATTTTGCCTGATTGACAGGCTCGTCAGGTGGTGAAAATGGAAGTCTGACCATGGCAAGACAAGACAGGTCTTCTCCTGGAATGTCTACACCCTCCCAGAAACTACTCGTTCCAAATAAAATCGCCTTGTCAAATCGCTGGAAGTTCTTTGTCAGCCGTGTACGACTTCCTGATGTGATTCCTTGTGCCATTAATACATATTCCTCTAATAATCCACTTTCTTTCATCAGCTCATACGTTTTCCTTAACATATCGTAAGACGTAAATAAGATGAGCATTCGCCCTTTAGTCGCTTGAGCCACTCCAATTAAATGCGAGCTTATTGCTTCAATATACTCTTCACTTTGAACTTGCTGAATTTCAGGGACGTCTGTTGGGACGAACAATCTGGAAACTTCATTGTAGTCAAAAGGAGAAGTAAGCTGTAACTGCTTTACCCCTTGACCTATGAGTCCAATCTCGTTTAAGAAGTAATTGAAAGACCCGCTGACGGTCAGGGTAGCTGAAGTAAGGACGACACTTTTCTTTTTGGCAAAGATCTCATCTTGAAGATTACGATTGACGGTAACTGGTTGAGCTTGGATAGAAAGACTATTCGGTAATGATCTTGTATCTCCATCTAACCAGAGAACATGGTTGTTCATTTCTCTTAAAAAGACGGTTTGAAAATTCATTCTCAACTCTGCCCAATCCACTAAAAAGCTGTAGAATTCTTCAATCAAGGCTTTTTCTTTATCCTGCAGCTTGATCTTCTTATCCTTGATTGTCTCCAGAATCTGCTGAAACTCCTTTTCCACAAACTTCATTCCTGAAATAACCCGTTCCATGGACATGAGTACAGGTTGGAAGTAGCTGCTCTTCTTCATTTCGTCCGTAATTCTCAGCTGTATTTTTTGTACCCCGGTTCTCTTTTTGGCTTTCTTATAGAAAACGCTCGTCAACACTCCGATGGCCTCTTCTAAATCAATGTAAAACTGACTAATACGAGAATTCAATTCAAATGAGTGGGTATTCATTTGAACTGAATGGTTGGAAATAAGCTGATCAAGTCGATAGAACAACTGTTTTTGGTCCAGAGTTCCTAACTGGGAAGTACTAAACTTAATGGAGAGATAATCCATTACAACTCCAAGATGCTGTCTTGCTGACTTCTCCAGATGATGAGCCTCATCTATCACTAAGTAATCGTAAGGAGGCAGCATGCTGCTTTCCTTCACAATATCAGTCAGAAGCATTGAGTGATTTGTAATGATGATATCTGCTTCTTGAGCACTCTTTCTTGCGAAAAGATAGAAGTCTTTCCCCACCCAGGGATCTTTCGTATGAGGTAAGTGCCATCCGTCATGTTTTAGACGATTCCAGAACAACTGCCCCCCGGAAGTAAGGTTAAGTTCATCCATATCACCGGACTCTGTTCGTGTAAGCCATACCAGAATTTGCATCTTTGTCAGTACTACGTCATATTGAGACTCATCTTCCCTGAGAGACTGTTCAAACTTGAACAGGTTTATGTAATGATTTTTCCCTTTTAGTAGTACGGTTCTGAATGGTGTAGGGCTTATTTTTTCCAATAATTTAATTTCTTTATGAAGTAATTGCTCTTGCAATTGGATGGTGTATGTACTGATGACCACTTTTTCATGAGAGCCCTTGGCAAACATGACCGCAGGCCATAAGTACCCCAGTGACTTGCCAACCCCTGTCCCCGCTTCTATGACCACATGCCGGGATTCATGAAAAGCATGTTGAATCTCATCCATCATCTCCATTTGCTGCACTCTCTTCTCATAGAAGGGAACATATTGTGCCAAGTGTTCTTCTATATCAGGTTCATCAACATGGAGCTCTTCAATAGGTGGAACATCTTTCTTTGAAGCATCTTTCTTCCGAAGAGCCAGTCCTCGATACACCTCTAACTGTCGTGGAAGATCCTCTACGTGTTTTTGTTTCTCACTCACAATTCTGTCAAACAATAAGGAAAGATCACTTTTCAAATGACGTGAAAGCTTGTGAAGATTTTCGAGTGTGACTAAGGGCAGCTTTGACAATTCTTCAATAAAATAAAGAAGAATTTCGGCTGTCACATAGGCATCACTGTCTGCCTGGTGAGGCCTTACGTGGCTTAATTCCAATGAATTGGATAATTCCGTCAGCTTAAAACTGTCTGCTGATGGTAAGACCACTTTAGCTAATTCTACTGTATCGAAGCTAGGACCCGTAAATGGATTATATCCTGCATCTTCCAGTTCTGCTTGAAGAAATGATAGATCGAATTGAACGTTGTGAGCAACAAAAACGCCATGATTCAGAAGCTCAAGTATTTTCGGTGCAATTTCATGAAAAGCTGGAGCGTCCTTGACCATATCATCATTGATCCCCGTCAATTCCTCAATAAACGCAGGAATCGGTTTTCCAGGTGAAACAAATGATGTAAATTGATCAATGATTTTTCCGCTTTCTATAATAACCGCTGATAGTTGAATGATTTTTTCTCCCTTTTTAGGAGAATTCCCTGTTGTTTCAAGATCGATAACAACGAGTTTAAATGGGTACATGTTCTTCACTGCCTTTATTTAGATCCTGCATCATACTCTTATGATTTCTAAATAAGTGTACCATAAACAAAAAAGCAAGTCTCCTATTCACAAATGAGGAGACTTGCCGCTTTCTTTTATAGAATTGTCGCTTCAGGTTCTGTTCCGATCATGTCAATGATACGGTTATTCTCTCCCATGATAGCTACTTTGGGGATATGATCATGGACCATTTCTTCAGCTATCAGTTTATACGATATGATGATGACAATATCACCTTTTTGCACAAGTCTTGCAGCGGCGCCGTTCAAACATATGACGCCGCTTCCTCTTTCACCTGGTATAATGTAAGTCTCCAGGCGGGCTCCATTGTTGTTGTTGACAATCTGAACCTTTTCATTCGCCATCATTCCGACTGCATCTAATATATCCTGATCGATGGTAATGCTTCCCACATAATCCAAGTTCGCTTCTGTTACAGTCGCTCTGTGGATTTTCCCACTCATCATCGTTCTAAACATTTGAATCCTCCTCTGGTTCTACACTGATGATTATATTATCAATTAATCTGGCCTGTTGAAATTGAACTGCCAAAGCTATAATGATCTCACCATGTAATCTGGACAGTTCCGCTAGCTCAGGAAAGGAGTACACTTCCACATAATCGATTTTTCCAGAGGTATTTTCTTGAACGTTCATTGAAATCATGGAAATAATCGAATCGGGGTCTCTCTCTCCGGCATCAATACGATTTTTTGCTTCTATCAGACTTTGATAAAGTGAAGGAGCTTCCCTTCTTTCTCCTTTTGATAGATAAACATTTCTTGAGCTTTTCGCCAAGCCATCCTCTTCCCTGACGGTAGGCACCCTCACAATTTCCACCGGAAAGAAATAATTCCTTACTAACCCTTCCACTACTGCAATCTGCTGGGCATCCTTCAGCCCGAAATACGCTCTGGTCGGCTGAATAAGGTGAAACAATTTAGTCAGGACGGTTACTACTCCGTCAAAATGACCTTCCCGTTTTCGTCCGCACAGTACTTCTACCCGCTCTATCACACTCAAGGTTACAGATTGTTTCCCATCATACATATCTACTACTTCAGGAATAAAGAGTATATCAACCCCGACATTCTTTGCTAACTCCGTATCTCTTTCAACATCACGAGGATAGCGGTCGAAGTCTTCATTCGGACCGAACTGCAGGGGGTTTACAAAGATACTCATCACGACAGTATCGTTGTTCTTACCCGCTTCCTCCGCCAGAGTCAAGTGCCCTTCATGAAGGTATCCCATTGTAGGGACAAATCCGATAGAGGAACCTGAATTCTTTACTTGTTGTATCGAAGCTTGCAGATCTTGTATGGTCGTTATCACTTTCATTTTTTCATTCCACCATAGAGAGCATCCAATTCTTCATCCCGCATCGTGAAGGAATGGTCATCAGATGGGAAGCTCCCCCCTTTAACTTCTTCTATATAGTTTTTTATGCTGATATGAATGGCTTCTGATACGTTGCTGTATTGTTTAACAAACTTAGGCACACGATTCACCCCGTATGTTACAAGATCGTGGAACACTAACACTTGGCCATCTGTTTCACTGCCTGCACCAATTCCAATGGTCGGAATCGTTAATGCTGCTGAAATCTCTTTGGCTATTTGCTTTGGTACACACTCTAACACAAGAGCAAAGGCACCTGCCTGTTCACATTTTATGGCATCATCGATCAACTTTTTGGCTGTGTCGGCTGTTTTCCCTTGTACTTTATATCCTCCAAGGACACCGACGGATTGAGGCGTTAAACCTAAATGAGCCATAACGGGTATGCCGGCACTTGTAAGGGAATGGATACGATCAACCACATGATCTCCCCCCTCTACCTTCACAGCGTGAGCGCCTCCCTGTTGAAGAATCTGAGCCGCTGTTTTAAGAGTTTCATCCCTTGACAAATGGTAGGACATAAACGGCATATCAGTGACGATAAAGGTATCTCTCGCCCCTCTTTTTACGGCTTTCGTATGATGGATCATATCTTCAACTGTAACAGGTACCGTTGAGTCGTAACCCAATACAACCATTCCGAGGCTGTCACCAACAAGGATGACATCAATTCCCGCTTCCTCCGCTATCTTGGCACTTGGAAAATCATACGCTGTAAGCATGGAAATCTTTTCTTTCTTATTCTTCATCTTAAGAAAATCTGTTGTTTGTTTCATAATGTCCTCCTTCTTTTCAGTCAGAGGTGACGAAACGAAATGAAAGCACTTTCATTACACAAATAAAAAAACCTCCTGAATAAATGACAGAAGGATCATAAGTGTTTAGTATCATTGTTTCGACCCTCTGTCCCAGTCCACAATGGATCAAGGCAGAAATTGTATTGAAGTTATTAAAAGCTGAACGTATAGGGGTGCAGTTCCAAGGATACTGCCCAATGAGATTATACCATAAAAATACCGGGATGGAAGCAATCGAATAGCCTCTATCCCGGTTTCATTTAAATATTCACTTCAATATCTGCAGAATAAATCTGATGAACGGTCCCTGCTGAGTCTTCGATCTTCAGAACTCCTTCATCGGTTATCCCGAGTGCCCTTCCTTCAATCGTTCCATTGATGGTACGGGCACGGATTTTCTTACCGATACTGATTGCATAACTCTCCCATAACAGCTTGACCGGAGTAAAGCCTTCCTTCATATAAATAGAATATAGGGCTTCGATTCGTTCTAACACCTTTTGAACAATTTCTGATCTTGATAAAGGTTCTCCTTGTTCTATAGCCAGTGAGGTTGCAATCTTCTGAAGTTCATCAGGAAAGTGTTCCTTCGTGTGATTTACATTCATGCCGATCCCGATAATAATGGAGTTTATTTTATCAGATTCAGCCTGCAGCTCCGTCAAAATCCCCGTCACTTTCTTTCCATCGATTAGAATATCATTCGGCCATTTGATTTGCGGATGAAGGTCTGTTACTTCCTCGATCGCTTGAACGACGGCAACGGCAGTAATGAGTGTAAACTGTGGGGCCTTTTGGGGTGGAAGAAGGGGCTTTAAGATCAGACTCATCCATATTCCCGTTCCCTTTGATGAGTGCCACTCTCTCATTAACCTGCCTCTTCCGGCAGTTTGTTCATCAGCAATGACCAATGTACCTTCTGATGCACCGTCGCCCGCAAGCACATGAGCGATGCGCTGTGTACTTTGAACCGACTCTTCATAGTGGATCACTCTGCCTAGGGTTTTCGTTTGTAATCCTAAACGGATCTTACTTTCTGTCACACTATCAGGGGTTTCAATGATTCGATACCCTTTTTTTCGTACGGCTTCTAACACAAAACCTTCTTTACGAAGTTCTTCAATATGCTTCCAAATAGCCGTTCTTGAACACCCTGCTATATCAGCCAGTGCTTGTCCTGATAAAAATTCCTGATCCGATTCAGACAAAGCGTGAAGCAGTTTCTTCTTTATAGTCGATTGCATGTCTGTAGCCACCTCCTTATCGTTTCTTTATCGTTATGGATTGCATCGGTTATAATCGCCCATTCAATTTCAGCCAAAAGTTCTTTCATCCATGGACCACCCTTTTTGTTCGCCCATATCATTAAGTCCTCTCCTGTTACATCCAGTTGTTGTCTCGATGTAATCGCTAATGATTGATATTCTTCTTTCACGTTTTCTATAGAAGAAACGGGTTTGGATTCTATGCATTCATGGACTTTCTCAACATTAACCGCTGCTTCCAGGCCGGCACGATAAAGCAAAGGCTTAGACCAGCCGGACTTCCTTCTTTCCTTTAAAATTCCAAGCTCCTTCGAACGTTCCCGTATCGTTTTCGTCGGGAGCCTCCAGTCTTTGAGAAAATCCTGGGTATCAATATCCCCAATATACAAAAGAAGTAACCATGCTTGGTCCTTATTTATGTCTTCTAATCGAGGAAGATCCGCAACTTGTTGAAGAGTTTCTTTGTGTTGAGTTAAATGAGGGAGTTCAGTATATAGGTTGGTACGGACCAGGAGGGAAAGTGCCTCTCGTTTCCATTTACCTCCCGCAATCTTCTCGAACTCCATCGTCTTTCTTTCTACGGCTATATGCTCAAGAAGGCTGGAGTGCTCTTCTAATGCATTCAGTGTAACAGGCTCGACCTTGAAGCCTAATTGACTGACAAAGCGCACTCCCCTCATCATACGAAGAGCGTCCTCAGTAAACCGTAAATCCGGTGATCCCACGGTCCGGATCACTCTATTATGTATGTCTTCGAGGCCCTTAAAGGGATCATATACTTTACCCTCAGCATCCATGGCCATACTATTCATGGTAAAATCACGGCGCTCCAGATCTCCTTCTAATGAGCGGATGAATTCTACCTTATCCGGCCTTCTAAAGTCCGCATAGGCAGATTCAGTCCTGAATGTCGTGATTTCATATTCCCTGCCCTCATCAATGACCAGAATGGTTCCGTGTTCTATGCCGATATCAATTGTTCGCGGAAATATCTCCTTTATTTCTTGTGGATAGGCAGACGTTGCGATATCTACGTCATTAATCGGCCGACTCAGGAAGTGATCCCTGACGGATCCACCAACGAAATAGGCAACGAATCCCGCCCTTTCAATCTTCTTTAAAACCGGTACGGCTTGTTGGAAAATACTCGGTAACATTTTTAACACCTGCTTTACTAGGATCTTTTCCTTCCGACTTTATCATGATAGAAGCTCTTTGTAGATCCGTTCATACTCTTCGACAATTTTGCTGGAGTGAAACTTTGTTCGGGCCGTTTGTAGTGCATGTTCCGAGAGTTCCTTGTGAAGTGTTTCATCTTTCAGCAACAGCAGAGACTTTTCTGCCACTTGTGCAACGTTCCCGACTTCACATATAAAGCCGTTGTATCCGTCCTCAATGACTTCCGGAATGCCTCCTACATCTGTTCCAATGCTCGGCACGCCGCAAGCCATAGCCTCCAGGGCAACTAAACCGAAACTTTCTTTTTCTGAAAGCAGCAGCTTAATATCACTAAGCGAATAAAGCTCTTCTAAGTTATCCTGTTTTCCAAGGAACAAAACTCGATCTTCTAGTCCTAGTTCTCCCACCTGTCTGCATATCACCGTCATTTCAGGTCCGTCCCCCACAAGGAGAAGCTTGGCTGGAATCTCACTTTGTATAAGATTGAATGCTGCTACAACATCCTTTACTCTTTTCACCCCACGAAAGTTGGAAACATGAATAATGACTTTTTCATTGTCCTTAATCCCATATTCATTTCTAAGATGCTGGGAATCTACTGCCTTGTATACTCTTTCGTCTATGAAATTATAGACCGTTTGAATGTCCTTATCCGGCTGTATCAAGTCATTGGTTTGTTTCACTAATGCGGAAGAAACCGCGGTGACCACGTCAGACTTTTCGATCCCGAATCGAATCGCTCCTGTTAAAGAAGGGTCATAACCAAGTACGGTAATATCGGTGCCGTGCAAGGTGGTGACAATCTTCACATCTTTACCAGACATTTGTTTACCCAAAATGGCACAGACTGCATGTGGGATCGCATAATGTACATGAAGGATGTCCAGGTTCTCACGCTCCGTAATTTCTGCCATCTTATTCGCCAGTGCTATATCGTAAGGCGGATATTGAAACACTGAATACTGACTCACTTCCACTTGATGAAAATAGATGTTGTGATACATTTTATTTAACCGAAATGGAATGCTCGAGGTGATAAAGTGAATTTCATGACCTCTCTCTGCTAATAATTTCCCAAGCTCTGTTGCTACTACGCCAGAGCCTCCAACAGTCGGGTAGCAGGTAATACCTATTTTCATTTTCATACCATTAATCTCCTAACAAATCTTGATGCAATATTAGGGTGTTATAGGAAAAGAATCCTTCTGCATAACGTAAGCCCGCTTCTTTCCCCATCATTCGCTCCCTCGCTTCAACCGCTTCTATGTACCCTTCAGTTAAAGGAGTGGACACTCCTTCAGATCCTTGGTTAAATTGGCTCGTATATGCCTCTAAGCTATGAATCTTTGTATTCATAAATGCCTCAATATTCACTACAAATTGAGGTTTATGAAAGCCGTTGATGATATAAAAATACAGATTATCCGCTTTATGTGCCGGAGTTGTGGCATGAAATTTCCGAATTCCAGCTGAAAAAAAAGCTTCTTTGATCAATCGTGAAGCATTCCCATGATCAGGATGGCGATCCTGCTCGTAGGGAGCAAATATCACTTTCGGCTTGTACATTCTGATCACGTTAACCACTTTCTGTATATTTTCATCTGTTATGTAAATGCCTCTATCAGAAACATCCAAGGTCTCCCTCTTGCAGGCACCTAATATATGTGCAGCTGACATTGCTTCTTCTTTACGCAAAGAAACGGTTCCATTTGATGAAAGCTCGGCTTCTGTGAGATCGCAAATCACAATCTTCTTTCCTTCTGCCGCATATTTTGCAAGGGTGCCCCCCATACCGATCTCCACGTCATCGGCATGTGCGCCAAATGCGAGGATGTCTACTTGTTGATCCACATTACTCCTCCTTATCCTTTACCACACTCCGCCACTCGATATCTCCTCTTTGAAGCCCTTTTACCAATACTTCTGCGGTTCCCATATTGGTCGCTAATGGAACTGAATACACATCACATAGTCTGATTAGTGCAGATACATCAGGTTCATGAGGCTGAGCTGTTAAAGGGTCTCTAAAAAACAGGACAAGATCCATATTATTATTGGCAATATAAGAACCTATCTCCTGGTCTCCCCCCAGTGGACCTGACCTGAAACGATGGACAGATAATCCCGTTTCTTCCCCGATTCTCTTTCCCGTTGTTCCAGTGGCATAAAGAGCGTGTTTCTCAATTATCGACTTATAAGCCAATACAAAACGAATCAGATCATCTTTTTTCTTATCATGAGCTATTAATGCGATATTCATAACACTCACCCTTTAATCTAATATATTTTCCAACCCGTAAACAAGTGTATCCAGCTTCATGACCGTATCAACGGAAACTTTCACCCCTGACATGAAGCTTCCCCGGTTAAAAGAGTCATGTCGGATTGTTAATGTCTGACCTTCCGCCCCTAACATCACCTGTTGATGAGCAATTAATCCCGGCAGGCGGACACTATGGATATGCATGCCGTCAACATTCGCTCCCCTTGCACCAGAATGCGTTTCTTTTTCATCTGGGTGTCCCTGCTGCTTCGATTCTCTCACTTCCCTGATCATTTCTGCTGTTTTCAGAGCAGTCCCTGAAGGAGCATCCAGTTTTTGGTCGTGATGTAATTCAATGATTTCGACATCATTAAAATACTTAGCTGCCATTTGGGAAAATTTCATCATGAGCACTGCACCGATTGCAAAGTTAGGAGCGATGATACATCCCAATGACTTTGATTCCGCAAGGGTCTTGAGTTCATTTAATTCATCAGTAGAAAAACCTGTCGTCCCCACCACGGGTCTAACGCCGTATTCAAGGGCGGTTTTCGTATGGTGATAACCTACCTCTGGAGTCGTTAAATCGATAAGCACATGTGGGGTTTGATTTTGAAAGCATGTTTCAATATCAGCGTACACCGGTACATCAATATCTATTTCTTCCTTGTAATCAATCACACTAATAAGCGTAAAATGTTCAGTATCCCTTACTAACTGAACCGCTTCTTTCCCCATTCTTCCTCTTGGTCCTGCAATCGTGACGTTAATTTGTTCCATCTTCATCCCTACCTTCAATTCTTGTCCAGCGATCTTTATCTCTTGTATTAAATTTATGCATCACACGATCGTGAGCCTCTTCCAGGCTGATATCCAGGGAGTTTGCCAGGCAGATGACCACAAACAATAAATCCCCCAGTTCTTCTTCAATCGTTTTTTCTTCTTCTGAATTCTTCTTAGGTTTTTCTCCATGATAATGATTCACTTCTCTCGCCAGTTCACCCAGCTCCTCGGTGAGCCTCGCAACCATTGCCAATGGACTGAAATAACCTTCTTTAAACTGACTTATGTATTGGTCTACTTCCTTTTGTAATTGATCCATCGTTTTTTTATTATCCATAAGAAGCCACACTCCTTCAGTATCTCCTATCATGTTAGCTAAATCCTTCCCGTTTGACAAATATTACGTTTGATTTATTAACTCTTCATTGCCAGTTTGTTTCTCTTCTTATATAATGTCTCTGTCAACGAGATAATACGAATAGAAGGAGGGAGCACACATGTTGGGATTACGTATAAAAAATATATTATTCATCCTGTTGGGGTCAGCTATCTTCGCATTTGGTCTTGTCCATTTTAATATCCAAAATAAATTGGCTGAAGGCGGGTTTACCGGTATAACACTCATCCTTTACTTTTTATTTGACATTGATCCGTCTTACTCCAACCTGGCCTTAAATATACCCCTATTTTTCTTAGGCTGGAAGCTTCTCGGAAAGAAAGCTTTTTATTATACTGTACTCGGAACCGTCAGTCTTTCTGTATTTCTATGGATTTTCCAAAGATATCAAATGACGATCAACCTGGAAGGCGATCTGTTTCTTGCTGCATTATTTGCAGGGGTTTTCATCGGGGTTGGACTGGGGATAATTTTCAGATATGGCGGTACGACAGGTGGCGTGGATATCATCGCCCGACTCGCCCATAAGTACATAGGATGGAGCATGGGGAAAACGATGTTTATGTTTGACGCCATCGTCATTGGAGCATCTCTCATCACGTACCTGGAATACAGGGAAGCCATGTATACACTGGTCGCTGTATTCGTGGCGGCAAGGGTCATTGACTTTATGCAGGAAGGGGCATACTCAGCCAGAGGAGCTATGATCATTTCCGACAGCCATGAAGAAATCGCAAGTGTCATCAATGAAAAAATGGATCGGGGAGTAACCGTGTTAAGAGGGCATGGTTCGTTCACGAAACAAAACCGGGAAGTGCTCTACTGTGTGGTCGGGAAAAATGAAATCGTCCGCCTGAAAAATATTATCACAAGCGTCGATCCACACGCATTCGTCTCCGTCACCGTCGTACATGACGTACTTGGCGAAGGATTTACGTTAGACGCAGATAAGAATCCTTTACATGACTAAAAGGTATTCAATCACCTACCTGCATCTTCATCATACAAAAAGAAGCTGGACCCTAGTATTGAGTCCAGCTTCTTCTTTATTTAGAATCAATCGTCACCATTCATGCCAGTAAAGATTAATACAAGTCTAAGTAATTCAATAACCGCAACTGCTGCAGCAGCTACATATGTCATTGCCGCGGCGTTCAATACTTTACGTGCATGTCGTTCTTCTTCATTCCGGATCAGTCCAAGTGAAACGATTTGGTTCATAGCCCGGGAAGAAGCATTGAATTCTACAGGAAGAGTGATCAATTGGAACACGACCCCAGCTGCCATCAGAATGATACCCAGGAGGAACATCCCTGTCATTTGAGTGAACATCCCGATCAATAAGAAGATCCAGGACATATTGGAGCCTATGTTCGCTACTGGAACCAACGCATGACGGAATCGTAGAAATGCATAGCTTTCAGCATCTTGAATCGCATGGCCGACTTCATGGGCCGCCACAGCTGCTCCCGCTACAGAATGTCCGTGATAGTTATCCGGTGACAATGCAACCGTTTTTGTAATCGGGTTGTAATGGTCACTTAAAAACCCTCTGCCTTCCACGACCTTCACGTTGTGTAATCCATTGTCGTCCAAAATCCTTCTAGCCATCTCCCTGCCAGTCATACCTGAAGTGGTGGCTACTCTTGAATATTTCTTAAACGTACTCTTTACTCTCATTTGAGCTCCAATTGGAATCAGAGCAATGAGTAAAAAGTAAATTAAAAATCCTGCCATTATCGCAATAACCTCCAGATGTTTAGATACCTAAATTTTATAGTGCTAAAAGCGCGCTGTCAATTTTTTTGACGCTCTGACTTTTTCGCTTCCCCTAGTCCTTTATATTTTCTCCAACCTACATAAGATAATGTAGAGACAATGATACTGCCGGTTGATATGATCACCCACCAGAGGGAAGGATCTGCTTCATCCTCTTGTTTATTCTCAAATAGCTTCTCAAGGTCCGTTTCCAATGATGTTAACTCGTTCATTGTTTCTGTGCTTTCCAACACGTCTTGCCTATAATGATCTAAGTAAGAAATTCTTGCTTCCAGCGCTTGAGCCCGTTCTACCGGAATATCCAATTTGATACTTGGTTGAATAATATTATATTTCGATAAAAACACATTCAATGTGGTATGGTATTCATCTACATTTCCATCTTCCGCTGCCGACTTCACTCCATTAAACGCTTCCATGATCGGGTCTTCCATTTCGACCCACAAAGGCTGATATTGACTGCTTAAAGCATCCATCACAAGGCGGAACTTTGTAACGGCGTTCACCTTCTGCTCCATGTCAGCAGAGGTCTGATTGATACTCTCCACTGCCAGATTATGTGAGATGGTGAGAATTCTAAGCTCATCCATTGAAAAAGAGCGTTGGGCACTCAAAGACGCAAATTCATCAGAGAAATAAACCAGTAGATGTTTCGCTTCTTCATATCTTCCAGCCTTTGTCATTTGTAAGGCCTGGTCTGCAACTTCATCAAGCTCGTTCATCGGAGACGTCGACTCTACTGCATTTAATGGGTGAGGTATTAAAATGAGAAAAAAGAAAAGCGCGATAAAGAATTGGATAAATTTCATACTTGTCCCCCCTAAAACTTCTAGTAAAGTTTATGAAAGGGTGGACAAGAGTAGACCAAAAAAAGACTATGGCCTAACTTGAATATCTAACCGTTTCGTTTTTTGCGTGAAGAAATAAGCGATAGCGATCGAGACAATACTTAACCAAAAAGTGAAGTATCCAATATGCTGTATGTACATAGACAAACTGGAGTAAACGGGAAACTGCATATATACGTAATCGATGATGTCATTATGTACAGTCCATACGGCACCGACTATAATGTGCCAAATCCTCACTCGGTAAAAGGAAGAATACAATATCCCTTGTAAAGCCATTGCTCCATGTGACGCCATGAGCATATAGCCCTCCCAAGGTAAATCACCGGAAACCCACAGTGTCAACAAGTTCATTACCACAGCCCATATCCCGTATTTAAATAGCGTGATAATGGCTAACACTTCAAATAGTGGCCAATTGCGATTCAGTAAAAATGCTAAGAGAACAAAACAAAAAAACAGACTGGCTGTCGGGCTGTCGGGAACAAACACTAAAAATTGCGAGGGAGTATTTCGTAGTTGAGGGATATACCATATATAACCGTAAATAGTGCCAAACAAATTCACAATGAGAAGCAACCATATAAACGTTTTATTCTTCAAGATGGACATGATCCAGAGCATATATTTAATCCTCTCTTTCAAGTAGAAAAAAAGAGCCAACGTAAGCCGGCCCTTTTTCATTGTTTATTCTTTTAAACCAGAGATGAATTCAGCCAGTTTGTCCAGCTCTTCGTCTGATCCTTTAAATAACCCTGCAGGCATGCCTGGTGGTTTACCGTTTTTAGCAATATCCGCTACTTCTTCAGGTGAGAGGCCTGTTGCAACTAAAGAAGGTCCTGCTCCACCTTGCAGATTTTCACCATGACAGTTAATACAACCATTTTTCTGGTCTGCATAGATTTTATATCCTTCAGATTCTTTATCGATATCTACTTCAGCCTGGATCTTACCTTGTTCTTTCGCTGCTTCCCAGTCATGAGTCACAACTGATTCCCAAGTCAAGAAATATGTTGCTGCAAGTGCCAATAACATGAATCCTACTGCAAATGGGCGTTTAGTTGGGCGACGTTCAGGTCCTACGTCGATAAATGGAGCAAGTAAAAGGGCTCCAAATGCGATTCCAGGAATTACGAATGCTCCAATAACATTATAAGGTCCAGATGCATATGTGTATTTAAGTAATTGGTATAAGAATAAGAAATACCAGTCAGGTAATGGAATATATCCAGTATCTGTTGGATCGGCAACACGCTCTAACGGTGATGGATGAGCAACCGTTAAACATAGATAACCGATTAGGAAAACAGCTCCAACTAACCATTCTTTTAGTAAGAAGTTTGGCCAGAAAGCCTCTGTTTTTCCAGGGAACTCCGAATAATCTTTAGGAATATTCGGCTTTCTGTCTGCAGGTACACGTGAGTCCCCTACAAACTTCATCCCTTTTCCTCGATGCATAGCGTCCCCCTCCTTCTAATTTAAGGTTTATTAATTTATGTTCGTATCTTATAGTGGTCCTGAAATACCTTGCTTACGGATCATCAGGAAGTGAGCTCCCATTAGTCCAAGCAATGCTGCAGGCAGGAAGAATACATGAATAGCGAAGAATCTCGTTAGTGTTTGTGCACCAATGATAGAAGAATCTCCTGCGAGTAAGATCTTCACTTGCTCACCGATAAATGGTGTAGCAGCTGCGATTTCAATACCAACCTTCGTAGCGAATAGCGCTTTCATATCCCACGGTAATAAGTAACCAGTGAAACCAAGTCCTAACATTACGAAGAAAATAAGTACTCCAACAACCCAGTTCAATTCACGAGGTTTTTTGTATGCACCTTGGAAGAAGACACGTAGTGTATGTAGGAACATCATTACGATAACCAAACTAGCTCCCCAGTGATGCATTCCACGGACAATTTGTCCAAATGCAACTTCATTTTGCAGGTAATACACAGATTCCCAAGCGTTTTTAATATCTGGAACATAGTACATTGTCAGGAACATTCCAGATAAAATTTGAATTACGGTAACGAAGAATGTTAATCCACCAAAGCAGTAAACAAACGCTGAAAAGTGATGCGCCGGGTTTACATGTTCAGGTACTTCGTGATCCGCAATATCGCGCCACAAAGGCGTAATGTCCAAACGCTCGTCAACCCAATCATAGATTTTGTTCAGCACAGATTACGCCCCCTTACTTAACATATTTATTTGGTTCAGGTTGTCCAAGGTATAAAATACCGTCTTTTTCTTTTGTTGGATATACATCCAACGGTGCTGTCGGTGGTGTACCAGGAACATTTTTCCCGTTTTTCTCATACAGACCACCATGACAAGGGCAATAGAACTTGTTTGGGTTACTCTTGTCTCCCGCCCAGTTAACAGTACATCCAAGATGCTTACATACTGGTGAAAGAGCAACAACATTCCCCTCTTTGTTCTTATAAACCCATGCAGTTTGTGTTACTTCTGATGTGTACCACGCATCTTTTTGTTCATAAGAGAAATCGACACGTACTGGTTCATTTGTTAATTCTGAAACTTTTTGCTTTGTCGCTTTAAATTCTCCAGCAGCTGAAGTTTTTAATACTGGATCTACAGCAAATCGAACCATCGGCATTAACATTCCTGCCGCCATGAAACCGCCTACACCCGTAAGTGTATAGTTAAGGAATTGACGTCTAGATACACGATGTTTGCTCATCCTTTTCCCCCCTCTATCGTAAGGTAAGTCCATCGGACATATTTCGCACAAATATAAAACTAGGACATAACTATGATATATTAAACTCTATACAAGGTCAATAACTCTCTAATCTAAATGATGGACACAATGTGAAGTTTTTATGAATTTTTTTGCCATTTTTGTACAATCACATTTAAGAGCTGTTTCACTTGATCTTCCATGATGGAATGTTTGTACTGTTCATCTAAATGCTCAAGCGGTATAGAGGGCACCCAAATCAAGCGGTCATGCAATTTCCCCTCTACCTTTTTCCATTCACTGTCCGATGTAAGAAAGAACGTATGCTTCACTCCGCTGGCACTTAATTCTTCGGCCCATTGGGTTAATCTTGAAACCTCATTTTCTCTGGAAGCAGACATAGTATACGTAAATGGAGGTGTCATGATCATCCTGCCTTTAAATTGTCTTTCAAGGTGAAAGGTAAGCAGTGTGATGAATTCGGATTGTGCTGCGGACGTCTTGATATCCTTTAGGAAATCAACAGGAACAATCGGAATGACGGCAGTATCTATGTATTCTTTTTCAGATTCAAAGACTTCAATATCTTTTACGTTCCAATTCATTGTAAAACCCTCGTTTCTTCTTTCATTTTCACTTCCCATCATATCACTTTATAACACTCGTTTAAAAGCGATTTCACTTTTTTAATAGTATGCTCCATAAACCTTCTTCCTATTTATCTGAACCTGCAAATAAAGCTCGAATGAAGAGATGTACCTTTCTCTTCATTCGAGCTTTTAGCTTAAGCTATTCAATTCTTTGGTTAATTTCTTGAAGGATTTTTCATCACCGGTATCAAGAGCCTGATCTATGGCCTTTAGCAATCGATCACGTTGAAAGGTTTGCAAACTGTCTTTGAGGAATTGTTCGGCAACAATCCTGTCTTTTTCATTAATCAAAAGATACTTCGGCATAAAAGGGTTTTCTTCAAGTACTGCTGCAAATTGATAACTTGAATTTGCCTTACTGAAGTTCAATTGAATATAAATATCTTCGTCCTTATTTAATCGAATATCGTGAAATGACTTCTCCGCATCAGTTGTCATGATGTTCTCTTTATAGAATCGGAATGGCACATCCTCAACACAATGCGTGGACATCACAAGACCTCTTGGACAGTACTGAGATTCTTCAACAAAATGAACTTTTTTCATTAATTGATCATGACTCATCAGATAATTCAGTATCCACACACATTCTCTTCTTTTTAATTGATATCGGTTTAAAAACCAGCGAATAAATTCTTTCTTCTCGTTGACAGAAACAGGGGTGGTCATGGTTTTCCCTCCTCTGCAGAATCCTTTTTAGTTTAGGTCCGTTTTCCTTTTGACATACAGCTTAAAAACGTTAGCAACTCTAAGGTGATTTCATGTTTACACGCCAGCCAAATCCCTTTGTACCACCGACGTCGTTTCGTTTAGTCTTGTAATCTTTCAATCAGGTCCTGCCACTCGTCATTTGAAGGATCCATTTCAATCAGGTGTTTATATACTTCTACCGCTTCACCTCTGAGTCCTTCTTCTACTAGAAATTGTCCGTACTCTAGTAAAAACTCTTGATGATTCTTAAAGTAAGTATATGCAATACGGTATTGTTTTAATGCATGATTAAATTGTTCAAGCCCCTCATAGGCCTTTGCAAGATCCCAGTTGATTTGCGGCTCTTCTTCCCCTTCAACCTTAAGCATCTGGGCGATCTCCAATACATCCTCAAATCGATCTTGCGTAAAGAACAATTTATTTATGACTAAAGCTGCTTCAACATAACCTGGATCTAAGGCTAAAGCTTCTCTGAAAAATGTCTCTGCCTCTTTTTCCAGCCCAAGCTTTAAGGAAATTTTCCCACCAAACAAATTCAGCTCCTTGTTGTATTCATCCTGTTTTACGCCCTCTTGAATGGTTTCCAGGCTTTCCTGCAGCTTTTCTTCATGTTCATAGGATCTGGCTAATAATAAATACACCGAATGATATTCCGGATCCAGCTCTTTTACCGAAATAAACTTTTCTATGGCTTTTTCATAGAATCCAGCCTGATATGCAGTAACGGCATATCCGAATAGTGTATTGATTTCCAGGTGATCTTGAAGAGCTTTTTCGTAATGTGTCAATGCTTCTTCAAAGGCTCCCCCTACACTATAAGCTTCAGCTAACCTTTGATGGACATTGGTTCCACCCAGCTCAGTCGTGCCTTTCTGAATGAGGGCATGATAATGTCTTATCGCTTCCAGGAACCTGCCTGTTTCAGAGTATAATTCCCCCAGGCCGAAATCAATGACAGGCTCATCTGGTAATAACTTCTTGGCTTGTAAAAGCTTCTGTTCACTAACTTCAAATAAACCCTGCATTTGATACAGATCTGCCAAAAGGAGCAATGCTCTTGGATATGTGGGGTCTTCTTCATCCAATTGTGCGAGTTTGTCTATCGCCTCTTCTTCATTATCCATCTCCACCATCACTTCTGCGAGCTCGATCAGGAGTTCTCCCTCTCCCGGGTAATATTCCAGCAGATTTTCATACAACTCTTTTGCTTCCTCAAGAAACCCTAAATGGTGTAATTCTTCAGCCAGGCTGAATTTTTCTTCATGACTTCCAAACTCCAATGCTTGCTTATACTGTTTCTTTGCTTCGTCCAATTTCCCTTCTTCTAATGAAGATAACATTCGTTCAGCGTATGACATGGTCAATCCCTTTCTATAAAAAAGCTAATAGTCTTTAAATAAAGTACCCGGGTGTTTGAATGAATAGTTCTTCACCAGCACCAGGATAATAATAGCCTCTATTATTTAAGTAAAAACATTTTCCTTTATTCATTGTACATTTTAGCACATGTTGGTCAGTTTTAAATGCAGAGGGCTCAGCACCATTCTCACCTTCGATATTCATATAGAGGTTATAACTTATTTCTCCACCCACCAAAAAATTTCCTCTAAGGGGATATATTCCAATTTTCTTCAGTTCTTTAAGCCTCAATGGTTCTTTTTGCGGGATTTCATTTGAAAGATGAGGAATTTTCTCGTTTTCCATCGTATTTTGCCATATTTTAAGATGCTTCATTTTTGTTTTTATGTCTATATTTGTCGTAAAAAAAGGGACAAAAGTAATAGGATAATCATATAAAAATCCTTTGATCCATCCCCAGCGAATTTTCTTGAATAGATCTATTTCATTAATGTCAATCCAGACAACGGGAACTTTATGTCTTTTACACGACCGAATGACTGCAGGGGTAATAAGATTTGCGGATGTTTTTAACCCAATCGTGTAATCAAGAGGACTATTTAACAAGGACGTTTTGCGTTCATTCAATTTAGCTAAGAATTCGTATTCGTACCCTAATGTAAATGCCGTCAGGACAGTAGTACAACCTTTGTGGATAAATTCATCCAGGTAATAATTCTTTATTGAAAGAAAATCAGTTCCTTCAGGCACCTCTAAATCACACATTACATGTCCGGGAGTCATCATGAAAGATGAAACATCCATCCTCATGTACCGATAATAAGAAAACCTGTCTCTTATGGCCGATATTTTATCGTCTTTAACGAGTAAAGAAGTTTGAGTGATCTTGGAATCTTTAACCCAATTCGCGTTTTCAATAATATACGTACTCAAATCACCATCACCTTCCTTTATAGACAAGCTATGAAAGAAGGGATGAAATCATGCTATGCAATCATATAAAAGGAGAGGTGTTCGGGCTAAACCATAGTCCGAACACCTCCCAAAAGGAATCATGTACATTATTTCTTTAACAACTTGTTTATATGCTCAAAGAAAGTTGGATACGATATGTTCACTGCATCCGCACCTTCAAGAATAACGTCAGAATTTGTTATTAAAGAAGCTACAGCCAGAGTCATTCCAATCCGATGATCTCCCCAGGAATGGACCTCCCCACCGTGCAATGGCGTTTTGCCTTCGATGATCATGCCGTCCTCAGTTCCTTGAATGTCAGCACCTAGGTTTCCAAGCTCTTGTACAATGGCATCGATCCGATTTGTTTCCTTAACCTTTAACTCCTGTGCATCCTTAATGATCGTCTTTCCCTTTGCCTGGGAAGCTAACAAGGCGATAACAGGTATCTCATCAATCAACGATGGGATCAGGTCTCCACCAATTTCAATTCCCGTAAGATCTGAAGATTCCACCAGGATGTCCCCTATCGGTTCTCCAGTTTTTGAACTCTCCATTATTTCTATGGATGCCCCCATCTTCTTCATCACTTCAACAATCCCCACACGGGTTTCATTAAGACCGACATTTTTCAGGAGCACTCTACTATTCGGCACAATCGCAGCGGCTACCATAAAGAAGGCTGCTGAGGAAATATCCCCGGGAACATAAACTTCAGTTCCTTTTAACACCTGACCGCCCTTTACCTTGATTGTATCTCCATGCCTTTCAATATGGCCACCAAATTCGATAATCATTTTTTCTGTATGGTTTCTTGTTTTTTCAGGTTCTTGAATTTCAGTTGTACCTTCGGCCTGGAGCCCTGCCAACAAGAGTGCTGACTTCACCTGTGCACTCGCTACAGGCAATGTGTATTTAATCCCTTTGAGGTCACCCCCGCGGATTGATAAAGGAGTATAGTTGCCTTCTGAACGACCGTCTATTTTAGTCCCGAACTTTTTCAATGGTTCTGTCACTCTTTTCATTGGGCGTTTCGCGATCGAGTCATCTCCAATAAGGATTGAATGAAAAGGTCTCCCTGCCAATATCCCCATAATAAGACGAGTAGTGGTACCTGAATTACCCACATCCAGAATGTCCTGTGGTTCTGATAAATGATCCCAGCCTTCACCTGAAACAATCACTTCCTCATCTGTTACTCTGATATCGACGCCTAACTTACGGAAGCACTCAATCGTGCTTAAACAATCCTCTCCCATAAGAAAATTATGTATAACGGTTTTCCCTTCCGCAACTGAACCAAACATAACAGCCCGGTGTGAAATAGATTTATCCCCAGGAACATTGAGTTCCCCATTAAGACCTTTTTGGGGGTTCATTAATTTCTTTTTTCCTTCCATCCTTATCACCCTTTACCCTAAGAATAATTCATAACCCGTATTTTCATTTAAGCAGTGTAAAGCCCTTTCTCTATCTTCAAGTGTTTGAAAGCTGATGACTAATACTCCGTAAATATCTTCTCTCGTTTCCAGGATTCTTATGTTTGTTAAGCTTATGTTTTCACCGGCAAGGTAAGCAGTAACCTCAGAAATCACCCCTGGATAATCAGGAACATCAACAAATAAGTCATAGAACGAAGGGATGGCCCCTTTTTCCTGAATGGGAAGATCATCGCGAAACGTTTTCGCTTCTGTGAAGTAATCAAAGATTCCCTGTGAGTCCTTCTCTTCAATAATGGTGATGACTTCATCCATCTCTGTTTTCCACTGTTTGAGAAGCGAAAGCAAAACCGCTCTGTTCTGAAGCGTAATATCCTTCCACATCGTCGGGTTAGAAGAGGCAATCCGCGTGATATCACGGAATCCTCCAGCAGCGAGCCTCCGCAAATAAGGGTGCTGTACAGATGACTCTTTCGCTTGATGAACAAGAGATGCCGCTACAATATGTGGAAAATGACTGATCGTACCCGTTAATTCATCGTGCTCCCTGGGTTCTACAATCAGAAATTTGGCACGCGTTCCTTTTAGCCATTCTTGAAGTTCTTCTACTTTTTCACCAGTAGCACCAGAACCTGGAGTAAGCATATAGAAGGCATTTTCAAATAAGATTTTTTTAGCTGCTGCTACACCGCTTTTATGAGAACCTGCCATTGGGTGTCCACCAATGAACTGAATTCCTTTAGTAGTCAGTTCTTCGGAGCACTTCATAATTTGTTCTTTTGTGCTCCCCGTGTCGGTAATGATCACTGTTTCTTTTAACGCGAAAGATTGAAACTGTGCAATGATCTTTTCAGTTTGAAAAACTGGTGTAGAAATAATGATGAGATCCGCTCTTTCAGCAGCAGACTGTAAAGATAGTGACATTTCATCGATAATTCCCAGTGATCTCGCCAACCTTAACTCTTTATGATTAACATCATGTCCAATGATTGTAGCATCGGGGTGATCGCTCTTTATACAGAGTGCTAATGAGCCTCCGATTAATCCCATCCCAATGACCAATACCGTCCCTTTCATGATTGTCCCCCTCAGTTGATTTGAAAAAAGTCGGAAAGGGCTCAAAATACTAAGCCGTTCCGACCATCCATTCCTTTTTACACTTGCTTTTGAAGGTCTAAAAATTCCTTCATTCTCTCAATAACCTCTTCATTTTGTTCATGAGAGCCGACCGTTACCCTCACAGAATGAGGATATCCCAGGGCCTCTCCGGACCGTACAATGAATCCCTTACTCATTAAGTATTGAAACACATCATCACCGCTTACACCGAAATCGATTAACACGAAGTTTGCTTGTGATGGAATATAATTCAGGCCGTGTTCCTCGCAGAACTGGTAATACTGCTCCAGTCCTTTGCGATTTTGCTCCCTGCATTCTCTAATAAACTCCTGGTCCAGAACGGCTGCGGATGCGGCTCCCTGACCTAAAGCATTATTATTAAACGGTTCACGGATCGGCTCTAACTTCCTAATCACATCTTCATTCGCAATTCCGAATCCTACTCGAAAGCCGGCTAATCCGTAAGCCTTTGAGAAAGTACGAGTAATCAATAATTGTGGGTACGATTTTAATAATTCCAATGAATCATAGTAATCACCGGCCACAACATATTCATAATAGGCTTCATCCAATACGACTAGTACGTGTTCAGGAACCGCATCCAGGAAGGAGATGATCTCTTCACTGCGAATATATTCACCTGTTGGATTATTTGGTGAACAAAGCCAAACGACTGAGGTCGTTTCATCAATTTCAGCAAGCATTTTGGTTAACTGATGTCTACCGGCTGAATCAAGGGGAACTTCTCTTATTTCCGCTCCTTCAACAATGGCATTGTGCTTATACTGAGGGAAAGTCGGCGTAGCCATAACCGTGCTCTTATCACCATCTAATAATGCTCTTGAAATCATCTGAATCACTTCATCCGAGCCATTCCCGAAAAGTAACTGTCCAGGGTCCACAGATAGCTGCTCTGCCACCTTCATTCGCAATTCCTTCGCATAGCCGTCGGGATAAATCGCATGTGAAACAGCATTCGTCTTGAGAAAGGTTTCAACGTTCTTTGAACATCCAAATGGATTTTCATTCGAAGCAAGCTTCACTACTTTCTCGAGATTGAATAGTTCTTTCACATCATCCATCGTTTTCCCGGGCTGGTATGCTTTAAGATTTTGAATCTGAGATCTCCACTTCATGCTTACCTTCCTTTCAGGTCGTTTTCATTTGAAATAGGCGGGGTATCTTTCAAGTCAGGACGCAGGCTGACTGCATTTTTCATATAAATATGTTGGATGTCTTTCTGAGGTGTAGATGTATTTAAATGAATCATCACTCTAATACAATATGGCAATGCATCAGGGACATCCAACTCCTGCATACACATGACAGGAACATATTTCCACTCTTCAAACCTTCTTAATGCTTTTGCCGGAAATACACTCCCAATGTCACTGGTGGCAGAAATAAACACAGATGCAACATCCTCTGCCATAATATTATTATGTAAAATCATTTCCTTTAAGAGACTTTCAGTTGAAAGGAGAACTTCCTTATCATTATCACAATCCGCTGTAGTGGCGCCTCGAACTCCCCTGATCATTCTTCCACTCCCTTTTCTCCTGTTATTAAACACTCTCTTTTTGTACTTGCGGGTTTTTATTAATCCAGAGTACGTTTTACAACTGGCGGATAAACTCATCTGCCCGTCTTAAATCATCTACAGATACCTTCACCATTAATGGCTCGCCAATATCCTTCAATAACACAAAAACAGGATGTCCATATTGGGATTTCTTATCATGTCTCATTCCCTCATATAATGTTTCAAATGTGATATGAGATGGAATGTTTAGATTGTAGCCAAGTGTAGTGACCCATTTGATAAATTCAAGTAGATTAAATGAAAGTTCGCAGTACTGTTCACTAAGATACAGAGCAAAGATCATCCCGATCATAACCGATTCACCATGTGTGCGACTTCCGTATCCGCTGGCACTTTCTACAGCGTGCCCATACGTATGTCCAAAGTTTAAAAAAGCTCGTATATTCGACTCTCTTTCGTCCTTTGAAACAATATCCCCTTTTACACGTATCCCTTTCATTAGGCAATCCGTTAAAAATTGTTTATCCATTTTTTCCGGAGAATGGAACGAATGCATTAATTCTTGTAAAAAGGATCGATCGGATAAGAAAGCATGCTTGATCACTTCTGAAAATCCTGATAGCACTTCAGTTCCAGGCAAAGTTGTAAAGTAATCTAAATCAAAAAACACACCTTCAGGCTGATAAAACTGCCCTACCATGTTTTTGCCAAGGGGATGGTTAATCGCTACCTTCCCGCCAACAGCACTATCATGAGCGAGAATCGTTGTCGGGACACCTATGAAGGGGATCCCCCTCATATAGGTGGAAGCGACGAAACCAGCGAGATCTCCGATGGCTCCGCCTCCGAATGCTATCACAAGGGCTCGGCGATCGACATGATTAGAAAGACCGTGGGTGATGGCACCCTCATAAATGGCGAAGCTTTTGGCGTGTTCTCCTTTAGGAGCCAGATAAGTCGTTACGTCAAATGATTCACTTAAAATTTCTGAGAAAGCTGTTCCATGAAGGTTGAAGACCTCTTTATCCGCAATGATCCACAGTTTAGATACTTGCGGGAAGGTCTTTTTTATAAAAGATACAATTTCATTCGTCATTTCCACTCCAATTTTCACATCATACGTTTTGGAAGCAGTTTGAATGGTTACCCGTTTCATTCATTAATACTCCTTGGACTCTTGACGTTGTCTATTGATATCTTCATGGAGCTTATCGAATTGATCACTATGGAATTGTTCCACGATAGCAGAAGCAAGTTCCCACGCCACTACGGCCTCTGCCACTACGCTTGCAGCCGGTACCGCACAGCTATCGGATCTCTCGATACTTGCTTTAAATGGTTCCTTTGATTCGATATCCACGCTTTGTAATGGTTTATACAGGGTGGGGATAGGCTTCATGACTCCTTTTACACGGATCGGCATGCCTGTCGTCATACCGCCTTCAAAGCCGCCTAATCGATTTGTTTTACGGTAGTACCCCTGTTCTTCACTCCAGGCTATTTCATCATGCACTTCACTACCCGGCTTTCGCGCCATTTCAAATCCCAAGCCGAATTCGACCCCTTTAAATGCATTGATACTCATGACGGCCATGGCAATCTTCGCATCAAGCTTACGATCATAATGGACATAGCTACCGACTCCTGAAGGCATCCCTTCAACGATGACTTCAACCACACCACCAATGGAATCTCCATTATTTTTCGCTTCATCTATTAAGTCCATCATTTTCTGTGCAGCTTCTTTATCCAGGCAACGGACCGGAGAATCTTCTGTTATATCTCTTAGTTCATTTATAGAATCGTAGTGTAGTTTCTCTGCTTTAATTCCACCAATTTCAAGAACATGACCTACAACGTCGATACCTAATAGCTTTAGTAGCTTTTTCGCGACGGCACCTGCAGCAACTCTTACAGTGGTTTCTCTGGCTGATGACCTTTCTAATACATTCCTAAGGTCCCTATGTCCATATTTCATACCACCGACAAGGTCTGCATGTCCTGGTCTTGGTCTTGAAATCTTTCTCTTTACCTCTTCTTCTTCTCCAGGCTCCAGAGGTTCGATGCCCATCACTTTCGTCCAGTGAGTCCAGTCTCTATTCTCCACAACCAGTCCTAAAGGAGAACCCAGAGTATATCCATGTCTCACTCCTCCAACAATCGATGCCTGATCTTTCTCAATCTGCATCCTCCGCCCCCGGCCATAACCTTTTTGCCTTCTTGCCAGATTATCATTGATATCCCCTGCTTCTAAAGGCATTCCTGCAGGCAGCCCTTCAATGATGGTCGTTAATTGCGGTCCATGTGATTCTCCAGATGTTAAGTATCTCATTCACTTTCCCCCTTCAACTCGTTAAAGAATTATGTACCAATATAACATAGAATTCAGATCATTTCCTAGCCCTTACGTTTAAAAAATTTTCTAAAAACCTCTCTTATATAGAAAAAAACGATGTAACCCGACATATTTGGACTTTTAAACTGTATCGTTTCTAAAAAAGCAAGCGTACAGCCGTCCAGTAAATGTAAGATCAACATCGTAAATTTTAGATTTTTTTATAGAAGAATGTGTCTTCTGTCTCGAATCCGTATTGGGATGGGTTGAAGATTTGTTCGGTACTCCCGACAAAAAGCACACCGCCGGGTCTCAGAGAGGCATTGAATTTTTTATATAATAGGTTTTTTGCTTCCTCCGTGAAATAAATTAACACATTTCTGCAAACAATCAAGTCGTAATTCCCCTCAAATGGGTCTGACAGCAGGTTCTGCTGCTTGAAAGTCACGTTTTTGCTGATCTCTTCATTCAATTTGAACAAGGCGCCTTCCTGAGTGAAATAACGGGCTTTCATTACGGAGGGGACCTCATTCAGCGATCGTTCAGGGTAGAGACCGTTCCTTGCACGTTGAATGGCATTTTTATCGATATCAGTCGCGGTGATGGTCCGTCCTGAAAGAGTCATGTGTTCCGACAGCATCATGGCGATCGTGTACGGCTCTTCCCCCGTAGAACAAGCTGCGCTCCATATATTAAGTGATTTGTTTTCCTGTAGAAGTCTGGGAAGGATTTTAGTCTCGAGAACTTCCCACCGTTTGTAGTTTCGATAAAACTCTGAAACATTGATCGTCATTCGATCGAGAAACTCTTCCATTTCTTCGATGTCACGATTCAGCTTACTGAAGAATTCTTGAAAACTCCCGAAGCCCTTTTTTTCATACAGTGCCGTTAATCTCCGTTTCATTTGAGCTTCTTTGTACAGGGAAAGATCAATTCCCGTTTTTCTTTTTATCCCTTGAATAAATTCCAGATAATCATTTGACATAAGGACCCACTCACTTTGCTACATTAAAGGTATAAGACTATATGTATTATATCGAACGCTATACAGAAAAGTTAAATCCTATTCAATAGAAAAGGCAAGTCGCCTTATCACGACTTGCCCTAAAAAGATTATTTGTTTAACAGGTATTAATAAACCCACTCGTTCATTAATTTAGAATACTCTACCAGTTCTTCTTCTTTGAAGAATAAGCCGATTTCTCTAACAGCGCTTTCGGCAGAGTCAGATCCGTGGATGATATTCTTTCCGACTGTCAAGCCGAAATCACCGCGGATTGTTCCAAGTGCAGCATCCTTAGGGTTTGTTGCTCCCATCATTCCACGAGCTGTCGTGATAACGTTTTCACCTTGCCAAACCATTGCAAATACAGGTCCAGATGTAATGAAGTCAACAAGCTCTCCAAAGAATGGTCTTTCCTTGTGCTCACCGTAATGCTCTTCAGCAAGCTCATTTGAAATGCTCATCAGCTTTGCCCCTACTAATTGAAAGCCCTTTTTTTCAAAACGTGATACGATATCACCGATTAACCCTCTTTGTACGCCGTCCGGTTTTACCATTAAAAATGTCTTTTCCATCTTCCCCACTCCTAAATATGTATGTATAGAAGTCCTAAGGACATCCCACGAAAATAGTAACACTGATTGGGGGTTTTGGCAACGTTTCCATTTTAAATTTTCTTAATATTTTCTCTTGCCAATAAAGTTTGCGATATTCTTCAATGTTTTCTTCACGCGGTTGTATGGGAGATGATTCAGATCTTCCAACGCTCTGTCTAAGTACATTCTACTTAGCTGATGGGATCGATCTATGGCATCGGTCGCTAAGATGGACGAAATGATTTCTCTCATCTCTTCAGGAGAAGTATATTCATTCACTCTTTCAATCTTCGTTTTAAGTTCAGGGTTTTCCATCGCATATAAAATCGGAAGGGTGATATTACCTTGCCACAAGTCACTGCCGGCAGGCTTACCCAGTTCTTCCTCACTTGCAGTAAGATCTAAAATATCATCTGTAATCTGAAAGCTCATTCCTACATTATAACCAAATCGGTATAAGCGACGATGAATTTCTTCAGGGGCACCGGAAGAAATGGCACCGATCTGGCAGCTTACAGCAATAAGCAGAGCCGTTTTCCGCTTGATTCTAAGGAGGTAATCCCTCAGATTTTGATCAAATCGATATTTATCTTTTATTTGAGCGATTTCACCCTTACATACTTCAACAATGGTGTGTGAAAGTATTTGATGTGCTTCAGGCGCTTTAATATTCGTCATATACTCGAGAGCTCGTGCAAAGATGTAATCTCCGGTGTACATGGCAATACGATTGTCCCATTGAGCTTTAATCGTTGGCTTTCCTCTTCTTAACTCTGCATCATCGATCACGTCATCGTGAACAAGGGATGCCATATGAATTAACTCCAAAGCCACTGCTACATTTTTCACAATGTTAATATCATATTGTCCGAATTTTGCAGAGAGCAAGACAAAAACAGGTCTGATTCTTTTACCACCTGCTTGCAGAAGGTGAAGGGATGCCTCTTGTAAAAGTTGTGATTCTGACTCAATCGCAACTTCCAGTTCCTTTTCAATTTCATCAATATCCGTTTTTAGAAACGAATACATCCTGTTTAGCTTCATAGTTTTTCCACCTAATTTACGAATTTCTTACTTTCTGCCTGAATGCATGGCAGCCACTCCGCCACTATATGGTTTCACATGTATATCTTTAAAGCCGGCTTCTTCAAACATATCAGCAAGCTCCTTCATCCCCGGGAAATCTCTGGCTGATTCCTGAAGCCATGAATATTCATTAAAGCTCTTGGCAAAGATCTTGCCGAACAGTGGCATCACGAAACGAAAGTATGCGTAATACATCTGTTTGAAACCGAGCATGGTTGGTTGAGAGGTTTCAAGGCAAACAGCCATCCCTCCTGGTTTCACTACACGATTCATTTCTTTTAAGACGTGGAGGTAGTCCGGAACATTCCGTAAGCCAAAGCCAATCGTGACATAATCAAAGGTATTATCGTCAAAAGGCAGCTCCATTGCATTTCCATGGATCAGCTCAATGTTGTTCAAGGGGGATCGTTTCACTTTCTCTTCACCAATAGAAAGCATATTTTGGCTGAAATCCAGCCCCACTACCTTGCCCGTTTCTCCGACTTTCTCTCCTATCGCTAACGTCCAATCCGCCGTTCCACAGCAAACGTCCAGTGCCTTTGAGCCTGGCTTCACATCCATATGCTTCATGGTATCTTTTCTCCACTTTTTATGCTGTTGGAAACTGATTACCGAATTCATCTTATCATAATTGGAATATATTTTTTCAAATACTCCGTGGACTTTTTGTTCTTTGGACTGCTGCATTTCGATTTACCCTTCTTCCGCATATAGTTTGGTCATAGGTTCAGGCTCAGCATAAGGTAATAGCTCTACAATCAGCTTTTTAAAATATGGTGTTACCGGTTCTATGTTCTCTAACTGTGTTTGAATGGTTTTCTTCGTTGAGGAAATTAATTTATCCACCCTTGAAAGCAAATGTCCGGACTCTTCTTTCGTTAGCTTTAAAGATGGTGTTTCACTGGCTGATTCGAACGTTAAAGTCGACAACGCTTTTATAAAGCTCGTATTCTGTGAGTGCTCTATACAAATTCTTTCTTGAACGAGCTTCTTGTATAAAAGGGCTTGCTCTACAATCCGGATCCATTTGTCATCTTCAAAAAAACGAAAGAATTTTGAAACGATCGCTGATTCTCTTGTCCTCAAGCTTGACATTAGCCCATCAAGGTTTTGATGTTCCTCTTTATAAATGGAAATTTTGCTTTCGTTGATTTCTTTTATCGCCTTGGCTAATACTGCGATAAGATCCACATCATCTGTGTCGGCAAGGATTTTATAGTAAAGGCTGCTGAAGTATACTCCTGCAAGTACCGTAAGCTGCCTCTCTTTCAATGGATCAAGCTCAGAGATTGTAACCTTTTCATGGGTATCAAGGGCTATCTGCAATAGCATGGCAGTCGAAATCCACTGTACAACTTCTTTATTCAAGGTCCGTCCCCCACTTACAAAAGGAAGGAGCAGGAAATAAATCCGATCCCGATCAATGTAAGGCTGATCTATATACTCCTTTAAGTAAGAGTGATGCAACTGCTCTTCTATGTATTGATGAATGATATTCGCTTGATGGTTACAATCAATGAATTTCATACCCTTTAATCCCCATTTCTACTATGTATCGGTCTAAAAATTTCAGCAATAGATATTATACCATAAAATCCTCAACAATAGGGAATCAGTCTTGCTCTTGCCCTCCCTATTTAGCTTTAGTATAACAAAGGGGACGACTACGAAGTTCAACTACCCATAGTCAGTCCCACCTGTATCTTCTCTGGAACGTAAATGCCCAGAGGATTATTTCTTGTTATCACTTTCGACTTCACCGTAACTTGTAACGATGGTTGCTTTTCCTCTAACTTTAATCGCAGAGGTATGGTCTGTAAACTGAGCAATCATGACTTCACCTTTATCAAGCTTTTCTGAATGATGAAATCTGGTATCTGTCCCTCTTGTCAGCCCGATCACGTTCACACCATCTTCAATCGCCTTAATCACAATATAATCATTTGAATTCATCCTTAGCTCACTCCTAATTCTTTATAAAAGAAAGAACTTCGCTTCGTGCTTGAGGGTCTTCTTTAAACGAGCCCCTTACCGCAGTTGTCACTGTACTTGAACCAGGCTTCTTTACACCTCTCATTGTCATGCACATATGCTCAGCTTCAACCACTACCATTGCACCATAAGGCTCAAGGGTTTCCATGATCGTATCAGCCACTGTCGAAGTGATTCTTTCTTGCAGCTGAGGTCGTTTAGCAACAGATTCAACGGCCCTTGCCAGTTTACTAAGTCCGGCCACTCTTCCGTTTCTGGGAATATATGCTACATGAGCTTTTCCGTAGAAAGGTACCAAGTGGTGTTCACACATCGAATAAAAAGGAATATCCTTCACAAGCACCAGTTCTTCATGCTCTTCACTGAATATTGTTTCAAAGTATTCTTTCGGATCGTGACCGATTCCCGAAAATACTTCTGCATACATTTTCGCCACACGCTTTGGTGTATCTAATAAACCTTCTCTATTAGGATTCTCTCCAATAGCTTCTAATATTAATCGAACTGCTTCTTCTATTTGGCCATGATTGACTTGTGCCATTATGTTGTCCTCCTAAAATACTTAAAGAAATAGTAACATTGTTAATATTAGCACAAGCCTATAATGTCATCAAAGACTAGTGCTTTAGAAGTTTTATAATAATATAAAACTTCCTTTAAAGGAATAATACTTCGTACATATTTTAAGGAGAAATAACCAAACTATAAATGAATAGCAAAAAAGGCCGCATAAATATGCGACCTTTTCTATACGCTCAAAGTATGTAATTATTTTACAGCTTCTTTAAGCGCTTTACCTGGTTTGAAAGCAGGTACTTTGCTAGCTGAGATTTCGATCTCTTCACCTGTTTGTGGGTTGCGACCTTTACGGGCTGCACGCTCACGTACTTCGAAGTTACCGAATCCGATTAATTGTACTTTATCACCGTTTGCAAGTGAATCTTGAATTGTATCGAAAACAGCGTCAACCGCTTTGGTAGCGTCCTTCTTAGATAGCTCAGCAGCTTCTGCAACAGCATTGATTAGTTCTGTCTTGTTCATGCCATTCACCTCCTCCCAAGGAAATGTCTCAGTCATGATTCATTTACTTTAATATCATTAGTAAACAAGTTTAGCGAATTCTATACATAAAGTGTAGAAAAAACGCTTGAAAACGTTGCTGAATCAATATTCAACAACAATTCTGTTAAAAGATTATCACAATAGATTAACCTTAGCAAGAACAAATCAAGAAATAATGGGAATCTTTTCTTATTTGAAACACAAATGTAATAGAATCCCTTCAAAGCCCTTTATTCTTGCCGTCTATTCAACCTATCACTTCTTTTCGATGACTGCAACTAATACCCTCTCCTCATTGGGTACTCTATCTTACTTCCCAACCTTGAAATCCCTTAAACATCGACTCCCTTATTTTCATCTATAATGAATATCCATCAGGTTGCAAAGTCCTGAAATCCACATGGCCAAAACCTATATATATCAAGGTTCTAGAGCCTCCCTCTGCTTTTTTACACTTTTATCTTCCCAGCTACAAATTTATAAATATACAATGTGAAAATCAGCAATTAAAAGCAGGAATCTCACAAAAAAATTCAGAGGTTTAATATAAAAATGGAAGATTTCAAAGAAACAAAACAAAAAAAGACCCTCCTAAGAAGGTCAAAAGACATTTATAATATGATGGCGATCAATCCACCCGATCCCTCGTTGATGATTCTTTCCAACGTATCTTTGAGTTTATATCTTGCATTCTCAGGCATTAAGGAAAGTTTCGCTTGGATCCCCTCTCTTACAATGGAACTTAAGCTTCTGCCGAAGATATCGGAATTCCAGATGGATAGCGGGTCATCTTCGAAATCCTGCATTAAATAGCGCACCAGTTCTTCGCTCTGTTTTTCTGTACCGATAATCGGTTCGAACTTGGACTGTACATCCACTTTGATCATGTGGATGGATGGTGCTACTGCTTTCAAGCTGACTCCGAATCTGGAACCCTGTCTGATGATTTCCGGTTCATCCAGACTCATATCATTTAAAGAAGGCGCTGCGATGCCATACCCCGTCTGCTTCACCATTCTCAATGCATCTGAAACCTGGTCGTATTCCGCTTTTGCATGAGCGAAGTCCTGCATTAATTCCAGGAGATGATCTTTCCCGCGAATTTCCACCCCTACAATCTCCTTCAGTACTTCATCATACAGTTCGTCAGGGGCGTACAGGTCAATTTCTGCAATTCCTTGCCCCATATCAATGCCGGCAAGCCCTGCCCGTTCGATATGATCAAAATCACTGAAGTAATGAACAACACGATCCACATCCCGCAGTCGTTTAATATCCTTAACCGTTTCTTTCACAGCTTCCTGATAGTTCTGTCTTAGCCAGTGCTCTTCTTTCAGAACCATTACCCAGCTTGGAAGATTCACATTCACTTCAAGTACCGGGAATTCAAATAGTGCTTCTCTTAACACGTTGAGGACATCTGAGTCTCTCATGCTCTCCACACTCATGGCGAGAACTGGAATGTCATATTTATCTTGAAGTTTCTCTCTTAGGTCTTCTGTCTCAGGAGCATGAGGTCTCGCCGAGTTGATGACCATGATAAATGGTTTACCTACTTCTTTCAGTTCCTCAATGACTCTTTCTTCCGCTTGGATGTAATCTCCTCTGCCAATTTCCCCGATGGAACCGTCGGTTGTCACCACAACCCCGATCGTGGAATGTTCCTGGATGACTTTACGCGTACCGATTTCGGCCGCTTCATGGAATGGTATAGGCTCTTCATACCATGGGGTATTGATCATCCTGGGTCCATTTTCATCCTCGTACCCTTTAGCACCCGGGACCGTATATCCTACACAATCTACCAATCTAATATTCACTTCGAGGCCTTCATCGACGTGAACAGAGATGGCTTGATTAGGAACAAACTTCGGTTCTGTCGTCATGATGGTCCTGCCTGCTGCACTTTGGGGTAATTCATCCTGCGCTCTTGCACGTTCTGATTCACTGGCTATGTTAGGAAGGACCACAAGTTCCATGAACTTCTTGATGAATGTTGATTTTCCTGTTCTAACTGCTCCTACCACACCTAAATAGATATCTCCGCCTGTTCTTTCGGCAATGTCCTTAAATAGATCGACTCTTTCCAAGAGATTCCCTCCCATCTTATATTCCAGGGATGTTTCATCCGTGTATTCTGTCTCTCAATCTATATTTATGATGTTGTCCCAATGACTTATGACTATTAATATGCTTTTTTTCCCCCCTTATGATTAAAAGTATAAAAATTTATTATGTCTTTAGCATTTATGATCATTAGTTTTGATGAAATTTCCCTATAAAGGATGACATAAAAATAATAACCCTTCCCTTACAATATATTTTGTAAGGAAAGGGTTATGCCTATTTTGTCATAAAGACAGGTTCGTTATTTTCATCTACCGTATAAGGTAAAGAATAAGCTGGGACAAAAAAAGTGTCCTCAACAAGTAAATTCCGGATATCTTCACCAGGTTTTAGTTCTTTATCAGTCGATTTGATCTGTTCAAATAAGTCCATTGAGTAATCTACAAATATGTCACCGTCACCATTGATGACAAGGGGAAGGTTCTTGTTTGAGTAGGGGCTATTTACATACACTTCCCCATCATACCCCAGTTCTTTATAATTCAATGTATAGACATTATTGGCTACTTCCTCTTTAAATGGCGGGTAGCCTTGAGCTTCTATTCTGATTTTCAATTCCCTTATTTGTTCAGCCAGCCGCAGATCAAAAATCTTGACTTGAGGATCTTCCTCCACGTCAGTCAGAACATATTGAAAAACTCCACCATTTTCGAAAGCATTTCCTGGAATCTCCGCTAAGTACTGAGGTGAAAGCTTTCTGAAATCAATCGGATACTTCTGATAAATGGGTGTATCCTGGTCTCGGGTCTTAATTGGCAGCAACCCATTATTGTCCTTCTGATAGGTTACGACTGCATCTTGTACAGCCTTCACCTGCGTTTCATAAGGGATCTGGTTCTGACTAAGCTTTTCCTCAGGGTACATACATCCTGAAAGAATACTTATAGTTAAAATAAGAAGAAATGCAATTAAACCTAAGCGTTTCAATCTAAAAACGTCCTTTCAATCGGACCGCAACCTAATTGGTCGGTCCACTAAATACAATATAGATCATCATAAGTCCGCCGGCAATCATCATTATATATGCCATGAATGCTGTAATAAAACGCAGGAATCTCTGCTTGATCTTATACCTGCTAAAATAGATCGTTAATATGGCAAAAAACATGAATCCCATCGATGCAAACGAAATCCACATCTTCATCATTGAATCCATCATACATCCCTCCAGTTATCGAATGTATTATATCATAAGATTTTTACAAAAGAATAGAAAAGAATGGTTGTTCAATAATCTGTTACAAACCTCAAGATGTACCTATACGGACTTCCCCGGGCAGAGATTATCAAAAAAAAAGAGCTTCCCAAGTATTTTAGCATCATTGAACTGATGTCAAAATACTTGAGCTGCTCTAAACAAAGCGAGACCTACCCATCCATAGGCAAAGCTGTATATATTCATGACAGTGTATGCAACAGGGGTGTGGTTCGCATCCTCGAATGCCTATTATTCCAAGATTAATTCATTGTTTCGAAAGAATATTTAGTCATGCTTTCTATCGTAAAAGAATCAGGTTAATTTAATCGCTCTCCAAGAATGTTCACGAGGTCTTCCATTTCGTTTGTCTTTCCACGTCCCATTAAGTGGTCTACCGCTTCTTTCGCTTCTACTTTATTGAATAGCACATCATACAAAGCGTTGGTAATGGGCATATTCACTTCATACTTGTCTGCTAACTGATGAGCAGCTTTCGTTGTGCGTACGCCCTCTACGACCATCCCCATGTTGTCCAGGACCTCATCAAGGTTATGACCCTTACCGAGCATGTTTCCCGCTCTCCAGTTTCTTGAATGTACGCTTGTACATGTAACGATCAGATCACCGATGCCTGTTAAACCTGAAAATGTTAATGGGTTTGCTCCCATCTTGGTTCCCAGACGGGCTATTTCTGCAAGTCCCCTCGTTATAAGAGCGGCTTTTGCATTATCTCCATATCCCAATCCGTCTGTAATTCCGGCTGCAAGGGCTATGATATTCTTTAAGGCTCCACCGATTTCAACCCCCAGCATATCGGGATTCGTATATACACGGAAATTCATGTTCATGAATAAGTCCTGAATCTCTTCAGCAGCTTTCATATTCTTAGAGGAAACGGTCACAGTCGTCGGGTGTCTCAAACTCACTTCTTCAGCGTGACTGGGTCCAGACAATACCACCACTGTATGTAAGTTATCAGGGTCCATTTCCTCTTCAATCATCTCTGAGATTCTTAGAAGTGAATCAGGTTCAATCCCTTTACTCACATGAACAACGGTTAAGGGTGCACGTTGAACCTCTTGAATTTGACCCAATACTCCGCGGATCGCTTTCGTCGGTACAGCCAGAATGATCGTATCAACGCCATCTAAAGACTCACTAAGATCATGATAACCCTTGATGGAGTCCGGGAGCTTGACCTCTTTCAGGTACTTTTCGTTGGTATGTTGAGTATTAATTTCATCAATCTGTTCTTTTTTGTGTCCCCATAATCTTACTTCCAGTCCATTATCAGCCAGGACCATCGCAAGTGCCGTCCCCCAGCTTCCTGCGCCAACTACCGTTATTTTCTTTGAATTTTCCATTTTTACACCCACCTTATTATTTTCTTGCGCGAGCAATAATACGAATAGGAGTTCCTTCAAATCCAAATGCATCACGTATTCTATTTTCCAAGAATCGTTCGTATGAGAAGTGCATTAATTCAGGGTCATTCACAAATACCACGAATGTCGGAGGCTTCACAGCCACTTGCGTCGCGTAGTAAATTCTGAGTCGCTTACCATTATCTGTAGGGGTAGGATTCATTGCTACTGCATCCATGACTACTTCATTCAACACGCTTGATTGTACTCGTAGTGCATGATTTTCACTTGCCGTATTAATGATTGGCAGTAATGTATGAATGCGCTTCTTTGTTTTGGCAGATAGAAAAACGATTGGAGCATAATCAAGAAATTGAAAATGTTCTCGGATGTTCTTTTCCCATTTGTTCATGGTTTTCTCGTCTTTATCAACGGCGTCCCATTTGTTCACGACGATCACGATTGCGCGACCTGCATCATGAGCATACCCGGCAATTTTTTTATCCTGCTCGATAATCCCTTCTTCTCCATCAATGACAGCTAAGACGACATCGGAACGTTCAATTGCTCTAAGAGCTCTTAAAACACTGTATTTTTCAGTGGTTTCATACACTTTACCTCTTTTCCTCATGCCTGCAGTATCAATGATGACATAATCCTGTCCATCATACGTGTAAGAGGAATCAATGGCATCCCGCGTCGTTCCTGCAACATTACTCACAATCACACGCTCTTCTCCCAATAAGGCGTTAACCAGGGAAGATTTCCCAACATTCGGACGACCAATTAATGAAAATTTGATCACATCTTCTGCATAGTCCTCTTCTTCTTCTTGTTTAAAGTTTTTCACAACATCATCAAGAAGGTCTCCTAACCCAAGACCATGAGAACCTGAAATTGGATACGGCTCCCCAAATCCAAGGGAGTAAAAATCATAAATCATTTCTCTCATTTCGGGATTATCAATTTTATTAATCCCTAATACGACCGGTTTCTTAGAGCGGTAAAGGATCTTGGCTACAATTTCATCTGCAGCTGTCACCCCTTCACGGCCATTCGTTAAAAATACAATCACATCCGCTTCATCAATGGCGATTTCAGCCTGCTGCCTGATTTGATCGAGGAATGGTTCATTCCCCAGTTCAATCCCACCTGTATCTATAATGTTAAATTCATGAGTCAGCCACTCAGCAGAACTATATATACGGTCTCTTGTTACACCAGGTACATCTTCAACTATGGATATTCTTTCTCCAACAATTCTATTAAAGATCGTGGACTTCCCAACGTTTGGACGCCCTACGATTGCTACTACTGGTTTTGTCACGTTATTCACCCTTTCTGTAAGAAGGTTATCCTATTCTTACATTTCCTCTTTTTATGCCTTTTCAATCATCAATTGGAGCTATGCATAAGAAGGACTGGCCCTTAAGGTAATGTTTCCTTATGGGACAGTCCCCCCTAACTTAACTATTTTATCAATAAAAGAATAAACTAGCAATCAATGTTTTACAATGATAAATAGTCCTTCATCCAGTTCATGGGCAATGCCATCGAGAATCGCCTCTAAATTCGCACAGATCTTTTGCAATTCCTCATCTGTTTTACAATAAAAAACGCTTGTTCCACTTGGTACTTTTTCAGGTGATGTCGTAACCGTAGCGAGTATAAATTTTTGGATCGTCGTACTCATTCTAATTTACCACCCTCCTGATTCGCCTTCGATTCTGACGGCATTCTTATCGCATTTTCCAATGTCGGCACCTGCCCAAGAATGGCAATCGCTTTCTCTACATCCTTTCGCTGCGGGAGGACGAATACACCTATTCGACCATCGTCTAAATCCCTCTTGGCCAATGGCGTTAAAGCCGGTGTTCCTGAATCTTTAAATATCCCCAAGGAAGTAGACATATCATGAAGAATCGCTTGCCTTTGACCCAGATTCGCTACCGTCGATCTGGCATCGAATGATTTTGGGGAAAGAACAAACCCCATTCCATACTTTAAAATTTCTTCTTGTCTTACCTTTAATCCAATATTCATAATGTAGATATTATCAACGTATAGTCCTGCTCCATCGAAATGAGGCTTCACATATTCAATGTTAACGATATCCTTCAATCTGCCTCCAGCCATTAGTTTATGGGCAGCCAACATACATATCGCACTGATCAGCAACGCTACATAGAAATTAAAGACAATATAAGCTAAAGTGGCTAACAGAGAAGTGAAAATAACCAAATAATTACGGCTTTCAAAGGCTACGGCAATCCCCTCGATGTATGTAGCCCCTCTAGGTACAAGTTCATATGCATCCAACTCTGTCAATGTGTTCCTCTCCATATTTCGCACATCCCGAAATTGAGACGCAGCAACGGTTAAGAAAGTAATCGCCGTGAAGTTCTCCTCCAGCAATGCAGGAATCGCAATGGTACCTAAGCCAGCCGCAATAAATCCAAGAGCAATATGTATAATCTTCCCATGCAAATAAGTGGGATATTGGCGATAGTCTGTACGCAGCATATAGATTCTGGTTAATGTCCCAACTACTACTCCGAAGATGACCGGATACACATACTCATTCATAGATTCTTCATTTCCCCTTTGTTTGTTTGTACTTTGATGTTGAATAACTGATTGATTTCTTCCAACAACTTGATCGCTAAGAGAATTCCAGTCGAAATAGCCAGGACATCGAGGTAAACAGGTCCACCGATGGGATATAGAAATCCTATATTCTTTAATGGGATGCTCATAAAGACTTCACCCACAATACTGCTCCCGGCAATAGCGATCATCCGGAGCATAAATGAAGACGAGGTATAGAAGAGAATACTCAGGAAAGCAAGTGATAAAGCCATTATAAGATCTCGATCCAAGAACATGAGAACAGGATCATAAATAGCCACTAACCCAATGCCCGCATAAAGCATCCCCATCGCCAGAATGGCTACAAGCATATATAATTTATCTTTCAAACTAAGAATTCTTATGTAATGGATACAAATTAGTCCTAAAACAATAACGGGTACGGCAACCTTCACAGAACTTACTTTCAATCCATATGGAAACACGCATATTAACACCAAACAAATGAAGGAATAATGGAAACGATATGGGTGTGCCTTATTCATCATAAACGTCGTAAATATCCAAATTCCCCAAATCAGCCATAAATACAGAATCCCATCCACCATCATTCACTCCCTCCTATTATCTACATTATGGAAAATTTTTATGTAACTCATTCATGTATGAATCATTTTCTCAAAGAAAAAATAAGAAAGGGAGGTGTTTATGATGGGTAAAGATCGTCAAGAAAAGAAACTAAAACAAAGCAAACGAGTCGAATCAGACAGGGACCAGGCCCTGCACTACAACGGAGCTACAAGCCTGCAAGGACCGGAAGAAGCCAAAAAAGGACAGAGGTAACAAGAAAAGCGGAGGCGGCTTGGGCAGGCCCGACAAGCATATTGGGGAAATCCCTGAAGGCGTTCTTTGCCTTTGGGGATTTTTCCAATATGACCTCGAGGGACTAGCCGCCGGAGCTGGACATCAAGAAAAGCGGAAGAGGCTCGCCATGGGGCGACAAGCATAAGACGAGTCACCCGGAAAGGCGTCTTTTGCCTTTATGGGTGACTTGGATTATGACCTCGAGCCCCAAGCCCCTGTAGCTGGACATAAGAAAAGCGGAGGCGGCTTGGGTAGAGGCGACAAGCATAAGGCGAACATGCCAGAAAGGCGCTTTTTGCCTTATTGGCATGTTTGACTTATGACCTCGAGCCTCTAGCCGCCGGAGCTGGACATCTAGAAAAGCGGAAGGGGCTCGCCATGGGGCGACAAGCATAAGACGAGTCACCCGGAAAGGCGTCCTTTGCCTTTTTGGGTGACTTGGATTATGACCTCGAGCCCCAAGCCCCTGTAGCTGGACATAAGAAAAGCGGAGGCGGCTTGGGCAGGCCCGACAAGCATATTGGGGAAATCCCTGAAGGCGTTCTTTGCCTTTGGGGATTTTTCCAATATGACCTCGAGGGACTAGCCGCCGGAGCTGGACATCAAGAAACGCGGAGGCGGCTGGGCAGGCCCGACAAGCATAATTGGCTGGATGTCTTGTAGACAAACAATAATTCAGCCGAAATTCTATATAATCCGGCCATTTTGAGTGATAATCCAGCGGAATTGGACAGGAATCCGGCCGAATTTAACAAAAATTCAGCCGTTTTATGGGTTAATTCAGCCGATTTACAAAAATACCCAAAAATCCACAACTAATATCAAGCAACAAAAAAAGAGGCTGGGACAAAACTAAAATGGCACGATATAAAGACGAACAATCGAAGTGTAGGTTCTTAATGCCGCTAATGATTTCCGTGCAAGACTACGCTTTCCGCGGGTAGCCCGTGAGCCTCCTCGGCAAGCCTGCGGGGTCTCACATAAGCTACTTTTCCCGCAGGAGTCTTCGTCTTGCACTCCAATCAACCGCTGGAAACAGTTAAAATCAGATGTACCGAAATAAATAATAAACCCGAACAAATCTGCCTTCTAGGAAGCAGACTTGTTCGGGTTTTACTTAGACTAAAACACTTTTGTCCCAGCCTCTTTTTACTTATTAAACGTTCTGTTGCTATAGCTTGCAGGATTCAACCCTCTAACATCCAGCCAATGAAACACGTCGCCTGACAACACGAGTGGTACGCTGTGAAGATCTTCTGGACGCCTGCACCCCAGCGCACTCATAAGGAACTTAATATCCGTATGAATTTGATTCACTTCTTCAATGGTGTCCTCAAGTCCTGAGTCTAATAGCTGCTTTAGGATGATTCCTGCCATTCCTACTGCAGATGCTCCTAATCCTAGAGACTTTACGATGTCTAAGCTATTTTGGACACCACCTGAAGCAAGAACCGGCTTCCTGAATGTAGCATGACTTTCGGCAATCGAAATAGCAGTGGGTATACCCCAATCATCGAAGAATTCCAACATTCGTTTTCTGCGTTGATTTTCGATTTTCGAGAAGTTGGTACCACCGAATCCACCCACATCAATGGCTGAAATGTTCGAGTGGGACAAGGATTCTGCAGCCTCTTTACTGATACCAAAACCCGTTTCTTTCACAATGACAGGTACTGGAATACTTTCAGCGATCTCCTGTATTCTGTCCATGGCCCCTCTGAAATCCCTGTCACCTTCGGGCATGGTTAATTCTTGTATGACATTCAAGTGGATTTGCAACGCATCGGCGCTAATCATCTCTACGGCATCTTTTGCCTGTTGAACGGTTGCTTCACTTCCCAAATTCCCAAAAACGACGCCATTTGAATTATATTGACGAACGATTTCATACGTTTTTCGTTCAGAAGGGTCTTTAAGTGCGGACATTTGAGATCCGACAGCAATGGCCAGACCTGTTTCCCGTGCAAGAATCGTTAATTCTTCATTGATTTTAGAAGTTGATTCCCCACCGCCGCCTGTCATAGCATTTATGAAAATTGGCGAACTCCAATTAAGTTCGCCAATCTTTGCCTGCAGATGAACTTCATCCACTGCTATATTCGGTAAGCTTTGGTGGACAAAAGCAACTTCATCAAAACCTGTTCTTCGTTGTTGACCAGTTGATAAAGCGTAATTAATGTGGTCTTGCTTTCTTTGGGCTCTTGTCACTATTCATCACCATTACTTAAGATCTTTTAATTTGTCACCAATCATTTCACCTAATTGGAAACCTGTATTTTCTTCAGGCATTTGATAATCAGTTATTTCTTCCTCTTTTTCTTCAAGAGATTTGATGCTTAAAGATAAACGTTGATCATTTTCATTTACATCCAATACCTTCACTTGTACTTCTTGGTTTTCCTGAAGGACTTCGTGCGGGGTACCGATATGCTTATGTGAAATTTGAGAGATGTGAACAAGACCTTCAACACCAGGTAACACTTCTACAAATGCTCCATATGAAACTAAGCGTTTAACCACACCGTCCAGAACACTGCCTTTAGGTGCCTTCTCTGAAATATTACTCCAAGGTCCTGGCAGGGTTTCTTTAATGGATAAAGAAATACGTTCATTGTCACGATCGACGCTTAGAACTTTGACCTGTACTTTTTGTCCTTCAGTGACTACGTCAGAAGGCTTTTCAACGTGTTCGTGGGAAAGTTGGGAGATATGCACCAATCCATCTACTCCACCAATGTCTACGAACGCTCCGAAATCTGTGATACGCTGAACTGTCCCTTCAAGAACAGCACCAGATTCAATATCCGTTAGAAGCTGCTTCTTCTGGTGTTGCTTTTCCGCTTCTACAACAGCGCGGTGGGATAAGATTAGACGATTTTTTTCCTGATCCAATTCCACAATCTTGAACGTCAATGTTTTATCCTTATAGTCCGAGAAGTCCTCAACATAATAGTCCTCGACTAATGATGCAGGAACAAATCCTCTAACTCCAAGATCAACTACAAGTCCGCCCTTCACAACATCTTTGACTTCCGCTTCAAAGATGTCGCCATTTTCAAAGCGAACCTTCATTTCTTCCCATGCTTTTTCAGCATCTACTTTTCGTTTAGAAAGAACCAGAAGTTCTTCTTCAACTTTCGTCACGATTAACTCAAGTACATCCCCTTCACTGACTACATCAGAAGCTTTTTCGATATGAAGGCTTGAGAGTTCACTAATTGGAATGATGCCATCCACTTTGCTATCTTGAACGTCGACTAAGACCTGTTTCTCTTCAACCTTAGTGACTGTTCCTTTAACTTTTTCACCGATTTCAAGATTTTTCACTTCAATTCCATTCATGTCTTCCATTATGTACTCCTCCTTAATCCATGACTGCAAAGATTTTTGATAATTGCGAGACTTCACAATTTAAAATATTCTTTCTACTAACTTCTAATAAATACTACTTTTTGTCAAGCGAGAAAGCTCATATTATTCATGCTCATGTATTAGTTTTTCAATGTGCTGCATAATAATTTCAGTTGTTTTCTCTGCATTCAGTTTTAGTTCTCGAATGCCCTCCATAGCAATAGGCGGGCCGAATACGACCTTTAATTTCCTGAAAGGCTTATAGGGTCCAATGATTGCACAAGGTACAACGTAAGCCTCGGAACGAAGAGCAAAAAAACCTGCTCCTGCTAATCCCTTACCTATTTTACCTGTCTTACTTCTAGTACCCTCTGGGAACAGTCCTAAAACATCTCCTTGTTTAAGGACCTGCAAACCTTTCCTTAGTGCTTCCCGGTCACTCATTCCTCTTTTCACCGGGAATGCCCGTAAATCGGGTAATAGCTTACCCAGTACCGGGACACTGAAAAGCTCTTCTTTAGCCATAAATGAAACAGGTCTGGGAGCTGAAATCCCCACTACCGGGGGATCCAGGTTATCAATATGGTTTGTGCATAATAAGACTCCCCCCTCTTTGGGGAAATGCTCCAAACCTTTGACCTCAATGCGATAGAGAGGGGAAAGAATCGATTTTACGAGACCTCTAGCAAAGGAATACAAGTTCACATTAACCTTTCCTTTCTACTAACAGCATAATTTGATCCACTACTTCAGGGATGGATAGTGAAGTCGTATCTATTTCAGTTGCGTCGTCCGCTTTCTTAAGGGGAGCCACTTCTCTTTCTGAATCGATCTTGTCACGGCGGGCAATTTCTACTTTTAATTGTTCCAGATCTGAAGGGAACCCTTTCGAAATGTTTTCTTCATGTCTTCTTTGGGCTCTTTCGTCTACACTTGCCAGTAAAAACACTTTAATTTCAGCGTCGGGGATAACATGGGTCCCGATATCTCTTCCGTCCATTACAACAGCACCTTGTTTGGCCAACTGTTGTTGTCTGTTCACCATCTCTTCTCTAACTTGAGAATGGACGGCCACATGAGATACTGAATTGGTAACGGCGGCTTGACGGATTTCATCTGTCACATCTTCCCCGTCTACATATACAATTTGTCCATCATCAGTCGGTTCAAGCGTGATTTTTGTTTGAGCTAACAATTCCTTCAACCCATTTTCATCATGCAAGTCTATATTCAGTTTCAAAGCTTTATATGTTAATGAACGGTACATCGCCCCAGTATCAATATAAAGATAAGATAATTTCCCTGCTACAATTTTCGCCACTGTACTTTTCCCCGCAGCTGCAGGACCATCGATCGCAATTCTTAATTTCTTCAACTAATCCACCTACTTAATTTCCTAATAATTTTCTTACCTATTTTAACATAAATCTCCCACCACGTTGAAAGAATCTTTATTCAAAAGGCTCTATTCGTAAAGTTTGTTGCTATTGTAGAGGAGAAAGTAATAGTTGATTTCCGCTCCAGGATGCTCGCTTTCCGCGGGGCTGGCGGT
>NZ_QNRJ01000017.1 GCF_003315075.1 Rossellomorea aquimaris
TCTATCGGGACATATGCTCCTCCTGCTTTTAGTACAGCAAGCATACTAATGATCATTTCAAGAGACCTATCGGTCATCACTCCTACCAACTCTCCCTTTTTAACCCCATGTTCTCTTAGGGTTCTGGCGAGTTGATTGCTTTTCCTGTTCAGTTCATCATAAGTTAGCCACTCATCATTTAGGACAACAGCGATGTTATCTGGTTTTTTCTTTACCTGTTGCTCAAATAAAGTATGAATCATTTTATCTTTAGGGAAGTTTACAGACCTCTTGTTTGTTAAATCTAATAAAATTTCTCTTTCGTAATCATTTACTAAATTAACTTCATTTATATTTTTTTCAACATTATCTACCATATATAGCATAATTGTTTTTAGAAAATTTAAGATAGATTCTATATCTTTGTGACAATACTTTTGTTTATTAAATAAGATTTCAATATTAAAAGGATTCTCATGCACTACTAGAGTTAAATTATAATTTGTTAGTGCTTTTGAATCGATCTTATTAATAGAAAAGGTAGAATTATCTTTCAGATATTTATCAATTGGATAATTTTCGTAAACAACAATGGACTCCAGAAGTTCTTCACTTGCATTTAGGTTAAAAACCTTTTTTATATCAAGCAATGAAATATTTTCAAATTCTTGTCTCTCTAAGGAACTATCTTGAACCTTTCTTAGACAATCAATTAATCTTTCGTCACCCGAAAAATTAAATCGCATTGGTAAGGTATTAATAAAGAGGCCCACACTATTTTCAATATTTAAAAGAGGGACGTTTCTTCCAGATACAGTTGTTCCAAATATGACGTCTTGGTTATTTGTAAGTTTTTGTAGAAGAATTCCCCAAGCAGTATTAATAAAATTTGCTAACGTAATATTTAACTTAGAAGCAATATTTTTTAAAGACTGAACTTCATCCAACGTCCAAAAACTAGACACCTTATTACTTTGATTTAAATCATTTTCATCTTTACTGCCATAATTAATTTCCTGCGATTTATATTCTTTTAAGTAATTCTCCCAATAGCTTGTTGACTTATCTTTTTGATTATTTATCCATTTAATATACTCCTTTGTTTTTAACTTAAGAGGAAACTCAGGAATTTTATCATTAGCAATATAGTCATATGCTTTACTAAATTCGGCTAAGAGAATCCCATTACTCCAGCCATCTAAAATAATGTGATGATTATCAATTATCATTTCATACTTAACATCATTTAATTTACACAATGTTACTTTAAAAGGGTTTTCTGTAAGGTCTATCTTATTAGTTAAACGATTTTCTTCCTTTATATTCTCAAGTTCATTTGTTTGATTTTGGGTATTGGATAAATCGTAGTATTCTTTTTTTATTTCTTTTTCTTTTAAGATCACTTGAATTGGTTGCTTAAGTTTTTTCCATCTAAACACAGTTCTCAAGGCTTCATTATTCTTTACTACATAGTTCCATGCTTCTTCAAAAAGTTCTTTGTCTAGTTTCCCATTTAATGTTAGTGAAAACTGTTCAAAATATTTGTTGCTCCTAACATCTTTTAAATGATGGTATAAAATTCCCTCTTGTGTAGAACTAAGTGCAACGATGTCTTCTATATTACTCTTATCAATTTTCATAATAGTCACCTTACTCTCTAAATTAAGATAATTCTTTAGAAATTAACCTACTAATTTTTCCTACATTACTGTTTATAAAAAAATGATTTCCTCCGAACTCATAAAATTCACACGATTTTTCTGTATGAGTACTCCACTCAAAAAGTTTTGGTATGTTGATATTTTCATTTGTTCCATAAAGAACACTAAAATCTATAGGAAATTTAAGATCCGGGATAAAATCAATAGTATCAAGTAACTTGAAATCGTTTTTCAGAATAGGAATATAAATTTTCTGCAATTCCTTATTTTCTTGAACTTCTCGAGGTGTCCCCCCCAATTTAATTACTTCCTTGAAGAAATCGTCATTATTATAAAGATAAATCTTTCTCTCAAACGCTCTGCGAGTAGGTGGTAGAGCCCCTGATAAAAATAAGTGAACTGGTTGTGGAGAACAAAGTTTTTCATTTCTATCACATAAATAATATGCTATCTTAGCACCCATACTGTGACCAAAAAATGCGTATTCCGATTCAATGGTTTCAGGGTCAATGATAGAATAAACATCTTCAATTAATTCTTCAAAAGACTCGTAAAATGGTTCTGTAAATCTACTTCCTCTTCCTTTTAATTCAATAGGAATAACATCAATATTTTGATTAACTTCCTTTCTAAATTTAAAAAAAATGGAATTTGAAGATCCGCCTGCATAAGGGAAGCAGAATAACTTTATATTCTTCATAAAATAACTACTCCTTAACTTTCTTTCAATTCATATCTATCAATTCAAATAAATCCTCTTCACTAATATCAACCGTTTCAAAATCCGATGGCGTAAAAAGAGTTTGATTCATCTTTGAATATTCAGCAATTTCATTGATTTGCTCTTTAAATTTTTCAATAAATTTTAATACTGACGTGATATCATACTTTGAAGAATCATAACTTGCTTCTATATTTAGAAGCCCATTCACTACAAATAAATTAAATTCAATTGAAGTAGTAAGTGAATTTGACAAACCTTTATCTCTTCCTAGAGATCGATACGAAATTTTAAAATCCTTGCTATCAAAAGTGTTATCCAAATCACCTAAAAAATTAAACCTTATTGGTGAATTAGCTAGAGTAATATTATTAGTCATACAATATTCTAGAGTATTGTCAAATGCATTTTTATAATTCTCTCTAATTTGCTCTTTTATGGAATAAATGATTTTTTCGTAGCAAGTGTTTTTTGGTAAATAAAATTGAGCTAAGAACATATTTGTAAACCAACCGACTGTTCTACTAACGTCATAGTCGAATCCATTTATATCTCTACCATGTGTTTCAAGTTCGAAACTTATATCATTCTTTCCAGTAGAATCTCTTAAAGAAATAACAAATGCAGCTAACAATACCTCATTCGCAGTTAAATGAGTAGTTGCAAGGAATGAATTTGTTTGTCTTAAGTCTAATTTTGATGATGTTTTTTCATTGTTCATTTCAGTACTGACATAACTTTCTTTTTCTACCTTGAGAATAGTATTATCTATAGTCTCTGCTTTTTTAGACTTTTTATTTTGCAAAACAGTATTAACTTTGTTGTTCCATTCCTTAATTGAATCACTTTTAAAAGAAATTAAATTGTAATCTGGATCTGATAGCGTTCGTTCAAAATCTTCGAGGATAATTCTCCAAGAAACTCCATCCACTAATAGGTGATGTGCAGTGAACAGTATCCATTTTTCTTTCTGTTCACCAAAATCAAATATCAATATTTTAAAACACAAATCTTTTTCTACATCCATTTTGCTTTTTATTTCATTACATATACTGTAAATATCTTCTATATTATCTTCGGTGGATTTCCCCGAATAATCAAAATAAATTAAACCATCTTCTGAAGGATCACCGTTTATAAATGCATTATTAAAATACATTTTCATTTTTTGAGAATCTAGATTTAATCTTAGAGAGTCATGTGCTTTAATAAGCTTGTTATAAGCATTTTTATATTCGGATAGTTCTATACTTTTCATGGTCTCAATTAATATTGATTGGTTCCAATAATGCTTTTCTTTGAATTCTTTACTCAAAAACCAGTCCATCATCGGAGAATTTTCAATGAATCCGTTTTGTAAACTAGAATTAGAAGGAATTTTCTTGTTTATTTTAATCAGGTGTACTAAATCATATAAAAGTGGTGTTAATATCACATCCCGAACGTCTAAGAGGTACCCGGAAATCCTCAACTTACTTGTAAGTTGCATAGCTTTTATGGAATCGCCACCCAACAAGAAGAAGTTGTCATTAATTGTAACTTCGTTTAACTTCAGCACTTCTTTAACTGTTGACAGTAAAATTTTTGATATCTCATTTTCTGATTGATAGTTGATTTGAAATTGGTCTATTTCTAAAAGAGATAATAATTTGTTTTTATCTACCTTTCCATTATGTGTAAGTGGAATTTCATCAACTAGCATAATACTCCTTGGTATCATGTAACTTGGAACTTTTTCTGAAAGGTATCTTGATACTTCTGTATTCGTAAGTGTATTCTTACCGATAATAAATGCACAAATTATACTTTGGGAAGGATGTTGCATTAAAGCAACTTCACTAATATTAGAATGTTTTAATAGGTTATTACTAATCTCATCTAATTCAATTCTATGGCCGTTTATTTTGACCTGATTATCTTTCCTACCCACATATTCCAAATTTTCTCCATTTATAAACCTTGCTAAATCTCCTGTTTTATAAAGAGTTTTATCATTTCTCTTAATAAAACTCTTTTGGGTCACTTCAGGTAAATTCAAATACCCTTTTGAGACTCCTGTACCTGAGACAAAAATTTCACCTATCTCGCCTGGTAAAGTGGGTTCTAAATTTTCGTTTAACAAATGAATAGTTGTATTACTAATTGGCTCACCAATCGGAACAGCATAATTATTTACATATGTTTTCGGGTTAAATTTAAATGTCATGCAGCCTACTACCGTTTCTGTTGGTCCATATTCATTGTAAATATTAGGATGGTCGAACCTTTCATAAATATCACTTGCTAAACTAGTTAATAATTGTTCTCCTCCTACAATAAAAGTTTTTAAGCTAGAGTTACTTGTTTCCATATCCAAAAGTAATGATAGGTGAGAAGGTGTAAGTTTTATTATATTGGCGGTCTTATCTTCTATTATTTTCTTTAGAATAAATTTATTTGTTTCTTCAGAGTAAATTGCTACTTTACTCCCACTAACAAGTGGTGCAAAAATAGAGGTAAGTGTTAAATCAAATGATATAGATGAATAAAAAGCAAATACATCCAACGGACTATTTAAATAATTCTTACTTGCCCATATAATATAGTTTAATAAACCTTTGTTATGTACCAATACTCCTTTTGGATTACCAGTTGATCCGGAGGTATAGAGTATGTAAGCTATGTCATCAGGCTTAGAACTTACACTTTCTGTTTTATGGTAAATTGAGTTATTAATTTCCATTAAATTCACATGAATTATAGGAGTAAACATTTCCAACCATCCATTTTTACTGTCATTAATAATGACTAGAGACACTTTCGCATCTTTCACTATAAACCTTATTCTCTCCTTTGGAGAATTTCCATCTATGGGAATGAATATAGCCCCTATTTTCATTATTGCCAAGATAGAAACTATTGTTTCAGTTGAGTTATGCATTAGCAATCCTACTCTTGAGTTTTGCTTAATTCCTCTACTTAGTAAAATATTCGCAAATGCATTAACTTTACTTGCTAGCTCGTCATAACTAACGTTTCCATTTTCTGAAATGATTGCAATACTTTCGGGAGTTAGTAATGCATTCTTTTCGATAATTTCTAATAAACTATAATTAGAATCAAAGTCTTCTTGTTTAGATTCAAGTTTATATAGAGGCTTTAATTCTAAATCTTTTACAGTTAGTTCCTTTTTGGGTTGAAACGTTATTTTTGAAATTAAATCTTTTATAAGATTGACAAATGTTTTTATTTGAAAATCGTTATAGTCAGTAGATTTATAATCTACAGTAATAACAAAATTTTCATTTATTTTGTTAACAATTACCTGTTTTGAATAAAACTGCTGCCCACTAAAAATTGGTTTATTTACTATCTTTTTCCCATCAATTTCTTCTTTTAAATCCATATTGTATACATTCACACTAATGTCTATTAAGTTATTTAGATTATTTGATGAAAATTCTTTGATTATTAAATTATAAGGATATTTTTGATGTTTATAACTCTTAAATAGTGCTTTCTGAATTTCATACATCTCATTAATTACACTGTTGTTTTCATTGATTTTTGACAATATGGGCACTGTACTTGTGAGCATACCAAAAGTTTCTTTTAGTTCATGATCTACCCTGTTAAAAACAGGGACCCCTATTATTTTTTTATTATTGTTAAATGCCAAAGAGTAATATAGTTTTATTATTGAAATAAAGAATGTACTGTTATTTAATCCGTTACTTTGTATAAACGTTCTTATTGAACTACTCATCTGACTATCTAATATAAACTCGATTCTTTTAGCATCAGTTTCATACAAAGTTTGACTATTATCTATAGAGGGATTGAAATCGTTTAGTGAATTAGACCAGAAATCTTTGTCTTTTAAAAATCTTTTCGAATTTAAATAGTTTGTTTCTTTTTTTAAATAATTCAAATATCTATTTTTAATTTTTATGTTACTAGTGCTAGATGAATTCTTCTGAAGTAACCTCTCATAAATATCCACAATTCCATTTGATAATAAATTTACTGACCATCCATCAGAAATAACATGATGTAGCTTCACAAAATAACCTGATCTTTCATTATTGAGTTTAAATAAACCAAAAGAATATAACTCGGTTTCAAATATACTTTTAAATGGAATTTTTGCTAGATTATCAAAATAGGATAACATTTCTCTTTCATTTGCAAAGTTAAATACTTCAAAGTTTTTGGGTTCATACTCCATTATTGTTTGAAATATTTCTCCTTCTCTTCGAAACAGAAGAATTCTCAGTGCTTCGTTTTCCTTTATAAATATATTTATTGAATTAATAAGGGTACTGAAATTTACTTCTCCCTCAATTAACGCATACCCACAAATATTATTTATTGAAGAGTCACTATAAACCTTTTCAATATTTACAATTCTCTTTTGTGCATGGGATAACTTATGGAATTCTAGGTCCATTGCTTTTCTCCTTTCAATTTATATTCTTCATAAAAATTTAACAAATCTTGCATTTTAATAATTTCTGTTATTTCAAATTCACTACCTTCCTCAAAACAAATAGACAGCATATAGTTTGAGTCTAATATTAACGATTGTATTTTTATTTTATTATTTATAGTTGGAAATGCTAAATTGTCTTCATATCCAATGGTAATAACGTTTTTTTGTGCAAATTCCACATAAAAGCTTTTAAATGACAAGCTTAGCCCCAGACCAGTATATTTAACAAAACTTTCTTTAACCGTCCAGATTCTGTAAAATTCTTTCAGGTTATTAGAATTACTGTTTAAAAATTCAATCTCTTTTGTATGAAATTGCTCCTTTATAATTTCTATGTCTATATCAATTACTTGTTCGATATCAACCCCAACAGATTTTTTGTCTATACAACAAACAACCCAATCTCCAGCGTGCGATATATTATAATGAAGATTGTCAATATTTAAATATGGTTTACCATATTTGTTCCTGAAAATTTTATAATTATTTACTTTTCCACTATTATTTTTAAGAATTATATATTTTAATAGCAGCTCACCAACAAGCGATCTAGTCTTATCGTTTTGATATCTAAGTTGTATAATTTTTTGTTGTAAAGATTTTGATACTTCTCTAATCAAATTATTATATTTAGGAAGCTCTAAATTAAATTCGGAAACATTTATAGCGTATACATTCATGTTATTTCACGTCTGTTTCTTAAACTTAACCTAATAGAAAAATATATAGCAGTTGATAAGACTAATAAACTTATTAATATAACAGCCGGTATTAAAGAAAAAGGTAACCAAACAATTAAAAAATCCCACGACATTCCTAATAACAAAGTTGGTAATTTATACAATAAAAAGAAAAATATTGTAATTAAAGCTGCAATGAAAATTGTTTTCAAGTTTACGATTTTTATACGAATATTCTGTCCTCTATCTTCTTTAATTAGTTTATTTATCTTAAGAAAAAGAAAAACATTAAAAATCAAGAGAACTAATATTGAAAACGTGAGAATTTTATCTATTCTTTGATTGAAATCTTTGGGTATGCTTTCTGTAACCCCTGGAGAAATTATATCCTTCAAACCATAAGCAATACTAGTACTGTAGGAAGTATTTAGATTATTGAGTACTCCTATTCCAATATTGTTTTTTTTATCAATTAAAATAAAGGAAGAGTAATTCGGGTTATTCCCCCCATGAAAAAGTTCTGTATTTTTTTTATCATCAAGTTGAAACCATCCAGCTGCATAATTTAATTTACTATTAATAGAAGAACTGTTTTCTTGCGATAAAATAATTAGATCCTCAAATCCTTTGATCTTAATATTTCCTAGTTGAATATTAATCCATCTTGATATGTCAATAATATTAGAGTTAAAATACCCTGCGGGAACATTTCCATAATACTTTGGTGCGTCGTATCTGAAAGTTGTAAAGAATCCATTTTTGTAACCTATTGCTTTATCATGACCAAAATATTCATACCCAACGGTAGTATTTTCTAATCCTAATGGTTGTAATATTTCTTTATACATAAAATCACTAAACTTTTCTCCTGAGACTTCCTCAATTATTAATCCTAATAAATCATAATTAAAAGTTACGTATTCATATTTTTTTCCTGGTATTTGATTTAATTTTAAATCCTTTAACTGCCAAGCTGTCGCTTTTAAACCAAAATTTTTATTATTTTTAGGAATTTCAGATATAGATGAATATGGTATTCCACTTCGATGATGCAATAAATCATGAATAGTAATTTTTTCAGTTTTACCATTAAATGTTACATTCAACCAAGGTAGATATTTCTTTATATCATCATTTAAATCGATTTTTCCTTCTTTATATAGCTTTAAGACACCTAATGCTGTAAAAGCTTTTGAGTTCGATCCTATCTCAAATAACGTATTATTTGTTATTATTTCACTTGATTTGTTAAATGTATTACGATAAAAAATCTTTCCGTCTTTTACAATTACTACCGAAAGATCTTTAATATCACCTTTATCAATCTCATTCAATAGGTACTCATTAATTGTTTCTTCTCTATCAGTAGCAGATGTTACACTTAAACTAATAAAGTTTAAAAAAATTACAATTACAATTGCTCTTTTGAAAATACTAATCACTGTTTTCAATACCTATACCTCAATTGCATTTTGATTCGACTTAACTTTTTTGTTACTGTAGTTCAAAAACAATCCTATATAAACAACTGATATGAAAAGAAAACTAGAGGATAAAATAAAAATCTGCCTCAGGTCAATAAAGTCTAATAGCACGCCAAACATTGCTGCACCTAAAGGAAATGCAAATCCAACTATACTAAACAAACTACCGAAGACTCTTCCTCTGAATTTTTCTGATACATGAATTTGCAGTAAACTAAAAAGTAAAGTATTCCAAATACCTAATCCCATATTGAACATAAATAGTGAGAGGATATTAATATATAAATTAGATGTTAAAGGAAAGTATATGATATTTAACATTAATAAAAGTGATAATACAATTGACTTATTTAATAAAAGATGCTTATCAATATACTTAGTTGCTAAACTACCCGTTAATACTCCAAGTGCAATAAATACTTCCATTGCTGCATATCCAAATGAGCCTTTATTTAGAATTTCAACGGACCAAGCAGGCCCTAGAGTAAAAAACGGAACAAAAAATAGATTAATTACGAAAATACCAGGTAGCAAACCTTTTAAGACATTATAAGAAAACATATATTTTAGGCCTTCTACAAAGTCTTTATAGTGGTTAAAAACTCCGCTCTTAACAGATAAAGGATCCTTACTTGTATCTTCTTTTTGCTTCTTGATTAAAGATAAGCAAACCAATGATACTAAAAAGGTTAATGCATTCACGAGGAATAAAATATTTGTATCTACCAAAGTTAAAAGAATTCCTCCCACTAACGCTCCTAAAATTGTGGAAATTTGCCCGGTACTTTGAACTAGACCATTTGCAGCAAACAAATTATCCTCTTCAACAATATCAGGTATAATCGCATTACATGCAGGTATAAAAATAAAATTACCCAGGTTTATTAAGAGATATATTATCGCAATATAAGAAAAATCAAATTCAGAAAATGTGATTAATAAGGTCAAGATAATTACTAAAACTAAACGGAAACCATCAGCAAACATCATGATATTTCTTCTATCATACTTGTCAGATAATACTCCACCAAAAAAGCCAAAAACAATTGGAATAGTTGTCATTAAACCAAGCCAGACCAAATATTTAGGCTCTCCGGTTTTTGATTGAACATACCAAAATAATGATAAAATAAACAAACTATTTCCAATATGAGAAGTCAGCAAACCAATAAAAAGATATTTAAAATTTTTATTTTTAAGTATTTTCAGCATTAAATTTCCTCCTATTTTTTTATATTTAATTTATTTGGAATATTAATAGTAAAAAATAAATGGTTCTGATGAACTGTTTTTTCATTTACCATTTAATTCCTTGATTATATTAACATAACAAAATCAACCCATATTACTCCTTATATACTAATTCCCTAGGAAAATTCTACATATTTTTACCTTTATCTAGCTTTTCCGACAAAAATTATAACTCTAGGCATATTTATGGAAATCTTTTTTGTAATTACTAGTTATCAGTCTTAATGAAATGGAAACCCCTACCTTCGTGTAATACGAAGGTAGGGGTTCATTATTTTTAAAATTACTAGTCTTGCCAATCATTTTTTTGTTAAGTTTATCAGTTTCATCTTTCGTATTAACAAAATCGCCTGCATTAAAACTTTTTTGACCTCTCAAAATCTTTAAACAACACTTAACTCTCCTTTTGCATTGTCAAAAGTCATTTCAAACGTTCCTTTCCATTTCCGATTAAAGAACTTAATTATTTTTGTGGGTTTAATTTGAAGATTATCTCTATTTATTTAATTTTGCCACTCTAGAGAACCAATCAGTATCGATTTTATTCTTATTAATTGTACAGGGCAGTTTCTACTACTTCCTTGGGAATTGATTTTGTTTATTAAAGTCACTTAACTGAAAAAAAAAGATTGAATCAATAAGCACAACCTACTTGGGTTAAACATTATTCTTTGTAATCAATTTCTAATGTAAATGGGTAACATCTCCTCTCATCATTTCGGGTTGATTTTACTAGTAATTCTTCAGGTATAACTCGTGAATAATAAATTTTATTAATAAAAGTCTTCAGTGTCAGGTTTACTTGCTCAGCATTCTTTCCCTTTAAATTTTCAATGGTCTCGATAATCCCGTTCATTTTTTCACCTTTACTTTCATTAGAATGATTATTTAACTCCTTTAGTATTTTATTTTTATCAACACCTAAACTTTGTTTTAATGATAATAAATTTTGCTTTTTCACCCTAATATCTTCTATTGAAAATATCCTCTCAACTGCTAAATCAATTAGACGTTTCTCTTGGTTTAAAACTTCTTCTAACTTCTTATCTATTTGATTAAGTCTATTTACCAACTGTTGTTCTATATTAGAGAAATCATTACTCTCAAGCAGATCAACACTTTTTATCAATTTAACTTTAAATTCTTGAATTTCTTTATGTATTTCATTTTCTACAAACTCTAATTTTATCCCACTATTTTTACATTTAACACCATCAGTTAGTAAGTATTCACATCGCTTAATGGTATAACTGGTACTACTCTTATTATCTTTTCTAATGGACATTTTTCTTCCACAAATCCCGCAGTATATTAAATCCTTTAGCATAGTTGTCCCTGTCTTACACGCTGGTTTTTCCCTAATTATAGATGCATTATTTGCCCTTGCTATTCGGTCTTGGTTCACACGTTCCCATTCTTCAGGGGATATTATCCATGGATGTGCTTTATCTACTACAATTGTATCTACAATTTCATATATAAACTTTCCGTTTTTCTTTTTTCTTTTTCTATCATTAAATACAATAGTACCTTTATAAACCGGGTTCTTTATGATTCTTTTTATTGTAGGTAATCCAAAAGGGTTGTTTTTTGATGTCTTATATCCTTCACTATTTAAAATATCGCGTATTTTAAAGCTACCCAATCCAATTGAATGAAGCTCAAATATATATCTGACTACTTTAGCATCTTCTTCCTTAATTTCTAGTCTTTTAGTTGTATTATTTCGAACATATCCAAAGGGAACATTTCCGCTAACATGTAACCCTGCTTTTGACATTTGTATCTTATTGAGTTTACTTCTTTTTCCAATAACACTGTGTTCATGACTTGCAATTAAACTTCCCAAGTCAAACATTAACCGATCATTTTCATTATTAGCAAGGTCGTATTCGTGGTATGGAGTTAAAATTGACTTTCCATAGTCGATAGAATGTTGTTTTACCGTTTGTGAAATAAGGCCATTTCTAGATAGCCTTGATAGTTCAAAGCAAAGGATTGCATCATACTCTTCTATGTTGCTTAGTAATCGTTTTAGTTCCTTTCTATCTTCAAGTTCAGATTTCCCTCCACTAATTACCTCACCGTATATGTCATATGTACATTTTATAGATTGTGCATAACCAATCAGTATCTCTCTGTGATTCTTTAGAGTTTCTTCAGTTTCGTTTTTCTTTTCTTGGCTTATTCTTAAATAGATGGCTATATGGTGATACTGGTGGTTTAACTTCAATTAAAAAATCCCCCTATACTTCTCTTTAGTTAAAAGTATAGGCATATATTACGTACTTCATACTTACAATAAAAAATTACGTCGGTACGGCATAGCCGGATGTATGCCCCCTTAAGCCTTCGATAATCTCCAGTCCTTTGGAAACAGGTGCGCGGAAGTGGCCGATTCCTTCTGATAAATCGCATTGATAAATATAGTATGGACGTACCCGGATCTTAACAAGATCGTGCATAAGCTTTTTCATAATAGGCACACTGTCGTTTATACCGGCGAGAATAACCGCTTGATTCCCTACAGGAACTCCTGCATTTACCAGCATTTCACACGCTTTCTTGGACTCTTCCGTAATTTCGATCGATGTATTAAAGTGAGTATTCAACCACACTGGGTGATATTTCTTCAAGATATTACACAGATTCTCGGTAATCCGCTGCGGAAACACGACGGGCGCCCTCGTTCCAATCCGGATGATCTCAACATGTGGAATATCTCTTAAGTTCTTTAAGATGTATTCAAGAATCTGGTCATTAATCAGTAGACCATCCCCACCCGATAGCAGTACGTCTCTTACAGTGGGAGTCTCCCGTATATATTCAATGGCTGCATCAAGTTGCTTCTTTGGTACGCCCATTCCAATTTGTCCCGAAAACCTTCTTCTCGTACAGTAACGGCAGTACATGGAGCATTGATTGGTTACGAGAAATAACACTCTGTCAGGATATCTGTGCGTCAATCCGGGAACAGGAGAATCTTCATCTTCATGTAAAGGATCCTCCAGATCATACTTCGTTTTATGAATTTCCTGACCGATCGGAACGGATTGCATCCGGATAGGGCAGCGCGCGTCATCCTCATTCATTAACCATGCATAATAAGGGGTAATATTAAGCGGGATCGTTTTAGTTGAAATCCTGACACCTTCCTCTTCATCCGGTGTCAGGTTTACCACTTTCTTTAAGTCATCAAGGGTCCTGATGGTGTTTGTCAGCTGCCATAACCAATTATTCCATTGTTCATCCGTTACGTCTTTCCAAAGCTCAATATCCTTCCAATCCCTTTTCGGTTTATAGAGATTCATTTTCATCTACTCCACCAACTTTCAAAAAAGTATCTTTCCACCTGGAACACAACTATACATTAGCCTATGAAATAGAATCCCAATCGGTTTTCATCCTTTTACATTACACTCAAATCTTTTTCCCAAATGTTCATATCTTCCATTTTGTCGAAGATGATGCAATTGTTCGCCAGTCTTCCACCGTATCGATATCCGAGCTGATGGAATACCGCATTCATACCAAATGAAAGTGCCCTGGCAATCGTATAAGCACAGAAAATGTCGCGGTTAAGCAGTTCCCATTCCAATTTTTGGATCAGATGCTTCATATACCCGCCTTTGCGATAGGAAGAGCGTGTAGCACAATCCGTCAATTCAGCGTTCTTACAGGTTGAAGATACATCGGCGGAAGCAGCACTGATGATTCTTCCTCCCTCCTCGATATAAACAAAGATTGTCCCACTTTTCATTGACTCTCTCACATAGTCGGGATTGTGTAATGGTACAGGATATAGCTTAAATACTTCCTGATAAAGGTCGGCCAGCTGCCCTGCATGGTCTTGGGTCGCGACGGAAATCGGTATAAGACCTCCGCTTTCGTGACTGCCGAGCTCCTGGACGGATTGAAGAATGGAATCCTCATCCCTCCAGTACGAGCTATTTCTTCTTTCATCCGTTAAAAACTTACTCATAAAAAAAGCTTTATCCCCATTAAAGTAAGCGTTTACTCCCCCCTCCAAGATGAACCCTTTTTCGAAAAAAAAGAGAGATTGATCCCGTCTTGCTTTCACAATTACTTTTTCATAAAGATTGGACTGAGTTTCTTTCTTCACATACTCCCACAGTAATACCGGGTTCCCTCTAAACTCATCCACCCGCAGCCTTCTGTTATAGCCATCTTTATAAATGGCAGCTTCTATCTTCGGTTTTTTAATATATTCGTATGTTTGCATTCTTATAAGCCCCTTTTTTACCAACATATGAAGGGATAAGGAAAGTTATGAAACAAACCACTATAAAAAGGAACAACCTATGTCATTAATCATGAGAGTTGTTCCTTCTTTGGATGATATGAAGTTTATAAGATTACATTGAAGCTGACCAACGGATTGTAAAAGGGTTAAATCACCATTTATTACTCTATACCCATAAAGAGGAAAATTATGACTCTTTATTACACCAATCCAAAATAAATAAGGAAAGTATTTCAGCAGTTTGGTAGATTTTATTCAATTCGATGTATTCGTTTGCGTCATGGGCCACTTCAGTTGTTCCAGGACCAAATACGACGACCGGAATATTCCCTCCCTTAGATAGGATTCCACCATCCGTTCCCCAGGGAGAAGCTTCAATGATTGGAGTGGTTTGCAATACTTCATTGGCATGATAGCAAAGCTTCTCCACTAATTCATGTTCACAGGAAAGGTCACCCGGCTGCCACCTTCCACCAAACCATTCAATTTCCACAGGATGATGATCAAACCATGAATCAACCTCATTCATCTTCGCGAGGGCATCTTCTACCTCTTTCTCTACTTGTTGTAAGGACTCCCATGGGCCAACCCCCACCCTTCCCTCTATGATAGCAAGATCGGGAACGGAGGACGGCCACTTCCCGCTTTCAATTCTTCCGATATTAATGGGTAATGGAATGGGAATATTTCTATATAATGGATCGTCCACCCTCTTGTTTCTCGATGATTCCAGTTCTTGAAGAGTTTGAATGACGGCATAGGCTTTATCAATGGCGTTTATCCCTTCATACCTGGTGCCCCCATGTGCCGATTTCCCTTTTACTTTCAAGCGGAACCACATGGATCCCTGTTGCTTCGGAAAGATCTTCATGTTGGTGGGTTCGGGAATAATGGCAGCATCAGCTGTGTACCCCCTCACTAAGGCGGCAAGCGTCCCGGTCCCGCCACTTTCCTCCTCTATCACACTTTGAAAGAGGATATCACCCTTCAGTGGGATGTTTAACTCCTTCACAATTTCCAATACAAGGAGTAAAGCAACCGATCCTCCCTTCATATCGGTTGACCCTCTTCCGTAAAGCTTTCCATCTTCAATCACACCACCGTAAGGATCATATGTCCAATTCTCCCTGTCCCCTTCAGTTACGACATCGATGTGTCCATTTAACAGAAGGCTCCTTCCTCCACCTGTTCCTTTTAGCACACCCACTACATTTGGGTTGCCTTCGAAGTTCTCACGATCACAACGATAAAAAGGATGATCCAGCACATCCGATTCTTTCACTTCCCAAATGTCCAACTCCAAGCCAAGCTTCCTGCATTTTTCGATGATAATCGCCTGAGCCTTAGATTCATTGCCCCTTACACTATCTTCCTGCACCAGCCTTTGCAGGAGCTTGATAGTGCTTTTCTTTTTTTCTTCTATTATTTCCTTGATGAGACGGTGAGTTTCCAAAGCGGTTCCTCCTAATCTATATACTTGATAGCGGGACTCACGGTATATTGAGCATCTGTAGTCTCTTCAATATCCTGAAGTGTGTATGGATTAAATAGTTCTTTTAATATCATTCGACCATCCTCAATGGTAAATACGGCCCTGTCCGTTATGATCATTGAAACACATGATCTCGTCGTTAATGGAAGCGTGCATTCCCGAACGATTTTGCTTCCACCTTTTTTATCTAAATGGGTCATGAGCACGATGACTCTCTTTGCCTTCGAGGCAAGTTCGGTCGCACCTCCCATCCCCGGTACTTTTTTGCCTGGTATGATCCAATTGGCAAGATCGCCTTTTTCACTAACTTGCAGGGAACCCAGAATCGTTAAATCAACTTTGCCCCGGCGAATCATGGCAAATGCGATGGAGCTATCTGTATAACAACCTCCATTCATCAATGAAACAGGGTATCCTCCCGCATTACACAAGTTTTCGTCCTCTTGCCCTTCCCCTGGTGCAGGTCCGATTCCAATAATCCCGTTCTCCGATTGAAAAACAACGGGAAACGCCGGGGGGAGATGATTGGGTACGAGAGATGGTATTCCGATCCCTAAATTTACGATCATATGCTCTTTCACTTCCAAAGACGCACGCTTAGCTAACTTATCCTTCAATTCGTTTCCCAGGCCCATTTCCAGTCGACTCCTTTAGATAACACAATATGATCTACAAAAACACCCGACGTGACAATTCCCTCAGGATCCAACTCGCCGACATCCACAATTTCTTCTGCCTCAACAATCGTGATATCTGCTGCCATAGCCACAAGTGGATTCGTATTTCTGGCACTTTTATCATAAATAAGGTTCCCATATGTGTCGGCTTTTTGGGCATATACTATCCCAATTTCTGCAACCAGGGCTGTTTCATATAAGTAACGGTCCCCATCTATCTCCAGTATCTCTTTTCCTTTATTTAAATATGGATCATCCACGCCTATTTCGGTTACGATACCCTTCAACCCCACTCCACCAGCCCGGATTCTTTCGGCCAATATTCCTTGAGGAGAGAATTCAACTTCCAGCTTCCCTTCACTCATTAATCGACCTGCTACCGGGTTAGACCCGATATGGGAGGCTATCACCTTCTTGACTCTGTATTGTGCAACCAGTTGTCCGATTCCGATATGAGGAAATCCTGTATCATTTCCAATAATCGTGATATCCTTTGTTCCCCAATCCAATAAGTGCTTACATATAGTAGGAGGAGAACCGACCCCTCCAAATCCGCCAAACATCAAGGTCATTCCATCATTGAAGAAATGCTTTATATTTTCATAGCTGCTTCTTTTATTTTGAAGACGGGACATATTTAGGTCTCCTTCCAATTCTCATCTACTACTTGAAAGGTTCTTCTGAGTCTTTTTACCATTTCCTCGAGCTCCCTTTTCGAACTGTTCAATGGAGGAGCAACCATAATGGCGGATCCTTTCCTCCCATCTATCCCCGCCGCTGCGGGATATAATAAAATCCCACATTCTACCCCGGCTTGAACAATATAAGAAGTAAATGGAGCTCCAAAGGAATTCAGCTCAATTCCCAGCATCAGTCCTTTTCCTCTCACATCTTGCACAAAGGAAAATTCAGTTTTTAATTTATCCAAAAGATTTTTCAAATAGGTTCCTTTATGATCGACACCTTCAATCATCTTTTCTGAATCAATCAGTTTTAGAACAGCAAGTGCTGCTGTTGCAGACATTGGATTTCCACTGTAGGTATGACCGCTCATAATGACTCTCGACCCATTCAATATCGGCTCCATAATGTTATCGGAAATGAGCGTTGCAGCAATAGGGGCATACCCGGCACTCAGCCCTTTCCCTATCGCTACAATATCGGCTTTTACTTGCCACTGCTCTAAAGCTAAAAAGGTTCCAGTCCGACCACAGCCTGTCATCACTTCATCTGAAATAAACAAAATATCATGTTTCTCACAGATTGATTTTATCCGTTTATAATAACCTTTTGGAGGAGTAATCGCCCCACCTGCCGCACCGATGATCGGTTCTGCCATAAATGCTGCAATGTTATCGGCACCTATTCTGCTGATCATCGTTTCCAATTGAGAAGCGCAGGCAAGGTCACACGATGGATGCGTTTTTCCGAAAGGACAGTGAACACAATAAGGCGGCTCAATGGTCGGCCAGTCACCTAAGAAGGAGTCGAATCGTTCTCTTCTGGATGGATGTCCTGATGCGGATAATGCACCGAAAGTGATACCATGGTAACTCAGCCATCTGGATAAAATCTTTCTTTTCATCGGTTTCCCTTGTTCCTGCCAATGTTGGATGGCAATTTTGATGGCCGTCTCAACCGCCTCAGAACCACTATTCACGAAGAAACTCCATGGATAGCCTGTCTTATCGTGAAGAAAGGCCGCTAAATCCTCAGCAGGCTGATTGCTGAATTGAGAGCGATACACAAATGCCACTTTATTTCCTTGATTCACAATGGATTGAAGAATTTCTTCCATACCATGTCCTACATTTGCCGTAACTGCTCCAGAACAAGCATCTATATACTCCCGGCCATCAGTATCGTACAAATACACACCTTTTCCGTAATCAATTGTCGGATAGTGTTCACCAATCAACGGCTTTATTAAATGCGAATGAGGCATAATCCCCCTCCTGAAAGAATCAGATTCGTACTCTCTTTCGATTCGCTCATCTAGTTGCATAAAAAGATTTCCCTACCATTATTCATATGTATGAAAAACAGAATCTTTCTTTTCTTTAGTCTCTTTTTATAAATTTTGTTGTTATCTTAGAAAGGTTGATTTCCGCTATAAGATGCTCGCTTTCCGGGAATGAGTGTAATCGGCACGCCTCAAGGGTCTCACCCACTGGTTTTGCAAACCTTCTAAAAAAGTGGCTTCATCTCTTAAATGAGTGGTGGTATGAAAACAGCGACCGTTCCTTTTCGCTCCAGGCACTTGCTTTCCGCGGGGAGGAAGTCGAGCCTCCTCGGGCTTTGCCCTGTGGGGTCTCGACCTTTCCTCTATTTCCCGCAGGAGTCAAGTGCCTTCCGCTACAATCCACTCTGTGCTTCTATATTTTAACTACCTGATTACGGATAGATAAGTACAAAATGCTCATTATGATAGCTAAAAAATCAGTTACTATGCAAAGCCAGTGGACCTCATCTGTCCAGCTATTGCCTCAGGAGACGAGTATCATTCAGTGAAAATAAACTTTCTTTGGATGCTTTATATACAAATGAAAACAACAAGCTTTTGGCAAATAATTTTTTTAAAGCTGAGGAGGCTCGGCCGAACGCAAGCTGCAAGCGGAGCAGTTCCCCTCACCACCCAGCATAAACCTGGTTGACAGAGCCTTGGCAGATTCTATGCTAGAAAACAACAATCTTTGCGAAAAGAACCTTTCATTAAGAGTATATTGAGTGAAATGTACTAAGATTCTTAAAAATTCGACAAAAAGTTTGCAAAGTGACTAGATAAATTAGGTCGATATGTATAAAATAATGGTAAGTTCATCCTATGATGCTACTTTTTGCTTATCTTCAGGAGGGGGAAATGGTGAAAAAGACAAGAGAAAAACATCTAAAAAAAGCACCAAAAACGAAGAAAAATAAGAAAGAAAAACAGAAAAAAACCTTGGGAGCCTTCTCATATTTCCGGACAATCCGGGGAAAAGTGGTTCTGTCTTTCGGTCTATTGACCATTGTCCTTTTAGTCCTTGCCTCTACTTCTTACTTCAATATGCTGAAGCTGGGAAAAGAAATCAACACGTTGATTACATACGATATGCAGGTTGATACGAAGGTGAAGGATTTATCAAAGGTATTAAATGAGATTGAAATAGGAGAACAAGGCTTTGTCATTACAGGGGCAACGGGATTTCTGGCACCCTATCAAAATGGTAAAGGTCAGGTAGAAAGTCACATCGAAGACTTGAATACTTTATTACAGGACGATCAGGAGCAGCTTGATAAATTAGATAAGATCGAAGCTCAATATGGATTCTGGATTCAATTCGTTGATCGGGTAATCGAGACAAGGAAAGATAAAGGTCTTGAGCAAGCAGCAACCCTCGTTGAATCTGGTACGGGGAAGAAGTATCTGGACGGAATCCGCTCATATGTAGATATGATTGTGGTCGACCAACAAAAGGATCTGAATAATCGGATTGATTCTCTAAATCAACAGGTTTTCCTGTCCAAAGTCGTTACCATTGGCTTATCAGCATTTGCGGTTTTATTGGCTATCTTCTTCGGAATCATTTTATCTCATACAATTAAGACGAACACAAGGAAAATCAGTCGCTCTATTTTAGAAATAGCCAACGCAGGCGGAGATTTAACAAAACGAATTCATGTGAAATCCAAGGATGAGCTAGCTGACCTGGCATCTGATACAAATCAGCTTATTGCCGGAATTGCCCTCCTGGTAAAGCAGGTTTCGGAAATGGCAGAAAACGTTTCAGCCAGCAGTCAGGAGCTTCTTGCTTCAGCCGAAGAAACGTCAAGGACGATTACTTCCATTGCAGAAACATCTACTGAAATTGCAGCTGGAAGCGATCAAACAACAAGTCGGATGTCTACCTCATTAGAAAAAATGAATAGCTTGGAAGAAGCCGCCCGTTTCTTATTCAATCAAGCTGAACAAGTTAAAGAAACCGCTCGTGATATGAGAGTAGTCGCTGAACGAGGCGGCAAAACCGTTCAAGCCTCTTCTTCTAAAATGTTGAACATTGAAGAAACCATGTCCAATACAAGTGAAACCGTCGAAGCGTTAGGACAGCGTTCATCACAAATTACGACGATTATCGGTACCATTACTGACATTGCAGAACAAACCAACCTACTTGCTTTGAATGCTGCCATTGAAGCGGCACGTGCCGGGGAGCATGGAAGAGGATTTGCCGTTGTGGCAGATGAAGTCAGGAAGCTGGCGGAACAATCCCGACAAGCGGCAAAAGGTGTAACCGAAATCGTACACAGTATTCAAGAAGAAGTGAATGTCATTATTAAGCAAAACTCGGATGGAGTAAAAGAGGTTATCGCAGGGGTCGAAATCACCAATGAAACAAACGCCACCCTTGAAGATATTCTAAGCCAAACCACCAAAACAACGGTGGTAGTGGATGAAATGGTTGGACATATTCAGGAAACCCTTAGTCTCAGTCAAGATGTAGCCGCTTCATTTGCCCTGGTCAATGAAATTGCTGAATCTACTGCTTCTAACACAGAAACCACTGCTGCTGCATCCGAGGAAGGATCTGCTGCGATGGAACAAGTAACAGCAAGCGCTTCAGAGCTTTCACAACAAGCGGAAAAATTGAAAGAACTTATTTCAAGTTTTAAAATTTAAGACTGAAAAAGAGCCGTCGAGTGACGGCTCTTTTTCATTTCTCATTTAACAACTAAATCTGGAATCACTTCCCGCAGTAGCAAACGGCTCCAATAATAATTAACAGGATGAATAACACAACAATCAACGCAAAATTATTGACACCGGCAACTGGATAAGCATATCCACCTTGATAACATGGATCACAACCATAACCATAGTTCATACCTATCACTCCTCAAAAAATATTTATTTACATTACACTGTATGTCATTCACCTATAAATGGTTTGTGTATTTGCCTAATTTATTTAGGGCTACTCCTTTTCTGTACCGTAGGCTTTCTATATAATAGGAATAGGTTACAAGAGTATACAGTAGAAATGACAGGATGAAATGCCTGGGCTTTATTACGACAGAAAACCTTACAGATTTGCATAATGACCTGCAAGATCACGTAGCAGTATACGTACCTCAAACGTTCCAAGTAGCAGGATTCACCTTTTTGATTCCCAAAAGCGATATTGAAATACTGGATATTAAATCTGAAGAAGCGATGAAATTTATATTGTCTGGCGGGATGACGACGAAGAAGGAGAAATAGTTGATAGGCTGATTACAGGAACATTGCGGTGATTTGCTCCGATCCCGATGTATACACTAAAAAAAGAGACCGGCAATCAAGCCGGTCCCTCCCTACTATATTATTTAGATGAAATTTCCAATACCTCATCTTGTCCTGCTGTCACAGACGTCAACTCTTTTTTCACTAGTTCAGCCATGTCATCACCGTTCGTTAAGATGATTGGTGTGATGGTACTTTTTGCTTTTTCTTTCACAAGGTCTAAGTCATACGTAATTAATGGATCACCGATATTCACTTTGGATCCTTCTGAAACATGTGCTTCAAAGCCTTCACCGTTCATTGATACTGTTTCAAGACCAATGTGGATAAGAATTTCAGCACCGTTTTTCGCTTTGATCCCAACTGCGTGCTTTGTTGGGAAAAGCTGCATGATTTCGCCGTCTACAGGTGAAACGACTTTACCTACTGTAGGATCAATCGCAATCCCGTCTCCCATCATCTTTTGAGAAAATACTGGATCCGGAACCTCTTCAAGTGATTTTAATGTACCCGTTAAAGGCGCAACTGCATGAACGGTTTTAGGTGCCTCTTCTTTTTTACCGAAAAGTTTCTTTAACATGATCATTCACCTTCCTATATATATTTTATATACACATATGTAGCGCAATGTAAACATCAGAAATCTATTCTAGCACATATGTGAAGAGTTTCACAACACTTCATTATATTAAAATAACTTTGTATATTTCCCATATCCTTCTTCGTCAAGCTTCTCTGCCGGGATAAATCGCAGAGCGGCTGAATTAATACAGTATCGAAGCTTCGTTGGTCCCGGACCATCATTAAATACGTGACCCAGGTGAGAATCTGCTTTTTTACTCCTTACTTCCGTTCTGACCATAAAATGACTGCGGTCTTCCTTTTCAGTGACTTCCTCTTCGTCGATCGGTTTTGTAAAACTTGGCCAACCACAGCCGGCATCATATTTATCTTTAGAGCTAAAGAGAGGTTTACCTGATACGATATCTACATAGATTCCCTCTTCAAACGTATTCCAATACTCATTCCTGAAAGGAGGTTCAGTGCCATTCTTTTGTGTGACATCATATTGTTCAGGAGTTAACGTTTTCTTTAAATCTTCTTTACTCATTTCTCTTCCCCCCAATGATTTTCAATGAATGCCATTCTCCCAGACCCTTGGCTGTATCGATTATAATGACCAGGGTTCTTTTTGTAATAACCCTGATGATACTCCTCTGCAGGATAAAATTCCTTCGCAGGCAGAATTTGAGTGGCAATCGGCTTTTGAAACTTGCCTGACTGCCCAAGTTTCTTTTTAGATTGTTCGGCAAGCACCTTTTGCTCTTCATTATGGTAGAAAATAACCGTTTTATACGAATGTCCACGGTCAAAGAATTGCCCTCCTGGATCGGTTGGGTCAATTTGCTGCCAGTATACTTCCAGTAATTTCTCGTAAGGAAACACTGATGGATCGTATTCAATTTGAACGGCCTCATAATGACCAGTCGTTTCTGAGCATACTTCTTTATAGGTTGGATTCGGAACGGTTCCTCCCGTGTAACCTGAAATCACACTGCCAATCCCCGGCTGTTCATCAAACGGTTTCACCATGCACCAAAAGCATCCTCCGGCAAATGTAGCTTTTTCATACTGCGAAGCTTCCGACATGCTCATCATCCTTTCCATTTCATTCTCTCTCACTATTCCCTTTGTAAGAGATTTTAACGCATTCACGTTAAAAGGGAAAATATTAAGCTTGTCGAATTGGCTTACAGATAGCAATATAAAAATAGACCCTGGAGTCATCCAGGGTCCATCTTACATCTAATATTTAAGCTTTCTCTGCTTACCGATACTCTTCCATTTTTTTCGTTCTAACGACTCCAGTCGCTTATTCCCTTTTCTCTCCATGTAGGCAATTTCTCTTTGCAATTTCTGATAATGCCCGAATCGTTCCTCTGACAGATTTCCCTCTTGTATCGCTGCTCTAACCATACAGCCAGGTTCATCCTCATGACGGCAATCGGCGAATCTGCATTGAAGTGCCAGCTCTTCAATTTCGTTATACTGTGTGGATAGTCCTTCTTGTCCCTGCCATAGTTGAATCTCCCTCATACCGGGCGTATCAATGATGGATGCACCACTATCCAATAAGAATAACTCTCTGTGTGTTGTGGTATGGCGTCCTTTATCATCAGATGCCCTAATTTCTTTAGTCTTCTGAACGTCATTTCCTACAAGAAGATTGACTAGGGTCGATTTTCCAACACCGGAAGAACCGACAAGAGCAACCGTTTTGCCCTTATTCAGATAGGGATGCAGTTCCTCGATTCCCTCATGATTTACAGCGCTTATGGCTAACACTTTAACCCCGAGCAATGCGTTTTCAACTTCTCTCTTTTTCTCCTCAATGTCCTCACATGTATCGGATTTTGTAAGAATGATAACGGGATTTGCCCCACTTTCCCAACAGAGAAGTACATACCGCTCCATCCGTTTACTGTTTAAGTCATCATTTAAAGAAGATAGAATAAATACGGTGTCTATATTCGTAGCAATGATTTGCTCTTCTGCTTCTTCCCCTGCTTTCTTTCTTGAAAACTTACTCGTTCGTGACAAAACCTTTTCTATGATTGCGCCTTCTTCGCTTAGGAGAACCCAATCCCCTACTGCAGGAAGATCTTCACGCTTTACCGTTTGGAACCTGAGTTTCCCGGAGATTTTACTTAATCGATCTCCTGTTTCAGTCATGACCATGAAGGCTCCCTTCTGCTCGGTCACAACTCTACCTAACGTGTATCCTTCTTCTTCAAGGTGTCCCATTAGTTCAAATACGTATTTTCTGTTATTCAATTCAGTTCCTCCCAAAAATTAAAAAATCCGTTGCGTGATTCGACACGTCAACGGATTTTCAAGTTTGAAAGAATAAAAAATCAGATTATCCCGTTAAAAGTGAGTTGACGTGCAGAACCATTATGAAGCATATTTAGTTTACTTGTATAACAAATCAAAAATACGCTCATATGTCATCACCCACTTTCTCAATTAGTAATTTTATTATCCATTATTTTCTTCTATAACGCAAGAAATATTTCTGATTTATTCAAAAAATAGGTTCTTTCACCATTTTTTCTCCTCCGCATAATCTATTGTGTTAATAAACAAAAGGGAGAGATACGGATGAGCCAACACGATTATTTGAATAAAGCAGCGATGTATGACCTATTATCCGGTTATTATAAATACACAGATCCATCCATGCATATTCATTACTATCAAAAACATTTAAAATACATGAGGCTGGCTTTACAAGCACAGCGCGCTGATATGACTACATCCACCCAGCCTTCTTATGTTCGCGTTTTACATGCTGTACCCGATGCACCGAATGTGGATGTTTATGTAAATGGAAACCGTGTTCTAAGGGATGTGGCCTTTAAGGATGTAAGTGATTATTTAACTTTACCGGCTGGGAAATATCATATTGACGTTTATCCTGCTGGTACAAGTGTGACGACTGTTATAAGCAAAAAGGTAAAAATTGACCCAGGCAAAATTTATACTCTCGCCGCTGTAGGTACTCTTAATAAACTACAACTCCTTCCGTTCATTGATGATCCGACGGTTCCCAGTGGAGAAACAAAGGTTAAGTTCATTCATCTTTCCCCTGACGCCCCTGCAGTGGATATCGCAGTAAAAGGTGGAGACGTCATATTTCCGAATGTATCCTTCAAGCAAGCTACCGACTATCTTGGATTAACTCCAATGACAGTCAACCTGGAGGCAAGAGTGGCAGGAAGTAAAAATACGGTCCTGAGTGTTCCGAATGTTAAATTCAGCCCCAATCAAGCTTACACCATCGTAGCTGTCGGGTTAGCCAACGGAACCCCTGAATTAGAAGCCATTCTATTAAAAGGGTAAACTCGAATGTGTCCTAAGATTGTGTCTACTTATGCAATACGAAAAAGGTGGCTTCCATCAGGAGGCCACCTTTTTCCTATTGAGCACGATCTACTGGTACTAATAACCGGAAAGAAATATTATCTTCCTTTAAGTCAAATTCCTTCGCTCTTACTTTAATATCACTCTTCAATTTCATGTCCTGTAATGAAACGTAGATTAATTCATCGGTAGGTTGTATCTTCACCCATTCCGGAAAGTTATATGAATCTCTCATTACCTTCAATACGTATGAAACGGGCAGATTCAATTGTCCTACGGATATGGATTTCTGTTTCAGGAGTATGTCTCCATTTTCCAGAGCTTTAGGTTCAAAATCCAACTTAAAGTCTAAGTTTGATGTGAATACCGGAACAGAACCCATTAATTCCACGTCGTCTTTTAACTGAACCTCATAATCTACAGGTCCCTTCATTCCTTCTTCTTCAATATAATGTTCAATAATCAGATTTAAATCTTTTTTGTTTGTTTCTACGTTAAATCCTACTTCTTGATTGGTGTTTTTGCTGTTTTCAGGCAGTGCATCATCCTTAATCGGCATAAAAATCATTGAAACAATGATGGCTAATCCTATGAATACCACTCCTAAAAGAACAAAAAAACCGACCTTCCATTTGTTCTTCATGACGGCTGCTCCTCTTCCTCAACAGGTTTCGTTCTATCTGTCAATGTAGCTAATGTTTCCCCGTTTGTCAGGTTTATAAACATGCGGTCTGCAATCATCTTATAGCCTTCATCATTTGGGTGAAAGTAGTCCTCAAATAATAAAGTATCCCCTGCATCAATAAATAAGTCCTCTATCTTAACGAATAAGGTTTTATCATAATCTGAAAGAATCTCCCGGCTGGCACCATTCCAATCATGAATCACCTGGTTGACTTCCTCAATATCGGAAAACCATGTATTGAATGGATTATATAACCCTACCAGAACGATTCCTGCGTTTGGGTTATAGCTCCTGATCGTCTCGATGATTTCCTGTAACCGCAATTGGTATTTTCGTTTCTCTTCTTGAAACACTTCTAACTTCAAGTGGGACAGATTTTCACGAAAAATTTTCATAACGTCGTTTCCGCCGATCGTGATCATGACTAAATCTGATTGTTCGATCGATGTTTTCACATCTTCTTTTTTCAATCTTTTTAATAATTGATCGGTACGGTTCCCTCTTACCCCATAGTTATGGAATTGGGCGTCTTTTACTCCATCCAATGATTCCAGATGTTTCTCTAAGTAAGGGACATATCCACCCTTTTTCGTACTATCACCTACACCTTGAGTTAACGAATCGCCCACTGAAACAACTTTTAAGTTCTTCGGTATGAAAGTTTCGTTCGGATTATCTTTATCCCATATGGATACTTCTCTTGTAATATGCTCAGCAGCATCTTCTAACGAACACCCTGACAGGAAAAAAACAAAAGCGAGCATGATAATCGGTATTTTCTTCATATGCGTCACCTCGCTTGCACTTTAATATTATTATATCACGCTTGTTTCGTCATGAAACCTTTGTAAACAAATCATCAAGAACATGTAAATTTATATGCCTTTGTTTATTTGTTCATCAACTATCGGCTGGGGCCAGATTTCAATGTCTGGAATACCTCTGTGATAAACTCCCCATAGTTGAACTGCTTTGCGATCTTGTGGACCTGCCAATTTTCTTTTTCCTTTGATTGCCTGAAATCTCCTATGCTCTGACCAAAAGTCCAGCCTGTATTGGTGGCAACCCGGATAGGAACTTCTTCAAACATCATCTTATTGCCATCCGCAAGAGTCCACATTGCCAATAAGTCGTGCAGGGGACTCCCCGAAATATCAGGGTACGTTTTCTTATAGAACTTATAGTAATAATCCACCATCGGCTTAATGATCTGCCCGACTTTGTCATTAGAATTTACATAAAATTGATGGAGAGAATCAATCATAGCAGGTGTTACAAGAGCATACATGGTTACATCCAAGGGGATGAGGTGAATTTGTTTGGGGGCGAGTTGAATCAAGATATTGGCAGCATAAGGATCGCCATAGAAATTTGCTTCTGCCGTCGGGGTCACATTCCCCGGTACATGAAATGCACCTCCCATCACATAAAATTCTTTCACCTTTTTCATTGTTTCCGGGTATAGCACGAAGGCAGTTGCCAAGGAAGTCAATCGGCCAGCTGAGTATATATATAACTCACCGGCATACTTATCAATTAGTGCATTGATTTCATAAAAGTTTTCGGTTATTTCTGAGTTGTCGAGTTCTATATCATCAAGGGTTATCGGTCCCAATCCCTCGATACCGTGTACATCTGGATAGAATTTTGGTTGAATGCCCGTTAAAGCAGAGACCGCTCCCCCAATAACAGGTATATCGGTGATCCCGGTAATAGTTTGAAGATATTTGACGTTTTTCAATGCACTCGCTTTAGAGACATTTCCATAATCAGAAACAATCCCGACAATTTCAATCGTCTCACTATAGTAAGCATATAATACTGCGACAATATCATCGATTCCAAAGTCTGAAATCACCAATACTTTTTTCTTATCAGCCAAGTCCGGTCACTTCCTTTCTTTTGTTTACAATGTAATAAGAAAGAATCTTCTATATGGATTGGAAAGATCAGACCATACTTCTTACCTATTATACTTCTATGATATGATGACAATGGTTATGAGGACGCAATAAGATTCATAAAGTCATCAAGAAAAGGGACGAACCTGCTTTTTAAAAAGTGGTACAATACATATATAATCGTATAGGAAAGGGGCACGTATGAAGAAAAATCTCTTATTATATTTCACTGTTGTATTTAGTTTATTAGGTATTCTTGCGGGTTGTTCAAGCAATCAGGAGGAGGAAGCCCATCATGATCATACAGCAGCCAATGGGGATCTTCGGGAGGAGACGGCTTCCGTTGATACACTTCCCTCTTTTCTCGATGATAAGGACGACAATATGAAGCTTATCTATTCTTCAGCTGCTAAAAACCCTGAACTGTTACAATATATCCCTTGTTATTGCGGGTGCGGTGATTCTGCCGGGCACGAGAGCAATCTGAATTGCTTTGTTTACGAATTAAAAGGGGAAAAAGTGGTATGGGATGATCACGGTACCAGATGTCAGGTGTGTTTGGAGATTGCGGCGGAATCCATTGTGAAGTACAAGAATGGTGAATCCATCAAGCAAATTAGAAACTTTATTGATCAACAATATAAGGAAGGTTACGCTAAGCCTACCCCGACGCCTATGCCTTCATAATGAATAAAGACAGCAGATGGTTCTGCTGTCTTTTTGAATGAAAAAGGCGAAAGGAAAATCCGCTTTCGCCTTTGGATTGATCAATCCGTGTAATACATAAATCCTATGGCACCAATTCCAGTGTGCGTACTGATGATTGGTGTGGTCGGAACTATATCGATTTGGTCGTAACCTGTTTTCTCGATAATCTTAGCCTTAAGATTTTGTGCAAGCTCGATACCATCTGCATGTACAAGCCCTACACCACGAATTGTCTTCCCTTTTACATCTTCTAAGAATTGCGTTGTTAAGTATTTTACAACCTGTGAATGGCTTCGAACCTTTGCAACCGGAGTGTATTCGCCTCCTTCTAATGAAGCGATTGGTTTAATATTTAATAAGGAACCGATCATGGCACGTCCCTTTCCGATTCTACCGCCTTTTGCAAGGTTCTCAAGTGTATCTACCACGACGAACAAGTTGGTATTTTGACGGATCGTTTCAACTGCTTTCAGAATTTCTTCCAATGGTTTTCCTTCTTTGGCAAGCTTGGCAGCTTCCATTACCTGAAAGGCCAGTCCTTTAGAAATAAAGCGTGAATCTACAACCGCCACATCGGATGAAGACATTTCTGCAGCAGACTCGGCTGAGCGTACTGTACCACTCATTCCACCTGTCATATGTATGGATAAAACTTTCGAACCATCTTTTCCTAATTCATCATAAAGTTCAACAAATGTTCCTGCCGGCGGCTGGGAACTTTTTGGTAATTCCTTAGAAGCTTTCATTTTTTCCAGAAAGCTAAGCGGTGAAAGATCTACTCTATCTAAGTATGTCTCTCCATCGATTGAAATGGATAGAGGAACTACATGTATATCCAGTTCCTTTACGACCTCATCTGATAAATCTACTGTTGAGTCTGTTACAATCTTAATCTTGGTCAATTTTGCCACATCCTATCTCCCATATCATTAGTATTATATCGTTAAATGCCAAGGAATTAAATAGATACGAAGGATTTCCACAACCGGTTGTCTAAATTGCTCTACATTTTGAACGTGTAACGTCCATAATTGTTTCATACATGTAGGAATATTCATATAAAAAGGGCTGGTCCCACGTAAAGATACGCTCATAGACCAGGCCCCAAGAGAATTATGCATTATTCTTTAACTCTTCTGATTGATAAATTTCTTCATACTCTGACCATTTCGTCGTTCTCTTTAAATGTTCTCTAAAGCTGTACATGGTCATAGGCCCATTCTGATTGACAACCTTTGAAATGAATTGATGAAGCCTGAGGTTTACCCTTAAATAGAGCGGGCTATCTTCCTTCATGACAGGAACTTCTAAGATTTTGATCTTCCGTCCATCCTTTGATTTGAACTCAATGGTTTTTGTCAGCAAAGTATCAATCCTCTTTTTCACCCGTTTATACTCTTATTATACCCCATATTAAGGCGCATAAAATGTCTAATCGTGCAAAAATACGAATATTTTTCTCTAAATCGGTTATGAAACAGGCACAATACATTCAGGGAAATCGTGTTTGGGTGAATTGACGATATCGGATACCTGGTACCCTTTCATTTGGTCTTTTTGAAGCGGCGTTAAAACGGAAGAAGCTTCTTCAAAAGAGTAATCGTCTGTGTTTAACCATTTCTCAATCGCTTCCTGACCCGTGAGCATAACAGGCATTCGTTCATGTACTGGTTGTACAATGGAATTGGCCTCTGTCGTAAGGATCGTGGAGGTTGTGAACTCTCCACTCCGATCCCACAATCCGGCAAACACAAATGGCTCTTCTTCTTTTAATTGAAATCTTACAGGTACCTTTTGGTCTTTCTCCTTCTTCCATTCATAAAATCCATCGGCAAAAATCACCATTCTATTCTTATGGACAAGAGAATTGAAGCTCGGTTTCTCCAATAAGGTTTCACTGCGGGCATTGATCAAAGGTTTCCACTTCTTCCGATTGGCCCAATGAGGAACGAGGCCCCACGTTATCTCTCCCGCTCTGCGCCTGCCCTTATGTGAAATAAGGGACAAAACTTTTTGCGTTGGGGCAATATTGTATCTTGGCTGCCACTCTTCAAGGAATTCATCAATTAAGTATTGTCTCACTAATTCTTCTAAAGGGGTTGTTAAGGAAAACCTACCGCACATCACTGTCACCTCATTTATTATCTTTACTTAGGAATATACATCATTATGAGGAGAATTTCTAATCCAAAAGGCGCACTTTATCCCTTTACTATGTTAATGATTGCACAATGACGATAAGAGGATTATCATAAATATATACAATATTGACTCATTGAGCGTTCAATGAGGGGATAATAGAAAGGATGAGACTTTTTTGACATATGATTTCGATTTTTCCAATTGGAAAGAAGAAGTTGCGAACGCCATTACCCATGGAATCGGATTGATTTTGAGCATACCCGCTTTAGTGATGTTAATCGTTTTCGCCGTTCATGAAGGCTCTGCCTGGCACGTTGTCAGTTTCTCTATCTTCGGTGCTTCAATGATACTTCTATACTTATTTTCAACCCTGCTACACAGCTTTAAGCCTTCGAAGGTAAAGAATTTGTTTGCCATTTTAGATCATTCGGCGATATATATCCTGATCGCGGGAACGTATACACCGTTTATGCTAGTCAGTGTGAGAGGTACACTCGGGTGGACATTGTTTGGAATTGTCTGGGGACTCGCCATTGTAGGGATTGTATTTAAATGTTACTTTGTTCAACGTTTTCAAGTTGTTTCCACCCTCTTTTACCTGGTGATGGGCTGGCTCGTGATCATTGCCATTAAACCATTGTACGCAAGTCTTACCGGTGCCGGATTCGGACTATTGCTGGCAGGTGGAATCATGTATTCCATAGGAGCCATTTTCTATGTGTGGAACAAACTGCCTTACAATCACGCAATCTGGCATCTTTTCGTCCTGGCAGGAAGCAGCTTTATGTATTTCTGTATTTTGTTTTACGTTTAAGCAAGATTATGTTTTACCAATAAAAGGGTACTGACGGAATGTCCCGGCAGTACCCTTTTATTATCTTCTCATCTATTTACGGACATAAATCTTAAATTCATAGTCGTAAGGGTTTTTCTCATCCTTCAATCCTTTAACGGAGGAGATACAGGTGAAATCCTCCCATGGGATGGAAGGCATGGTCGTGTCGCCTTCAAATTCATGATGAATCTCTGTTACATACAACTTATCGACATGAGGGATAAACTGCTTGTACACTTCTCTTCCGCCCATAATAAAGGTTTCTGAGTCTCTTCCTTCCGCCCATTCCAGGATATCCTCCACAGAATGCAGGACAAGGCAGCCTTCCGGTTGAAAGCTTGTATTTCTTGTAAGAATGACATTCTCACGTTTAGGTAACGGCTTACCGATGGAATCAAACGTTTTTCTTCCCATGACGATTCCATGTCCATCCGTCGTTTTCTTGAAAAATTTCAGGTCTTCAGGAAGCCTCCATGGCAATCCATTGTCTTTACCAATCAAACGATTCTGATCCATTGCCCATATAAAAGAGATCATACACTCACGGCTCCTTTAATATGTGGATGCGGATCATATTCTTCAAGGTTGAAATCTTCAAACTTAAATCCGAAAATATCCTTCACTTCAGGATTGATAGATAATGTTGGTAATGATCTTGGCTCCCTGGAAAGCTGTAAGTTCACTTGGTCAAGGTGATTCTGATAGATATGCACGTCACCAAAAGTATGGACAAACTCCCCTACTTCCAGATCACATACCTGGGCGACCATCATCGTTAATAGAGCGTATGAAGCAATATTAAAAGGAACCCCAAGGAATACATCAGCGGAACGTTGGTACAGCTGACAGGATAATTTGCCATCGGCTACATAGAATTGGAATAAACAGTGGCAAGGAGGCAAAGCCATATGATCTACATCCGCAACATTCCACGCACTTACAATCATTCTTCTGGAATCGGGATTGTTTTTAATCGTATCAATGAGGTTCGTTATTTGGTCAATCGTTTCCCCGTTTGCTCCAGACCATGATCTCCATTGGTGACCGTATACAGGGCCTAACTCTCCATTTTCATCGGCCCATTCATTCCAAATCCGGACACCGTTTTCTTGAAGATATTCAACGTTTGTATCTCCTTTTAGAAACCAAAGGAGTTCATGGACAATGGATTTTACATGCAGCTTTTTCGTTGTAAGTAGAGGAAACCCTTCTTTTAGATCAAAACGCATTTGATAACCAAACGTGCTTATCGTGCCTGTACCTGTTCGATCTTCTTTCTTGGTGCCTTTTTCAAGGACATGTTTGCACAAGTCTAGATATTGCTTCACAACGACCACACCTTTTATAAGTTTATAGTTCTTTAAAGAATTGATATGTTGCTGGTGCTCTCTTCTTCAGAAGATTTCTAGTTTCAGAGTTTAAATAATACATAGCAAATGTTTCAGCAAAATATTCTTCTTTGTATTGAAGAAAATAAGGTTCATTCGGGAATACCCGTGGAGCCTCCCTCTTCCAAAGAGGCAAAAATTCCAGCTCGTAATAAAGGTCCGTTAAGACGTAACGATCAATACTGTGAGCGAGTTCATGTAATTCCAGATTTGACGAATTATGACCCCTTCCTTTCTCACTATGACCGATTTTCACTAATACAAGCTTCGATCCACCGATTCCAGGAACGTCATCCCATGTAATACTTTTATTAGTGTACCCTCTTGGGGTCACTCCTTTCAAGTGACTTGTGGTAGAAAAATCGGTTAATTTTTTTTCAAACAGCCTTATTTTGATTTCCTGTGAATCCGTGGACTCTAAGAGTGAGGTGGGAATATGATCTAATCTTTCAATCATTTCCATAGCAGCTGTTTTATCATATGCAGCTTGTGGCAACAGGACCATATTTTCTAACTGTTTACTGGATTGAAGTTGCAATTGTGTTTTAAGGGGAGAATGCTTTAAGAGGGTTCCGCTGTAGTTGGCTTTTGAGTTGGTCCACAGAATGACTAGAGTAACCGAAATAGCGAGGATGATGAATATACGCTTCACTTATTGTCCCTCCTTTCTTCTAAGGAAAGTATCATGTTGTTATTACTATTTTAACATAATGATAGAGTTGTTTTTAGGAGAGATTGTTTCCAATAACTAAAGCGGAGGCGGCTCGTTCTGCCCCGACAAGCATAAGGCAAGCTTGCACAAAAGGCGGTTTTTGCCTTTAGGGCAAGCTTGACTTATGACCTCGAGGGGCAAGCCGCCGGAGCTGGATGATACTAAAGCGGAGGCGGCTTGCCTATTAGAAACCAAAAAACAAGCACGCTTGTCCACGTACTTGCTTTCATTCATTTCTATATAATAATAGAGATTACGAGACACTTCTCCATTGTGGCGGAGTGTTTTTATCCCAATATATGCTTCCTAAATCATGGTGAGCCTGAAATTGATCATGCACTGTATGATAGTGAAAGTTAAAGTAATAGCCATCTTTCGGCGGATGATCTTTTCTTACATGAAATCGTATGACATCTTCACCAGAGCGTTGGTCATAAATATGAAAGATCTTTTCTGTTTTTGCATATTGAGGCACTTCTGAAATAGTAAGTGACGTTAAGTCTTCTTCTGGAAATTGAACAGCTGTATCAGCTATCGCCTTTTCGATCTTAGGAAGGATCAAAGACTTGAATTCGTCTTCTATGACAGGCTTGATCTTAGTCCCGAACTTTTCATAAGCGTTTTTCTCTGCTTGTACCATCATATTCCCTATGAAATCCTCATGGGAAATGGAAGACTCCTCTTCCAGTACTTCCTCTGGAACAGATTCGACCGACGAAGGCTTTCCATTGCCTTTTGCCATAGTGTGATTTTGTTCATTGAGAAAGGCTTGTGAAGGGGAAACAAGTCCAAATGTTAAAATGGATAGCAGGATGAAAAACGACTTTTTGAGCCAGATTGACATAGATAACGTCCTTTCCTATGTATTACGTCTATTATTATACTATTTCTTACGGATAAAAAGTGAAAAAGGTTTCATTTTTTTGTAGGATATAAAAATATTTATGTGGTAGTATATTAATGAGGATACTTTGTAAGGAGGATAACTAGATGGATACAGGACTTATGATCAATATCGGATACTTACTTCTATTAGGTTATTTCGTTGTACTAGGATTTACTGATTAATACTTAGATGATTAGACAGGCTTAAGATGCCTGTCTATTTTATTTGATTAATTTATGAGGACTTTTAAACACGCAGAATTCCAAAGTGAAATTTGGCTGATGGTCTTTTGATCACGTCAAATCCGAGTTCTTTGAATAATGGGGAGTTATGGTGTTCTTTTAATACTACCCTCTTTCTTGCCACCCTTATTGCTTCTTCTATTCCTTCTTTTGTTATGCCTGTATAGCTTGCCCATTGGCGGATCGGGTTAATTCCATGAGAATCTGTTAAGGCTTCTTCAAACATGGGATCAAGGTAAACGACATCAAATGCATCATCATCTATATTCTTTAATTCTTCCTGAAAATGTCCATTTATGACGCTGATTCGATTCATGGCGCTATTCAGTTCATGGAGTGGCGATACCCAGTCCTGAAGTCCGTGATGAAGGATATGCGAGATATACTTATTCGCTTCGATTCCGACTACTTTCCCCTTTTCGCCGACGATATGGCTGGCGATAATACTATCTGAAGCAAGACCCAGCGTACAGTCCAGGAAACTCATGCCCTCTTTAAGGTCAGCAGCTTCAATGAGTGGATCGGTCTCTCCGCGAATGATTCTTTTGATTCGGAAGGAAGCGGAATTAGGGTGAAAAAAGAACGGTTCGCTATTGTTTTCCCTAGTATGAAGTTCTAGTCTCTCTTTTCCAATCACTAAACAGTTTTGTTCATGCAGATTCATATGGTGTAAAATCGATCTCTTTTTTCTGGGGATATAGGGGATATCGAGTACCTCTGCTGTTTTATATGCTTTTTCTATGACTACCTGGTTCGCTCTCCCGCATGTTGTGACAAACACGATGAACATTCTCCTTTAATGGTGCCGTTGTACGTTTTTTCTACCATTTATTTATCCTACCATAAAAAGAAACGGATGACAGAGTCACCCGTTTCTTTTTGGTCTTTAGCAATTTTCGTTAAAGGCTGTGGACAGATTGGAAATAATCGATGAAATGTCATGATCTTCAATTTCTTCCCTTGGGATGAAGTGAACGACTTTTTTTCCTTTAAATAAAGCCATTGATGGGGAAGAAGGTTCGTACCCTTCGAAGTACTCCCTCATTTTGGCTGTAGCCTCTTTATCTTGTCCAGCAAAGACTGTAACAAGGTGATCCGGTGTTTTTTCATTATTCATGACGGATTGCGTTGCAGCAGGTCTTGCAAGTCCCGCTGCACACCCACATACAGAGTTAATAACGACCAGGGTTGTTCCATCTGCATGTTCCATATAATTCACTACTTCTTCTTCTGTATCCAACTCTTTGAAGCCTGCTTGTGTAAGTTCTTGTCTCATCGGCGTCACTAACTGTCTCATATACTCTTCGTATGCCATTGACATCTATCATCAACCCTTTCCCTCTTTTATTGGTGACGTGCTTCGGTCATCTGTTTCCAAACAGATCCTTTTGCTTCTTCGCCACCTTCTATTCGTTCGATGGCCATTTTCACTTGAAGCTTCACTTCGAATTCAGGATCATTTTCCGCTTCCCGTAAGGCAGGCAATGCAGATTCATCCCCTACTTCATAAAGGAACATGGCAGCGCGCCATCTGACAAGCTTACTCTTATCCTTTAAGGCTTGAATCATTTCCGGAGTAGCTTTTGCAAAACCTAAGTCCGAAAGGCAATCGCCCGCCGTTCTCCTTACTGTGACTGACTTATCACGTAAACCCTTGTACAGCAAAGGAAGGACCTTTTCATCTTCAATCATTCCCAAATAGACAACAGCCAATCGGCGAATGGATACTTTCTCGTCCTCCAGGGCTTTCTCCAAGAGAGGTAAATCATTTAACGTCGGATCCTCCATCGCATCCAGCTTCTGATACCTTGTTTGCCAGTCCGGGGCTTCAAAGTCCGAGACACTCACCTTTTGCTTTTTCTTGTAAATGAGTGGTCCCTTGGAATCGGTAGTTTCCTGTGCTTCTTCGACAAGTGCTGCCAGCCTTTCAGAAGGATAGGCTGCAACTAGTTCTTCCGTCACATTGTTCCCAATCTCATCTAAGTCACCGTAGCGGATGCCGTAATCCTTCCACTTTCTGAGAAGGACGACATTATCCCCATCTTTTTGAGCCTGACCGATCGCTTCCAGGAATGGGGCAGGAAGGGAAAATCGCTTCTCTTGGTCCCCGTCTGTCACTTTTACTTGCATCGGAATTCCCTTGAACATCTGCACGCCAACATTCACTTCACCAAAATGTTCTTCCATGGGAGATTCACTTTCCTGGTCCAGAGTATCTTCACCGAATGCTTTTCTAACCTGTGGCAAAAGCTCTTGCCAATCGAATTTCGCATTCCGTTCAACGGCTAAGAAGTCGGCAACATGATAGACCCCTTTAATGCCGTCAATGGCAAGGATATCTTTAATGACGGGAGGAGCCCCATCCGCTTCATCTTTTTTATAATTATTGCTCTTCCCGGCTTTCATTTCTTGATCAAGAAGAACTTTCATCGTATTCGGACTTGGAGTAGGTTCGATCGATACTATCCTCAAGCTTGTTACCCCTTTCTATAAACAGTTCGTATACCATCCATTCTAACACAGTATCCATTAAGCCTTAAATGAAGAGACTTATTCAGCAAATTCGGAAAGGTAGGTCCATCTCTCAATGAGCGCTTCCAATTGCTCGTTGAGTTTTTCACTTTCTTTCATTAACTGTTGTGCTTTATCAAAATCACTGCCGACCTTTTGCAGCTCAGCATCTGCTTCTTCTATCCTATCCTCGATGTCGGCCATCTTTTCTTCAATTTCGTCCCATTCCCTCTTTTCCATGTAAGAAAGCCTCTTTTTCTCTTTTTCCTTCTCCTCTTTCACGGGAGCAGATTCTTGCTTCTTGACCAGATCCTGCTTCTTACTTTTAGCTTCGTTCTTTTCCAGGTACTCAGTATATTCCCCAAAGTAAAAGTCGATTTGTCCATCTCCATTAAAGACCAGTAATTGCTCAGCTGTTTTATCTAAAAAGTAGCGGTCATGGGAAACGGTTATGACGACACCTGAAAATTCATTTATATAATCTTCCAGAACGGTGAGGGTTTCTGTATCTAAATCATTCGTCGGCTCGTCAAGCAAAAGGACATTCGGTTTTGACATCAATAGCTTAAGCAAGAAGAGTCTTCGTTTTTCTCCACCGGAAAGCTTTCGGATCAATGTCCCATGCGTACTCATGGGAAATAGGAATCTTTCCAACATGGAAGTAACAGAAATTTGCTCTCCTTTATCCGTCGTTATATATTCTCCTGCTTCTCTTATATATTCGATCATACGCATATTCTCATCAAGTTCTTCATGACCCTGGGTATAGTAAGCGACCTGTACGGTTTGGCCTTTGAGTAATTCACCACTTGTAAGCTCATCGGTTCCGGCAAGGAGGTTAAGAAATGTTGATTTTCCGCTCCCGTTTTTACCTACGATTCCGATTCGGTCTTTAGGCTTAATGAGGAAAGAAAATTCATCTAAAATTTGCGTGTCTTCAAACATTTTTGACGCATCCTTGAACTCAAATACTTGTTTACCCAGACGGTTTCCTCCGATTGCTATGTCAACCTGGCCGCCTGAGGGACCTGAAGACATCGTATCCTCCAAATGATCGAATCGTTGAATTCGAGCCTTTTGTTTAGTGGTTCTGGCTTTTGCTCCCCTTCTCATCCAGGCAAGCTCTCTTCGATAAAGATTTTGCTGCTTTTCGGATAATTGGCGTTCCACTTCTTCCCTGGAAGCCTTCGCCTCAATAAATGAAGCATAATTTCCTTTGTAGGAGTAAAGGTTTCCTCCATCCAATTCGAAGATTCTGTTCGTTACCCTATCGAGGAAGTAACGGTCATGGGTTACGAGTAACACAGATCCGTTATACTTTCCCAAATAATCTTCCAGCCATTTAATGGATTGGTAATCTAAATGGTTGGTCGGTTCGTCCAGAATTAACAAGTCCGGTGTTTCAATAAGGACGCCTGCCAGTGCGACTCTCTTTTTTTGACCACCTGACAGCTCGCTCATTTTCTTTGAAAAGTCGTGAATTCCCAGTTTTGTTAAAATGGATTTCGCATTTGCACTTGCGTCCCAGGCGTGAAGGATATCCATTTGCTTTTGAGCTTCAAATAAATCTTCTTGAATTCGAGGATTTTCTGAGTTGTTCTCCATTTCCATAAGGGCCATTTCATATTTCCGCATAGCCTGAATGATTTTTGCTTCCCCACGAAACACTTGTTGTATCACGGTTAAATTCTTATCAAAAGCAGGCTCTTGTTGAAGGTAGGCAATATGATAATCGCCAGGTTTCGAAAGCTCTCCGGTATCGTATTCTTCCATCCCGGCAATGAGTTTCAACAGGCTTGATTTACCCGTTCCATTCACGCCGATCAGTCCGACTCTTTCTTTCTCGCTTATCGAAAACGATATATCTTTAAACAGAGTTTTCTCTCCATACGTTTTAGAAAGATTCTCAGCTGTTAACATTCTCATTCTTGACCAGTCCATTCTTTATTAAATTGCTCTAAAAACCGCAGCATGAAAGCATGACGTTGCTCTGCCAGTTTTCGTCCCGTTTCCGTACACATTAAGTCTTTCAGCTTCAATAACTTTTCATGAAAATGATGGATACTGGAACTATCCCCATTTCTGTACTCCTCGAGGGTCATCTCGGTCCTTACTTGAAATTCAGGGTTATACAGTGGTCGACCTTTCTTTCCTCCATATGCAAACGTTCTTGCGATTCCGATGGCACCAATGGCGTCAAGACGATCGGCATCGCGCACGATTTTCGCTTCTAACGATGTTAACACTGCTTCGTGACCACCCTTATAAGATATGGAATAAATAATCGATTTCAGTAATTTCGTTTCAGTTTCCGTAAGTGAGATGGAGGATAGGATGTGATCCAGCCTTCTCTTCCCCTCTTCTTCTTCCACGAACTTATCATCCGGTACATCATGTAGCAATGCAGCCAGCTCGATGATATATGTATGGGGTACATTTTCTTCCCTGGCTATGTTAAGTGCCTGTTTTCGTACACGATCCAAATGATACCAATCATGTCCTGTAGACTCACCCAGGTACTCACGTTTTAAATAGTCGATTATACCGTCCAGCTTTTTCCGCTCCATGGTCATCTTCTCCTCTATTGTACCAAATAAAATCCTCTAATCAGAACAAAAAGGAGTGGATGTATGATTCTACACATCCCTCCTTTCTCTACTAATTCTCTTCGTTATCTCCAAACCAGCTTATTCCGATCGTATTAGCGCCGGCATGCACTCCAATTACAGCCCCCAAAGGATAGGCCCCGAATTCTATCTCCGGGTACGTTTTTTTCAATTGTTCAATCCATTCTAAGGCATCTTCCCGGTTTAATCCGTGTAAAACGGATACTTTCTTTATTTTTTTCACAGATAGAGCTTGATCTAAGCGATCGCTCATGCTCGTCAAACCCTTTTTAATACTTCTTACCTTGTCCTTCACTTCAAGTTTTCCATTCTCTATTGCAAGCATAGGTTTTACATTAAGAACACTTCCCAGAAAGAACGAAAGCCCGCTCATTCGTCCACTCTTATGTAGTTGCTCTAAGCTGCCCACCATTACATAGGTTTCACAAGAAGCGATTCTTTCTTCAATAGCTACTTTAATTTGAAGTGGGTCCTTCCCTTCATGCAACAATCTTTGACCGAACAGGATCAATTCTGTCAACGGATTGGAAATGACCTTCGAATCTATACAGATAATGTTCGGTAGTGTATCCTTTAACAGCTCTGCAGCTTGATGGGCAGATGAATATGTGCCGCTAAAATGAGAAGAAACATGAATCGAAAAGATATAATCATAGTCCTTGGATAATTCTTCATACAACTCTTTAAACGTCCCGATTGAAGGTTGTGAGGTTTTCACCTCTTCTTTTTCTACCTTTAATTTCAAGAACAACTCTTCCGGAGATAAGTCTACACCGTCTTGATACTCCTGCTCCCCAAAAAGTATATTCATTGGAACGATATAGATGTGATTTTCTTTACTACTTGAATGAATTGGTACAAATGCTGTGCTATCTGTTACCCAGGCTATTCTCATTGTAAAATCCCCTTTTTCTATATAGTGATGAACTCTTTTTAGTACTACAAGTCTATTCGATCAAGCTGTTGTAAAGTATCAACCGAAAATGAAATCATTTGAAGAACATCATCCACCATTTCTTCAGTAATGACTCTATTAAAAGTCAGAACCCCCTCGTAGGCAGTCGGATGAAGAGAAGATGTAACTTCTTTCCATTCCCAATTTTTATCCTTACTCCATGTTTCTTGAAGAAACGACCGGCAATGGTGCAACTTCTCATCTCCCTTATAGACGATGAGGATGTCAGCTCCTGCCGAATTCATTTCTGTCATCATCTTTCTCTCTGCTAGAAAATGACCCATATCAGCTTTCAAATGAAATTCTATCGAAATGGATTTCTTGTAAGGTAATGAATAGTGTATTTGATAACAACGTTCATAGTGGGCAAAGTCAAATAAATCCTTCCGGTCAAGGATTTGGATTTCACCTGTTAAATCAAGATCATAGACTGCTCCCTCAAAGACTACCTTTAAGTTATCAAATGCTGTTGGATCAAACATGTTCTCCTCTCCTTTCAAACCTCAATGACTAAAATAGCCCTACAGCCCTGCCGTCATCATCCACATTCATTCCGAATGCGGCCGGTTTTTTTGGCAGGCCTGGCATAGTCATTACTTCTCCTGTTAATGCAACAATAAATCCGGCTCCGATTTTCGGCTTAAGCTCTCTGATTGTGATCGTAAAATCTTCAGGTCGACCGAGTTTAGATGGATCATCGGATAAGGAATATTGTGTCTTAGCCATACAAACGGGCAGGATCCCCCATCCTTGATCTTCAAATTGCTGGAGCTGCTTCCGTGCTTTCACCGTGTAATCTACTTCTTTCGCTCCATAAACCTTACTCGCAATCGTTTCAATTTTAGATTGGAGTGAATCAGAAAGTTCATATAGGCGAGAAAATTCTTTCGTGTTCCCTTCGATCTCATTCAACACCTTTTCGGCTAAGTCTCTTCCACCCTCTCCACCTTTAGCCCATACATCGGTTAGTGAAACTTGCACTCCCAAATTTTCGCACCACTTGATAAGGGTCTGGATTTCGTCATCACTATCCGTCACAAATCGATTAACGGCAATCACATAAGGTACGTTGAAATGATCTAATGTTTCCATGTGCTTCTTCAGATTAGATAATCCTTTTTGCAGAGACTGAAGGTTTTCAGCTTGCAGATCACTTTTTTCTTGACCTCCATGCATTTTCAGAGCACGGATGGTGGCTACTAGCACGATGGCATCCGGGGCTAAGTCAGCAGCTCGAGATTTGATATTCAGAAACTTCTCGGCTCCTAAATCAGCACCAAATCCAGATTCCGTCACAACATAATCAGCCAGCTTAAGGGCTGTTTTGGTCGCCATGACACTATTACACCCATGGGCAATGTTTGCGAATGGACCGCCATGAATAAGGGCGGGAGAATGTTCGATCGTTTGAACAAGATTAGGTTTTAAGGCATCCTTTAACAATAATGTGAGTGCACCTTCAACTCCTAAATCTTCGACGGTAACGGGTTGTTTGGTAAAATTGTATGCGACAACCATTCTTCCAAGCCTTCTTCTTAATTCCTCAAGATTTTGAGATAAACAAAGAACCGCCATAATCTCAGAAGCCACTGTAATATCAAATCCGTCTTCACGGGGAACACCTTGTAGGGGTCCGCCTAAACCAACGATGATTTGTCTAAGGGCACGGTCATTCATGTCCAGAGCCCGTTTCCATACAATCCTTCTTTGATCAATATTCAATTCATTTCCCTGATGGATATGATTATCTACCAATGCGGCTAAAGCATTGTTGGCAGTCGAGATCGCGTGGATATCACCTGTGAAATGAAGATTGATATCCTCCATGGGCAGGACTTGGGAATACCCTCCTCCTGTTGCTCCGCCTTTGATTCCCATCGTTGGACCAAGTGATGGTTCCCTCATGGCAATGATGGTGTTTTTATTTAATTGATTTAACGCATCCCCCAGTCCGACGGTAACCGTTGATTTCCCCTCGCCTGCCGGAGTCGGGTTTATCGAAGTTACAAGGATTAATTTCCCATTGGCATGGTCCTTGAGTTTATGTATCGCTTCATAAGATAATTTCCCTTTGTATTTACCATATAGCTCTAAATCATCTTCTGTGAGACCGATTTTTTTCGCAATGTCCAGGATCGGTTGCATAGTAGATTGTTGAGCAATTTCAATATCTGATTTCACTTTTTTCTTCGTTGTCGTCACTTGAACTCACCTTCTGATTTCATATTTACTGTTAAGCAGCCTGTACTTTTATATCATTCAATCTTTTACGAAATAGCACGCATTTCCCTAAACTTTACTTTGAAACAATTTGTACACTGTAATTATAGTATTTCTTTATTTTACACTATAAATCAACCTTATCCCTTTTGAATTTATATCTCCATCATTATTGCCCTTCCTAATAAAAACATGATCGGTCCTCACATTAGAGAATCGATCATGTTTTTTTATTTTTGGAACATGAACAAGGTCATAAAGGTTAAAGCCTGTTTTAATTCATTTGTGAGATTCTCTGTTAAGGACGGCTTCACACCCTTTTTGTAGACCCAGTCTTCATCGACCTTCTTCCACCCTTTTTCACTAGCCAGTTTCTCTAATTCCCAGGGCATCATCGTATTACATATAACTTCCTTTCCATGAAGACGTGGAAAGGCATTATCTCTGGGGTGAGCAGTGGGACCTAATAAACCAATACATATGAACCCATTCGGAGTCACAACCCGTTCGATTTCGTTTAGAGTATGTAAGGGATTTTCAGTCCATTCAACTGAATTTATCGCCATGACGGCATGAAATTGTTCATCTTGAAATGGAAGGGATCGCAAATCACCCTGGAGAAATGATAGTTGGTCCTTCTCTTGCTTCTTCGCTATTTCAACCATTTTCTCAGAGAAGTCCATCCCTGTGACTGCATACCCCTTCTTATACAACAAGTAGGAACCATACCCGTCCCCACATCCTAAATCAGCTACACGGTTCCCATTATTAATATGTTTAGTAAAGAATGGAATGATCGCTTTCCTGCTTCCACTCGTCCACATTTCAACACTTCGTTCGTGCCAGTGATCTGCATTGTCTTCCCAACGGGTTTTCGCACTTGTATGCCATTCTGAATTCTTCATATGTACACCTCAATCATTTTTCTCTTTAGTTCTATATTCTCATTCCATCAGCGAAAATCCTTCTTTCCAAGAGTGAGGACTTGGTGAACGTTGTTTGGATAAGGCTCTATTCGTAAAGTTTGTGGCTATTGTAGAGGAGAAAGTAATAGTTGATTTCCGCTCCAGGATGCTCGCTTTCCGCGGGGCTGGCGGTGAGCCTCCTCGGCTGCGCCTCCGGGGTCTCACCTGTCCAGCTATTCCCGCAGGAGTCGAGCACCCTTCCGCTCCAATCAACTTTCTGAGCATGTATCCTTAATGGAAAACAATAAAAACAAGGATTTTAGTAAACAATCTCAATTAAAGGTAATTCTAGTTTTTTTGCACATCTAGAAGCTCTGTCATGAAAATCCTATTAAAGATGGTGAGGGGAACTGCACAGACTCCTGCGGAAATACGGTCGTGCCGAGACCCCGTTCGGCTAAGCTGAGGAGGCTCGGCCGAACGCTAGCTGCAAGCGGAGCAGTTCCCCTCACCATCCAGCATAAACTGGTTGACAGAGCCCTGGCAGATTCTATTTTAGAAAACAACTATCTTTGCGAAAAGAGCCTTGGATAAATAATAATATTATGTAAACTTATAAAGCGGATTGCCAAGTCGATTATGTTTTCCAACCTTTTTGTCCATACTATTTCTATAATCAGAACAAGAAAGGTGATGTTGTATGGAAGAGATTTCTAAAGTTCAACGGAACTACCATGGAGACATTATCAGTTTCCAAACTTCTTCTGGCCGTATAATCTCCTATCGAAAAGCTGTATTGGAAGCTTCTGAGGGATTACTTCAAGGAGTGACCTTGAATGAGAATGAATGGGGAGAAACAGAAATATCAAGTATGTCCGTTGATGACGGAAGTTTCAATGACTATCCTTCCATTTTTTGATCGGGAACCTTTTCCTGACACGTGCACTGAGAATAAAACAGTACCTAAATACAACAAAAAGGACTTTCATGCCATGTGCATGAAGTCCTCTTGTCTTTGTTCCATTAATCATGATTGTTTATTCACTACGATTCTGAATGGTTCGAAGTTCTTCTACCCGGTCCTTCTCTTCATCGAAGAATTGGACGAGATCTCCAATACGATCAATGGAATCCCAGCTTAGGTGGTGTTCGATTCCTTCCACGTCTTCATAAATATGCTCTTCTTTCACTCCAATTACACGAAGGAATTGTTCTAACAGTTCATGTCTATATACTAAACGCTTTCCTACTTTGTTTCCTTTTGGAGTCAGAACAAGCCCGCGATATTTCTCGTAAATGAGATAATCGTCCTTATCTAACTTCTGCACCATTTTGGTAACTGAGGAGGGGTGAACAGATAAAGCTTCTGCTATATCTGATACTCTGGCATAACCTTTGTTCTCAATTAACATATAAATCTGTTCTATATAATCTTCCATACTTGGTGTAGGCATTCTGTACCCTCCAAATTTCCATAAATATCATTAAAAGTTTACTATAACTACAGAATGAATACAACCCAAGCACTTTAAATTACTCCTCTGTCAATCTCTGATTTAAGAATCTGGATATCAACCCGTATTTCGGTGATAACATCCATACGATGAAGAAAACAAGTCCTGCGGCCACTGCCATTGCACCGGAAATGGACACATCGAACATCTTTGCCCCGTAATATCCGATGATGCTGTCAAAGACGTCAATGACTCCGCTTAATAGAAGCATCACTTTATATCGGTCCGTAAGTAAATATGCTGTAGCACCAGGGGCAATGAGCATCGCTACCACGAGAATCGCACCAACGCTATCAAATGCGGATACAGTCGTAACGGATACCAGACCCATTAAGATATAATGAACCGCAAGTACCGGGATACCGATTGCCGCTGCCATACTTGGATCAAAAGAGGTTAATTTAAACTCTTTGAACAGAAGGAAGATGATAAGGATATCCAATAGCAATACAGATCCCAGCATCACAACTGATTTAGGAATGTCCCCAAGTATCGGAAATGACAATATTAACCAAATCGTTTAAACATTTCCGCAAAAACAGGTGGGAATGTTGACTCAAAAATCGTCATATTGTATAGTAAAGACATCATTGAAGTGAACGATTTTCATGCCTCTTTCTAACGTATGAGAGTCAATCATTTCGTGAAAACTATTTTCCAGAGGCACAAACGTGCTTGAACGATTTAGGAGGATTCGAAAATGCAGAATGGTAAAGTAAAATGGTTCAACAATGAAAAAGGGTTTGGATTCATCGAAGTTGAAGGTGGAGAAGATGTATTCGTACATTTCTCAGCGATTCAAGGCGAAGGGTTCAAAGCATTAGAAGAAGGGCAAGAAGTTTCTTTCGACGTTGTTGAAGGAAATCGCGGACCTCAAGCAGCAAACGTAGTTAAATTATAATCGTTCGAACAATATAGCATACCAAAGGGCAGCAATTCTTAGGTTCACCTAAGAATTGCTGCCCTTTATTTTTCAATTCAATTTTTGTCCGTAATTCCGAATTTGTTCTCCTATGGTGCATTTTTCTATACAAAAGCGGTGAGCATAGGTTTTTCCATACTCTTTGCGAAAGTGTGCTTTAAGTAAGCAGTCGTTGCAGTAGGTGTCTATGAGCTCATCCACTTTATCCACCACTTCTTTTCGATTCATGTGATCACTCCTAAGCTTGTTCGAAGGCATACTGTGTATGGTTATTTATAGAGTATATAATTGGGAACGAAATTATTCTATTCGTTTATTGCTGTGGACTTTTGTCCCTTGTAAGGCTTGATTGGCCAACTTATCCGCTTCCTTATTATCTTTTCTGTTCAGCACGGACCAATGGATTTTCAATCGAAGCTTTTTGATCAGTGCTTCAATACGATCGAGCCACCGACTCAAGCCCTCTTCATAACAAGGCCATTCCCCTTCCAACTGTTTTATGACCACCTGGGAATCTCCATTAATCGTACAAGGGGCATTTTTTACACCGATTTCATCAAGTAATCCGAGGGCAATATGTAAAGCTGCGTATTCAGCTTCATTATTATTTTCAATTTCCTCGAGAAGTTCATTTTTTCTGATTCTAAAAGATTCTCCACCTTTATCGTAATAGATGACAATCCCTGCACCGGCAATGAGCGATTCCTTATCAAACCCTCCGTCGAAATACACAACGATGTTTTCTGGTTCCTTTTCCAATTCCTGATTCAGTTTGATAAATTCCTTTCTTGACCACGAATTCCCCATTTCATCTATGATTTCAAGATCATGGACTCTTCCGGTTTTCATCAGATCATCGATATGAATCATTGTTTCTTTTCTTGGGAAGTAGTTGGATTCAAACCATATACTCGACGCTGTTTTGCTTGCATATTTAAATTTTAGTTTCATTTCCATAATCATTCACTCCTTTTTCTTCATACGATTGTTCATTTTTGCTTTTATTTGTATAATGAGGACTATTGTTTCATTAACATCTTCATTAGGAGGACTTTATATGTTTAATATATGGTTTGGATTGGTCTTCGTTCTCATTACATTCTCTTTACTACTGATTATGTATCGAATGTTTGGACGAACCGGACTGTTTGTATGGATAGGGGTATCCACGATACTAGCTAACTTACAGGTCGTTAAAACGATTGAGATTTTCGGGTTGACCGCTACTTTAGGGAATGCCATGTACGGGACCGCTTTTTTAGTAACGGACATCCTTAATGAAAAATATGGAAAGAAAGAAGCCCAGAAAGCAGTGTGGATGGGGTTCTTCACTTTAATCGTTATGACTATTATTATGCAGCTCGTGTTAGTATTTCAACCACATCCTGAAGATTTCGCCCAAGAATCTCTGGCAACAATCTTTGGGATCATCCCTAGAATTGCTCTTGGAAGCTTAGTTGCTTACCTCGTGAGTCAATTAACGGACGTGTATATCTTCACGTATTTAAAGAGGAAATTCCCTTCAGATTCACAGTTTTGGATTCGTAATAATGGAAGTACGATGGTGAGTCAGCTATTGGATACTCTTGTCTTCACAAGCATCGCTTTCCTGGGAGAATATCCGATGGATGTCTGGTTTGAAATTTTCATTACGACCTATCTCCTCAAATGGGTCATATCCATTATTGATACCCCATTTGGTTATGTGGCTAAACGATTCCCTAAAGATGTGTGATCGTTGGTTGGAGCCGGGGGAACTGGTTATCCCCGGCTATTCTATTGAAGGGATGGATTAAGGTTCCCTTCTCCCTACCTTCTATTTAATGTGCTACTATACTATTATGCTAAAGATGTACTTTGAGGTGAACGCATATGATCGAAGTGAATATTGATGGAGCAAGTGCTGGTAACCCAGGGCCAAGTGGAGCCGGAATATTGATTAAACATAACGGGGAAGTGGAAAAATATTCTATTCCTTTAGGAATCATGGATAATCATGAAGCTGAATTCATGGCATGCAAGAAAGCTCTGGAGATCTGTTTAGATAAACATCCTGATACCGTGTGGCTGAAGAGTGATTCTCAAGCTGTCGTTCATGCGATAGAGAAAGAGTTTGTACGGAATGCTCAATATAAGCAGTTACTCCATGATATATTGGACATGACGAAGCAAATGGACCTTTTCTTCATAAAGTGGATACCCAGTAAGGAAAATAAAGCGGCAGATGAGCTGGCAAGAAAAGCCATTCATCTGAACTAGAGGCGGATTCATTTGGCTCGGATTACTGATATGGCCTTGGACTGCAATCATTCTATTGGAGGGAGATAGGAGGCCGATTAACGGCTCTCCTATTTTTTTATGGTGAGCAATAGGAAAGACCACCAAAAAGGAAACAACACTTTTGGGTGGTCCCGTGTCTTATGCCAAGCCCTGTTTCTCCATCCATCTCAGCGCTTCTTTTCGGGATGCGATGTTTTGGGAATGAAGTCTTTCTAATATGGACATGTAAAAACTGCTATCGAATTGTTTTTGAGCTTTTAATGTGATTTCAATGGCGCTATTGACCAGTTCATCCGGGGCATCTGTGTATTTTTTGCCAAAATAGATGAAGCCAATTGCGTCTTCTTGAAATTTGAAGCCTTTATTTTCAAGATCTATGAGAAATTCTTCAGTTGTCTTTTTCACGTTTCTCCTCACCTTATCGCCACTTTGTCTCCTCTTATCTTACAGAAAATTTTTTCTTTTGCCTATCCTTTTTCGAAAACAGGAAGGCAATGTAGCCCATAAACGAACCGAGTAATGCTCCTCCGACTACTTCTTGAGGTTGATGCCCCAGCATTTCTTTCAGGCGCTTTGGTTTTTTCTCTTCGAATTCTACCGCTTCTTTATCATGAGCTTTGCGAACGAGCTCATCTAAACTATTCACCTTAAGGGTCAGCTCACCTGTTTGTCTTCGAATTCCTTGTGCATCGTACATGACGATTAGACCAAAGATAAATGAAAGAGCAAAGTCAATCGTTCTGACACCCCTCTTTAATGCTATAAATGTCGTTAAAGAAGCAACTCCTGCACTATGAGAACTTGGCATTCCCCCCGTTTGGAAAAACAGATCAGGCTTCCATTCCTTCTTTTTTAAAAAATGCAGTGGAATCTTCAGACCCTGTGCGAGAGCGATACTAATAAGTGCTGTAACAATCCCTTTATTCACCCTTACACCTCCCTGTCTTTAGTTTGTCCTAAAATTCTCTGCACATAGGATATTTATTATGAACATAGCCAAAATAATAGTGATTACAGTAAAGGAGGGGTTTCGGTATGACAAAAGGAAATAACAAAAACAAAGGTAAAAATGCCAAAAGCGTGAATCCACAAGGGATATCCCAGGATGCAGAATTTGCCATGGAGCCAAAGGGCCAATTGGAAAATTCCGCTAAGAAATCGAATACAAAGTAAGCATTTCCACATAAAAAAGTGTCAGGGGCCAAAACGGATCCCTGACACTCCTATAAATGGCTAGCTTGTGGCAACCATCACATTAGAACCTACCAAATATCTTCTAAGCACCTTCAACTCTAAGTCATCCACAAAGGAAAGCGTTTCATGGGCTACGTTATTCCAACGAGCTTCTTCTACCGAAACAGATAGCGGCACCTCGCAGTGAATCTCAGCTAACTTTCTTGAAACATGAAGCATGTCCAGATCGACTTCAATCTTCTTTCGTTGAGATGGGGTTAACTCGTGCAGATGATCGAGAATACCTGCAATATCCTTATATTGTTGAATCAACTTTAGTGCCGTTTTCTCGCCGATTCCTTTAACTCCTGGATATCCATCACTTGTATCACCCATTAATGCTTTCACATCAATGAATTGCTGAGGAGTAATTCCTCTCTCTTCCACAAAAATCTCTTTCGTATAGGTTTGATAGTTACCAAAGCCTTTTTTCAGGAGCATAATATCAATATTGTCGTCCAAAAGCTGCAGGAGATCCTGGTCACCGCTCAGGACGGATACTTTGCGATCGGTTTGATGAATCTTGGCAAGTGTCCCGATACAATCATCTGCTTCGTAACCAACTACACCCACATTCGAAAGATTGAATCCTTCCGCCACCTCTTTTGCAAGATCAAATTGAGGGATCAGTTCAACAGGTGGTGCATTTCGATTCGATTTATAGTCATTGAATACTTCATTACGGAATGTCTGACTCCCCATATCCCAGCATACTATGATATGTGTGGGCTTCACATGGTCCGCCGCCATCAGTAAATGCTTCATAAACCCCTGAACTCCATTGGTGGGAAGTCCTTTTGAGTTCATCATGAATTGACCCGTTACGGCTGTTGCAAAAAAAGATCGAAATAATAGCGCCATACCATCTATAAGTAATAAATGCTCATTTTTATTATTCAATTCATACACTCCTCATCGCTCATTCTCGTTTTTGTTCACTTTATAAAGTATAACATATACGAATAAATAGCTAATTGGAAAAGTGATGAACCTTTTCCAATTAGCTATTCGCCATTATTCCTTCTCAACCTTGTGATTCTCATAGGACACCCAATCACTGTAGCTTCCAACATAAAGTTTCACAGTATGGAATCCTGCTTCCTTAAGTGCAATGAAATTCGGTGTCGCTGTTACACCGGATCCGCAATAGACAATCACCGGCTCATCTTTATTAAGATGAGCGAAGCGATCATTCTGCTGTTCTCCCTGAATAAAATACCCTTCCGTCACACCATCTGTCCATGGAAGGTTGACCGCCCCTGGAATATGACCCGGAATGCGGTCTATCGGTTCTTCATGGCCTAAGTATCTTTCTCTGCTACGGGAATCGATTAATGGGATGTCTCGATCCCCATTTGCAATGCTCCTCACCTCATCCAGAGAAGCCGCGATCGTTTCGTTAAAGCTTGGACGATAGCTTTTCAGAGGAAACACAGGAACGGTCGATTCAGTTTTCCCTCCAGCCTTTTTCCAAGCTGCAAACCCACCATTTAAGATATATACCTTCTCATGTCCGATGTATTGGAACAACCACCAGCACCGGCCAGCGAATGCACCTTCCTTTTCATCATAAATGACGACCGTTGTATCATTATCAATACCGACGTCCTCCACCTTGCGCAAAAAGTTCTTCATATTCGGAAGGGGATGGCGCCCCCCATGCTTTTTCACATATCCTGATAAATCCTTTTCCAAATCGAAAAAGACGGCTCCCGGAATATGACTCTCTTTGTACCGCTCCCGCCCCTCTGCCGGGTTTCCCAGAGAAAAACGACAATCAATGATTCTTAGATTCTCATCATGAACATGCTCACTTAGCCAATCCGTATCGATAATTGTCTTCATGATATTATCCCCCTCTTCTTCATTAACGTCAGTACTTCCTCCTTAGGTTCCCAGCAAGAAAATTGATAAGTGGTTTTGGTTTCATAGCCCAGTCGGGAACAGAAATAGGAGGTCTTCTGTTCAGTCTTGACTCCTTGAATGTGAATACATGTAGCACAGCAATGATAAGGATTCGCCACGACTTTCCTCCTTCTTTTCTTTAAGATTGAATCTGTTCGAGTTGCTCCAAATCATACTTTAGCTTGTTGAGGTCCTGAACACTCTCTAATGCATCAATATTTGAATCGATCTGCTCCATCACCTGAATCAACATTTCTTCTTTTAGCTTGTCAAACTCTCTACTTAAATACGAAGCACCCCAACCTTCCAGCCGTTTCTGCTCCTGTTCTAAATAGCTGTCTGCAGGCTCATGAAGTAATGCTTCCAATTTTTCCTGAACACTCTTTTTTCCGCCTTGTTCAAAGAAATGCTTTGGATTCTTAAATGAAGAAAATGCCTCTTCGAATAGTCGCAGCTCTGTTTGTTTTAATGCGTTCTCAAATTCAATGGTGCTTTCGTTTTGGTAGTCCTGAGGAGATAATACCAGTTCTTTCTCCACCTGTTGAATCATTTCTTCAAGTACCAACCAATGCTCACTCAGTAGTTTCTGAATGAACTGCTGAATGCGAAGAGAAGTGGCTCTCATTTCCTGTGCCAGATCAAATCCGACACTTGCAAGAAATTCCTTTAATCCTTCCTTTATCGCTTGGGATTGGTTGGAGTATTGCAGAAATAATCCTGAATGAAAGGCTTCCTTATAAAAATCGGATACCCGGAAAAATACCCTTTGCTTCACATAATAGACAAGTTCCTTCGATTCTTGCTGCATTTCGATTTCAAGTGGGTGGACGGATTTCGTATCGATAAGTGAGCGAACCTCAACCTTCGCATCGTTCAGCTCCTGTTTGCGTACTTCCTTATACGCTTTATCACTTGAAGCCGTATGAATGTATTGGTTAAATCGCTGCAGGCCTCTATCCCACTCACTGAGAGCGGACTCGATACTCATGCTCACTAATTCATTCTGTATAAATGTTTGGAATTCCTTCTTAAATAGATCCATTCCTGATTTTTCTGAATCTGCTTCTCTAAGAGCTTGGAGAGAAGATACCCCAAAGATCCTCGGAAAACGGATTCCATATTGAACCAGCTGCGTCTCTACATAATCGATCACTTCATTTTTTTCTTCCTCGCCGCTTGCAAGGTCGATGGCATTAACGACAAAGAACATTTTATCTAGTTCAAACGTGTCCTTCACCCGGCCCAATTGAATGAGGAATTCACGGTCTGCCTTGGCAAATGCATGGTTGTAGTAGGTCACAAATAGTATCGCATCGGCATTTTTGATATATTCAAATGCCACTCCCGTATGACGCGCGTTAATCGAATCTGCTCCTGGTGTATCGACGAGTGTGATTCCCTGCCTTGTAATATCACAATCGTAATAGAGATCGATGGACTCCACAAAACAAGCCTGAGCTTCATCTGCTACAAATCCCCTATACTCATCAAGATTTGCCTTCTTAGTCATTCCAATACTATCTTTAAAGGCAGGATAACCATTAGTAAAAGCCTGCAGGAATGAAAGGTGTACATTCTCCTTACCGCTGCCTTCACTCGTTAAAGCGGGGACAACCTCCATTGCTTCATCAAGTGTTGAAACACTGCGATTGAAATAGGAAAGTGAATGAACAATGTCTTGAAATAACTGGTCGTACGTCTTGATTTGGACATGAGCAGTCTCATGCTCACCGACTTCTGATACCGGATTGATTCGATTGATGGAGGCCGTTGTCGGATTCGGACTCACCGGGAGTATTTTCTTCCCTAATAGTGCATTGGCAAATGATGATTTCCCCGCACTAAACGCACCGAATAATGCGATTGTAAAGGATTGATTGGACAGTCGCTCTTTCTTTCCTTCTAATAAATCTGCCGTCTTTCTGAACCCTTTGTATTTCCTGAATACACTGGTCATCGTTTCTAAACGTTCGATAACCTCTTCAATGGAAGCTTGCTGTTGTTGCCGTGGCTCCGTCTCAACTTTTTCCCTGGTTCGTGTGGTTTTCTCTTTCTGATCCAACTCCATGTCAGTGGCGAGAATATACTCTTCCGCCCTTGCCTTCCAATTCACGATCCACTGTTGGAGAACAGAATCTGCTTGTCTCTGATCGATTTCAATGTTCATTAATTTTCGAAGTTGGATAGTCTTTTCTTCATGTAATGTGTTCCATTGATAGATGACTCCTGTTTTCTTTTGGAGTTCATTTAGCTCAGTTTCTAAAGCTGAATTCTCTACTGCAGACGCGCTTTCCACTTCATTCAAAGTTGCTTCAATCAAATCATTTGTAATATTCCTGGCTTTCCTCTTTAATTCCTCAGAAAGATCATCACAGTATTGGAGAACGTAATCACTCGTAATTCCTGCACCAGGTTTGATCAAATCGATAAGGAATGTTTCATCCACTTCAAGAGATAATTGATCCCACTTGATGGGTTGACCTGATGAAGGACTGTATTCTTTGTCCATGTTTTTTCCCAGTGTCTTCAAATGCCATTCTAATTGAGATTCGATCCTGGTATTTATATCTTCTCTGAACTTCCGGATCCTGAGCGCTTTTTCGTCTTCTGTTTTTTGTTTCGAAAATAAAAACCCTACTTTAAAGTCTGATTGCCTGCTTTCGAGAAAATCTTTCGCTAATTCTCTTGTTTCAAACGGCATTAAATACGCATTTTTAAGGATTTCCCTTCTTTCTTCCTCAAAATGGTCTTTTATCGTTTTTACGTTATTTTTTGCTAAAGTATCAATCAATCTACTTTCAGCTTGCAGAAGGGAGGCTTTGTCATTCCATTCATCAGCTGTCAGGATGTCCCTTCCTTTTTCTTCAACTTTCTCAAGGGCTTCCTCATACCACTTCTCATGCTCAGACCGCAATTGTGAGATGGCCGATTCAGCAGAGGCTTCTATCAGTTCGCTTTTCTTCTTCACCTGTTCTTCAATCAATGACTCTAATTTTTCAAGATCATTATGAGGATGATGAGGAGCTTTTAAACTTGTAAAAAACATCCCATTGGGGACCACACCCCAAGATGCAAACGAATTCTCTACACTTTTTATAAAGTCGCTGAATGCCAATTCTTCTTCCTGGTGCTTATCAATCTGATTTACAATGAGATACAGCTTGACTCCATGACGGATCATTTCCTTTGTGAACTCGAAGTTCACCTGAGATTGAACATGGTTATAATCCATCACATAAAAGACGGCGTCAGCAAGATGAATGGCCGATTCCGTTGACAGCCTGTGGGCATCATCCGTACTGTCTACACCCGGGGTATCTAAAATCGATACACCCTCCGGCATCTCACTTTTGCTTCGACCTATTTCTACAGAATATACTTCCTCTCCGTTTTTGCAGAAGTCCTTAATGGTGGAGAACTCATACGGTGCCTGAAAGTATAGGGGTTGGGAATGATGATAATGAATTTTTGCGAAATCCGTTGGTGCATGGTGCACCTTTACTAAATTTGCACTGGTAGGGATTGGACTAGACGGGAGGATTTCTTCTCCCATTAAGTGATTGATCATCGTTGACTTCCCTGCAGAGAAATGGCCGCAAAAGGCTAAAATCAATTCATGGTTGTGTAATTTCTCCGCTAATCTTTCTACCTTTGCAGCCCGCTCGTCGTCTCCGTTTTGAAGGAACCGATCGTGGTAGGCTGTAAGTTGTTGCAATGTATTATGTAATTGTGTACTTTTATGCTCTATCTGACTCATTGTACTAGTTCCTTTCTGTTTTCAGAAAAATGATAACGGTTTTATTTTATCGTATTTATCTCAATTTCTCTATGAAATCATATCAAGCAAAGGAAATAATGATAACGATATCAGTATATGCAGATGGTTTATTGAGTGAAAAAACAAAAAAGCCCTCTTCCGGAGAAGAAGGCTATGTATCTATCGAGTTGTTTCGGTTGCAATCAGGTTTGAATGAACAAAAGTTTTTGAGTTTTTCTGGTATGAAGATATTTTCTTTTCTTGTGCTGAATCCTTCATCACATTTGATAAAACATACTTCATCATGAAGCCATACACTATTACAGTAAACACTATCAGAAACGATACCATATTTGTCCCCACCCTTTTGTTAATATATAAATGAGAATAATTTTCATCTTCAATTAGAATCTTATCAAAAACGATAATCATTTTCAATAAGAAAATTATTTTTCTTTTTTGATTAGGGGAATCCAACCTTTAGTATGGAGGTGGACGCTTTCGTAATCGGTTTCAATTCGGAGGGCATCTTCCTCCAGTGGGATACGGATAGAGAGAATGAATTGATTCAATAGTGCAAAGATAAAAAGTGTCCAATACGCATGAAAGAGCAACGGCACAATCAAGAATTCCAATGTAACGATAAAATAATTAGGATGTTTCAAATATTTATAAGGACCTCTCGCCACCACTTCAGCGCTCGGAAGCACAATGATTTTCGTATTCCAATACTTCCCGAGGGAAGAGATCACCCACATTCTTCCCAGCTGAGTCAGGATAAAACCAGTCAACAGAAGAGGCCAATAGGTATTAACCCCAGTATGAAAGATCCCTCCTTCTATTAATAGGGAAACAAAAAACGCTATATGGATAGCGACCATCAGTTTATAATGGGATTGTCCATATTCTTTCGCTCCCTGCTCCTTCATCCACTTTTCATTTGATCTGGCGATGTACAGCTCCACAAGTCTCTGAATCAGGAGTACAGAAAAAAACAGGATAAAATAAAGCATCATTCCCACCTCATCAAAAGCAGTTCTGAACTGAATCCCGGTCCTAAAGCTGTACCTAACCCTATATCTCCCCGTTCACAGCCTTTATTCATGAATTCCTTCAGGACATACAGTATCGTTACAGAGGACATGTTCCCATATTGCTTCAACACCTTCATAGATTCAGATGTCATACTTTCATCCATCCCTAAAGCTTCCTGGTAGGCTTCAATGACTTTCCTTCCGCCGGGATGAGCTACGAAATGTTTAATGTCTTCAAGCCTGAGATCATTATCGTGGATGAATCCCTCCACATTCGGACGAAGCCAGTTCTTTACAAGTGTTGGAATATCCTTTGAAAACACCACATACAGACCATTATTCTTTACTTCCCATCCCATCACATCAAGGGAATCCCGGAGCAATGTCGACTGGGTGGCAAAGATGGTTGGCAGAGGATGTGAAATGTCTTTGAGCACCTGACTATCATCACCACATATAACGGCACAAGCCACCCCATCCGCAAATAATGAGGTACCAATCAGATTGCTCTTTGACCGATCTCCATGCTGAAAGGTGAGAGAACACAGTTCAATGGAGAGGACGAGAACATTCGCTTTAGGAAAAGCTAAACAGTATTCATAGGCACGTGACAATCCACTCGCTCCACCTGCACACCCCAATCCCCAAATCGGGATTCGTTTTACATGAGATGAGAATGGCAGATGATTCATAATTCTCGCTTCGAGACTTGGTGTCGCTATCCCTGAGGTTGATATCGTAATGATTGCATCAATATCTTCTAATGTAAGTTGATGTCGGGATAAGCTCTTCTTAACAACTTTGCTGCCTAATTCAACAGCATGATGAATGAATTCATCATTCTTCTCTTGAAAGGTATGCTCCTTTGAGAACCAGTCGATATCTTTTACGAAATAACGACTGTCTATTTCTCCATTTTCAAACACGGTGAGAAGACGTCTGATATCTTTAAAACTTTTGGAAAACAACTGTTTCGCAAATTCCGCCGCTTCTTTTTGCGTAATTTTCACAGGGGGAACCTCGGTTTCGACTGAGACAATTTTAGGCATAAACTAATCACTCCTTACACTTCCATGTAAGGATAGCTTTTCCATTCATTCACAAATCATGTATGGATCCCGTATTCCTTACCAACAGAGTTTTTTTCATCCATAAAGTTCATTTTAATGAAAATAATGCTAAATAATACGTCTTTTGAACCAGGTATTATGGTATGATTACAGCGACAGAATAGTGGAGGAAACGACATGATTTTAACGAGAAGTGTCACAGATATACTAAATAGTTCTATTGAAGCGATTAAAGGGGTGATTCCCCTATACATTGACGTTTTACAGCCCTCGTTACTGACGGAGCCCTTTAGTCAGCATAAAATCGGTGTACTCATTGGAATTACCGGAGATGTACGGGGCCGAATGATTATAGATGGTGAAGAAGAGAGCTTTCAATCCCTGGGGGCATCAATGTTCGGCATGCCATTAGAAGGAGAAATGCTTGAATCTTTTGCAGGTGAATTAGGAAATATGATTGCAGGCAACCTCGCTACTCTATTAGCTCAAGCCGGTCATACCCTGGACATCACTCCCCCTACCGTCATTGTTGGACAATCGAAAATGTACGGGTTCGAAAAAGCCCTAAAGCTGCCCATAGTCATTGAAAATGTGGGAGATTTCTTAGTGATTCTTATGATTGAATAATTGCCTGAAATAGATAAAAGGCTAACCTCAATTAATTGGTTAGCCTTTTAGTGATTAGAAACCTTGAATGGTCATTCCGCCATCTACGAAAATGGTTTGACCGGTAACGTAATTCGAAGCATCCGAGGAGAGGAAAACAGCCGGTCCCACAAGTTCTTCCAGTTCACCGATTCTTTTTAAAGGTGTAACAGCCAGAATATCGTTTACATATTCTTCATTTTGCAATAATTCTGCCGTTAATGGTGTTTTAAAATACCAAGGTCCGATACTATTCACATTGATATTGTATTTTCCCCATTCCATGGCTAGAACCTTCGTCATTTGAATCATGGCTGCTTTCGTTGAAGCGTACACAACACCTGTACGTAAGGCAACGTGACCAGCGACAGACGCTATGTTAATGATCTTCCCCTGATTCTTCTCCATCATATGTTTACCCGCTTCCTGACTCATCATAAAAGCAGATTTTAGATTTGTATCCATGATGGTTTGCCACTCTTGATCCGTAACCTCAAGGGCAGTAGAACGGATATTCATTCCTGCGTTATTAATCAAAATATCAATGGAACGATTTTGATTTTCTATGTAAGAAATCGCTTTTCGAATTTCCTCCCGAGATGTTACATCTGTCGGGATGATATACGCCCTTCTACCGAGCTTTTCTATTTCACTTGCCGTATCTTCTAAATCATTCCGCGTTCTGGATAGCAGGACTACATCCGCACCTGCTTCTGCTAAACCAATACTGAGAGCCCGTCCAATTCCACGGCCTGCCCCGGTGACGGCAGCCAATTTATCATTTAATGCAAATGAAGGTAAATACATCCTCACACCACCCTGCCCATTATTTGAATCTTCTATATATTAACACAGTCCCTTTATCAAGAAAACTTTAACCGTTTTTCTTATTGCCTTGTCCATTTTGAACATGAATATCGATTTGCCCCTCGACAACGATCTGACATTGAGGACAAACCGTTTTCTCAGAATAGATCTGGCAGCACTGTTTACAATAATATTTTTCCATCAGATAGCCCCCCCCATGAATTGCCCACTCATACACTTTATGCACATTCTTGACACATGTGAACCAATTAAAAGACCTATCTCTTCCTGACTTCACATTTATTTCACAATATTTAAAGTAACCTGTGACATTTATCACAGATTCAAAGCGGTTTGCACCGTTATGATAGTGATAACAAAATCAATCATCCAATAGATGAAAGGAATGAGATATATGCCGAAACCGGAATTGCATCAAAAAACAGAGGTTAAGGTCGAAGAGTCTACTTCATTAAAAGGTACATTTACTTCGGTTCTGTTTTTAGGCGGGTTTTTAGTGCTTACTTGGCTAGGGGTATTCATACTATTTTTAAATCGTTTTTAATTTTGAAGGAGTGGTTTACATGCACATGCATCGTTATGAAAAATGGTGGTTAACGTTAGGAACAGGGTCTCTTATTTTATTTTTAATTATTTTAGGCATCAGTGCTTTTCACCAAGGACATCAACCCCCAAGCGCGAAAGCATACGTCAATCCCGAACAAGTGGATAAAACCTCGCCTTTTAACGAACCGGGATTGAAGAGAGTGGAAGGAAAAGCTTGGGATTACGAGCTAGTGTTTGTTGCATCTGCGTTTCTCTACACACCCGGGGAAATTGAAGTACCTAAAGGATCTACACTGAAAATCATAGCCACAACAAAAGACGTTGTCCACGGATTTGAAGTCGCAGGGACAAATATCAATATGATGCTTGAACCCGGGTTTGTAAGTGAATATACAACAACCCTTGATAAGACAGGGGAATTTCTCGTTGTCTGTAATGAATATTGTGGTGTGGGTCATCACACAATGAAATCTATGATTAAGGTGGTGGACTAAAATGAAACGATTTATAAGGATTGATAAAAAAGATGCTACATTGGCGTTGGCACATATTTATGTAGGCTTTATTGCCTTGGCCCTAGGTGGGTTGGCAGGGTTATTACAAGTGTTGGTAAGGTCAGGGAAGTTCATATTGCCTGCAGGAATCGGCTATTATCAAGTGTTAACGGTTCACGGTGTATTACTGGGATTAGTATTGACCACTTTCTTCATCTTAGGATTCCAGCACGCTGCCATCTCCCGAACATCCGGAGCCTATTCCGGGAAATCCCGTTTGTTAGGCTGGTCAGGATTCTGGGTCATGCTGATCGGCACAATCATGGCCGCTGTAATGATTCTATTAAATGAAGCGACTGTACTTTATACTTTCTATGCTCCTCTGCAGGCACACTGGATATTCTACTTAGGGTTGACCTTCGTCGTTGTTGGAAGCTGGTTAGGCGGGGCCGGCATGATCATCAAATATGTAAGCTGGCGAAAAGAAAACCCCGGTCAACCAAGCCCTCTGTTAACATTCATGGCCATCATCAATACCGTCTTGTGGATTGTCGCCACCATTGGTGTGGCAGGAACGGTTTTATTCCAGCTCCTTCCTTGGTCTCTTGGTCTCGTTGATCGGGTGGATGTACTCGTAAGCAGAACATTATTCTGGTATTTCGGTCATCCCCTTGTATATTTTTGGCTGCTGCCTGCCTATATGGCATGGTATGTCATTATTCCAAAGATCATCGGTGGAAAAATATTTTCAGATTCGTTAGCCAGACTTTCCTTTATATTGTTTCTCCTATTCTCTATTCCTGTAGGTTTTCATCACCAATTAGTGGAGCCGGGAATTGACGCGTATTGGAAATTTTTACAGGTAGTCCTTACCTTTATGGTTGTCATACCTTCCTTGATGACTGCATTTTCTCTGTTCGCTACCTTTGAAATGTACGGCAGATCCAAAGGAGCTACCGGTTTGTTTGGATGGTTTAAGAAGTTACCATGGGGAGATGCACGCTTTACAGTGCCGTTTATCGGCATGGTTGCCTTTATCCCGGCAGGGGCAGGTGGGTTAATCAATGCCTCGAACCAGATGAACCAGGTTGTTCATAATACCATCTGGGTTACCGGTCACTTTCACTTAACCTTGGCCACTTCTGTTGTATTGACGTTCTTCGGTATATCCTATTGGCTCGTGCCTCATTTAACAGGACGCGTCTTAACGAAAGCAATGAACAAACTGGCGATCGTGCAAGCCATAGTGTGGTCTGTAGGAATGGGCATCATGTCAGGTGCCATGCATGCTGTCGGCTTACTCGGCGCTCCAAGAAGATCCTCTTTTTCAACTTATGGGGATGCACCGCAAGCCCTTGAATGGATCCCATATCAAGTTGCACAAGCCATCGGGGGAACGATCCTCTTTATCGGGATCATTCTTGTTCTATACATCTTTATCAATCTCGCATTCTTCGCACCTAAAGGAGACGAAGAGTTCCCAGTCGGTGAAAAAGCCGAAGCTGCTGAGAAAACCCCAATGGCTCTTGAAAACTGGAGGATTTGGTTAACCATCTTAGCAGCTCTCATTCTCGTTGCCTATACCGTTCCGTTCATAGACATGATTCAAAACGCGCCGCCTGCGTCAAAAGGGTATCGTTTGTGGTAAAAAGAAAAGCGGAGGCGGCTCGCCCTGGGGCGACAAGCATAAGCCAAGTAACCCGGAAAGGCGCTCTTTGCCTTTTTGGGTTACTTGGCTTATGACCTCGAGCCCCAAGCCGCCGGAGCTGGACATATCGAAAAGCGGAAGGGCTTTGCCCAGAGGCGACAAGCATAAGGCGGCCCCACCGGAAAGGTGCTCTTTGCCTTTTTGGTGGGGCTGACTTATGACCTCGAGCCTCTAAGCCCTGGAGCTGGACATCGCGAAAAGCGGAGGCGGCATGGTCAGGAACGAAATTACTAAATGTATACTTATACTAATGGAAAAGAGGCTGCCCCTGGCAGCCTCTCTTCTATTTCTCTTTAATTGGAACAAACAACTCTAATTTCCTCTTGTCATCCGTTTCGTTGATTTCCCTGTCTTGAGATAAAAATTTCTCGACACTCAGTCTGGAGTGTGTCTTTTTCATAGCCATTCTCCTTAATCCAATTAAAGATCGAAAAGTAGGCCTGTTCCACTTCCGTTGACAGCCCTTCATAAAGAGCGTGAGCATAATCACCGGAAGGGAGGGACAGTTCCACTAACCCCGGTGGAAGCTTTTCCACACGATCAACCTCTACGGTACAATAATACGTAAAATCAGTCGCTCTGTCATGGAAAGGGGCGTATATGCATTCATCTCCATTGATGTGGTGAATGGATGGGATCATCTGTAGAAACTTAGTGAAGAGTCTCGGGATCTCAGCCCCTCTTCCATACGGACCTGTCCAGCCTATTCCAACAAGCAATTTATCATCCAGTGATGCAACGTTGATTTCCATGATTTTGCCTCCAATGTATTCGTTAATTCAAGGAATATACCTTTGAATACTTCTCCGTTAAATACTCGGCCAAATATTGGGCATTAAGCCCTTCTCCAGTAACTTCCCTGATGATTTCCAGCGGTTTCTTCATCTTGCCCCACTGATGGACGTTCGTGGTCAGCCATTCTCTGATGGGAGCAAGATTCCCCTCTTCCAACAGCTCATCAAAATGAGGAAGATCTTTTAACATGGCACGCTTAAACTGCGCAGCGTACATATATCCTAATGCATATGACGGAAAGTAACCGAAGCTCCCACCAGCCCAATGAACATCTTGAAGGACACCTTCACCGTTATGAGAAGGGCGGATTCCCAAGTACTCTTCATATTTCTGATTCCAGATTTCAGGAAGATCCTTCACGTCTATCTCATCATTAAATAATCCCTTTTCAATTTCATATCGAATGATAATGTGTAACGCGTACGTTAATTCATCTGCTTCGATTCGGATTAACGATGGCTTCGATTCATTGATTGCGCGGTAGAAATCGTCCTGTTCAATGGAATCAAACTGTCCTGAAGAGTAATCCTTCAGTAATGAAAAATTCTGCTTCCAGAAAGAATGATCTCTTCCTACAAAATTTTCATAGAACAGAGATTGAGATTCATGAATCCCCATCGACGTTCCCGTACATAGTGGCGTACCAATCAAATCCTTGGAAATGTTCTGCTCATACAGAGCATGTCCACCTTCATGGATTGTCCCGAACACCGCTGTTCTCCAATCCTTCTCGTCATATTTAGTTGTTACCCTTACATCACCAGGGTTTAAACCAATAGCAAATGGATGGACCGTCTCATCCAATCTGCCAGAGTTAAAATCATACCCCATTTGCTCAAGGATCTTTAAGCTGAAATCCTTTTGCTTATCCTTTGGAAAGTGTTCAAAGAGGAAATCTGTATGTGGCTTATGTTCCGATTCGGAAATCTTATGTACAAGCGGGACAATTTGATCTCGAAGATCGCCAAATACCTTATCTAACACTTCAACCGTTACACCTGGCTCATACATATCCAGTAACGTATTATATTTGTTATCCTCGTAGCCCCAATAATCAATAAAGCGTTTCGTAAATGCCACCAGTTTTTCTAAATAGGGCTGAAACATAGTGAAATCCGCTTTTTCTTTGGCTTCTTCCCATACACCTTCAGCTTTCGATTGTAACACCACGTATTCCCTATATTCAGAAGCGGGAATTTTTTTATTCCGATCATACTCTTTTTGACACTCTTCTATTAGTTTTTGTGTCATGATATCCAATTTGTCCATTTCTGGAGACAATTTTGCCAGGTATGCAGCCATTTCATTGGAGGTCGACATTTCAAAAAGCTCAGATGAAAGCATTCCAATGACTTCAGATCGTTGTTCAACGCCATTTTTCGGAGCACCTGTCCGTAAATCCCAGAACATCAAACCAAGCGCTTCGTTGTACGCAGACATCTTTTTCACATAATCATGGAAACGATCTTTTGTTTCTATTACTGATTCTTTCATTCTAAAAAAGCCCCCTTTTTTAACATTCAATCTATTTTATCATATTTTTCTGGCAACTTGGGCTAGAATGATTGATAGAGAGGCGCTTAGAGACTTCATATTAGTCAAAGAGGAGATGTCTCTACCTGTAAAGCCACAAAAAAACCGCCCAATTTCAGGCGGCTCTTTCAACACTTTATGAATTCAACACTTCAATCCCGACTGGTAATACGGATTCTACCAGCTGTTTATAAGCTGATTCATGACCATTCACCAAGACATGAACAGTTCCTTTGTCCTCGCTAGTCCGAATCAAACGCCCGATTCCCTGTCTCAGTCGAAGGAGCATGTAGGGAATATCCACTTCTTCCACTGAGTTTTCAGCATGATTTCGTTTCGCATCAAACACAGGATCCTTAGGAGGGAATGGGAGTGAGTAGATAATGACTTGAGAAAGTGACTCTCCAGGCACGTCCAATCCTTCCCATAAATGATAGGAGCAAAGAACTGTAAAGGTTTCCTGCTGGAACTGCTGTACCGTTTCACTAATCTCTCTGTCCCCTTCATAAATCACATTCCAGTCCTGATTTCCCTGCTGCTTCTGATATTGTCTAAAAACATTCATTTCTTCCTTAGTGGAGAAGAGAATCAACGACTTCCCTAGATTTTCCTTCAACATGTCAAAGGCATACTGATTTTTAGAATCCATACCTTCTTCTAATGTAGGAAGAAAAGCTTTCATCATATCTTCGTATTCATAAGGAGACTCTACCGAGAACTTTTCATATTTTTCAATCCCCAGCGATTGAGAAACATAAGAGAAGTCTCCATTATAGGAAAGAGTGGCAGAAGAAAAGATAAATGGGATATTTTGAGAAAACACTTGATCTCTCAAAATTTCTTCCACCAATCTTGGCATCACAACAAAGGTGTGCTCTTCTTCTGACGTTTCCAACCAATAGATTCCTTTTTCATCATCTATGAATAGTTTCAAGGAAAACTGAATCTGCTCAAGATACTCTTCCACTACCTTTAGCAAATAATCATCCATGACATACATTTCAGACTCAAAGACAAGCTCATTTAATAGATTTTCAATTTTCTCCGTTAGGGCTCTTCCCTGCTGTAATATGGCTTCAGAACGGGAAATGTATTGTCTCTCAGAACCAGTCTCACCTTTGGATTCTTTCTCCAGAAGTTCGAACCACTTTTCATTATCCAGCATAATATCTTCAATGACATACAAAGTTTCTTCCCTCATATCAGACGCTGAAAGCTTCTCCAGTAAGCCTTCAAGGGTCTCCATTCTCATGCGGTAAGTCATCGCTTTTTGAGAAGCAAATTCCAATAAGTGACCTTCATCAAATACAACAGAGCTCGCTTCCGGCAGAAGTGGCAGCTGCCCTTCCCGTTTGCGGGAGTCTTTCGTCCAAATATGTTCCATATAAAAGTCATGGGAACAGATGATTAAGTCTGCTGCCCCCCGGTAATGTTCACGGTGAAGTGTAAGTCCGCAGCGATGGCGATAAGAACAAGACATACAGTCTTGAAGAGAATCCCAGCCGACTTGATTCCATTCTTCATCAGATAAATGAGCATATTCTTTTCTATCCCCATAATGACTAAAGCTTCTCATGGAAGTATTGTCGTGGACAAAACCTGGTAATTCCTCCCACATATCCTGGTAACCCTCGTTTTGGGGAATATTTTCTTCAAGTTTTTTTATACAAAGATATTGTTCTCTGGACTTTGCCAATCGAACATCTATATCAAGATCCAGCGCCTTCTCAAGCTTCTGGATGTCGCCTTCCTTTTTCACAATCTGCTCAATGAGCGTTTCATCCGCACACGCAATGATTGCCGGTTTGCCCGTATATCTCGCATACGATAACGCATACAAAAGGTAAACCAGGGTTTTCCCCGTACCGACACCTGCTTCTGCAAACATAACCTGCTTATTTTTATAGGCTTGATTAAGCTGAAAGGCCATAAATACCTGTTCATCCCGTAAATCAAATCCCTTTTCAGGCAATAGATCATAAAACACGTCACCGACCCAGTCGGATAATGCTTCATAAAATGATTGCTCCTTGGTTAATTCAAATGGTAATTTTCTTCTCATGAGGACCTCCTGCGTTACACAATATTTCTAATTTACTAGAATTCTTTCTTAATGAAAAGGGATAACCGTAATTTATTTAATTGAAGGCTTTAACAAATGCACTTTTCGCACTGATTGTTGTTTTCAAGAGTAGAATCTGCCAGGGCTCTGTCAACCAGGTTTATGCTGGATGGTGAGGGGAACTGCTCCGCTTTCCGCGGACGTTCGGCCGAGCCTCCTCAGCTT
>NZ_QNRJ01000018.1 GCF_003315075.1 Rossellomorea aquimaris
TCTCCAGATTTCAGGGGGTGGCAATTTTTTTGCTCAAAAAGCCCTCTATTATAGGAATTTATAACCTATTTCTTATAAAAGTTTTGACAATACGATGTGTTCCTAGGGGGAGAAAAAATGAAGAAAAAGCTACTTGGTATTGTTTTTGGCGCTTCATTGGTACTTGCAGCCTGCGGTGGCGGCGGCGAAGAAAGTACAGAAACAAGCTCTGGCGGAGTAGACCCTGAAAAAATCGTGAACAATAAATGCACCAGCTGTCATGGTGGAAACCTTGAAGGCGGTATGGGACCGGCCCTTAATAAGATCGGTGCTGAATTAAACAAAGATCAAATCCTGGAAGTCATTCAAAATGGTAAAGGTCAAATGCCTGCAGGACTCATCGAAGGTGAAGAAGCAGAAGCAGTGGCAGAGTGGTTGGCGAATAAGAAGTAAGTGAGGAAGAAGAGTCCTGAATTGAGGATTCTTCTTTTTTGATTTATCCACATACTTTCTCCCTTCCCTTCTTTAAATATATGTTACAAAAGCTCATCTGATAGATTTTGTTAAGATTCCGTACTAAAACCGCAAAAAATTATAACCTAGTAACTTAATCAGATTAGCATCACCCTAAGGTTTAGCATCTGCTCATTATCAAACTTTTCCCCTTGCTTATAGTACCAGGTTATAGATAAAAATACCTACATTTATAACGGTAAATAGGTATAACCGACAATAAAAAAGGTAAAATATACACATTATTTCAATCTTTGAAACGTAAATGTAATAATTTTTTTCCTTAACAACGGACAAAGTGATGTTATAATAATTTTCGGGAGAGCAATTCGAGGTTTTTCGCCATTTCGTGTCTAATTATGGTAAAGACGTCGTTGTGTTCAAACACCGTACATATGTCGATAACAGCCAAGAGGGTAACTACATAATACAAATTAGGTGATTTTAAAATGATAGAAATGAAAGACGTGTATAAGCAGTACAGCAACGGTGTCATGGCTGCCAATGGCTTTAACGTCCACATTAAGCAAGGCGAGTTTGTGTATGTTGTCGGTCCAAGTGGCGCCGGGAAGTCTACATTCATCAAGATGATGTACCGCGAAGAGAGGCCTACTAAGGGCGATATCATCGTAAACAGTATCAATCTGGCAAAATTAAAAACTAGTAGAGTTCCATATTTAAGAAGAAACGTTGGAGTCGTGTTTCAGGATTTTAAGCTGTTACCATCTCTTACAATCTATGAAAACATTGCCTTCGCACTTGAAGTAATAGAAGAACATCCAAAGCAAATAAAGAAGAGAGTCATGGAAGTACTGGATCTGGTAGGGTTAAAGCATAAAGCAAGAATGCTTCCAAATGAATTGTCAGGCGGAGAGCAGCAGCGTGTATCGATTGCACGATCCATCGTGAATACGCCGAAACTTGTGATTGCCGACGAGCCTACGGGTAACCTGGATCCGGAAACATCCTGGGATATCATGAACATCTTGGAAGATATCAGTAATCGTGGAACAACGGTGATCATGGCTACTCATAATCGGGAAATCGTAAATACCATCAAGCATCGGGTAATTGCCATCGAAAATGGCCGAATTGTTCGTGACGAACAGCGAGGTGATTACGGCTATGAAAGCTAGGACGTATGGTCGACATCTAAGAGAAAGCTTCAAAAGCATCGGACGTAATGGCTGGATGACATTCGCATCCGTGAGTGCCGTTACTGTAACCCTGCTACTTGTTGGTGTGTTTATGGTACTTATGCTAAACATGAACAAGGTTGCAACCGATATTGAGAAAGACGTTGAAGTACGCGTACTACTTGAGATCGGTACTGAGAAAGCTCAAGTAGAAGAAATAGATAAGAAGATTAGCCAAATAAGTGGAGTGGAATCCGTAGAATATTCTTCTAAAGAAGAAGAACTTCAAAATCTTGTAAAAGATTTAGGAGACGATTTCAGGTTATTCGAACAGGATAATCCATTATACGATGTATTTATCGTAAAAGCGGAAAATCCCCGTGAAACTGGGAAAATCGCTGCTGAAGTCAGCAAGTATGAAGGTGTGAACGAAGCACTTTATGGTGAAGCGAAGATTGAAAGATTATTTAATGTATTGGAAATGAGTCGAAACGTTGGATTAGTGTTAATCATCGGTCTATTGTTTACCGCCATGTTCCTCATTTCAAATACAATCAAAATCACCATTGTCGCCAGAAGAAGGGAAATCGAGATAATGAAACTCGTGGGTGCAACCAACTGGTTTGTACGCTGGCCATTCATTCTAGAAGGATTATGGCTCGGAATTTTAGGTTCTATTATCCCGATCGCTCTTGTCACAACAGGTTACTACTATGCTTATGGATTTATTAAACCAAAACTACAAAACAATTTTATTCAGATATTAGATTTTACCCCCTTTATCTATCAAGTAAACGGATTAATTCTATTAATGGGTTGCCTGATTGGGGCTTGGGGAAGCTTTATGTCTGTACGTAAATTCTTAAAAGTGTAAAATTTGATAGGTTGATAGAAGCTGAAAGGAGCATGCCGCTTGAACAAGAAGTATTTCATATCATTATCCATTGCAGCAGCATTAACAATCGGGAGTCTACCAACGTTAGGGACAACAGCTAACGCTAATTCCTCCGTGGAGGATTTAAAGAAACAGCAAGAAGGCGTTTCTTCTAAAAAAGAGGAAATCAATGGAAAGATCGATGAGAAAAAATCAGAGATTAACCAAAACATCAGTAAACAACAAGAAATCCAATCACAAATTGCTGAAATCAGTACAAAATTAAAAGATACTGAAACAAAGATTACCGAGAAAACAAAAGAGATTGATGAAACAACAGCAGAAATCAATAAACTTAAAGAAGAAATTGAAGTTCTAAAGCAAAAGATAGAAGAACGTAACGAACTATTAAAAGAACGTGCCCGTGCCATCCAGGAAAAAGGCGGCTCTGCAAATTATCTTGATGTTCTACTTGGTGCGGAAAGCTTCGGCGACTTCATCAACCGTGTAACAGCAGTCAATACAATCGTAAGTGCAGATAAGAAGATCATGGACGAACAAAAACGTGATCAGGCTGAATTAGAAAAGAAACAAGAAGAAGTAGAAGGCAAGCTTGCGGAATTAGAATCCACTAAAGCAAGCCTTGAGTCTTTGAAACAAGATCTTGATAGTCAAAAAGCTAAAAAAGCGGATTTATTTAAGCAGCTAGAAGCGCAGCAGGCTTCTTTGGAAGTGGAGAAAAAAGATCTTCAAAAAGAATCTGATGAGCTTTCTAAAATGGAACACCAGCTTGAAGGTGAAATCCAGGCTGAACAAGCACGTCTAGCAGAAATGGCACGTCAACGTGAAATCGAACGCAAGCGTCAAGCGGAAGCGGAAGCGACAAAACGTGCAGCAGAACAACAACAGGCAACTGCGAGCAGCAATAGGGGTGGTGGTTCTTCTTCTGCAGCACCTGCCCCTGCTCCAAGTGCACCAGTGAGTGCCGGTGCCTGGACAGCTCCAGCTTATGGAACGATTACAACTAACTTTGGCTGGGACACATTGAACGGTAAGCAACGTTTCCACTATGGTACAGATATCGCGGCAAGTGGCAGTGTTCCAATCTTAGCTGCAGCTGATGGTTATGTCATCAAGAGTCAGTACAGCTCAAGCTATGGTAACGTAGTATACATCACTCACTCAATTAATGGTCAAACGTTCACAACGGTTTATGCCCACATGGCTTCTTCATCAGTAAGCTCTGGACAAGCAGTGAACAAAGGGGACAGAATCGGTTACATGGGTAACACAGGATACTCTTTCGGACAGCATTTACACTTTGAACTTCATGCAGGTTCTTGGACTGCATCGAAATCCAATGCTGTAAACTCACGTCAATATATTAACTTTTAATTAGAAAACCCCGCCATGAGCGGGGTTTCTTTTATGAATATATTTCATTTGGTTTGTATTACATAAATATGTAAGGAAATGGAATGGAATATTATTCTCATGACTGTTTTCATATCCTTTTTCTTCTAGTATAATGACAACTATATTACCTAAATATGATAACTAATGATTTGTAAAGTCCTTCGAAATGGCAAACTAATTGAAAGATTAGGACGCAAAACCACGGGTCTTCCATTTTTTTATCTTAAAATAATGATCGCCGGGTTACCGAAAACAATGGATTACAATGAATACTAATTAGGACGTTTTATTAGTATCATTTACCCTGCCTTTTTGGTGGGATTTTTTTATCTATATGTCCAGTATAGTAGGATTTGAATCTGTAGTAAGGATGATGATGTTGGAATCGACTGAATTAAAAAGGCAATTAAGAAGTTTTTGTAGAAGGAACCGTACTGCATTAAAGTATACCTATGTTGGTGAATATTCAGCAGAAGAAATCACCGAGATGATTATTGAAAATCTCGGCGCCCAAGAGGTTAAGAGGATACTAAACGACATTGAAATCATCCATCGCCGTGGTGGAAATACAGTTACATACTTTATGCTTATTTTAGAAGGGTTAAAAGCAGCATAAAACCGAATGTGGATCCAATCCGGCATTCGGTTTTATTTATGTAACAGGCAGTAAGTAGTTCGTGCCTATTTCAATGATTAGACACACACTCTTTCCGTAAATCTGTAATAATTCTCCTATAGGATACACTATGAGTAAATAACTTGCTTGTATATGTAGAATTTAAGATACTAATACATAATAGGGTATATTTTCCGAACGGAGGAAACCAAATGACAGGAGATTTATTCGAACATCATAAAGCGTCAAAGCTCCTCGATCCAAAGCGTCAGGAGCTCGTACCAGTGGACAAAGTACTCGAGCTTCTCAAACTCAATAAAGACGATATCGTTGCCGACTTAGGCTGTGGAAATGGCTATCTGACTCTACCCATTGCCAAAGCGGTTGAAACAAAGGTCCAGGCAGTAGATCTGCAGCAGGAAATGCTGGAATACCTGAAACACCGTGCAAACGAAGAAAATGTAGACAATATCGTATATGTGAAATCATCCCTGGAATACCTCAGCTTCAACAAAGGTACCTTGGATAAAATCGTATCCGCCTTTGTCTTGCACGAAGTTCCCGACCTGATCAAAGTATTTCAGGATCTACACGATATGCTGAAGGAAAATGGAATTTGGCTGATCCTGGATTGGGAGAAGGTAGAATCTGAAATGGGACCACCAATAGATCATCGGATATCTTCCGGGGAACTCGATCGACAGCTCAAATCATCCGGGTTTCACACAACAGTAGGTCACTTGCATCCATCGGTATATTACATTGTTGTCAGAAAGAATAATAGATAAGCCAGAAAGTATCTGAAGGGAGGGGAATGCCTATGACTGAACAATGGTACACTATAGGCTCCTTCACATTCCCTGCTTCATGGGGATCCATTATCGCATCGTTCATACTCACATTCTTGTTCCTCTTCTTCTGGAATAGAAAAGCGAGCGATTGGTATTCCAATAGTATATTTACCTTTTTCCTTGTCTGGAAGCTGAGTGTGATTGTGGTAGACGTTCAAACGGTCATGGAGCATCCCATTACGATCCTCTATTTTCACGGAGGATCCATTGGGTACTGGTTAGGTCTGATAGCGGCTCTAACCTACATATTTGTTAAAAAAGTAGATCATCCGTCTATTATCATCATTTCATGGATGGTCACGGTTCTTGTCTATGAAGCGGTCTTTCAAATGCTTCATCACCACTATCTTCTAGCTGGTATTCAAGTACTGCTCAATCTGCTGATCCTTGTCTTTTCCATTAGAAAAACCAGTGATCCCGGCGGCGATATCTGGGCAGGACAGTTATTGGTAATCTTTACATTAGTCCAGCTATTTCTAAGTGCCTTCATTGGGGGCTTTGAATTTACCGTCACCGCCTGGACGTATTTGATCATGATGACTTATCTCATCTTTCTTTTAAACGTAAGGAGGAAACACAATGAATAAACGAAATTTTGCGTTGGCCATCGTTGCGCTTCTGATCGGCATTTTCTTAGCGAACTTTTTTCAGGATCAGCAGGAAAAGAAGGCAAGGGAAGAGGCCGCTCAATTAGCCAATGAATCCATGGATCTGTCTAATGCAGTGCAGGGTCTCGCAAAAGGGGACCGCGCTCCAGATTTTGAATTAACCACCTTAGCTGGTGAAGACGTAAAGCTTTCAGATTATCGAGGTAAGAAAGTTATCCTGAACTTCTGGGCTACCTGGTGTCCTCCGTGTAAAGCCGAAATGCCCCATATGCAGAGTTATTACGAAAACAATGCCGATAAAGAAAACGTTGAAATCCTTGCCGTCAACCTGACCTCCATGGACGAAGGGGAAAAGGCTGTCCAGGAATTCATCGACGGCTACGAACTCACCTTTCCCATCCCAATGGATGAAAAGGGAGAAATCGGAGACGAATACCGGGCGTTCACTATCCCGACCACCTACATGATCGACACCAAAGGCATCATCCAACACAAAATCGTCGGCCCCATGAACGAAGAAATGATGGGTAAAATGGTCGAAGGAATGGAATAATGGAGAGGGACGGACCTCAACATAGCGATGTTTGAACTGATACACTATGAGGTATTAACAGAATATAGACTCGCTAGAAAGATAAAGGAGGAGATATGAACATGTTTCATTACACAAAGGAAGTTTCAATGAGTGTGAAAGAAGCGGTGCAAGCGGTAGAAACCGCTCTGAAAGATGAAAGCTTCGGTGTGCTATGGAATCTCGATCTTGCCCAGAAGCTGCAGGATAAAGGCCTTGATTTCAATGAAGAAGTAGTCGTATTAGAGGTATGTAATCCACATGAAGCCAAAAAAGTACTGGAAGAAAGCATGCTCGTAAGCTACTTCCTGCCGTGCAAAGTAACGGTATACACAGAAGGCTCAACCACCAAAATCGGTATGGCAAAACCAAGCAAGCTGATCGAAATGGTGGATAACGATGAACTGAAAAACATGGCATTGGATATTGAAAATCGCCTGATCGGATGTTTAGATAACGTTCAATAAACGAAGGGCACCTGTTGCAATTGGACAGGTGTTTTTTTATGTCTTCGGGTACATCCTACTCCTCACAATCTTCTGAATATGATACACTTTTAAAAATACATAGATGCAGGAAGGATGACAGAGATGAAGTTCACAACGAAGGTCGTACATAGTCAGTTAAAAGGAACTGAGGAAATCCGCAGTAAGACGACGCCGATTTATCAAACATCTGCCTTTTCTTTTACCTCTTTAGAAGAGTTGGAGGGTTTCTATGAAGGGAAATCTCCATATCTCTATACAAGAACGGGAAATCCGAACACAGACGAGCTTGGTAAGATGGTGGCTGACTTGGAAGGAGCCCCGGCAGGTGTCGCAACCTCTTCTGGATTATCGGCTATCCTTGTTGGCATCCTCGCTGTTGTGCAATCGGGCGATCATATCATTGCCGCCGAGGATTTATACGGAGGTACGTTCCATATGTTAAAAGAAGAGCTGAAATCATTCGGTATTTCTACTTCATTCGTTGATTTTACAAGTGTGGAAGAATTAGAGGAGGCCATTACTCCACAAACCAAACTCCTCTACAGTGAGACCGTCACAAACCCGTTTATGCGAGTGGAAAATATCCCGAAAATGGTCGAATTCGCGGAAAAACACAACCTGAAAACGATGATCGACAACACATTTGCCACACCGTTTCTGCGCCAGCCTTTCTTAGAAGGAGTGGACCTGGTCGCTCACAGTGCCACGAAGTATATCGGAGGACACAGTGATATCACAGCAGGAGTCGTCGTGGGAAAAGAAGAGCTTGTCCAAAAAGCGAGAGAAAAAGTCGTCAACATCGGATCAAACCTGAGTCCATTTGAAGCGTGGCTGACATGCCGCGGAGCAAAAACATTGGCTCTTCGAATGGGGACCCAAGCAAAAAATGCCGAAGTCCTGGCGGCGGACCTTCGAGCAAATGAATATGTGAAGGAAGTCTATTATCCAACGGATTTGTCCGATAAGGGAAATGGGGCCATCGTAACGATCGAGCTATCCAGCACATGTGATATCAGCACATTTTTCAAATCACTTGGCTGGATTAAAATCATCCCTTCCCTTGCCGGTGTAGAGACGACGGTTTCCTACCCATTAGGAACGTCCCACCGCGCTCTACCGAAAGAAGCTCAGGAAAAACTGGGCATAAACACACATGTCGTACGCATATCGTTAGGTATTGAAGACGGGGAAGACATCGTCGTGCAATTGAACGAAGCGATCGAAGCTTCGATTAAAAATTAAATAATGTAAAAATTCTAATAATACCCTTGACGTTGAGGTCGGTTACCCTTTATAATTCATCTCAACGCAAGAATTTTCACATTGACAACTACATGCTCTTATCCAGAGAGGTGGAGGGACTAGGCCCGATGAAACCCGGCAACCTTCATGTGCGCATTAAAGCGTCACATGAAAAGGTGCTAATTCCTGCAGGCGATCTGCCTGAAAGATAAGAGGAGGACCCTATTAAATTAGACCCTCTTCTTAGGAAGAGGGTTTTTATTTTTTCCTCTTCTATCTTCTTAAGGAAATATACTTCTTCGATTTTTGAGTCTCTGATTTCAACAGGAGAATTTTAGCCGTAATTCAACAGGAGAAAATGGGTCGATATTTAACAGTTAAATAAGTCGGAAATTCAACAGTCAAATAAACGCATTATTTTAACAGTCAAATATCATTCCAAATTCAACAGTCAAATTAACACTAAAATTCAACAGTCAAAAATCCAACAAACATCAACAGGCAAACGTCCAAAACATCCAACCGCCAAACGAAAACCCAAATACCAAAAACATTTCAGGAGGAATTCTCTATGACAAAATCATTCGATTTCGACACACTACTTCTTCACGGTGGCCAGGAGCCGGATCCATCCACAGGCTCAAGAGCAGTGCCCATTTATCAAACGACATCCTACGTTTTCGATAACAGTGATCATGCGGCAAAATTATTCGCCCTCGAAGAACCAGGTAACATCTATACACGAATCATGAACCCGACAGTAGATGTTTTAGAGAAGCGCCTTGCTCTTTTAGAAGGAGGAATCGGAGCACTCGGTGTTTCATCCGGAATGGCTGCTATCTCTCTATCGATCTTGAATATCGCCGGAGCAGGTGATGAAATTGTAGCGGCTACCAATCTCTACGGTGGAACCTATAATTTATTCTCGACCACTCTTCCGAAATACGGGATCAAGGTCCATTTTGTAGATCCGACTGACCCGGAAAATTTCCGCAAAGCGATCACTCCTAAAACGAAAGCCGTATTCGCAGAGACAATCGGAAATCCAAGTCTTCACGTCCTCGATATTGAAGCGGTGGCAAAGGTGGCTCATGAAAATCATATCCCGCTGATCATTGATAACACATTTGCCACTCCATATGTATGTAAGCCGATTGAGTGGGGAGCGGATATCGTCATCCACTCTGCAACAAAATGGATCGGCGGTCACGGTACAGCAATCGGGGGAGTGGTGATAGACGGTGGAAAGTTCGATTGGAATCATGATAAGTTCCCGGGTTTCACGGAAGAGGACCGGAGCTATAATGGACTTCGCTACGCACAGGATGTGGGCCCTGCAGCCTTTATTACAAAATTAAGAGTGCAGCTGCTTCGTGATTTGGGAGCGTGCTTAAGTCCGCAAAACGCATTCCTATTGCTGCAGGGATTAGAAACGCTGCATCTTCGCATCGAACGTCACACAGAGAATGCCTTGAAGATTGCGGAGCATTTAGATCAGCATAATGGTGTCGCTTGGGTATCCTATCCTGGGCTGCCGCAGCATCCGTCCCATAAACTTGCTCAAAAATATTTGAAAAACGGAGCGGGATCCATCGTCGTCTTTGGTATTAAAGGTGGCAGGGATTCAGGACGGAAAGTAGTCGATAATATCTCCCTTTGGTCTCATGTTGCCAACGTAGGGGATGCGAAATCACTGATTATCCATCCGGCATCCACGACCCATCAGCAATTAAACGACCAGGAAATCCGTGCGACAGGTGTGACCGAGGATCTGGTGAGACTTTCTGTTGGATTAGAGTCTGTGAAGGACCTGATCGAGGACTTGGATCATGCCATTGAAGTGGCGTTGGAAACATCACGGGTATAATGGGAGATATTTTGAACCAGCGGGGGTATACCGGGTGAAATCCTGATCACCCCAACCACAACACCAAAAAAGGAGGTGGAGGAATGGAGAGGCCATACACCTATGAAGTTAGCTCCATTACCATCCCATCCCTAACATTAGAGTCAGGCACCACGTTGAAAAATGTAGATCTTACGTATGAACGAACAGGAAACAAAGACGGACCGACCATCCTGGTTTGCCATGCCCTCACCGGGACCCATATCGTGAAGGGGACGAGTGAAGACCGCGGCTGGTGGGACGGACTGATTGGTCCCGGCTCGTATATTGATACCGAACATTTTAATGTGATTGCCTTTAATGTATTAGGAGGATGTGAAGGAAGTACGGGACCGGCGTCCACCAACAAACATACGGGAGAGCGTTACGGTCCGGACTTCCCGGGTATTACGGTAAGGGACATGGTCCATGCACAATATAAAGCACTCCAACAACTTTCAATCGACCACATCGAAGCGGTCATTGGAGGCTCACTTGGAGGGATGCAGGCATTGGAATGGGGAGCCCTGTATCCCGCCTATATCAATAAAGTATTCGCCCTTGCCGTCACTCCTGCCTTAAATGATTATGGTCTCGCTTTTAATCACATCGGAATCACAGCGATTGAAGAGGACCCCGGGTTTCAAAAGGGGTATTATCCACCAGGCGCTATTCTAAAAGGGTTAGAGATTGCCAGAATGGTCGGCATGGTCACGTACCGGACACAGGAGCTGTTTGATCAGCGTTTCCAACGTGAAAAGCAAAACGAACGGTTCAATGTCGAAAGCTATCTCGATTACCAAGGAAAGAAATTAGGAAAGCGGTTTGATCCAAACAGCTATCTTACCCTGCTGAAAGCGATGAATTCACATGATATCGGAAGGGCAAGAGGAGGAATAGAAGAGGTAGCGAAGGACTATCAGTGCGAACTGATTTCGATAAGTTATGAAGGAGATTTAATTTATTCACCCCACTATCTAAAGGAGTTTACACAACTTGTATCAAGGAGTGAACATTACTTTATCTCCACTTCCTTTGGTCATGACGGGTTTCTGGTGGAATTTGAAAAGTGGGGAGGGATCATTGCTTCTCACCTCAATAACCATAACGTTCAAAGAGTTTTTACAGGGACAAAATAAGAGCACTCTTATCATAACTCGTCCCCCTCCGGCATATAGTTAGATAAGCAAAGACATCGCACCGCCTTAGCGCGTTTTTGTGTGGTGTCTTTTTCGTTGGATAAGAAAGGCTGGCGTCCTTGGTAGCGCCACTCTTATCTATACAAGACCAACAACAAGCTGGAGGGGAATATATGGAGTGGACGGGCAGAAAGCTCATCATCACAATCATCATTAGCATGCTGATCGGTGCTGGAGGAATGTACGGCGGCTTGGAATGGACGGGCAAGGGTGGGGACGAGCTTGCTCAGTTTGACGGAAAAGGCGAGCTCAATGACAAGCTGCACAAAGTAGAAGTAGCGTATGACTTGATTAGTGACAAGTTCTTTCAGGATGTGGATAAAGGGCAGCTCGTGGAAGGTGCCATTCAGGGGATGCTGAAGACACTGGATGACCCTTACTCCGTTTACATGAATGCCGAAACGGCATCGCAGTTTAATGACGCCCTGGATTCTTCTTTTGAAGGGATCGGAGCAGAAGTCACGATCATGGACGGAAAGCTGATCATTGTTGCTCCTTTTAAGAATTCTCCTGCGGAAGAAGCGGGACTGAAACCGAATGACCGGATTATTAAAGTAGACGGAAATAGCATCGAAGGACTTGACCTCTACGAAGCTACCTTGAAGATCAGAGGGAAAAAGGGTACTGAGGTTCAATTGGAGATTACAAGGGAAGGACTGACGGATCCCATCAAGGTATCTGTGAAACGTGATGAAATTCCTGTCGAGACGGTCCTCTCTGATGTGAAGGAAGTGGGTGGAAAGAAAACAGGGTACATCCAGATTACGACTTTCTCAGAAAATACCGCCGTTGATTTTAAAAAGCAATTAGAGGAACTGGAGAAGAAAAAGGTAGAAGGATTGGTTCTTGATGTGAGAGGGAATCCAGGAGGTCTCCTTTCAAGTGTAGAAGAAATCCTTAAAGAATTTGTAACGGAGAAAAAGCCGTATGTTCAAATTCAAGAGCGAAGTGGAGAAGTGATGAAATCCTTCTCAAACAGTAAAGCAAGAAAGGCTTACCCTGTTGTGGTGCTGATAGATGAAGGAAGTGCCTCGGCTTCTGAAATTCTCGCTGGTGCGTTAAATGAAGCGGAAGGGTATCCACTCATCGGAACGAAGAGCTTTGGGAAAGGCACGGTACAACAAGCCGTTCCAATGGGAGATGGAAGCAACATCAAGCTGACGATGTTCAAGTGGCTGACGCCAAATGGAAACTGGATTCATAAAAAGGGGATCAAACCGGATATCCCTGTCAGACAGCCGTCCTACTTCTATGCCCACCCGCTTCAAATCGAAAAGCCCCTTCAAGAAGGGATGAACAATGAACAGATTCAAAACGCCCAGGAAATGCTTCAAGGCCTTGGATTCTCCATTGACCGCGTGGATGGATACTTCAGTAAGAAAACGGAAAAGGCCGTAAAGGATTTCCAAAGTCAGGAGAGTATTGAGGTTACAGGGATCGTTGATACTGTAACGGCGGAAAGATTACAGGAAGAAATCTTTGAAGCGGTAAAGAATGAGAAGAATGACCTGCAGCTGCAGGCGGCTTTAGAGTATATTGAAAGAACAGCACAGCGTTAATATTTGGGAGCCGACCATCATGATGGTCGGCTCTATTTTCATTTAGCAAATCACACATAATCACTTGTATTTCCTGTTTATCCGACATCATTTCCCGGGAAAATATGCAGAATACTGTCGGAAATGAAATCGAATCGTAAAACGATCAAATAAAATTGCAATAGGTTTTAGGGGAGTCTTTTGTTAAAATAGTAGATAATGCAAATTTTCTTAAAAAAGGTGGTGACGGATCATTGGTTGAGCTTTGGTTGCTTGAGGTTGTGAAGGGATTTGGAAAGTTATTTCTTCATCCTGTATTATATTTGTCGGTGTTTTTCGCTATCATGACGGGCTATTATCGTGTCAAAAGAGAACGGAGAGATTTTAATACGAGATTGCTGGACGGTTATCATGATACGCGGGTTTTATTTTCATATGGAATGGTGGTTGGATTGCTGTTTTCTGTCGTAACAGTTGGAGCAGGGGTCGTGATTCCTTTCGCCGGAATCATGCTAATAGGGTTGGTGTCCACCCTGTTTGCATTAACGAGTCGTTTCCACCTCATGTCTGCGGCCATGACGGTAGGGTTTTCGTATTTCATCCTGGTTGCGGTGGATTATTTTCAGTGGGAAATCCCTTATGTGAATACATATGTAGATAACCTGAATGTAGGGCTGCTGAGCTCCATCGTCGTGCTTCTTGGTGTGTTGATGATGATTGAAGGAAGCCTCATTCGATTGAACGGGTGGAAGCATACTTCACCCCGTCTACTTAAAAGTGCCCGTGGACTGAAAGTAGGTGCCCATCAAGGGAAGAAATTGTGGCTTGTGCCGATGTTTGTGCCGATTCCTACGGGGACATTTACCCTTCCGTTTGAATGGTGGCCGGTGTTTACTATGGGGACAGAAGCGTATTCACTCCTTTGTGTACCGTTTCTCCTTGGTTTTCAGCAGCTTGTGAAAAGTACCTTGCCTGAGGTTGCGATCAAGCATACAGGTTACAGGGTTTTCTGGCTTGGTGCTTTCGTATTGACGCTTGCTGTAACGGGATTCTGGGCTCCCCTATTTTCAATTGGAGCAGCTGTTGTGGCAATGGGAGGACGGGCATGGATTGCCTATCGCTACCGAAGTGCCGAGGATTCTAAGCCGTACTTCTTTAAAAGACAGTCTAAAGGAGTCATGATTCTTGGAATTCTACCTGGTTCTCCTGCAAAGAAACTGACGCTTCAAGTAGGGGAAATTGTACTGAAAGTGAATGGAGTCGAAGTAAATACTGAAAGAGCGTTTTATGAAGCCCTTCAAAAAAACGGGGCGTACTGTAAGCTTGAGGTACTTGGGACAAACGGGGAAAACCGTTTTACGCAAGGAGCCCTCTATGAAGGTGATCATCACGAGCTGGGAATCATTTTTGCCGATGAATCTTCAGGTTGGGAGCACCATCAGGTTTCATGTAATTCTTCATTAAGTTCAGGAATATAATCAAAATTTTCCGGAATGAATTTCATTGTTAGTCGGAAACTCTCCTTATTTATACGGAATGGAGTTCATATTCAAATAGAATTCTATTTATAAGCTTATTACTTCTAAAAAACCAAGCGTGTGGAAGGGGAATCAGAATGGGGAGGTTGTTGCAAGTACCTAATCCACAAACCGGAGAAAGCTTAAAAAGTTTTTTGTCACGGATTTCAATGGCAAATCATTATGAATATATTTCATGGATGTACGAATTATGCAATTTTAAAAACGGAAAAAGTCTATATCGTTTGACTCCACGTGAAAATGACTTAAATGAACTGTCAAATTTAGTGGGAATACCATGTGAAAAATTATGGGGAATGACTTATGTAAACGAGTTTAATGATCGTTTATCTAGGGATTATTATACCCAACTAATTTATAAAACTGGGTTAGTTTATAAGCACTCAAAAGTTTGTCCGTGTTGTATTAACGAGGATAAGTATGAACATAAAATGTGGGACTTGAAAATAAACTTGGCTTGTTATAAGCATAAGATTCTTCTTATTAATGAATGTTCAAAATGCCATGGTTTTATTTCATATAGAAGAATTAATGTTGAATATTGCAACTGTGGGTTTCCTCTTATGAATCTGCCCAAGTTACATGCAAATAAAGCATTAATAGAGATTTCAAAATTACTTCAATATTCGCTTAATAAGATTTCTATTAAGGAGGAAACTTACAATCCTTTTTATGAATTATCCTTGAAAAATCAAGTTAGCTTATTAACTTATTTCTCAAAACAATTAACCTTATATTTGGATTATGTGAAATTCACCAATAATATTTCAACAACAAATAAAAATTTTCAACAAATAATAATCGATGCATTTGAGATATTTGAGAATTGGCCAAATAATTTTCATTCGTTTTTAAACAAGTTTCGAAGTACTCGAATCGAAAAAAGAGGAGCCAGGTTGCAGTTATCAGGTATATATATAGGTCTACATAGAAAGTTTACTCAACCTGAGTTTTCTTTTTTAAGAAATGAATATTACCAATCAATTAATAAAGATAAAAATAGAAATCATAAAGTAGTCAGATCAAAAATTTCATTAATAGAAGAATCAAACTTTCTAAATTCAAATGAAGTAACAAGATTATTAAAATTGAAACCAAGCACAGTAAAAAAGTTAATTATAAATGGAGTGTTAGAAGGTGATTACAAAGATTTTTCAAGTCATGAGCAGTTACTGGTTCCAAAAGAATCAATTAACAAGTATCATGCACTATTAAAAAATAATCTGAGTTTAACAGAGGTTGCCGCTATGCTCGATATTGGAGTAAGAAAGGTAGTTGAGTTGCAAAATGAGGGACTAATTAATGCATTACTTGGACCACACATGGGTATAAATCAATGGTTGTTTGCAAAAGATAGTGTAGATTTGCTACTATCAAACTTATTAAGTACAGTCAAAATTGAGGATGACAAATCTGGTGAAACTATAAATTTTAGACAAGCGACTAGAATTGCAAGCTTTTATAAACTGAAAATTGGAGATTTTATCAAACTTCTTCTTAAGAAGGAGATTATACCTTATCTCATTCAACCTCAAAACAATGGATTAAATCAAATCATGTTCAATAAATCAGATATTGAAAAGACACTCAAGTTCTATAATGAACGAACCGGTTGTGTCTTCAATGCATTAGAAATTTCCCGAATTTTGGGTGTGTGTGATGGTTATGTTCGATTTTGGATAAACGCTGGCCTAATTAGAAGTAATAGTGAAAACCAAGTGAAAAAGGTTCATATTAACGACTTATTAAATTTTCAAAAAAAATATATTTCATTACAGAGTTTATCTGCTAAATTGAATATTCACTCAACAAAATTGCGTCGATTACTATTAGAACAGAAAATCTACCCTGTTTTGGGAATGCACTAATTGGAGGTTATTTATATTTAGTGAAGGATGTTAAAGAGCATTTAACCTGTAGCAATAATACCTATTCCTGAAAGATTGAAATATTAAGGGATATTCATTATTTAAACCCTCTTTTTTTTACCAGTGTTTTAGACCTTGTCTCGGGTATCTTTATTTTATTTTTCGTTGAGAGGTGTCTTAATTCGTTTACTTTTCCTCGTTACTTTTCTCCACTTAGAAATTCAGATTAAATATTTCATTTTACAATCATCACCGGGCACTTTGCTCTTTTAGCCACTTTATGACTGACGCTTCCAAGGACCATTTCCTGAAGAGTATTCAGTCCGCGGCTTCCTATTACTACCGCATCGAAATTGTTTGAATTGGCATGGTGGACGATTGTCGGACCAGGCTCCCCGTGCAAGTAGTGAGTAGTATAGTCAATGTTAGCCTGCATAATCTTATGTTCAATCAGTTGGAGCTTTTTTCTCCGCTGATCTTGAGCATCGGTTCCCCAATGCTGAAGTACATCTTCTTTCGATTGCCTTCCATCAATAACATAAACCACGTCAATCCTTCCATGGCTTTGGCAAGATGCAAGGGCAATCGCTTTTTCAGTTGCGCGTACAGAATGTTCAGATCCATCTGTTGCTAACAGAATCTTTTTGAACATCATCTAATCCCCTTTCGATACACTGATATGATATATATTTAATTCGATAATAAATGATTATTTCCTTTTACATTCTTTTATAATTATTTTTACAAACAGACAATTTAGTGTGTAAATCAATCAAATTCGAAGCATATAAGAGAAAATGGTTGTTAAAATCGCTTTCATGATTGGTTCACAACTGGATGATTTCATTATATAATGTCTCTTGTGTTTAACGGACCCGGCTTTCATGAGAGTTGAAAGTCATTAATATTTTTTATAATGAGGTGTAGTATGGATAAATTGTTAACAATAAAATCCCAATGGTTTGGGAACATCCGTGGTGATATACTGGCAGGAATGGTAGTTGCCATGGCATTAATCCCTGAAGCGATTGCTTTCTCTATTATTGCCGGAGTTGATCCGATGGTAGGGTTGTACGCATCCTTCTGTATTGCCGTGGTGATTGCCTTCGTTGGTGGACGTCCCGGTATGATTTCAGCTGCAACAGGTGCGACTGCGTTATTGATGGTCACGCTTGTGGCAGATCATGGTCTTAAGTATCTGCTTGCGGCTACCATCTTGACGGGTGTGATTCAAATCCTGATGGGTGTATTTAAATTAGGGAGATTGATGAAATTTGTTCCCCGCTCAGTCATGGTGGGATTCGTGAATGCGTTGGGAATCTTGATCTTTACGTCTCAGCTACCTCACTTCGCAGGCGAATCTTGGGTGATGTATGCGATGGTCGCTGGTGCATTAGCCATTATTTATATACTGCCGAGATTTACAAAAGCAGTGCCATCTCCGTTGGTAGCGATTGTTACGATAACAGTAGTGGCGGTTCTCACTAATAGCGGTGTTCGAACAGTTGGGGATATGGGTGAATTAACGCAGTCACTCCCGATATTCTTAATCCCTGAAATCCCTTTTAACTTTGAAACTTTGCAAATCATCTTCCCTTATTCACTATCCATCGCCATCGTTGGACTGGTGGAGTCATTGCTGACGGCTTCAATTGTGGATGATATGACAGATACAACAAGTGATAAAAACACTGAGGCAAAAGGACAAGGTATTGCAAATATTGTGTCTGGCTTCTTTGGAGGTATGGCTGGTTGTGCGATGATTGGACAATCTGTCATCAACGTGAAGTCAGGCGGTCGAGGAAGACTTTCTGCTTTCGTAGCCGGGGTATTCCTCATGGTCTTGATTTTATTACTGAATGATTTCTTAGTGAACATTCCGATGGCAGCACTTGTAGGTGTCATGATCATGGTTTCAATTGGTACGTTTGATTGGTCTTCCATCAAGAATCTTCACAAGACACCTTTGTCTGATACAGTTGTGATGGTGGCAACGGTCATGACAGTCCTATTGACCCACGATCTATCCAAAGGGGTTTTAGTGGGCATCATCTTGAGTGCGGTATTCTTCGCTTCCAAAATTTCTAAAGTGAAGATTACTGTCCTGTCGTCTGAACAGTCGCATAAGAAAGTTTATCGTGTTACAGGTCAATTATTCTTTGCCTCTGTCACAGAGTTCGTTGAATTCTTTGACTTCAGTGAAGAAGTAAAAGAAGTGACACTGGATCTTTCCCGCGCTCATCTATGGGATGATTCAGCTGTCGGGGCAATTGACAAAGTGGTCATCAAATACCATCAAAATGGTGTGAAGGTAAACTTGAACGGTCTAAATGAAGAAAGTCATAAACTCGTCGACAGGTTAGCACTTCACAATAAACCTGGTGGCCTTGATAGAGTTGTGGGACATTAATCAAGAAGCTCTCAGTCTGTTTTACCGGACTGGGGGCTTTTTTGTTTCTTTCTGGACGGATTGGTCAATTGGATTGCTATATTATATTATATTCATTTATAATTAATAATAAATGAATATAATGTAATATAGTAAATGATGCGTGAGGTGGAGTGGATGTTGAAAGACACAGGTGAACGCGTTATCCCCGATCAAATGAAACCCTCTAATGGACTTTTACTGGAGCATTTGGCACGGTATCAGTTTTCCCTGCCGTTTGTGACAGGCAGGGTATTGGACTTGGCCAGCGGGTCAGGTTACGGGGCGCAGTTCATTGCCAAGAAGAAAAAAGAGGACATCAGCGAGGTGATCGGCCTGGATGCAGATGAGATAGCGGTCAGATATGCACGGGGACGATACTTTCACCCAAAGGTGGCTTATTACTGTGAAGATGCGGCCGATCCCGAGCTTTCTAAAGAGTATGGGACCTTTGATACGATCGTGTCATTTGAAACGATTGAACATATTAAGGAAGAAAAACAGTTCCTTTTCAATCTGTATCAGCTCCTGAGACCTGGAGGGACACTATTGTTATCCACCCCTTTTGGAAAGGGGCGCGGTGTGGAGTGCGGTTCTCCGTTTCATGTTCATCAGCTGACGGTGCAGGAATTTTACCATCTTTTTAATGGCTATCCTTATGAGCGTGTAGAATTTTACTTTCAACACGGGGTGTTGATTGAACCGGCGCGGGAAGATCGTTGCTATCCCCTCGGAATTGCCGTTTGTAAAAAGAAGAAATCATGATGAAACAGGACCATTAAGGTTCTGTTTTTATTATGCCTCAAAAACAGGAAAGAATAATAAATGGTTATAAATAAATATAAAAGATTATATTTAATTTTATTTTGTTATATTTATATAGAAATAAAGAGATATTCGAAGGATTAATAAGTAATCTTCCCATGTTTTCGCTTTCATTGCGTTTTCCTTGTGTGTGGGTCTGTGTTATGATTCGTTCTGTTGAAAACGGAATGTGCTCATCGTGAGAGTCGAGAGCAATAAAAAATTGAAAGAGGTGCTGAATTGAATTTACAGACAATGAAACAAGACTGGTTTGGCAATATAAAGGGAGATGTGTTATCAGGCATTGTCGTTGCACTTGCACTCATTCCCGAAGCGATTGCTTTCTCCATCATCGCAGGGGTGGACCCGATGGTCGGTCTTTATGCTTCCTTTTGTATATCCGTCGTCATTGCCTTTCTTGGAGGACGTCCCGGGATGATCTCGGGTGCTACGGGGGCTATGGCACTATTGATGATTACTCTCGTGGCAGATCATGGGTTGCAGTATTTACTGGCCGCAACTATTCTTACAGGGGTTTTGCAAATCTTATTTGGGGTATTTAAATTGGCAAGTGTCATGAAATTTGTACCGCGCTCGGTAATGGTAGGGTTCGTGAATGCACTTGGTATTCTGATTTTCACTTCCCAGCTTCAACACTTCGAAGGTGAAGGTTGGATGATGTATGGGATGGTTGCATTAACATTAGCAATCATATATATTTTACCGCGCTTTACAAAAGCTGTTCCATCGACACTCGTGGCAATCGTTGTCGTAACGGTTATCGCGATTCTAGGGAATGTTGACATCAGGACCGTGGGTGACTTAGGAACATTAAAACAAGAATTGCCTGTTTTCCTCCTTCCTGATATCCCGTTAACTTTTGAAACACTGCAAATCGTTTTCCCGTATTCTCTTGCTTTAGCAGTGGTCGGTCTTCTGGAATCACTGTTAACCTCATCGATTGTTGATGATATGACAGATTCTGAAAGTAATAAGAATAAGGAAAGCCGTGGACAGGGATATGCGAATGTGGTGACAGGTTTCTTTGGAGGGATGGCCGGCTGTGCAATGATCGGACAATCCGTCATCAATGTGAAATCGGGCGGAAATGGGAGGCTCTCCTCCCTTGTAGCAGGAGTATTCCTGATCTTCCTGATCATTGTCCTCGGAGGAGTCGTTGTACAGATCCCGATGGCTGCCCTTGCAGGCGTCATGATCATGGTGTCAATCGGTACATTTGACTGGTCTTCTGTACGAAACCTTCACAGATTGCCTAAAACAGATGCTACCGTGATGGTGATCACGGTATTGACGGTGGTCTATACACATGACCTATCCAAGGGTGTATTCGCAGGAGTACTTTTAAGTGCAATTTTCTTTGCAGCGAAAATTTCCAAGGTTGAAGTAGTGAAAGAGAAGGTAAAGGGCGATCATCATAAAAAATACCATGTGCATGGCCAAATCTTTTTCGCCTCTGTCAACGATCTCATTAATAAATTCGAATATAAAGATGTGGTTCAATCAGTTGAAATCAATTTGAAGAATGCCCACCTCTGGGATGACTCAGCCATTGGTGCATTTGATAAGATCGAAACCAAGTTCGAGCAAGAAAATATTACGGTCTTCTACACAGGATTGAATGAAGAGAGCCAAAGGTTAAAGAACCGCATCGGTGGATTATCCAAAGCATCAGGACACTAACATCAGTATAGAAAGTAGGGAACGACGTGTATAAACGCATTTTGCTGGCAGCAGATGGATCGGATCATTCCATGCGGTCTGCCGAACATGCCATTGAGTTAGCTAAGAAATTTGATAGTACTGTAGATTTGGTTTATGTTGTGGATGGTGATACATCAAAGTATGATGTCCTTCACCATGAAAATAAGATTAGAATTGAAGAGGCTAGAAAGCAGCGAATCTTTCCTTTGGAGGAAATGTTTGAAGAATCAGGTGTTCATTACGTCACTCAAGTGCTTCACGGGGAACCGGCACCTGCCATCATCGAATTTACGGAAAAAGCTAAGTCGGATCTCGTTGTGATTGGGAGCAGAGGGCTGAATTCCCTGCAAACGATGCTCTTAGGAAGTGTGAGTCATAAAGTCGTGAAACATGTTCATTGCCCGGTTATTATAATTAAATAACAAAAAGGTTGATCTGAATCACAGATCAACCTTTTTACATGCTGATAATGATAAGATGGAGTAGTGTAAAGCAAGGTGTGGGAGGGGTTTTTTTGTTTCAATCGAGTCATTCTGTACCGTTTCAATCAAAGGGCTATTATGGCTGGTATATCGTCGGAATCGCCGCGCTGGGCATTTTCTTTTCCGGACCAGGCCAGACTTATTCCGTTTCGGTGTTTATAGATGCGTATATCCGTGAATTTGGATGGGGACGATCAGAGGTTTCCTCCATCTATTCTGTTGCTACCCTCGCTGCCGGCCTTTGTATGTTTTTTGTAGGAAGGTTTATTGACCGTTTCGGACAACGCAACATGCTGGTAGCCGTGTCTCTTCTGTTAGGGTTCGCATGCCTGTGGAATAGTCTTGTCGGCAATTTGGTCATGTTATTCATCGGCTTTTTCCTGCTTCGTATTTTAGGGCAGGGCTCGATGACGCTGATTCCCAACACGCTGGTCCCGCAGTGGTTCATCGTCAAAAGAGGGAAGGCATTGAGTTACATGGCGATAGGCGGCTTTGCCAGTTCCGCTTTTTTCCCCGTTGTAAATGCATGGCTCTTGAATGAATACGGCTGGAGATTTTCCTGGCTGGTCTGGGGAGCGATCCTGATCGTCCTGGTTGCACCGCTCATGCTCTTTTTTGTCAGAAACAAGCCTGAGGACATCGGTCTCCTTCCTGATAACTATGTGAAGAGCACATCTTTAAAGGATGATGAAAAAACAAATGAGATTGAGGAAGAGAACTGGAGTCTCCAGGAAGCAATGAAGACAAAAGCATTCTGGCTGATTCTTTTTTGCGTGAGCATCCCTGCCATCATCAATACCGGCATCACCTTCCACTTGATTTCGATCTTTAAATGGAATGATCTTTCTCCAGGAATGGCAGCCGTTGTGCTGAGCCTGATGGCACTTATCGGCTTTCCAATCACGCTTGTCGCAGGAAGAGTATTGGACCGGGTGAAGGTCAACTATGTATTGGCGGGGATTTTCTTAGGTGAAATCATCTTCATGGTCTTTCTATTAACCACCAACACTACTATGACGGCCATTCTCTTTGGTGTTCTTTGGGGCATCAGCGGTGGCTTTGAACGGATCGCCCTGAATTACGTGTGGGCAAGCTATTATGGAAGGGAGTCACTGGGCAGTATTAAAGGCACGGCGACGACAGTGATGGTCATCGGTTCTGCATTCGGCCCGCTGCCATTTGGATATGCATTCGACTTTTTCCATGGCTATACAGAAATATTGGTCGCTTCGACGGTTCTTCCCCTGCTTGGGTTTACGTGTGCCGTCATTGCGAGGAAGCCGAATAAACAAGATTTAGTAATGAAAGGATAGGTTCCATGGACAAAGAGGCAGTCCTGTCAATCAGAAGGGAAAGCGGACTGACGCAGCGTGCTTTCGCAGATGCAGTCAAGTGCAGCTATTCCCTGATTGCATTAGTGGAAAGCGGGAAGCGGCGCGTGACAGCGAAACTTGAAAAGAAGATCCGCAAGGCTTTCCCTTATAAAAAAAAGCATAAAGAAAAAAGGCCGTGAATTCGTTCACGACCTTTTCTATAAACGTTCGCCATTCTTCAAGCGTTCAATATACTCACTCAAATCTTCTTTCTTCACACGCCAATGACGGCCGATTTTAAACCCGGGAAGCTTCCCTTCCTGAACCAATTTATATGTTGTCATTTCACTTAGCTGCAGATACTCGGCAACCTGTGCAACGGTCATGATTTCTCGCGTCATTTAGGATCCTCCTAATTCTACTTTACTACTAATGATAACATAAACACCTCTTATAACGGAAAAAGAGATCTACAGCTTTAGTGAAATATTTTAAATTCGAGCGAAGATAAACGTTAATAAAGAAATTCAAACCACAAAAATAGAATTATGAAAAGAGGAGCACCTCACTTTACTCGAGTAAATGAATGTATGAACCAAAATACACACTGAAAATAATCAATCCTTAATTAGAAAATCAAACCTTACCCATTTTATAAACTATGGAAGGGGTTTTTAAATATTCTTTAACAAGATTATCTAAACCCACATTCATGATGATTTGATTTTTTATTAAGTACATGTAGTAAAGCAACCCTATCTATTGTTGCCGTAGGAACAATAGTCTTTTTCCATCTTTAATTTTTGGCCCTGATATTGAGGTTAGTTTTCCCCTAGTATATCTTTTAATAACTTGTTTTATCTGAAGGTTGAGTTGTAATGACAATTCTAGAGTTGTTATAAACCTTTTATGAAAGTCCATAAAGTTTACGAAGGGAATAGCCTCTGTCATTCGGTGATCAATCTCTCCAAATCGACCACTTTCTATCCAATATTGTATGTCTGATCTTTTAATTCCTAAGAGGATCCCGATATCTCTATATGAGATAACTTTAGACTTCTCACAATCCCTTAATATAATGTCTTTAATTAGAAAATAGAGGTCTCTTTTATCTAATATTAGCTTTGAAATTTCGTTTGAATTACAAGTAAATTTAATAGATCCATTTAAAATGTTTCTAATGATAAAATGTGTCTTTTCGGGACCTACCCATTCCACAGCATGGTTAAAATTAATCGGGTTATCATCAATACCTTCAATAGATGCTTGCTTAACTTTTTTATCGAATTGAAAAACAGAACTTTTTGGGATAACCCAGCAATATGCACTGCCTGATTTATAAGTAAAAGCGTCTTCAATTAGGTGATTATTCAAGATAGAATATGTAGCTTTTGGGCTTGTTCCCCACCTTTCTCTCAATTCTTCTTTGGAGTAACTTTTTTCAAAATGACACATGAAAGAGTCTATTTCCTCTTGTTTGATTAGAGTAAATTCAAAATCATAGTACCTTATTTTATGAAATTTTATTTGATTTGAATTGGTAATACTTCCATTAAATCCAGGATATAAAAATTTTACCTCATCAGATCTTATGTGATTTGACGGTGAAAGTCCTTTGTCAATCGCTATATAGTTAGTAAATTCTTTGGAAATTTCCCATAAAGGTGTGTTAATAATTCTTGGAAGTCCATATTTAATAAAGCTTTTAAGATAATAGTTATCCTCATTTTTTTTTGCTATATTAATGAATTCATTAAAATTATATGGCCAATTAGAAATAATTTTAAATACATAACCATATAAACATGCCACCTGTTCAATAGTACGGAAATTCTTTAAATGGTGTCTGTCTAAGATGTTTCCTGTGAAATGTAAATTGTTTTTTGGCATTGAAAATTCATTTCTAGGAATCATTTTAACAGCCCATAAGGCTAGAAAATCTAGAGTTTTTAAATAAGTTGGCGGATCGTGAATCCAGGCTAAAGGTGATACCAGGTTATTATTTTCATGAATTTCATTCAATAGTTGTTGGTATTTAATAAGTACATCAGGATACTTGGGTCTAATTGGTGAATTTGATAGTTTATTTTTACATTTGCTACATTCATCCTGTATAATAGACTTAGTATTTTGAATATTATTACAACGATTGCAACTGTCCAACAGTAATGTTTTGTGCTCTATACAAATAATAGAATGGCAACTTATCCAGGACTTTTTTTGATAGCCCCTTAACTTAAGGCACTTTGGACAATACCTACTTTTCTTGGATAAAAACCAAAAGCTTCTTGATTGTTTTCGAATTTCTTTGTTATTACTCTCAAAATGATGATATAGAGTTAACTTCTCTGCTACTTCTAAAGTGATTCCGAGAAAATCAGAAATGCTTTTTAACTCATCCCCAAATACCCAATTGACTCTTTCAGGTTTCAAATCAATGGATAACTCCTCTTCAATTAATTGGAATACCCAGTCAAGATTACTCATCTCATGTTCTCTAGCTACCCTGTATATAAAACTTAATAGCGTTTCTTGTGGATAAGGTTTTGGATAAAAAAGCAACATACATTCAACCACCCTTTTAATTAGAGTGTTACCTTATTTTGTGAATTTTAAATGTAGGTGATGATAAATGAAAGGTGCAAGGAAAATCAAAGCTAGCAGCAAACTAAGCATTAGAGGAAAGCACAATAGCACAAAGATGTACCAAATGATTCCTTGGGAAAGTACGTTGGAGCGAGACTTTATTAAACTTCTAGATTTTGATCCAACCGTTGTTTCTTTTAAATTTCAGCCTGAACAAATCAACTTTATCTACAAAGGAAAACAACGAAAATATTATCCGGATTTTCTTGTCGAAAGAAATGATTTTGAAAAGTATATTTATGAGGTAAAGGCCTTTGAAAAAATTGAAGAAGATATAAATAAATTGAAGTTTCAGGTTGGAATAAAGTTCTGTAGTGAAAGAAATATGAAATATGTAGTAGTAACAGAAAAGGATATTAGAAAAGGGTTTTTAATTGAAAACCTCGATGTATTATCTGAAGTCAGACAAGAGTCTACCAGCAGTACCGTGATGAGTGAAGTGATAAGAATAATGGAAGCACTAGGAGGGAAAGCGAAAATAGCAACCTTGAAAGAAAAAATTAAGCCTATTAGTGATGGTGAAGCAGAAAATAATATATATTATTTGATTTATACCCATCAATTATCAATGGACTTAATATCAATTCCTATTAATGATGAATCTATTGTAGAAAGGATGAGTAATTAGTGGCAGGATATTCTTTCTCACCCGGGTCTAGATTTTTAATTAGAGACAATGAGTATTTAATAAGAAAAGAGATACAACAAGATGTTGAACTCGATAATTTAAATTACAAACAAATTGAGCTTTGGAAAAAGGATGAGCTGCTAAAACTATGGTGGGAAGGCACATTAGTTTTTAGGGAAAAAGAGGCAGAAATAGAGTATATACGGATTCTAAATATAAATGATTTAAACGAAAAATCAAAAAACGAAGCTATTAGACGTTATAAGATATTAGAGCCAGTTATAAAAGGTGAGGTTTTACCATCTGAAGTTAAGGATTATATCAATTCGTTAAATGGAGAAGTGAAAAAGTCAGCTTTTTATGAATGGAAGAAGAGATGGGAATGTACTGAGGACATTCGAGCATTAGTCGCTTTTAAATCGGGTCCAAAGGGACCCAAGATTTCACCAGAAGTTCAAGACGTTTTGGATGGTGCTATTAACCATTATCTAGAGAATTACGTCTATGAAGGTTTAAAATATACGATTGAAGATATCTATTCAGAATTTATTCTAAGGATTGATGAAGAAAATCAATACAGAGAATCATTAGAAAAATTAAACTACGTTTCTCGTTCTAAAGTTAGAAGAAGGTTTATGGAGCTAGTTGATATTTATAAAGTTGATTTACCTAAAACGGGTAGAGTATTAGCCCAATTAAAGAGAGATGGTGTTAAAGAAGAGGTAGTTACGACTAGACCCCTTCAAAGAGTTGAAATTGATTGGACGCCTGTGGACCTGATGATGATTGATCCAGCAGATTTAAAACCTAAAAGACCAAATTTAATTTATGCCGTGGATAAATTTTCAGGAATGCCAATGGGTTTTTTTGTTACTTTTAAGCCTGTTGACAGCATGGCTCTAAAGCAATGTCTAATTCATGTAATTATGCCTAAAACTTACTTGAAGGAATTATACCCTTTAGTTGATAACGAATGGATCGCTCACGGAATTCCACATACTATTGTGGTTGATAACGCGAGTGTTAACGATTCATATGAGTTCGAAGAGGCGTGCCTTCAGCTAGGAGTAAATGAGGTTCAATTTTGCAAAATCGATGCAGGTCACCAAAAGGGGACAATCGAAAGAGCTTTTAGAAGGTTAAACACCATGTTTATACATAGTCAAAAAGGCACTACCTTTTCAAATTTCATTGAAAAAGGAAGATATGATTCTCAAAAGAATGCTTGTATAACTATTCAGGGTTTTATTTATATGGCACATCTCGGAATGGTTGACATTGTAGCTAATAGTTATGACAAGAGACGGGGGAATTCTCCTCAAAACCTTTGGAGTCAAGGGATTAAGGATAATAAACGCCTGACCCTTCAAATTCCACGAAGTATTCAATCTATGAAAATCATTCTTATGGGAGGATCAGAATTAAGGATTATTCAGCAGCAAGGGGTGGTAATTCAAAATGAATATTATTATAGTCCTGAGTTAATGGAGCTAAAGAACCTGTTAGAGAAATATAAACGAAAGAATGAGAAAGTAAGAATTCGATTTGATTTGTGTGACATGAGGATGGTGTTTGTCTTTGACCCCATAAATAAGAAATATATCGCCGCTGAATTCACTGGACTAAAAAGGAAAAAAATAAATGTGGATTTGCCTGTTCCATATATGGCTTTGGAATTAGATATCCAAAAAAGAAATGAAGTAAGAAATTCATTCAATCCCAGTAACAGAGCAAAAACAAAACGTAAGATGACATTTATTCGGGAACAAGATCAAAATAAAGTTAAAAAGTGGATGAAAAATAAAGGGGAAATGAATTCCCTGGAACAAAAGGTTAACTTCCTTTCCGAAGCTGTGCTGAACCAACCAAAGGAAAAAAAAATGAATAACAACGCTGTTATTACTACTGAAACTTATATCGATGTTCCTAAAGAAAATGATGAAATAAAAATCATAAAAGAAGACAAGAAAGTAAAACAAAGCAAAGAAAATAATCCTAAGGATAAGGCTCAAGTTGATAGAGGAGAGATGTGGTTCATGGAATATGAGGACACAGATATTGAAGATCTTCCAAGTTGGAATGCATCAATGAAAAAAGACAGAAAGGAGCTGCAGTAATATGGATAGTGATCAACAATCTCCATTTAAACGCCTGAATGGTATCCCAGCAGACCAAATAGATGTGAAGAATAGAAGAGAGCACGTAAAGAAAATAGTTATCGAGCATCCAAATTATATTAAGTTACTTTCAGAGGTTGAGGATATACATTTCTATTCTCAAGAATCTGTAAAACCTGATTCAATGTTTTTGTCCGGCGTTGCAGGAGTAGGTAAGTCCACAGTATTAGAAGAGTACACTAACCGTTTCGAAAGACAGATAGTTAACAACAATACTGTCATCCCTGTGTTGTACTCTACAGTGCCAGTAGGTGCTACTCCAAAATCGGTAGCTTCAAAACTACTATATTCATTAGGGGACCCTTTATATGAAAGAGGGACAGAAATTGGTCTAACAAGCCGATTACTAAACTTTATAAAGAAATGCAAGGTTGAACTGATAATAATAGATGAATTTCAACATCTATTAGATAGAGACACACAACATGTACTTAATAAAGCATCGGAATGGGTAAAATCCTTTTGCGATGAGGCCGGGGTACCAATTATCTTATGCGGATTCCCTGAATCAAAGAAAATATTTAAGTTCAACCCTCAACTGGATCGACGATTCCTTGTGAAGCTTAAAATGGAGGGATTTTATTACAATACTCAAGAAGAGCAAATCGAATTCAGGACATTTTTAAATAGCATTGATAAAAGGTTGCCTTTTGTAGAAAGTTCTTCTCTTGCATCCAAGCAATTGGCCGATAAACTTTACTATGCTACGAATGGGTTGCCTTCACATTTGAATAAAATTTTATATGAAGCAACTGCATTAGCAGCAAAAAGCGGAAGCGATTCTATAGATGAAAATCATCTTTATGAGGCGTTTAATAAGCTTGAATTTTCTACACGTCCGTTTGTCTCCAACCCTTTTACTGTAAAAGAATTCAATATTGTTGAAGCGTTTGAAATTGAGAAGCTTAGAAGTAAGGATGCGAATTAAGAATAGACATTATATATGAACTTTGATAATAAATCCTGTTATTATTTGCTGCAGGGTTTTTTCTTATTCAATTAAAGGGACGTATTCTCGAATAACATATTGTGGAAACCCTATGGGTCTGGGATAATTGGTATTAAATTAAAGAGGAAAATATTGAGAATTAATTAATGATTAATGTGATTTAATACAATGTATCTAAAGGGGGAATCAGAATGGTGATATATATCAAATCAACTTCAAGAGATTCGGGTATTGGTGATGATGTTGTGCTTAGAGAAACTGAGACAACAAGACTTATATTTCGACCTGAGATTGTAAACAACATACATAACTCTAACGCTTCAATCAAAGGGAGTTTTAATTTTCAAAAGAAGAGAAAAAAGGACACTTGGGAAGATCATAAGGAGTTTGAAGCTAGTAAGCTCAAAGCTGATGAATGGATTAAAATTGCTATTGATACAGGCGAGACCCTAAAACTCTTTAATGAATTAAAGAAGTATTATAAAGTACATGAGGAATATGGTGTAAAGCAAGGGAGCTACGCCCTCTATAAAACTAACCCTGGTCTTGAAAAGGTTTTAACTTTGTTTGAAGGGAATAATGAGCTATTGACTCAGTTGTTGGAAGAGGATAAAAGTGAAGTGTTGGAGCAGGCACTGGAGTGGATTGTAAACACTGAAAACTCTGATAAGGTGGTTGATAAGCTCAGCAAGCTAAGGGAGAGTGAGTTGGATCAGTTAAACACCTTGGTTGGGCTAACCAACCTTAAGAGGCTGTTAGAAGTTTGGGAGGAGAACAGGGAAAATAGCTCAGAGAAGTTTTGGCAAGTTCTATTAAAAGATAATACTTGGGTATTAAGTCAGTTATTCTCAAATCCAACTGTGTTAATTGAGGACGAAGCTTATGTTGGAGGAAAGACTACTAACAATGACAGTGGTAAATTAGTTGATTTCTTGTATGCTAACCCTTTCTCAAAGGATGCAGTATTGATTGAGATCAAAACACCTACCACCCCACTTGTTTCTAATACTGAGTATAGAACGGGAGTACACTCAGCCCATAAGGAGCTTATGGGAGCTGTAACCCAGGTTCTTACTTACAAAGGTACACTACAAAGCGAATATTCAAATATACTTGTAAACAATGTTAGGAGTGGTAAAAATATAGACTTTGATGTAATTAACCCTTGTTGTGTAGTTATAGCAGGCAGGTTTGATACTTTAATAGAAACTTCTCATAAACATTCATTTGAACTATACAGGAAGGAGTTGAAGAATGTAATTGTGCTAACCTTTGATGAGTTATTTATGAGGGTTAAAAACTTAATAGACTTGTTGGAGAAATAAAAATAGAAGGTCTTTAATGCTCAATCCTAGATTAAAAAAGTAGTGGTTGCTTTTATTCAATAAGACAAAATAAATGATCTTCAACAAACGGGGCTTTAATTGCTGGCTCAAATGAAATGTGATCACATAATTTTAGTAAAGGGCAGGCAGTTTTAGTCTTCTAAAACCGAAAGATTGTATTGAAGAGTCGAATGAGGAAGTAACCTTCTGAAAGGCTCCCCCCTATGTTGAGTAGCACTCTTTCTAGTAAGAGATAGTGTGTTATAAGCTCAGTTAATAAATTTACCGTAACAGTTCGGTTGAAGAAGCCTACCCAACGGGTTGGTGTAACACATGATCCTTGGTTAACAGATACGGTTAGAATGCAAATTAATAAAACAAAAAATCTTATTGCTGACGAATATATGAATTTAAGGTTCTCTGGTATTTATTGCATAGTTAAATTTTATTAATAGTATTTAACTAAATGCACTTAACAAGTAGAGTAAGTGGTTCAAGCAATAAGTGAAACTCGCTACTTGATCTATCGCTATTGCATTCTCATTAATTCCGCTTAACTATGAAAATTATTAAATATTTATTCCGGCAATTTATGAAAAATAAGCAGTTTCCTCAATCATAGTCTTAAAATATTCCGAATAATTACGAAAAACCGTTATAGAAGGATTCTTTGTAAATTAATACTACATTCCTGCAATTAATGAAAAATTACATTTCATAATATGAAAAAGGATAGCCGCGGCTATCCTTTTTTCATTCTTAATAGATGCTCAAATGACGGTTTTTACCTTTTAAAATTTGAAAGACGCCATATAGAAATAACCCGGCTGCTACAATTCCCAGCAGCCATTGTCCATAAGGTTGTTGAGCTAACTTGGAAAGTGCTCCGTCCAACCCTTGTGTTTTATCCGGATCGGCTGTGATTGCGGTTTGTATAAAGAAATAGCCGATCAGTAAAAAGACGGTTCCCCGGGAATATAATCCGAGCTTTCCTGTCTTTCTTCCCAGTTCCCATTCTTTTTCACTCATTTCATGTCGTTTAAATTTGTTCGTGTATTTTTCAGTATAAGCTTTATGAATTTCATAGAGTGCATATCCAATAATGATAAGTCCGACAATCCCTACAATCCATTGACCAAAGGGCTGAGACAATAACTTAGCAGATAAGGTTTGTTTAGATCCAGACCCCGAGCCGGAGCTTTTGGCATGCATCGCAATGGCGAAAGCATTATAAGTCAAGGAACCGTAGGCAATCCCGCTGATCAGATTAGCCAGTCTTCTGAACATGGATTTCCCATCGTTTTTCACATGTTCCGGATCCTTTACCACTTGAATGAGGCGCCAAAGAACGATTCCGATCAGGCCAACACCCAATATCCACAAAAGGACTTCCCCAAAGGGTTTACTCGCCACTGCTGAAAAGGCACCACTCGAGTCCGAAGTGCTTCCTCCTATTCCGAGTGCGGCCATAACGGCTAATGCACCAATCAGCATATAAACAATTCCTCTTGAAATATATCCAATTCGTGCGAACCCTTTAATCCAAGGTTTTATATCATTTGATGAAACAGATGAACTCGTGCTTGATGATGTAATGGATGAAACTCCTGCCATATACACTTCTTCCCTTCTGGTTCTATTTTCGTCATACTTATGTATGCTATTCCCCGGAAACTAAAAAGAGAAACCTTTTTAACGAACAGTAAATGTTGGATGGATTGAACTAAATTTGCCGTTTTTTCTTTTAAAAAATTTTACAAAAATCCTATTTACAACGAATTAGGAGAGGAGTAATATATCTATCATCAAATGAATATTCTTTATCGCTTAATTCATTTTTGAAGCGGGGGACCCGAGTATTAAAAGGGGTGAATCCTTTCTTTTGAAAGGTAGGGCTACTTCCATGACCCGAATCCGTCAGCTAACCTCGTAAGCGTAATGGGAGAGGATGATACTTGTGATCGATTATGGATGACCACAGGCTTAGTTCCTGCTGGTCTTTTTGTGTTGTTTAGAAGTCTGGATCCGGAGGCCAGAGGTCATGAGTCAAACCGGCCATAAAGGGCAAAGGAAGCCTTATGCCACGTTCGTCATATGCTTGTCGCCTCTGTTCGATCCGCATGGTTGTAATGAAGAAGTACTAGATGGTTAAGCTATTAAAAAGGTTTTGGAGGATTTCATCATGAAAAAGCAGTTTGCAGTTATTGGATTAGGGAGATTTGGAGGGAATCTGGTTCAGGAATTGGCTGATCTGGATGTTGAAGTGTTAGCCATTGATATTCATCATGATGTCGTCCAGCATTATGTAGACATTGCCACGCATGCCGTGCAGGCGAATGCCATGGATGAATCTGTATTGAAATCCCTTGGGCTGAGAAACTTTGATCACGTGATCGTGTCCTTTGGGGATAATATAGAAGCAAGTATTCTTACCACCTTACTTTTAAAAGAATTAGGGGTTAAAGAAGTATGGGTGAAAGCTTCAAACGCCTATCATCAGAAGGTGTTGGACCGGATCGGGGCCGATAAAGTCATTCACCCTGAACGTGACATGGCTCGAAGAATTGCCCATCACATCACGTCAGAAAAGATCATTGATTATATCGAACTATCCAAAGAGCACAGTATTGTAGAAGTGTATGCATCTAAAAAGGTCGCAAATAAAACCTTAAACGACCTGGACGTCCGGGCAAAATTCGGTTGTAATATCATTGCCATTCACCGCGGGGAGGAAGTCATTGTATCCCCTTCTGCCGATGAAGTCATAAAAATGGAAGATCTGCTGATCGTCATTGGACATAACAGGGATATCAACCGATTTGAAAAAGAAGGAGTATAACCTATGAAGAATAAGGTGATCCGGTTAAGCCCTCCTCAACTTCTCGTTGTGACGTTTCTATTTTTTATCATCGTAGGAATGGGTTTGCTTAAGCTGCCGTTTGCCACCACAGAGTCGATTACATGGCTGGATGCCTTGTTCACGACGACTTCCGCTATGACGGTTACAGGGCTTGCGGTCGTTGATACAGGAGGTGCCTTCACCCTTTTTGGAGAAGTGGTCATTATGAGTCTGATCCAAATCGGAGGACTGGGTATCATGTCCTTTGCCGTTTTGATCTTTATGATGCTTGGAAAGAAAATTGGATTTAAAGAACGACTTCTTCTTCAACAGGCATTAAATCAGACGTCTGTAGGAGGAGTCATCAAGCTTGTAAAATATTTATTTATCTTTTCCTTCCTTGTTGAAGGATTTGCCGTTCTGTTACTGGCGTCTGAGTGGGTTCCTGAATTCGGTTGGAGAAGAGGGCTGTATGTCAGTATATTTCATTCTATTTCCGCGTTTAATAATGCAGGATTCTCTCTATGGTCCGATAGTTTAATGGGTTACGTGGGAAGTCCCGTCGTCAATATCACGATTTCGTTTCTGTTTATTGTTGGCGGGATCGGTTTCACCGTTTTAGTGGATCTATGGAAATCGAAAACGATTCGACGACTGTCCCTCCATACGAAAATCATGGTAGTTGGGACATTTGTCATCAATGTATTCGCTTTTATGATGATTTTCATCCTGGAGTATAATAACCCAAATACGCTGGCTCAGTTACCACTCCTGGATAAACTATTCGCTTCTTATTTTCAAGCGGTCACACCCCGCACAGCCGGTTTTAACTCGATCGATTATGGCAGCATGGAACGCTCCACTTTGCTTCTCACGATTCTTTTGATGTTCATCGGGGCGGGGAGTGCTTCCACGGGTGGAGGAATCAAGCTGACCACCTTTGTTGTGATTTCATTGAGTGTGTTTGCTTTCTTGAAGGAGAAAAGAGAAATTCGTATTTTCCGTCGTACGATTGATCAAAACTATATTTTCAAGGCCTTGGCCGTGTCGATGATCAGTGTGCTCCTTGTTTTTACGGCTCTATTTTTTCTTGATATGACGGAAAGGAATGCGTCTTTCCTGGCTATTCTCTTTGAAGTGGTATCAGCCTTTGGAACGGTGGGGTTGTCCATGGGGATTACCGGCTCCTTGACAGCCATAGGTAAATGGATCATTATCATCGTGATGTTTGTCGGGAAACTTGGCCCCCTCACACTGGCCTTCTCCCTATCCAGACCGGACAAAGAAAAGATCCGCTATCCAAAAGAAGATATCTTAACAGGTTAATATTCAACCAATCGGCTCTCTTCATTTGCCCTTCACGGGTAAATGGGGGAGCCGTTTCTTTATTTTCATTTTTCAAAAACGACAAAGAATCAATCCATAACCACGCATGAGTCTAAAAACGGTTCTGTTAAGCGTTTTCATCATGGGTTTTTGATATTGACTAAACCACTGGGCGCGATTATACTGTTGAAAAATTCTGAACTTTAGGCGGTGCTGTTGTTGAAGCGTGTGTTTAATTTTTCTGCTGGTCCTGCAGTGTTACCTGAGCCTGTTCTGAAAAAGGTTCAAGGTGAATTATTGAACTATCAGGAAACGGGCATGTCTGTAATGGAAATGAGTCATCGATCTGCCCCTTTCCAAAATATAATAGAAGAAGCGCGGAAATTAATACGTGAACTTCTCTCGATCCCGGATGACTATCACGTGATATTTATGCAAGGCGGAGCTTCCCTGCAATTTTCCATGATTCCTTTTAACCTGCTCGGTTCACATCAAGAAGCCGACTATATCCTGACAGGCAGCTGGTCAAAAAAAGCTGTCAAAGAGGCAGAGAAGGTTGGGAAAGTCCGAACTTTATCACCTCAAGAGAAGTTCGAAATCCCTGCCTATACACCAGAAAATTTTTCACGACAGGCAAGCTACGTACATATTACATCCAACAATACCATTGAAGGAACGCGTTACCATGAGTGGCCAGAAACCGGAGGCATTCCCCTTATAGCCGATATGTCCTCACATATCCTTTCTGAGAAAATCGACGTTTCCTCTTTTGGCCTGATCTATGCTGGTGCTCAAAAGAATCTGGGTCCTTCGGGTGTAACGGTGGCGATCATTCATGACAGTCTGGTCGGTCAAGCATCGAATACGTGTCCTACGATGCTGAATTACGAAACGTATGTAAAGCATGATTCCCTCTTTAACACGCCGCCGACCTTCTCTATATATGTATTAAAGCTTGTACTGGAGTGGGTGAAGGAGAATGGCGGTGTGGAAGGGATGCAGGCTCAAAATGAGAGGAAGGCCGGTCTCTTATACAACTGTATAGATGAATCTTCTTTATTCCATAACTCTGTCCCGAAAAAAAATCGTTCCTTAATGAACATTCCTTTTTCAACACGTGATGAGGAGCTGGACGCTCGATTTCTAAAAGAAGCCAAGGCTCGCGGGTTTGAATTTTTAAAAGGACATCGTTCCGTGGGTGGAATGCGAGCTAGTTTATATAATGCCATGCCGCTTGAAGGTGTGGAAGCACTGGTCGGTTTCATGAAAAAATTTGAGTCTGAGCAAGGAGGAGTATGAAAATGATTTCAATCAATACGTACAATGCCATTAGTCAAAGCGGATTATCTCTTATAGAGGATGATCTGAACTACCATCTGAATGGGAATGGGGATCCCGATGGAATTCTGGTCAGATCAAAGAACTTACATGATTACTCTTTTCCGGCTTCGGTCAAAGCCATTGCCCGTGCAGGGGCAGGAGTCAATAATATCCCGATTGATCACTGTACGGAAAAAGGGATTGTTGTCTTTAATACGCCCGGTGCCAATGCAAACGCCGTGAAAGAGCTCGTACTGGCTAATTTGATCGCTTCTTCACGTAACCTGTACTCTGCAGTCGGCTGGACGAACACGCTTAAAGGAACGGAGGAAGACGTTCCGAGTGTCGTAGAAGCAAAGAAAAAGGAATTCGTAGGAAGTGAGATTAAAGGGAAGAAGCTTGGTGTTGTAGGCTTGGGAGCGATTGGCGTCCTTGTCGCAAATGATGCCCTGGCCCTTGGGATGGATGTGGTCGCCTATGATCCATTTATATCCGTGGACGCAGCGTGGCGCTTATCCCAGGATGTGAAGCGCGCTCATCATATTGAAGAAGTATGGGCAGAGTGTGATTTTGTGACGCTGCACATTCCATTAACAGACAAAACGGCCAGCTTTGTGAGTGAAGAAGGCTTCACGAAGATGAAAAAGGGTATGACGATCTTAAATTTTTCAAGAGGTGAGCTGGTAGAAGAAGGGGCTCTCGAAAAGGCCCTTGAAGCAGGAATTGTCCGTAAATATGTGACGGATTTCCCTAATGAAAAGGTATTGAACATGAAAAACGTCGTCCCTGTTCCTCATTTGGGCGCGTCTACCGTTGAATCTGAAGAAAACTGTGCCATCATGGCGACAAAGCAGCTGAAAACATATCTTGAAACCGGTAATATTAAGCATGCTGTGAACCTGCCCGATGTGGAACTGCCTTATAGCGGAAAAATGCGAGTGACGGTCATGCACCAAAACATCCCGAATATGGTCAGTCAAATCGCCAATGTTCTCTCAGGCTACGCAGTCAACATTGCAGATATGATCAACCGCAGTAAGCATACGTGGGCCTATACCATGATTGACTTGGATCAGAAACTCCTCGAAGAAGAACAACAACAAGTGAAAAGCAGGATGAAAGAAATACACGGTGTGGTTTCCGTCCGCCTCATTTAAATAAAGTGACTAGAACTCCCTTAACCCGAGAACAATGTGTAATAAAGCGGTTGAGGGAGGATTTATTTTGATGGCGACCATCCATTTTAACAATAGAGATCTTTATTTTGACGATTTAGGTAAAGGGACTCCCCTGGTCTTAATCCATCCCCCGGGTATGGGGAGGATGACCTTCATAAAGCAGCATGTCCTTTCCAGGCACTTTCGCCTCATCATTCCGGACTTAATAGGCCATGGTGACTCCTTTACCATGGAACAGAATATTAGTATCTCTCAGTTTGTAGAGGACATAAAGGCGATTCTCGACCACCTGAACATTGCTGCATGTGTGATGCTCGGATATTCTGCAGGGGGAGTGGTGGGACAAACATTCGCCTGTACTTATGAAGGTCGGGTCTCCACTCTCATTTTGGTAGGGGGATATCCGAAAGTCACGAATCCCAAGCTGAAATGGATGCACCATATGGGCATGAAAATGGTTCGAGAACATCCGGCTCGCCTATCGGGGATTATTTCCAGAGCGCATTTCAAGGATAAGCTTGAGCGGGAGAAGCTGAGGGATCATATGAATAAGGCGAACCACCACGTTTGGTATCAGTTCTACGAGCAATCCCTTCACTACGATGGGATAGAGCAGGTCAAGAAGCTTCCCATCCCGCTTCTCTTAATTTATGGGGAAAGGTCGGATTGGATCAATTCTCATCTCAAACTGTATAACGATTGCTATCCTAAGAAAATATATGTGATTCCTGGAGCCTCTCATCAAATTCCCACACGTTATCACAGTGCTCTAAATAATATACTGTTAGGTGAAATAGAAGGGTGATGATCTTTGCTCTTACTCCTTCTACTTGATACTATCTTAATAAAGTAAAGTCGATCAATGAGAGGAGAATTCGATGGGAATTCATCACTATTTTAAAAGCTTATCCGACCTTGAAACCCTCATTCGCTGTCCGGGCCGATTCAAGTATCATGAGCATAACGTAGCCAGCCATTCGTTTAAGGTGACCAAAATTGCTCAGTTTTTAGGAACGGCGGAAGAACAGAGCGGGAAACAGATTGATTGGAAAGCACTGTATGAAAAAGCCTTGAATCATGACTACGCGGAACTTTTCACAGGGGATATCAAGACCCCTGTAAAATATGCATCGGGAGAGCTGCGTGAGCTCTTCAGCCAGGTGGAAGATCAGATGGTCAATAAATTCATCACTACAGAATTCCCCCCGCAATTTCAAGAAGTGTACAGAGAACGGTTTAAAGAGGGGAAAGACGATACGCTAGAAGGAAGAATCCTTTCTGTAGCAGACAAAATCGATCTTCTGTATGAATCCTTTGGAGAAATTCAAAAAGGGAATCCGGAGCCTCTATTTATTGAAATTTATCAGGAAGCCCTATCGACGATTGTGAAATACAAGGACCTGGAGTGTGTACAATACTTCCTGGAATACATTCTTCCTGATATGCTTTCGGAGAAATTCATCCCTCACAGTGAGTTGAAGGAACGGACCCAGAAGTTAATTCAGCAGGGTGAAGAGTAGGAAAACCCTTTCCAGATAGGGGGAACTTCGGTAGAATATGTGTTATTCCCTTATCTTTAAGGAGAGTTGAACGTGTCTAAAATCATTTTAGGTTTATTTTTACCAGGATTGCTTGTCGTTCTGTTCACACGGGTGACGTATAACCATTATGTCGGATTGATCTTGACCGTAGCCCTCATCGCAGCTTCGGTTTCAAAGGGCTATACGGACTCCTGGTTACTGATTGTCGTAGACGCGGCTTCATTAACCGTCGGATTCTGGTATAGCGACCGGATGATGAAAAGAGCAAAGAGAAGTGCATGATTTCGGTGACAGATGAATAGAAATTTGAAAACAGGCTCTATCTTTTAAGAAGATAGGGCCTGTTTTTCTTATGCCATAGCCCATGCATACTCCTTTAAAAAGGTCGGGGGGAATTCACGTGTAAACAGATTTCTTAATTGTGGATAAATGAAGAATAGTGTGAATAAGTGAAGGGGTGAACATGTTATTCACAGTTTGAATCCGCATTCATCAACATTGTGCACAAGAAATTTGACGAATTGTGAATAAGTTTAGGGATTTTCCACAAGGAATATCGACTTATACACATAGTTGTACACAGGTTGTGTATAGAAATACTCGTATTATGTCGAAAATCTCTAATAAGCTCCTTACTACCTCCCGTAAAATGTCGAAATCACGATTCTAGCCTCTAAACTGTTTCTTCATCAAAAGTTATCCACAATCCAGATAATGTGATGTCTATAATAATAAAAAAACGAACTTTTGTTCGCTTATTAATGGTTAATACTGTAGGAAATGTGGTAGAATGTGTATAGAAGAATGGACAGTGTTTAAGATGGGTATAAGTAGGTAAATACAAGGTAGCAGTCCTTTACTATAGGAGGTTTCACGGTGAAAGATCAATTCGAGCTCAAGTCTAAATATAAACCAGAGGGAGATCAGCCCCTGGCGATTGAAAAATTAGTTCAAGGCATAAATGAAGGGAAACGTCATCAAACCTTACTTGGGGCTACAGGGACAGGAAAGACATTCACTGTCTCCAATGTGATCAAGCAGGTTGAGAAGCCGACCCTCATCATTGCTCATAATAAAACATTGGCGGGGCAGCTCTACAGCGAATTTAAAGAGTTTTTCCCTGATAACGCCGTTGAATATTTTGTCAGTTACTATGACTATTATCAGCCGGAGGCATACGTTCCTCAAACGGATACATTTATTGAAAAGGATGCCAGCATCAATGATGAAATCGATAAACTCAGGCACTCTGCCACATCTTCTTTGTTTGAACGGAAAGATGTCATCATCATTGCCAGCGTGTCCTGTATTTACGGTTTAGGTAACCCGGAGGAATACCGGGAGCTCGTTCTTTCCCTGCGTACAGGAATGGAAATCGAACGAAATCAATTGCTGCGTAAGCTTGTGGATATCCAATATGAACGAAACGACATCGACTTTCAGCGTGGGACCTTCCGTGTTCGGGGCGATGTAGTGGAAATTTTCCCGGCTTCCCGTGATGAACACTGTATGCGTGTAGAGTTTTTCGGAGATGAAATTGACCGGATTCGTGAAGTGGATGCCCTGACCGGTGAAATCATGGGTGATCGGGATCATATCGCGATCTTCCCGGCTTCCCACTTCGTAACCCGTGAAGAAAAATTGCAGGTAGCCATCAAAAATATTGAAAAAGAGCTTGAAGAGCAATTAGCCATCATGAAAGAAGAAAATAAACTGCTGGAGGCCCAGCGTCTGGAACAGCGGACCCGTTATGATCTCGAAATGATGAGGGAGATGGGCTTCTGCTCGGGGATTGAAAACTACTCACGTCACCTGACATTAAGGCCTTCAGGATCGACTCCGTATACTCTCATGGACTATTTTCCAGACGATTTCTTAATTGTGGTCGACGAGTCCCATGTGACGTTACCCCAAATCCGGGGAATGTTCAACGGGGACCAGGCCCGTAAAAAGGTGCTTGTGGATCACGGCTTCCGTCTGCCTTCCGCCATGGACAATCGGCCCTTGCGTTTTGAAGAGTTTGAGAAGAAAACACAGCAGCTCCTCTATGTTTCAGCCACACCAGGTCCATACGAATTGGAGCATTGTCCTGAGATGGTCGAACAGATCATCCGTCCAACAGGACTTCTGGATCCGGTCATCGAGGTACGTCCCATCGAAGGGCAGATCGATGACCTTCTGGGTGAAATCAACGAACGTATCGAGAAAAATGAACGTGTCCTTGTGACGACCCTTACGAAGAAAATGTCTGAGGATCTCTCGGCATACTTGAAAGAAATGGGTATCAAAGTTCAATATTTGCATTCAGAAATCAAAACGTTGGAACGGATTGAAATCATCCGTGACCTCCGTTTGGGTAAATATGATGTATTAGTGGGAATCAACTTACTCCGTGAAGGGTTGGACATCCCCGAAGTATCACTTGTCACCATATTGGATGCTGACAAAGAAGGCTTCTTGCGTTCTGAACGTTCCCTCATTCAAACGATAGGCCGTGCAGCGCGTAATAGCAACGGTAGAGTCATCATGTACGCGGACAGAATCACCGACTCTATGCAAAAAGCACTTGATGAAACAGAACGTCGTCGGACGATACAGGAAGAATACAATGAAAAACACGGTGTTACCCCGACGACCATACAAAAAGAAATCCGGGATGTCATAAGGGCAACCCATGCCGCAGAAGAAGCAGGGGTTTATGAAGGAGAACAGACAAAAGTTTCGAATATGTCTAAACCGGAGCGACAAAAACTTATTGCTAGCTTAGAAGTGGAAATGAAGGAAGCAGCCAAGGCATTGGACTTTGAGCGCGCTGCACAGCTTCGTGATACCATTCTTGAGCTCAAGGCGGAAGGATGAACGAAATATGGCGCGAGACCAAATAATCGTACAAGGAGCTAGAGCTCATAATTTAAAAAATATAGATATTAAAATTCCACGGGATAAACTGGTCGTTTTAACGGGGCTTTCGGGTTCAGGGAAGTCATCCCTTGCCTTTGATACCATTTATGCAGAAGGACAAAGGCGTTATGTCGAATCCCTTTCTGCATATGCCCGTCAATTCTTAGGTCAAATGGATAAGCCTGATGTCGATGCAATCGAGGGATTGTCCCCGGCGATTTCCATCGATCAAAAAACAACAAGCCGTAATCCACGTTCGACTGTAGGGACGGTAACCGAAATTTACGACTATCTAAGACTGTTGTTTGCAAGAGTAGGGAAACCGATTTGTCCAAATCACGGGATCGAAATCTCCTCCCAAACGATTGAACAAATGGTTGACCGTATTCTTGAGTACCCGGAAAGAACAAAGCTTCAAGTACTGGCACCAGTTGTATCAGGCCGTAAAGGAACTCACGTGAAGACCCTTGAAGAAATCAAGAAACAAGGGTTTGTCCGAGTACGTATCAACGGTGAAGTCCAGGATCTTGGAGAAGAAATCTCCCTTGAAAAAAATAAAAAGCACTCCATTGAAGTGATCATTGACCGAATCGTCGTGAAAGAGGGTGTCGCAGCACGTCTGTCCGACTCACTTGAAACGGCACTTAGATTGGCGGACGGTCAGGTGATCATCGATGTAATCGGGGAAGAAGAACTTTTATTCAGTGAGCATCACGCATGCCCATACTGTGGATTTTCCATAACGGAACTGGAGCCAAGAATGTTTTCCTTCAATAGTCCGTACGGTGCCTGCACAAGCTGTGACGGATTGGGAACAAAGCTTGAGGTCGATAAGGAGCTGGTGATTCCCAACTGGGATCGCACTCTCGACGAACATGCGATTGCTCCGTGGGAACCGACAAGCTCCCAATACTATCCGTCTCTTCTTAAGGCCGTATGTGATCATTATGAGATTCCGATGGAAATGCCTGTAAAGGATATCCCGAAACATCAAATGGATAAGGTCCTATATGGATCCGGCAAGGATGAGATTTACTTCCGTTACGAGAACGATTTTGGGCAAGTTCGTGAAAACTATCTTCGTTTCGAAGGGGTCATCCCGAATGTCGAGCGCCGTTACCGTGAGACAAGCTCTGATTATATCCGTGAACAGATGGAGAAATACATGGCGCAGCAGGCTTGTCCAACCTGTAATGGTCACCGTTTGAAAGAAGAGAGCCTGGCAGTAAAAGTAGACTCTCTTCATATAGGGGAAGTAACAGCCTTTTCGATTGAAGAAGCAGAGCAGTTTTTCCACAAGCTTGAGCTATCGGAAAAAGATATGAAGATTGCCAATCTTATTTTGAGGGAGATCCGTGAACGACTTGGGTTCCTGGTCAACGTTGGACTTGAATACCTCACATTAAGCCGGGCAGCAGGTACGCTGTCGGGGGGAGAAGCTCAACGTATTCGATTAGCGACTCAAATCGGTTCACGTCTGACGGGGGTCCTCTACATTCTTGATGAGCCGTCCATCGGATTGCATCAGCGGGACAATGACCGACTGATCGACACCTTAAAGAACATGAGGGAAATAGGAAACACCTTGATCGTAGTCGAGCATGATGAAGATACGATGATGGCAGCTGACTACCTCATCGATATCGGACCTGGAGCGGGTGTGCATGGGGGAGAAGTGGTTTCTGCGGGAACACCTCAGGAAGTGATGGACGACTCGAACTCATTAACGGGTCAGTACCTTTCAGGGAAGAAGTTCATCCCTCTTCCACAGGAAAGACGTAAACCTGATGGGCGGTACTTAGAGATTGTGGGAGCGAAAGAAAATAACCTGAACAATGTCAAAGTGAAGCTGCCATTAGGAATCTTTACAGCGGTGACTGGAGTGTCGGGATCCGGTAAAAGTACGTTGATCAATGAAATCCTGCATAAGTCACTGGCTCAAAAGCTTCATAATGCCAAATCAAAACCTGGTGAGCATAAAGAAGTGAAGGGCATTGAGAACCTTGATAAGGTCATTGATATCGATCAATCACCAATCGGTCGTACCCCAAGATCCAACCCGGCTACATATACCGGGGTATTCGATGATATCCGGGATGTATTTGCCACAACCAATGAAGCGAAAGTTCGTGGCTATAAAAAAGGCCGTTTCAGCTTTAATGTAAAAGGCGGACGTTGTGAAGCATGTCGCGGAGACGGGATCATCAAGATCGAAATGCACTTCCTCCCCGATGTATATGTTCCATGTGAAGTTTGCCACGGGAAACGATACAACCGGGAAACCCTTGAAGTGAAATACAAGGATAAAAATATATCCGATGTACTTGAGATGACAGTCGAAGACGCAGTGAAATTCTTCGAAAACATTCCTAAGATCAAACGTAAGCTGCAAACCATCTTTGATGTTGGACTTGGCTACATCACTTTAGGTCAGCCGGCCACTACGTTATCAGGGGGAGAAGCTCAACGTGTGAAGCTTGCTTCAGAATTGCATCGTCGTTCTACCGGCCGCTCTCTATACATTTTAGATGAGCCGACAACTGGACTTCATGTGGATGACATCGCAAGACTCTTAGTTGTTCTTCAACGACTTGTTGAAAACGGAGATACGGTTCTCGTCATCGAACACAATCTCGATGTCATTAAAGCAGCCGATTACCTTGTAGACCTTGGTCCTGAAGGTGGAGACAAAGGTGGTTCCATCGTTGCAAGCGGAACCCCTGAAAAAGTGGCTGAAGCAAAGGGTTCCTACACAGGTAAATACCTAAAACCCGTCCTTGAGCGCGACCGTGAACGAATGAAGAAGAAGATTAGGGAAAAAGAAGAAGTGACGAATTAGTGACTAAAGAGGCTGGGATAAAAGTATTTTAGTCTAAGTAAAACTCGATCAAATCTGCACCTTAGTAGGCAGATTTGTTCGGGTTTTTTAGTTTTGCCCCAGCCTCTTTAACTAAAACACTACACCAATACCATTCTCCATCCACCAACCAAAACCACAACTCCATACCTACCTAAATTCAGCCTCAAGATGGAGTGAAGAAAAACACCACTATGTGAAAATAAGATTATAAACAAATGCATTGAAACCTTTTGCTTCACGTATCGTAAATAATAGTAGAGGAGATGATGAAGATGGAGACCAATAAGGTACTATCAGCCCTATGCTATTTCAGTATATTTTTTGCAGGCTTCCTTTTTCCGCTGATCGTTTATTTTGTATCAGATAATCCTTATGTGAAAAAGGACGCAAAAGCAGCCTTTTTATCTCACTTACTACCGGTCGTTGCGGTTCCCCTTGTGATTGCAGGCTTATTTTTGGATATGGGGGTTTTCGCGAGTGGTGCGGGATTGCCGATATTCACCGTCATCATGATCGGTTTAGCCATATTACTTAGTGTTGTCGTTGTCATTTGGAATGTGTATAAAGGCATTAAAGTACTTTTATAATCAATAAAGGGGATGAAAGAGTATGAATGAAGAACGCAAACGCATTTTGGATATGTTGGAAAATGGGACGATTTCGGCACAGGAGGCAGTGGCCTTATTAGAAGCACTCGATCAAAAGCCAAATACATCAAAGGTAAAAGAAAAGGATTTCCTTGATGAATTTGTGTCCATCTTTCAAGAAGGCAAAAAGGGAGAGCAAGAACACTCTACTCATTCGGGCAATCCGAAAGATAAGCTTCTGGATTTCATGAATACGGCGTTGAACAAGATTAAGAATTTTGACTTTGACTTTCAGTGGAATCAATCGGTGGAGCTGTCTCATGTATATCAACAGCCCAATACGGATTTTGAGAAAATTGATATAGATGTGGCCAATGGAAAGGTAGAGCTGATCCCTTGGGATGGTGAAGAAGTCCGGGTGGAATGTGAGGCGAAGGTTTATCGTACGGAAGATCATGAAGAAGCGCGAAAGCAGTTCATGGAGAATACGTCCTTTGCCGTAGATGAGGATACACTGTATTACTCCACGCAATTAAAGTGGATGAAAGTGGACTCTAAACTCTACATTCCGAAGCATCAGTATAAAAGGATTTCTGTCCGTTTATTTAATGGAGGATTAAAGGCAGAGCATTTAGATGTCCAGGATCTTCGTGCCAAGGCTGCTAATGGAAAGATCCATATCAATCATCTGGTAGCGAAGAAAGCCGAAGTGGAAACATCCAATGGTGCGATTTCCATTTTGAACGCGAAAGCAGAACGTGTTGAAGCTGAATCCATTAACGGAAAGGTCCATGTCGAAGGGGATATCTCAATCTCAGATGTGCAATCCCTGAACGGAAACGTCGTATGTGCCTTGACGGGGGAGAAAGCCGACACGCTTCACGCAAAGACCGTAACGGGCAACATCGATTTACTCGTTCCTGAAAACATCAACATTTCCGGAGAGGCTAAATCAAACTTCGGTAGTTTTAAGCTGGAGTTGCAGGGTATTGATGTACTGGAAGAAAAAAATGAAGTGGTCCAAAAGTCGATTCGTTTCAGTCGTAAAACCGACTCAGACGATAAGCTTCATCTTTTTGCGGAAACAAAAGCGGGATCTGTCCTCATAAAAAAGTATGAAGAGAAGAATGTTAATAAGGACAACGCATAAGATGAGAAAGAAGGAATAACGATGAGAAAACAATTAGCACGATCAAGGTCTGACAGAAAGCTCGCCGGGGTGCTTGGGGGTTTGTCCCGTTTTGTGGGAATCGATGCAACGATTCTTAGGGTGATATTCATCATCCTGCTTATTCCGACGGGATTCTTTCCTCTGGCCATCGTATACGGTTTATTGGGCTTCGTGCTGCCAAATGAGGAGGAAGCCATCAAATAATGAGATGGATGATTGGAATTTTAATCAATGCAGTAATCTTTATTGCATTGGCAGGATTTTTTCAAGGGTTTGAAGTATCCGGGTTCGGGGCAGCAATCGGAGCCAGCTTTATTCTTTCGCTACTGAATGTTCTGGTCAAACCGTTTTTGATTATCCTGACCCTGCCGGTGACGATTTTATCTCTGGGGCTGTTTCTCTTCGTCATTAATGCCATTACGCTACTGCTGACGGATGGTCTGATGGGAAGCAGCTTTGAGTTATCCGGTTTTGGCTTGGCTTTTCTGGCATCGATCATTTTGTCCCTTGCCAATCTGGTGATTCAAAAAACCGTGATGGATCCGATGAAGGAGAAGTAAATAGGAAAAGACTCCGGCTTGGTTGTTGAGCCGGAGTTTTTTTATGGGCAAAAAAGGGGATTTCTATATTAAAATAGAAATAGTTGGAAAGAGGAGGAGTGACTCATGAAATTTAGTTCGGATGTCATTAAGGGATATGGGGATATCGATGTACCGTACACACTAATATCCCAAGGGGAAGAGGCGGAAGGAATCGCCATCCTCCTGCCAGGATTGGGATATACCGTACAGGCACCATTGCTTCACTATTCAACGGGTATCTACTTACATAAAGGTTATGATGTGCTCCATATTAACTATCAATATACTTCGGCCGACTATGAAGGGTTTTCTATAGAAGAAGTAGATGATGCTTTAAAGCACGATGTGAAGGAAGTCATCGATCAGGTTTTACAGGAAAAAAACTATTCACGTATTCACCTGGTGGCTAAGTCATTTGGTACCATCGCATTATGTAATGAATTCACAAGAGAGTCTTTTCAGGATGCAAAGCTCATCTGGTTAACCCCGTTATTAAAAGAGGACGAGGTATTTCAAGCGATGTTAAATAGTGGGCAGGAGGGAATCTGTATTATAGGAGATGCGGACCGTCACTATGAAGAAGATCGGTTCAATGAATTAAGGTCGAATCACCGCCTGCACATGCATCTAATCAAAGGGGCCAACCACAGCCTTGAACATGATTTTCAAGTCCTCGATTCCATATCTACTCATAAAGAGATCATGTCGATTATCAAAGCATTTACTGAAGCGTAGCCAAGGCTGCGTTTTTATTCATTTGTTTCACGGCTTCATCACCAAGTAAGCTACCTTGCGCTTTTCTCTATAATTGCTAAAATAGGTTAGAGTAAGAATCGTTTATAAATATGAAACGAGTGTAATGTGAAGGAGGAGCTGCATGTGGCAAAGGTCCGCACAAAAGATATTGTCGAGAAGTTTAAATTAGAGCTTGTCGGTGGAGAAGAAGGTTTACATAGACCGATCACAACGAGTGACATTTCCCGTCCAGGCTTGGAGATGGCTGGTTATTTCAACTATTATCCTGCAGAGCGGATACAATTATTAGGAAAAACCGAGTTGTCTTTTCTGGAGCTGTTGGATGATGCGGAACGTAAGCGCAGAATGGAAGCGCTATGTACAGATATCACGCCTGGTATCATCATTTCCAGAGACCTGGAGATTCCCCCTGAGTTAGTGGAATCAGCGAACCGGTATGATGTACCTGTCATGCGTTCTTCGATGAAAACAACACGATTCTCTTCGAGGCTGACAAACTATCTGGAGAGTAAGCTTGCCCCGACAACGGCGATCCATGGTGTACTGGTGGATATTTATGGAGTCGGAGTGTTGATCACAGGGAAAAGCGGTGTTGGTAAAAGTGAAACCGCTCTTGAACTAGTGAAAAGAGGTCATCGTCTTGTAGCAGATGATTGTGTCGAGATTCGCCAGGAAGACATGGATACGCTCATCGGCAGTTCTCCTGAATTGATTGAACATCTGTTGGAAATCCGCGGTTTGGGTATCATCAATGTCATGACGTTATTTGGTGCAGGAGCGGTCCGCAGCTATAAGCGTATTACCCTTTGCATCAATCTCGAGCTATGGGATAAAACGAAACAGTACGACCGTCTTGGACTGGAAGAAGAGACGATGAAAATTATCGATACGGATATTACAAAATACACCGTGCCTGTTCGTCCTGGACGAAATCTCGCGGTTATCATTGAGGTGGCTGCCATGAACTTCCGTCTGAAACGTATGGGCGTAAATGCAGCAGAGCAATTTACAAACCGATTGTCTGATGTGATTGAAGATGGAGAGAATGAAGATATCTAATCCGATAACGATCACATGCCATCTTAATGGAAAAAAAGGAGAGAGAAAATGAACGAGAACATTACGCCAATCGATCCCATTGCCATTTCACTCGGTCCGATCCAAGTACATTGGTACGGTGTCATCATCGGACTTGGGATTGCTTTAGGATTGTATTTAGTCATTCGTGAGAGCAAAAGATTGGGTCTTCATCCCGATACATTCATTGATTTGCTCGTTTGGGCGATTCCCATCGCGATCATTAGTGCCCGCGCTTATTATGTCATTTTTGAATGGGACAATTATTATGCCGATCACCCTGGGGATATCATTAAAGTATGGAATGGTGGAATCGCCATCCATGGTGCATTGATCGGTTCTGTCCTTACTACGATTGTGTTTGCCAAAATAAAAGGGCTGCCTTTCTGGAAGCTCGTTGATATTGCGGCACCGAGCATTATTTTAGGTCAGGCAATCGGTCGCTGGGGTAACTTTGTAAACCAGGAGGCCCATGGATGGGAAGTGTCCCGTGCATTTCTTGAAAGCCTGATGCTCCCTGATTTCATCATTAATCAAATGTATATTAATGGAGCGTACTATCACCCTACATTCCTATACGAATCTCTTTGGAGTTTTGCCGGATTGATTCTTCTTCTTGTCTTGAGAAGAAAAGCAAGCAGTCTTCGTCGTGGAGAGCTGTTCTTAACATATGTGATTTGGTATTCCATCGGTCGATTCTTTGTCGAAGGATTGAGAACAGACAGTCTGATGCTGGGGTCTTTACGATTCGCACAAGTCATTTCCATTGTTCTTATCATTGGTGCGATCGGTGTATTCTTTTACAGAAGAAAAGCCGGCCTTGCGAAGAAGGGATACGATGAAAAGACGGATAGCGTAAACGCTTAACAAAAGGAGAGTAGGGAGTATGTGGATGTCATCTTTGAAAAATGGCGGCCTTACAGGTTTGAAGACAACGTGGTCACTGGGGAAGGTCATCTTTCCAATCACGCTGATCGTGTTTTTGCTTCAATATACACCTGTCCTTCCTTGGGTCATGGAGAAGATTTCTCCGTTTATGAAGCTTATCGGCCTTTCAGGTGATGCGGCCATTCCTCTTGTGTTAGGGAATTTTCTTAACTTGTACGCAGGAATAGGTGGAATCTTATCCCTTGATTTAACGGTGAAAGAAGTGTTCATCATTGCCGTGATGCTCTCCTTCTCTCATAATTTATTTATTGAATCAACGGTAGCCGCAAAGGTTGGCGTGAAGATTTGGCTGATTGTCGCTGTAAGAGTCGGATTGGCCCTGGTATCGGCGGTCGTCATCAATCTGGTTTGGAACGGTGGATCTGAAATCGCCAAGTACGGTATGATGCCTCCACAACAAGCTGAGCCGGACGGGTGGGGGGAAATCATTCTCCTGGGACTCGAAAAAGCAGGATTTGGTGTCCTGCAGCTAGCTCTTATCGTCATTCCTCTTATGATGATTATTCAAGTGATGAAAGATCTGAAATGGATGGAAGTTTTTTCACGCTGGATGTCCCCTGCCACGCGGGCGCTTGGCATGAATGCAAATACGTCATCCACGATGGTAGCGGGACTCGTCATCGGTCTGGCATACGGAGCAGGCGTCATGATCCAGGCGGTTAAAGAAGATGGAGTGAGTAAGAAGGATGTCACGATTGCCTTCATCTTTTTAGTCGCATGTCACGCCGTGGTGGAGGATACGTTAATCTTCATCCCACTCGGCATCCCTGTCCTGCCCCTCCTGATCATCAGGCTGGTCACGGCGATTTTGTTAACGATGGTGGTTGCCTACATTTGGAACAGGGTCGATGCAAAGAAAGAAAAGGAGAGACATTATGAGCAGGATTACAACAATATTATTTGACTTAGACGGAACATTGATCAACACCAATGATTTAATCATTTCATCCTTTTTGCATACATTGAATCATTATTATCCAGGGCAGTACGAGGAAAAGGACGTTCATCCTTTTATGGGACCACCATTGGAAGAGTCATTCGGGGGATTGGACCCCGACCGAATGGAAGAAATGTGTACCCACTACCGTGCTTATAATCATGAGCATCATGACGCACTAGTGACTGAGTTTGAAGGGGTGTATGAAACCGTTCAAGCCCTCTACGAAAATGGATATAAATTAGCGATTGTCTCAACGAAAGTCCGTGATGTTGTGTTAAAGGGACTGGACCTGATGAATCTTCGTCCGTTCTTTGAAGTCATCATCACCCTGGACGAAGTGGACAACGCGAAGCCTCATCCTGAACCGATTGAGAAAGCTCTCGTGGCATTGGGATCCACGCCTGGTGAAGCAATCATGATCGGGGACAATCACCACGACATTTTAGCCGGGAAAAATGCAGGAGTGCTATCGGCAGGTGTCGCTTGGAGTGCGAAGGGAAGAGAGCACCTGGCTCACTACGAACCGGACTTCATGCTGGATAATATGAAAGACTTATTAAAGATTGTTGGAGTTCCGACTACATGAGACGAACGACCCGCTACCCTGTAGAAGGAGCAAATTCTCTCTGGCATGTTTACAAAACCGTTCCTTTCGGGAAGGTCGTCAAAAATTTCATCGTGATTCAACTGGCAAGGTACACACCCTTTCTGGGAATGAAAAATTGGCTGTACAAAACGTTTTTGAAGATGAAGATCGGTGAACACACTTCATTCGCCCTGATGGTGATGCTTGACGTCATGTTCCCTGAGAAAATATCGGTTGGACGTAATACAGTCATCGGGTACAATACGACGATCCTCGCCCATGAATACCTGATCAAGGAATACCGATTAGGTGAGGTGGAAATCGGATCGGAAGTGATGATCGGAGCCAACACCACGATATTACCGGGTATTCAGATTGGCGACGGGGCGATTGTATCGGCAGGAACCCTCGTACACAAAGACGTCCCGGCAGGAGCGTTCGTTGGTGGAAATCCCATGAGGATCATCTACACCAAAGACGAACTTGCCGAACGCTGGCGAGAAGATGCCATCTACGGATTGAAAAGAGAAGAATAAGGGAAAAGGCAAAGATAGATTGAGTTCTATTTTTGCCTTTTTTGTTTTTCAAAAAAATCCACCAATCAAACGGTTGACGAATAAAAAAAGAAACGCTACACTACAAATAACTTTATTTTATTAGCACATTAGCGAACTAAAGGATTTCTGAATAATCCAGAATTAGTAGCAATCCCCAAATCGGGGAAAAATAGATGAATTAATACGCCAAAGGTGGTTCTTATGACTAAGTTATTCATGTTCGAGAAGCCATTGGGAATGAGAGATACATTTCCTGATTTATACGAAATCAAAGATCAGACGAAAAAGAAAATGGAACAGGCGATGAAGCTGTGGGGTTATAAATTTATTGAAACCCCCAGCCTTGAATATTATGAAACCGTCGGTGAAGCATCGGCGATATTGGATCAGCAGCTATTCAAGCTTCTGGATCAACAGGGGCACACCCTCGTGTTAAGACCGGATATGACCGCGCCGATCGCCCGGATTGCCGCATCAAAATTATTAAAGGATGAAGCACCGCTGCGACTGGCCTACTCCAATTCAGTATTTAGAGCTCAGCAACGGGAAGGCGGACGTCCGGCCGAATTTGAGCAGGTCGGAATCGAATGCATCGGTGACGACTCAGTCAGCGCCGACGCTGAAGTAATTGCGTTAATGGTATCGGTTTTAAAAGAAGCAGGATTGGAGAACTTCAAAATTTCCATCGGGCATATCGGTTTTGTGCAGGAGCTGTTCACGCAAATCGTCGGGACTGAAGAACGGGCGGATACGTTAAGAAGATATTTATATGAGAAGAATTATGTTGGATATCGCCGGCATGTCAATGAGCTGGCTCTTTCATCCATCGATAAGCAGAGGTTGTTCCGTTTCCTGGAATTACGGGGATCAGAAAATGTGCTGGGTGAAGCTCATTCTCTTTTAGAAGGGGAAAAAGGGCTGCACGCATTAGAACAGCTGAAAGAGTTGTGGAGTATTTTAAAAGATTACGAAGTGGAGCAATATGTGAAGTTCGACTTGAGTCTGGTGAGCCACATGAGTTACTATTCCGGTATTTTATTTGAAGTGTACGGCGAAAATGTCGGGTTTGCCATCGGAAATGGCGGCCGCTACGATAAGCTCCTTGAAAAATTCGGAAAGAACTCCGGTGCGACAGGCTTCGGGTTACGTCTCGATTATGTCCTTGAAGCGATGCAGGTTGAGTTAACTTCCACTCTTCAGCAGTGCGTGCTGTTCAGTGATGAGCGCAGGAAAGAGGCGATTCGTTTGGCTAATGAGCTGCGAAGTGAAGGAGTCAATGTGGTACTGCAGAATTGGAAGGGCGCAGGAGATGTGGACGAGTTTACGAAGGGCTTCAGTCATGTGCACTTCGTTGTGGGACAGGACCCGAAAGGCGGTGAAACATCATGAGTTCATTAACCATTGCCATGCCTAAAGGCAGGATATTTGAAGAAGCCGTGGAACTATTAAGGAAAGCGGATTACAATCTGCCACCTGAATTCGATGATTCGAGGAAACTGATCATCGAGGTTCCCCAGGAAGATTTACGATTCATCCTGGCAAAGCCGATGGACGTTCCGACCTATGTGGAGCATGGAGTCGCTGATTTAGGGATTGCCGGGAAGGACGTTATGCTGGAAGAAGAGCGAGACGTGTATGAGCTGCTTGATTTACGGATCAGTGGTTGTTACTTGGCTGTCGCAGGACTGCCGAATACAAAAATGAGTGATGTGGCACCTAAAATTGCCACAAAATATCCGAATGTTGCGTCATCCTATTTCCGGGAGCAGGGTGAGCAGGTGGAAATCATTAAACTAAACGGATCCATTGAGCTCGCTCCTTTAATCGGGCTCGCTGATCGCATCGTCGATATCGTCTCAACGGGAAGAACCCTGAAGGAAAATGGGCTGGTGGAATACGAAACCATCGTCGACATCACCTCACGCCTCATCGTCAACCCCGTCAGCTACCGAATGAAAGACGAAAAAATCCATGACCTCGTCACCCGGCTGACACGCATCATCGGGTAAGAGGGGTAAGAGGGACGGACCTTGCCTGGAGCCGGTCAAATACAGGGATATCAACACTTATAATGAAACTCTGAGGTTCGGATACTTGTTTATTCAGGCAAGGTCCGTCCCTCTAAAGATAGATTACATAGGGAATACGGCATCTGCTGTCGTTAGCAGGTCCGTCCCCCTTAAAAGGCTGGTGAGTTGTATGAAGATTATTAAGGATATGAGCGGGGCGTCGATTAATCGCTCGGTCGACAGTGGTACGGAGAATCAGCGAAGAGCGGTACAGGGGATTATTGCTTCTGTGCAGGAGAATGGAGATCGGGCCGTCCGTGAGTATACCAAGGAATTTGATGGGGTTCAATTAGAGAACTACAGGGTTTCGCAGAGTGAAATCGAGGAAGCCTTCACAACTCTTGATCCCGAGATGATCTCGATCATTGAAGAAGCTGCGGATAATATCCGTGACTTTCACTCTAAGCAAAAGAGATCTTCATGGTTTACAACCAACGAGGATGGAACGATGCTCGGCCAAAAGATGACGCCCCTTGATTCAGTCGGCGTGTACGTGCCGGGTGGGACGGCTGCGTATCCTTCCTCTGTATTAATGAATGTGCTCCCTGCTAAAGTAGCGGGAGTCAAACGAATTACGATGGTTTCTCCGCCTGGAAAGGACGGGAAGCTGTCTCCCGGCGTGTTGGTGGCAGCTAAAATTGCCGGAGTGGAAGACATCTTTAAAGTGGGCGGTGCTCAAGCCGTAGCGGCACTGGCGTATGGAACGGAATCCATCACTCCCGTGGATAAAATAACAGGACCGGGGAACATCTACGTCGCCTTGGCAAAACGGGAAGTGTTCGGTGATGTGGATATTGATATGATCGCCGGCCCGAGTGAAATCGTGATCCTGGCCGATGAGCATCAGCGTGCCGATGAAATTGCCGCAGACCTTCTTTCGCAGGCAGAGCATGATGTGTTTGCCTCTGCGGTTCTCGTGACGAATTCGTCTACATTGGCAGAATCGGTATCATCACAGGTGGAACGACAGCTCTCTTCCCTTCCGAGAGTAGACATTGCCCGTCAGTCCATCCGTGATTTCGGAGCCATCTACGTGACGAGAGATATTGAAGAAGGAATCGATGTTGTGAATCAACTCGCAGCGGAGCATTTGGAAATTTTAACAGAGAAGCCGTTTGAAACGATGGCAAAAATCCGTCATGCCGGAGCCATCTTCCTTGGCCGATACAGCTCGGAGCCTGTCGGGGATTACTTTGCAGGACCGAATCACGTACTCCCGACGAACGGGACGGCACGTTTTTCCAGTCCATTAAATGTAGATGAATTTATGAAAAAGACAAGTGTGATTTCCTACAGTGAAACAGCACTGCAGCAAAATTATCAAAAAATCGCAAAGCTTGCCCGCTTGGAGGGTCTTGAAGCCCATGCAAGGGCAGTGGAAATCCGATTCGATAAAGAGAAATAGGGAAGAGGGACGGACCTCTGGAGAGGTCCGTCCCTCCAAAAAGGAGGACATCATGGTGAGAAGTGCAGAGATTGTGCGTAAGACGAATGAGACGGATATTCGTTTGAATTTTGGAATCGATGGAGAGGGAAACTCAGAGATTAAGACCGGAGTCCCTTTCATGAGTCATATGCTGGATTTGTTCACAAAGCATGGGCAATTTGATTGTACGATCGAGGCTAATGGCGATATTGAAGTGGATGATCATCACACGACAGAAGATATCGGTATCTGCTTGGGACAGGCATTACTCGAGTCACTGGGAGACAAAAAAGGGATTAAGCGTTACGGCTCTGCCATGGTTCCGATGGATGAAGCCCTTGCCCAAGTCGTGGTGGACCTGAGTAATCGTCCGCACCTTGAGTTCCGTGCAGAACTTCCAAGTCAGAAAGTCGGGACCTTCGATACGGAGCTAGTTCATGAATTCCTTTGGAAGCTTGCCCTTGAAGCACGAATGAATCTTCATGTCATCGTTCATTATGGTCACAATACCCACCATATCATCGAAGCGATCTTTAAAGCACTGGGACGTGCCTTGGATGAAGCAACCACGATCGATCCCCGGGTAAAAGGGGTTCCGTCAACGAAGGGAATGTTATAATTCATGATCGGCATTGTAGATTATGGGATGGGGAATCTGTTCAGCGTCAGTAAAGCACTTGAACGGTTGAACGTTCCTTATTTTATCAGTGATCAACAAGAGGAATTACTGAACGCAGATGGATTGATTTTACCAGGGGTGGGAGCATTTAAAGATGCCATGAACCTTCTCGAAACCACTCATCTGAAAGAAACCATCCTCACTTTTGCCCAAAGCGGGAAGCCCCTCTTAGGCATATGTTTGGGCATGCAGCTCCTTTTTGAGGAAAGTAAGGAGAATGGATCAACAAAAGGATTGGCTCTTCTACCAGGAGAAGTGCTTCACATCCCAAAAGAGGACAGTCAGGGAAACTCGTTCAAAGTCCCTCACATGGGATGGAATCTTCTGCGTTACCAAAAAAAATCCCCCCTTTTAGAAGGGTTATCAGAAGGCTATGTGTACTTCGTTCACTCCTATTATGTGCACGAAGGATCCAAAAACGTGATAGCGGCAAGTGCTGATTATGCGGGAGTCGAAATCCCGGCAGTCGTGAGCCGGGAAAATATATACGGAATGCAGTTTCATCCTGAAAAAAGCGGGGAGCTTGGAATGAAGCTGTTAGAAAACTTTACAAAACGAGTGAAGGAGAGGGTCTCATGAGTTTTACGATTTATCCAGCCATTGATATGCGGGGCGGGAAGTGCGTTCGTCTCGTTCAAGGTGACTATAATCAGGAAACGGTTTATGGAGACTCTCCGTTTGATATGGCGAAGAAATTCGCCGAGGAAGGGGCCGAGTGGATTCACATGGTGGATCTCGATGGGGCAAAGGAAGGCTCCCGGATCAATGATGAATTCGTGATCAGTGTGGCAGAGAAGCTTGAAGCCAAGGTGCAGATCGGGGGAGGCATCCGCTCCAAAGAAGATATCGAGCACTATTTAAGCCGGGGCGTCGATCGTGTGATCATCGGCAGTATCGCTGTCTCCAACACGGAATTAGTGAAGGAATGGCTGGCGGAATATGGTGATAAGATTGCCATCGGGCTCGATGCAAAGGACGGATATGTGGCAACCCACGGATGGTTGGAAACGTCAGGTCTCAAAGCCGTCGATCTAGGAAAAGAACTGGCTGAAGCCGGCGCAGAAACATTCATCTTCACCGATATTGCCACAGACGGAATGCTATCTGGTCCTAATGTTGAAGCGGTTGTCGATCTTGCCGAACAAACGGGGAAATCAGTGATTGCGTCTGGAGGCATTAGCTCACTTGAAGATCTGAAGACTTTAAAGCAATACGAAAACCAAGGCGTCTCCGGGGCGATTTGCGGAAAATCACTTTATACAGGGAAGTTCACGGTGAGCGAGGCTATAAATGAGGTGAAGACATGTTAACGAAACGGATTGTTCCTTGTCTGGACGTGAAGGATGGCCGGGTGGTAAAAGGCATTCAATTTGTGGAGCTGAGAGATGCGGGAGATCCCGTTGAACTTGCTAAAGTGTACGACGAACAAGGTGCCGATGAACTCGTCTTCCTGGATATTTCAGCGTCACATGAAGGACGGAAAACGATGGTGGAAGTCGTTCAGCATGTAGCGGCGGAATTGGCGATCCCTTTTACAGTAGGGGGAGGGATTAACTCAGTCGAAGATATGAAAGCCATCCTTCGCGCAGGAGCAGATAAAGTTTCTCTTAACACGGCAGCCGTCCTGCGTCCTGAGCTTATCCGTGAAGGAGCGGATTACTTCGGATCTCAATGTATCGTAGTGGCCATCGATGCCAAATACGATGAAGAGAGCAAAGGCTGGAAAGTTTATACCCATGGAGGCAGAAAGCTGAAAGACCTGGATGCCGTTGAATGGGCGAAGGAAGTAGAATCCCTCGGTGCGGGAGAAATTTTGTTAACGAGCATGGATAGCGATGGAGAGAAGCAGGGATTCAACCTGGCCCTGACGAAGGCGGTCAGCGAAGCGGTTTCGATTCCCGTGATTGCGTCAGGCGGTGCAGGGAATGCCGGGCACTTCAAAGAAGTTTTCACCGAAGGCAAAGCCGATGCGGCCCTTGCTGCCTCCATCTTCCACTATAAAGAAACGAGCGTTGAAGAAGTAAAGAGCTACTTAAGAGAGCAGGAGGTGCACGTACGATGACAAATGACGATTGGATCGCATCCGTGAAGTATGATGATAAAGGATTGGTACCTGCCATCATCCAGGATGCTACGACAAAAGAGGTTTTGACACTGGCGTATATGAATGAAACGTCTCTCAAGAAAACAGTTGAGACGGGAGAAACGTGGTTTTACTCCCGTTCACGTCAGGAGCTGTGGCATAAAGGAGAAACGAGCGGGAACACCCAAACGGTCAAGAGCATCACGTGGGATTGCGATAAAGATGCCATCCTTGTCCTTGTCGATAAGGAAGGACCTGCGTGTCATAAAGGGGAAGAAAGCTGCTTCCATGAAGGAGTGTATGGTGAGGAGAATTCATCAACAGAAAATATCCTCCTCACTCTGGAAAAACTCATTGAAAATCGTGAAATCGAGCGGCCGGAAGGGGCATACACGACCTACCTCTTTGAAGAAGGCGTAGATAAAATCCTTAAAAAAGTAGGCGAAGAAGCGTCAGAAGTGATCATCGCGGCGAAAAACAGGGACAGTGAAGAACTGAAATGGGAAGTCGCAGATCTGTTCTACCACGTACTCGTCCTTTTAAGGGAACAAAAACTTCCACTCCAAGATGTGCTGGAAGTCCTTGTGGAACGTCATAATAAATAACCTACTGAGGGACGGACCTTCGCGCGCACGCGCAAAGGTCCGTCCCTCAAAATATGGTAGTTTAGTACAGGGGTATTATATGATATACTACTGTAGTTATACTATGAACGTTTCGGAGGACTTTGATGAGAAAAGGGTCAAAATTAGGTAGTGAGCAAGCGAAAGTGTTGTCTTTTGTCCCGACTGGCGAGTATTACTACAACAAAGGGATGAAGGCTTATCAACGTCGAGAGCTTAAGAAATCGTTAAAATATTTAAATAGAGCATTTCAATTAGAACCAGTAGAACCGATGATTGCCTGTCAATTATCGATTGTGTATACAGAGCTTGGTGAATACAAGCGTTCCAATGATTTATTGCATCAAATCCTGGATGATCTGGATCCCCGTATGGCTGAGTGTCATTATTTTCTGGCCAATAATTATGCCCATTTAGGTTTGTTTAAAGAGGCGTACGAACAGGTTTCAGCTTATCTTGACAAAGAAGAATATGGTGAATTCGTTGAGGATGCTGAAGACTTATTAGAGCTTCTGGAGCTCGATTCCGATCTGATTGTGGACGATTTATACGAGCATGATGAGCTTATCGTCCAACAGGAGAAAGCAAGAGACCTTCTTGAATCAGGACATTTTCAAAAAGCCGTGGATACCTTACAGAAGGTCATTGAGGGTTATCCTGAATTCTGGTCAGCTTATAATAATCTGGCACTTGCCTACTTCTATTTAGGAGAAGTCGATCAAGCAGCTGCTACGTTGGAAGAGGTGCTGGAGAAGAATCCTGGAAATCTTCATGCCCTGTGCAATACGGCTGTTTTTTATTTCTATCAAAAGCGACATGACGAGCTGGACAAATTGATTCAGGGTCTTGAGAAGGTCCGTCCCTTGCTTCATGAACATCGTTACAAGCTGGGGGCTACGTTTGCGCTCATTGGTCATTCGAAGCGGGGGTATGATTGGTTGAAGTCCCTTCAGAAGATTGGCTACGAGGGCGATGGGAGCTTCTATTATTGGTTGTCTTGTTCTGCTTATGAAACGGGGCATGAGGATACAGCCCGTAATGCGTGGAAAAGGGTGTTGGAAATCAACCCTGAAAAAGAAGGGCTCGAGCCTTGGAATGTTAAAAAGCAGGAAGAGGGCTTCGAAAATCACGTCACATCGATTTTAAAGAAGCTGCAAAGTGAATATACGGAAGAGAAATTATTCGGCCTGTTTCTTACATCTATTTCGGATAATCAGAGAGCCATCCTCACTCACGCTGACTTTTGTGATGTGGAGGACCTGTCGATTGTCGAAAAGGTGTATTTGGCACAAGTGTTGAACAGCAACGGAAACAGCTCGATTAAAGTGAACCAGGAGATACAGAATATGCATCAAGTGGCTCTCCACCTTTATGGGGATCACCAGCCGATCACGAGCGTGAAGTCGGGATTATTCCTTACTTGGTTTACAATCGCCTACAGAGGCATCAAGGAACGGGAAACCTTCAAGAATGCCAAAGCTTTTGCAGCGGCGACCGAATTCGTCTGGAACCGACTGCGAAATGAAAAGATCACGAAGAAGCAGCTATGTGATCGATTCAATTTATCTGCGAGTACCTTGACAAAATACATCTCAGTGGTTGAAAGTTACCTTCCGTGAGCATATTTTTGGACGATGCGATCCTATTTTTTATAGGATAAGTGTAGGAAGTAAATACTATGGGTGGAAGGCTCAAGCACCATTACGTTCACGATCCATAGTATTTAAATAAAGTATATGCTTACGACTGTTTCGGAAGGAGAATGTCATTATGTCTGAAGAAAAAATTTATGATGTAATCATTGCAGGTGCAGGCCCTGCAGGAATGACTGCAGCTGTTTATACGTCACGTGCAAGTCTTTCAACGCTTATGCTTGAAAGAGGAGTGCCGGGCGGACAAATGGCGAATACGGAAGAAGTGGAGAACTACCCAGGCTTCGACCATATTCTGGGACCTGATCTTTCTAATAAAATGTTTGATCATGCGAAGAAATTCGGTGCGGAATACGCATACGGAGACATTAAAGAGATCATTGACGGAGAAGAGTTTAAAACGGTCAAAACCGGTTCGAAAGAATTTAAAGCCCGTGCCGTGATCATCACGACGGGTGCAGAGTACAAAAAGATCGGTGTACCTGGTGAAAAAGAGCTTGGCGGACGCGGAGTATCTTATTGTGCGGTATGTGACGGAGCATTCTTTAAAGGAAAAGACCTTGTTGTTGTAGGTGGGGGAGACTCCGCTGTAGAAGAAGGGGTTTACCTGACAAGATTTGCTAACAAGGTAACCATCGTTCACCGTCGTGATGAGCTTCGAGCTCAAAAGATCCTGCAACAGCGTGCCTTTGATAACGAAAAAGTGGATTTCATCTGGAACCATACGGTGAAGGAAATCAACGACAAAGAGGGCAAAGTGGGAAGTGTGACCCTTGTTTCTACAGAAAATGGAGAAGAAACGGATTTCCAAGCGGATGGTATCTTCATCTACATCGGAATGCTTCCACTGACGAAACCATTTGCTAACCTTGGGATCATTAACTCTGAAGGTTATATTGAAACAAACGAACAAATGGAAACAAAGGTTCCTGGAATCTTTGCAGCCGGAGATGTCCGCGAAAAACAACTTCGCCAAATCGTTACGGCAACAGGTGACGGAAGTATCGCCGCTCAAACGGCTCAGCATTATATCGAAGAGCTGAAAGAAAAAGTTAAAAACGGTTAATCAAGAAAGCCTTACGCAAGGGTAACCCTTACGTAAGGCTTTTTTGATGAATTCACTTTTTTCTATGCTTTTTGAACACATACACCAATTCAGACAGCGTCAGCTTCTTCAACCCCTCATCACATGGCTTGTAAACACCAGCTTCTACTAACCGACGAATAAATTGCTGCCTCTCTCGTTCAACGGCTTCACGTAAAAATGGCATCCGTGTTCACTCCTTTTAGATTGTTACCCATAGTGTAGGGGGATTTTGAACATAAATCTGCTACTTTGTAAAGTTTTCTTCCAATTTAGAATTCTTTGTAAGGTTTTCTGACATAATAGGTCAAATCCGTAAGAGAGACATGTATAATCAAGATATTCCCTGCTTAGGAGGATGAGGAGAACGTGGATAATGAGCCTTCCTATAAGGATAAAAAAGTGATATCAATCGGTGTCGTCAGTGAATTGACCGGTTTGACCGAGAGAAAGATCCGCTATTATGAAGAGAAGAATCTGATCTTTCCATATCGTTCCAATCGGGGCTATCGCAAATACTCCTTTTCCGACGTGGAACGATTAATGGACATCGCCGACCAGCGAGAAGAAGGGGTCACCACGAAAGAAATCAAACATGAACTATCCAGAAAAGAGAGAAAAGAAGCAAAGCAAAAAATGATACGTGGTCAGCTCAATGCCCGGTTTGGTGTTCAGAAGAAGTAAGGGGGACGGACCTCTTAAACCGATTCCATTGATTCATAACTTCCATAAATAAACAGGATTACAACCCTCCCAAAAGGGAATAACCAATATTATGAAAGTCATCTTAGTTTATTTCGGAAGGTCGGATCATGAATGAAAATATGGAAAATCGTTTCTTTAGTCGCACTGTTTGCTCTTATCCCCATTGTGTATTTTAGTTTTTTTGCCGATGAGACCAAGTCATCATCCAAGAAACGGGTAATCGCATTGGGAGATTCCCTCACCTATGGGTATGGGGATAAAAAAGAAGCAGGATATATCGGGCGTTTAGAAGAGAAAATAAATAATAAACACTCAAAGATGTCATATAATTTTCAAAACCTTGGAGTACCGGGGCAGCAATCGGATCAGCTGCTTGGGCAGATCGTCAAGCCCGAGGTAGCGGAGGATTTAAGTGAGGCAGATGTATTTATCATCAACATTGGAACCAATGATTTAATAAAGAACAATGGTGGAGACCTGTTCCCTTTGCATCATGAAGAGATCGTGGAGGCGAAAAAGGACTATCTCGACAACCTGGATAAGATCTTGAATATCGTCGGAACAGCGAGCAAAGAAGTGGATATCATCGTGTTAGGTTTATACAATCCTTACCCGGATAAAGATAGCGATAAAATCGAGGCGTACGTGGATGATTGGAATAAATCCATGATGAAAGAAGCCGAAAAACATGAGAACGTAAAGTACGTTTCAACCAATCCTTTGTTTAAAGGGAAATCCAAGGAAAACTATTTCCATGATTCCCTTCATCCTAATGGTAAGGGGTACGAATTAATCGCGGATCAAATTATGAAGAATTATGACTTTTAACCCAAAAATGACAGGTTCTTACAGCGTTCGTGGTCATTCGCAAATCCCGCAACGATACATTAACAATTCCGTAATACCGTTTTAAATCTGTTGTAACACTAGTGAAACAATTTTCGGGTAATATAGAAAATAAGAAATTGACCCCCTTTTAAGTAATAAATCCCGTAGACGACACAGGACTCGCCTGTGTCTATTTTTTTTGCTTTTTTCCCCTGTTATAGTGACTCATGTATATCTGTACCTATCCCCTTCATGTAGAAATATGTCCCAATATCTTTCGATTTGAATCGACAACCTTCAAACAACAAGCCAAGACATTGTAGCTTGTCTACAATCATAGTATAATATAAGGAATGAGAATGACTGAAAGTGGGACTAATGTATACATTGGCTCCCTGATCATCAAGATTGAGGTGAAGGTAGTGCAACGTGTCACAAATTGTTTATATCTGGATGGAGACAAGGTACTCCTTCTCCAAAAGCCAAGAAGGAATTGGTGGGTCGCTCCAGGCGGGAAAATGGAGTCCGGCGAATCAATCCGGGATGCTGTCATTCGTGAGTATCGTGAGGAAACGGGCATCTATTTGAAGAATCCTGATTTGAAAGGTGTCTTTACGTTCATTATTAAAGAAGGCGATCAGATTAAATCAGAGTGGATGATGTTTTCTTTCTTTGCAACCGAAGCGGATGGGGTCAACCTTCAAGAATCGGAAGAGGGTAAGATTAAATGGCATCCGATTGAGGATATTAAGGACCTTCCGATGGCTGAAGGGGATTATCATATTCTGGACTACCTCTTACACGGAAAGAATACGATTTATGGAACGTTTACCTATACTCCTGATTTTAAGTTATTGTCTTATCGATTAGATCCAAGTTGATCAACGAACTTATTTATACAACATTACGATAAAGGTAGTGTCAAAAAACTTATGAAAAGTTGTAAAGGGCACTATCTTTAACCCCAAAGTAAGGTTCTTGGTCGCCGCAATCGCTCTTGACAAACACGCCAATGGTTTGTGAGGTGTTCATCAAGGGCGAAGGGGACAAAAGAAGGCATGCCAAATAAGCCCTTGGTTCAGCCATTTTAAACCATTGGCCAGTTCGGTTTGTCAAGAGTTCGCTCCGCCGATTGCTGGTTAAGGGCTCAGCTAAACAAAAGTTAGGCGGTTTGGTCGATGATCCAGTCCTGAGCCAGGCTAATCAACTTCGTCCACCTGGCAGGCATGGTCGGCAGTTTCTCAAGGTCCGGATTCACTACAGGAACCCTTCCCTCCAGAGTTGCGTGCGGGCGCAGGAAGTTAAAATAGGCGACAAAAAGGGTCACATACGATACCGAGCCCTTCGCCGAACCAAATCCATGCGTGCTCTTGTAGTTCCCTTTGAAGGTCCTGTTCAGTCGCTCAATGACCTGCTTTAAGGGACGGTATTGCGTTGACACCGGATCTTCATTGGTCAGTCCAATGACTTGTGTCACATCAAAAGAAATATCGTGCTGAGCGAAAAAGTGTTGGGCTAACAGGTAAATAGGATTGCCATCGACCACGAATGACAGATCCTCTGGAATCTCCTTGAACTTCAAAAGCACATCATTGATGGCCTTTATGGCGGTCGCTGTATCACGGTTAGGTGAAACAGGATACGAAAGAATGATCTTCTTGACCGCATCAAAGAAGAAAAATAAGTAATGCCAACGCCCATTCACCCGTATATAGGTTTCATCTCCACAGAACTGATCAGATAGTTCATACGGATAATGATCTACGTATGGCTTCAGTAAGAGGGCAACGCTATTCTCGTAATTGAGAATAGTCTGGTGAGAAATGGCAACACCGTGCACGTCTTGCATAATCGCAGCTGTCTTGCGTGCCGATAATCCGTAGTTCACATGGTAGGTCAAGATCAGCCCAAGTGTATGTGGCGAGGCATGGATTCTTGATAAATCAACATCTGGACGAACGGGTGACTGAGGAGATAACGCACTTATATCCATGTGGAACTGACGGAAGATGTATCGTATTTTGAAGGCCTGTGAGTTCTTTTTAAATTGCTTTTTCTCTTGTGACGTCATTCCGTTTTTCCTGCTGAGATAGTAAGGGCACTGATCGTA
>NZ_QNRJ01000019.1 GCF_003315075.1 Rossellomorea aquimaris
GTTAAGCTCTTCAGCGCCGATGGTAGTTGGGGGATCTCCCCCTGTGAGAGTAGGACGTCGCCAGGCAAATGTGAAGAAAGAGTAGCTCTTAGGGGTTGCTCTTTTTGTTTTGGTTTGAAGTTCTTCTTCTGAGAGATGAAATATTAGGTAGTAAATGGTAAAAGACGCATAAAACGAAAAATTGACGCAATAATGGCCGAAAAAGACGCAAAAAATGAAAAAAAGACGCAATAAAGGTCTAAAAAGACGCAAAAAATTAAAAAAAGGATTAAGTCCATATAATTGTGTAAAAAGAAAGAGTCATTTTATTCCTTCTTGTCAACACTGTTTTCAACGACGATAAACAATGAGAAGAGGAATAAAGATGACTCAATTACAGTTTAACCTAGATTTGGATTCTTTAAAAGAAGCAGTGATGAATTCTAATATTAAAACAGTTGTCCGATCAGCCATTGTCCTTGTGTTGAATGAATACATGGAAAGGGAGAGAGATGACTACTTACAAGCAGCTTCTTATGAACGATCTACTGATCGTTTAGATTATCGTAACGGCTACTACGAGCGTGATTTTATCATGAGTGTTGGAAAAATCAAATTGAAGGTGCCACGTACCCGCAATGGAGATTTTTCTCCTTCCCTATTTGAAAAGTATTCACGTTGTGATCAAGCATTTGTCCTTTCGATGCTTGAAATGGTGATCAATGGTGTTTCTACCCGTAAGGTTACTCATATTGTGGAACAGCTTTGTGGTGAAACAGTTTCGAAATCATTCGTTTCTTCCCTGACTCAAAAATTAGATCCCATCATTAGTGATTGGGCCAAGAGACCTTTGAACGGAACTTATTTTCCGTTTATATTTGTAGATGCCATGTATATAAAAGTCCGCGAACACCATCGTGTCGTTTCAAAAGCCGTCTACATTGCGACAGCTCTTACAGAGAAGAATAATCGTGAGATTTTAGGGTTGATGGTTGATCATGCCGAGAGCTATGAGAGTTGGAGTAGGTTCTTTCAACAGCTGAAATCACGCGGTCTACAATCTCCTAAGCTTGTGATTTCAGATGCGCATAAAGGCCTACAAAAAGCCGTCCTCCGTGAATTTATTGGAACCAGTTGGCAGAGGTGTAATGTACACTTCAAACGGAATATTATCAACCAACTCCCAAAGAAAGATTCCAAAGAAATTAGAACTATGATTAAGCGGGTATTTGAAGCTGTCAAAATCGAAGATATGAGGAACTTTAAAGAAGAACTGATGAGTCAGTTTAGCGAGAATACAAAATATGAAAAAGCGTTGACCATCTTAGATGATGGCTTTGAAGATACCATACAGTACATGGAGCACCCTGAAGAAATTCGACCTCACATTCGTAGTACCAACAGTTTGGAACGCTTAAACCAAGAGGTTCGAAGAAGAGAAAAAGTCATAAGAATTTTCCCTAACACTCAGTCAGCTTTTCGGTTGGTCGGGGCAGTTTTGTTTCATTATCAACAAACCAATTATTCAAAAAGAAAATCCTTTTAAAAAGCCCTAAGCATTTTCGAATAAAACTTCCCATTCGAATGGTTTCATAGCCAGGGCAGGCTGTCAAAGTGGGGAGCCTTTGACAGCCTGCCCTGGCTATGAAGGAATAAAATCATGGAAGTTTCGCAAAAAAATGTTGAATGGAATGTCTATATCCGATTTACAGTTGAAAAAGACAAGTAAGGAATTTACACAATATTAAGGACTTGACTAAAAAAAGAAGCAATTACCACGAATCCGTGGATAATAAACACTCAGTTCATCCCTGAAAAACCCCAGCTTTGGTACAAAATAGAGCACTTTCCCTCACGAATCCCCCAATTAGCCTCAACTTTTAGGGAACAAACCATCCAAATTAATAAATTTTACTCTTCCTCCATCACACCACTCTCCCAATGCCCCAATTCCTTAATTCTATCCAACAATCTTATATTCCCACGTTTAAAACCTTCCTAAAACAGGAAAACTTCTAAGGTCATACTTCATAATTGCAAAGTTTAAAACGCGGTTGTATAATTATAGTCAAATATAGTCAAAGTCAAAATAAGGAGGAGGTTTGATGAGGAACATATCCGACATCATTGAACATTATTTAAAGAATGTTTTAGAACTGAGTGAAAGTGAGATAGTCGAGATTAAAAGAAGCGAGATCGCTGATAAGTTTCAATGTGTTCCTTCTCAAATTAATTATGTAATCAATACCCGGTTCACGATAGAACGAGGGTATGTAGTTGAAAGTAAACGAGGTGGCGGGGGCTACATCCGAATCATGAAGGTAAAGGCCCACGATCAAGTTCATCTTATCGACCAGCTGGTGGCTTTAATCACACAAACCATCAGTCAGAATACGGCTGCTGATATTGTGTTTCGATTAGTGGAAGAGGATATTATCTCTGAGCGGGAAGCGAAGATTATGCTGAGCGTAATGGACCGTTCGGTGATCATGGTAGATTTACCTGAACGGGATGTATTGAGGGGAAGAATGCTCAGAGCCATGCTGGATACATTGAAATATGAGTAAGTTTTGAGAGGTGAGTAGGATGGTTTGTCAAGAGTGTAGTGAAAGACCTGCAACCCTTCATTTCACCAAGGTGATCAATGGGGAAAAGACAGAGGTTCATTTATGTGAACAATGCGCTCAGGATAAGGGTGAAATGTTTATGTTTGATTCTTCTTCCGGGTTCTCTGTGAACAATCTATTGGCAGGTCTTCTCAATATAGCCCCTGCATTTAAGCAGGCAAAAGAGACGGAAATTCCTAAGACAGAGGTATTACAGTGTGAAAAGTGTAAAATGACTTTTCAGCAATTCATTAACGTAGGACGCTTCGGCTGTGCTCATTGCTATGAAACGTTTAAAGATGAACTTACCCCTCTTTTGAAGCGTGTTCACAGTGGGAATGTGGAGCATCATGGGAAAGTTCCGGAACGCATGGGTGGAGCCATTCACATAAAGAAAAAGATTCAGCAATTGAAATCGGATCTGCAAACGATGATTGCGGATGAAGAGTTCGAAAAAGCTGCAGATATACGAGACGAAATTCGCTCCCTGGAGAAAGATGCTACTAAAGAGGGGGGAGATAAAGAATGAGTCTGGAGAAGTTTTTACAAAATGCTGTTAGTTCCTGGATGAATGAAGAAGGACCGAATTCAGATATTGTTCTTAGCTCACGCGTCCGGCTCGCAAGAAACATGGCGGACTTTCGTTTCTCCACTCTATATTCTTCAGAAGAAGCTAAAGAGATTGTGGATCACGTGAAGGATAAGCTCTCTTTATACCCTGGGAATTTAGGAGAATTAGAATTTTTAGCTACAAGTGAGATTCAGCCTCTCCAAAAGAGGGTATTGATGGAGAAACACCTAATTAGTCCTAACTTAGCGGAGGACACGAATTATGGGGCTGTCCTTCTATCCAGTGAAGAAGATATTAGCATAATGGTAAACGAAGAGGACCATATTCGAATACAGTGTTTATATCCAGGATTGCAATTGAAGGAAGCTTTACAGAGAGCGAATCAGATTGATGATTGGTTTGAAAGTGAATTTGATTTTGCTTTTGATGAGAAACATGGATATTTAACGACTTGTCCCACTAATGTGGGGACAGGGCTTAGAGCTTCCGTGATGATGCACTTGCCGGGTCTGGTTCTGACCCAGCAATTAAATCGCATCATTCCTGCCATTAACCAATTAGGTCTGGTGGTAAGAGGGATATATGGAGAGGGCAGCGAGGCGTTAGGGAACATCTTTCAGATTTCGAATCAAACGACACTTGGTAAATCAGAGGAAGATATTGTGGAAGATTTATTGAGTGTTGTAAAGCAGATCATTGATAAAGAACACTCGGCACGGGACGCATTAGTTAAAACGTCGAACATACAATTAGAAGATAGGATCTTTCGTTCACTTGGCGTATTGGAACACAGTAGAATTATCGAGTCCAAGGAAGCAGCGAAGTGTTTATCGGATGTCAGACTTGGAATAGATTTAGGATACATCAAAGTCATATCTAAGAATATATTGAATGAACTAATGATTTTAACCCAACCTGGATTTTTACAACAATATTCTGGAGGTCCATTGAGACCAAATGAAAGAGATATAAGAAGGTCTTCTTTGATTCGGGAGCGAATTAAGTTAGATAAAGATACATGTGAGGAGGAAAAATAATATGATGTTTGGTCGATTTACAGAAAGAGCACAAAAGGTATTAGCATTAGCTCAAGAAGAAGCTATTCGTCTGGCGCACAGTAATATTGGTACTGAACATATTTTATTGGGACTTGTCCGCGAAGGTGAAGGGATTGCCGCTAAAGCACTTACGGCGTTGGGACTGAGCCCTGAAAAGATTCAGAAAGAAGTGGAAGGGTTGATCGGGAAAGGTACCGAGAAATCCCAAACGATCCATTATACACCCCGAGCGAAGAAAGTGATTGAGCTTTCTATGGATGAGGCTCGTAAACTGGGTCACTCATATGTAGGAACGGAACATATTTTATTAGGGTTGATTCGTGAAGGTGAAGGGGTAGCCGCCCGTGTACTTGGCAATCTTGGAGTCAGCTTAAATAAAGCAAGGCAGCAGGTATTGCAGTTACTTGGCAGCAATGATTCAAGTAACCACCAGGGAGCGGGCAATGCCAATGCCAATACGCCTACCCTTGATAGCTTAGCCCGTGACTTGACGGCGATTGCCCGTGAAGGCAGTTTAGATCCGGTTATAGGCCGAAGCAAAGAAATTCAGCGTGTCATCGAAGTGCTCAGTCGACGTACGAAGAATAACCCGGTGCTGATCGGTGAGCCTGGTGTAGGTAAGACCGCGATTGCAGAGGGTCTTGCCCAGCAGATCATTGCCAATGAGGTTCCTGAGATTCTTCGGGACAAACGCGTCATGACCCTGGATATGGGTACAGTGGTAGCCGGTACGAAATATCGTGGGGAATTCGAGGATCGATTAAAGAAAGTGATGGATGAAATCCGTCAAGCAGGTAACATCATCCTGTTCATTGATGAGCTTCATACATTAATCGGAGCAGGTGGGGCTGAAGGTGCCATTGATGCGTCAAACATCTTAAAACCATCTCTTGCCCGCGGTGAATTACAGTGTATCGGTGCGACGACATTAGATGAGTACCGTAAATATATTGAAAAGGATGCTGCGTTAGAGCGCCGTTTCCAGCCAATCCAAGTCAATGAGCCAACGGCAGAAGAGTCCATTCAGATTCTTAAAGGTTTACGTGATCGCTATGAAGCCCATCACCGCGTGTCGATTACAGATGAAGCGATTGATGCGGCAGTGAAATTTTCTGATCGCTATATTTCAGACCGCTTCTTACCGGATAAGGCGATCGATTTAATTGATGAAGCTGGCTCTAAAGTGCGCTTACGCTCTTATACAACGCCGCCAAACTTGAAAGAGCTAGAAGCCAAGCTGGAAGAAATCCGCAAAGAGAAGGATGCAGCGGTTCAAAGTCAAGAGTTTGAAAAAGCAGCTTCACTAAGAGATTCAGAGCAAAAACTTCGTGAAGAGTTGGAAGAAACGAAGAACACATGGAAAGAAAAGCAAGGCCAGGAAAATACAGAAGTGACCGTTGAAGATATTGCGAAAGTTGTATCGAACTGGACGGGAGTACCGGTATCTAAGCTTGCTCAAACGGAAACGGATCGCTTACTTAAATTAGAGGAAATCCTCCATTCCAGAGTCATTGGTCAATCTGAAGCAGTCGTAGCGGTGTCCAAAGCTGTCCGTCGTGCAAGAGCGGGGCTGAAAGATCCGAAGCGTCCAATCGGTTCCTTTATCTTCTTAGGACCGACAGGGGTGGGGAAAACAGAACTTGCCCGTGCGTTGGCTGAATCTATGTTCGGTGACGAGGATGCCATGATCCGTATTGATATGTCCGAGTACATGGAGAAACATTCGACTTCCCGTTTAGTAGGTTCTCCTCCAGGGTATGTAGGATATGAAGAAGGCGGCCAGTTAACGGAAAAAGTTCGCCGTAAACCGTATTCCGTCGTCCTGTTGGATGAAATCGAAAAAGCACACCCTGATGTATTTAACATTCTTCTACAAGTCTTGGAAGACGGGAGATTGACGGATTCTAAAGGAAGAACGGTAGACTTTAGAAACACGGTGTTAATTATGACTTCTAACGTTGGTGCCCAGTCCCTTAAGAGCAACAAATATGTTGGGTTCAACATTCAAGATGGAAAACAGGATTATAAGGATATGAAAGGTAAGGTGATGGAGGAGCTGAAACGAGCGTTCCGACCAGAATTCCTTAACCGTATCGATGAAATCATTGTGTTCCATTCCCTTGAAAAAGACCACTTAAAAGAGATTGTGACCTTGATGTCCAACCAATTGACAACTCGCTTGAAAGAGCAGGATATTCATTTAGAGCTTTCGGCTGCTGCTAAAGAAAAAATAGCAGATGAAGGATTCGATCCGGAATACGGTGCGCGTCCATTGCGTCGTGCCATTCAGAAACATGTAGAGGATAAACTGTCAGAAGAGCTATTAAGAGGTAAGGTATTGACAGGACAGAATATATTGATCGATGTAGAAGACAGTGAGTTTGTTGTGAAGGTAAAAGAAGAAGAAGCAGCAAATACTCCGACTTAATACAACGATAGAAAAAGAGGTACACGTATATGTTTTTCGTGTACCTCTTTTATCATAATGTGGCTTTTCTGAAATGCTTGTCGCCTCTCGGCAAGCCACCTGCGCTTTTCTGATTGTCCAGCTCCGCCGGCTAGTCCCTCGAGGTCATAAGTCAATCTCGCCAAAAAGGCAAAGACCGCCTTTCCAGCGAGCTCGCCTTATGCTTGTCGGGCCTGATCAAGCCGGCTACGCTTTTCTGATTGTCTAGCTCCGGTGGCTAGAGGCTCGAGGTCATAAGCCAAGTTAACCAAAAAGGCAAAAAACGCCTTTCCGGTTAACTCGTCTTATGCTTGTCGGGCCTGATCAAGCCGGCTACGCTTTTCTGATTGTCTAGCTCCGGTGGCTAGAGGCTCGAGGTCATAAGCCAAGTAACCCAAAAAGGCAAAGTGCGCCTTTCCGGGTTACTCGTCTTATGCTTGTCGCCTCTGACCAAGCCACCTGCGCTTTTCTTGTAACCATTACATAAAACCGATACAATCATTCCAAAAGGGTATTTATATGGAATGGTTAGAGTACAAATAGAGTAAAAGAGGAGAAGAATAGATTGGCAAAGAAAAAGACAAAGTTTGTATGTACATCATGTGGATATGAGTCTGCTAAATGGATGGGGAAATGTCCAGGATGTAACGAGTGGAACACGATGGTGGAAGAGGTTGAGATGACGGGGAAGAAGCCTCGAGGGTCGTTTATGCATTCTGAAAATAGCGGGCCAACTAAAGCAGAAAAGCTTATCTCAATTGAAACAAAGCAAGAACCAAGAGTATTGACCGAGTCGAAAGAGCTGAATCGGGTGTTGGGTGGGGGAGTCGTTCCGGGATCACTTGTGTTGATCGGTGGAGATCCGGGAATCGGAAAATCTACTTTATTGCTCCAGGTTTCTGCCCAGCTGGCTGATCAGAAGCAGAAGGTTTTATATATATCCGGAGAAGAATCCATCAAGCAAACAAAACTTCGGGCAGATCGATTACATGTGAAATCCGATGATCTATATATATTTGCAGAAACAAATCTTGAATTGATTCATCAGACGATTGAACAGATCTCACCTGATTTTGTCATCATCGACTCGATTCAAACGATTTTTCACCCAGAAGTGACGTCTGCTCCAGGCAGTGTTTCTCAGGTAAGGGAATGTACAGCCGAATTAATGAGAATAGGGAAGACCAAAGGCATCGCCATCTTTATTGTAGGGCATGTTACAAAGGAAGGATCGATTGCAGGGCCTCGTTTATTGGAGCATATGGTTGATACCGTTCTGTATTTTGAAGGGGAGCGTCATCATTCGTATCGTATTTTAAGAGCCGTGAAGAATCGATTCGGTTCGACGAATGAGATGGGGATTTTTGAAATGAAAGAGCTTGGCTTGGAGGAAGTCGCAAATCCTTCTGAGATATTCCTGGAGGAGCGCTCCCAAGGCGCGGCAGGCTCAACGGTCGTTGCTTCCATGGAAGGTACAAGACCTGTTCTAGTGGAGATACAGGCCCTTGTCACTCCGACCAGTTTCAACAATCCACGACGAATGGCTACGGGGATAGATCATAGCCGTGTTTCACTCATTATGGCCGTATTGGAGAAACGGGCAGGAATGCTATTGCAGCAGCAGGATGCCTATCTGAAAGTGGCAGGTGGAGTGAAACTGGATGAACCGGCGATTGATTTGGCCGTTGCAGCGAGTATAGCGTCGAGCTTTCGGGATAAAGCGTCAAGGGCCCACGATTGTATCATTGGAGAAGTTGGTTTGACTGGTGAAATCAGAAGGGTTTCGAGGATTGAGCAACGTGTCCAGGAAGCGGCTAAACTAGGCTTCAAACGTGTGATTATTCCCCAAAATAACTTAAGTGGGTGGCAGCCGCCTTCTGATATAGAGATCACAGGAGTATCAAATATACACGAAGCGCTGGCTATTATTTTAGGAGGATAGGAAATGGAAGATAAGAAGGCAAGAGAGAAGTCCATGTCGGATATTTTACAGTTCGTTGCTCCTGGTGCCCCGATCAGGGATGGCATTGATAATGTGCTGAGAGCCAATACGGGAGGGCTCATTGTTGTTGGCTACAATGATAAGGTGAAATCTGTACTGGACGGCGGATTTCATATCAATTGCGCTTTTTCTCCCAGCTATCTATATGAGCTGGCCAAGATGGATGGGGCCATCATCTTGAATGAAGCGGGTACGAAGATTATTTTGGCCAATGCGCAGTTGGCTCCAGATGTGTACGTTCCTTCCACTGAAACTGGAATGAGACACCGTACGGCTGAGCGGGTTGCAAGACAAACCAATGCCCTTGTCATCGCCATCTCTCAACGGAGGAACGTCATCACCCTCTATCAAGGTAACTTTCGATATGCATTAAAGGACATCTCTGTCATCTTGACGAAGGCCAACCAGGCGATTCAAACATTGGAGAAGTATAAGGTGGTTCTGGATCAGAGCATTTCTAATTTATCGGTGCTGGAGTTTGAGGAGCTTGTCACACAAAGCGACCTGCTGCAAGTTCTTCACAGATTCGAAATGGTTTTAAGGATTAAGAACGAGTTATTGACCTATTTAAGTGAGCTGGGTGTTGAAGGAAGGTTGATCCGCCTGCAGATGAATGAACTATTGGCGGATATCGAAGATGAGGCGATGCTCATTATAAGGGATTATTCCCAGGAAAGAAATATCAAGCCGTTCGAACTCCTCTATAAATTTCAGGAGCTTGTTCACTCAGAGGTATTAGAGGATAATGTCCTATTAAAACTATTAGGCTATCATGGGTATGTGCATCACGATGATGCCATCTATCCAAGAGGATATCGCGTGTTGAATAAAATTCCACGTTTACCGATTGTGATCATCGAAAACCTTATTACGAGGTTCGAAACCCTCCCTCATGTAGTGAGTGCTTCAGTGGATGATCTGGATGAAGTGGAAGGAATCGGAGAGGTCAGGGCCCGGAAAATCAAAGAGGGGTTAAAACTGATCAAAGAACAAACGTTTGCCGACCGACAGTTATAGGTATGTGGTCCTGTATTTACCATATATGGTATAATTGAATCATTTTCAAAAAATTGACAGTCTTTATAAGACATGTTAGCCTTCACTTAAGGAAGCTAGTAAAATGGGATAAGTATATCAAAATGGTTTCCATTCGATTAAATTTAAAATTTTCAAGGGCTAAGAGGTTTCAAAAATAGTAAATTGTTTATAATGAATAGGAGGAGGTGAGGGAATGTTAAAAAGAATCGTTCAAGCGTGCTTCCTTATCGTCGGGGGAACACTGGGGATATTTCTTCTTCCCGAATTATTTACCGTCATAAATTTATCAGACATTCCTTTAATTAATAACCCTTATATGACTGCTATATTTGGTGCCATTATTTTTTATATTCTTACGTTTTGGGCAGTCGAGTATGTCGTCAATTTCGTCAAGTGGTTTGAAGATAGTTTAGTAAAAGCTCCAGTAACGGATCTGTTATTTGGCAGTTTAGGTCTGATTATCGGTCTTTTTGTTGCGTATCTGTTTGGGATTCCTTTCAATCAAATGGAGATTCCGATTGTCAACACAGTGGTTCCGATTCTATTAACGTTGATTCTTGGATATTTAGGATTTCAAGTTGGCTTTAAGAAGAGGGATGAGCTGGTCAGTTTGTTCGGCGCTTCAACTAGGGGTAAGAAAAAAGGGACTGACGAAGATTCTGATGAAGAGGGTGTGAAAACCTTGAAGATACTGGATACGAGTGTGATTATCGATGGTCGTATCGCAGATATCTGTCAAACTGGATTCTTAGAAGGAATTGTCGTGATTCCACAGTTCGTGCTGGAAGAGCTTCAGCATATTGCGGATTCTTCAGACGTGTTAAAACGAAACCGTGGACGACGCGGGCTTGATATCCTGAATCGAATTCAAAAGGAGCTTCCTGTAGAGGTTCAGATTTATGAAGGTGACTTCGAGGAGATTCAGGAAGTTGATTCGAAGCTGGTAAAATTAGCGAAGCTTACGAATGGGATTGTTGTAACGAATGATTTCAACTTGAATAAAGTATGCGATCTTCAAGGTGTACAAGTATTGAATATCAATGATTTAGCTAACGCCGTTAAGCCTGTTGTATTACCTGGAGAAGAATTGAAGGTACAGGTAATCAAAGATGGGAAAGAACATAACCAAGGGATTGCCTATCTCGATGATGGTACGATGATTGTAGTGGAAGAGGGACGCAATTATATTGGCAAGTACATAGATGTACTTGTAACATCTGTTCTTCAAACCTCTGCTGGCCGGATGATCTTTGCTAAGCCCAAACAATTAGAAAAAGCTTTATAAGTAATCATTGCCCTGACTCTATTGTTTCAGTAAGGTATAATAAATAGTATTACACGAGTATTAAAGGAGTTATCGTATGGAATATGAAGTTGTCATTCCGGCTGCAGGGCAAGGGAAACGAATGAAAGCGGGCAAGAACAAACTGCTTCTCGAGCTTGATAGCTGTCCAGTCATTATTCATACACTTCGCGTCTTTGAACATGACTCCCATTGTCAGGGAATCTATTTAGCGATTCATCCATCGGAGCGGGATGCTTTTAAGAGTTTATTAGACCGTTTTGGTATTACGAAGGTCGTTAAGCTTGTAGATGGCGGGGAAGAAAGACAGCATAGTGTATACAATGCATTGCTTGAGGTTGATCATGAAATTGTTCTTGTACACGACGGGGCAAGGCCATTTATTAAAAAATCCACGATTCACCAATTAGTAGACAAAACACATTTAACAGGAGCGGCCATTGCTGCTGTTCCTGTTAAAGATACGATTAAAAAAGTACTGGATGGGGAAGTCGAGGAAACGATTGAACGCTCAAGCTTGTGGATGGTTCAAACTCCACAAGCTTTTCGTGTTTCATTGTTGAAAAGAGCGCACGGGGAAGCGGAGCAAGATGGTTTTCTTGGAACAGACGATGCTTCTCTGGTGGAACGAATGGATGTTGAGGTTGCTGTTGTTGAGAGTGATTATGACAATATTAAACTGACGACACCTGAGGACTTATATTTTGCTGAGGCCATTTTGAAGAAGCAAGAGGAAATGAGTGGAGGAGACAACCATGTTTAGGATCGGACAAGGTTTTGATGTTCATCAATTAGTAGAAGAGAGACCTCTTATTATGGGAGGTATAACGATACCATATGAAAAGGGATTATTAGGACATTCAGATGCAGATGTATTATTACATGCTGTAGCGGATGCGTGTTTAGGGGCTATTGCTGCAGGGGATATCGGCAAGCATTTTCCAGACACAGATCCTGAGTTCAAGGATGCAGATTCAGCAAAGCTTCTTCTGCATGTATGGGCTCTTGTAAAAGAGGAAGGGTATGAATTAGGGAATATCGATTGCACAATCATTGCGCAGAAACCGAAGATGGCTCCTTATATTGATGAAATGAGACAAAGCATTGCAACGTTATTAGAAGCAGATATTACGCAAGTGAACGTAAAGGCCACAACCTCTGAGAAGCTTGGTTTTACCGGGAGAGGCGAAGGGATCGCAGCGCAGACGACCGTGTTGATCAAAAAGAAGTAAGGGGATAAATTCGCTTTATTCCCTTTCATAACGGTGTTAAAATAGGTCAGAGACTTTAATGCAGGAATACAAAGAGGAGGAAATCAAATGACAAAAGAAGTACGCGTCCGTTATGCTCCAAGTCCAACGGGTCATTTACATATTGGAAATGCAAGAACCGCTTTATTTAATTATCTATACGCTCGCAGTGTAGGTGGAAAGTTCATCATCCGTATTGAAGACACGGATAAGAAACGTAATATTGAAGGCGGAGAAGAAAGTCAGCTTAAATATCTTCAATGGCTTGGAATCGATTGGGATGAGAGCACAGATAAGCCGGGTGATTACGGTCCATATCGCCAATCCGAGCGTAACCATATTTATGAGCAGTATCTAAATGAGCTGTTAGAAAGCGGACAAGCCTATAAGTGCTACTGTACGGAAGAAGAGCTTGAAGCGGAACGTGAAGCGCAATCAGCATCAGGTCAAATGCCCCGTTACTCAGGGAAATGCCGCAACCTGACGAAAGAGGATCAGGAGAAATTAGCAGCAGAGGGCCGCAAGCCGAGCCTTCGTTTCCGTGTCCCTGCAGGAAAGGTCTATTCTTTCAATGATATCGTGAAAGAAGATGTAGCCTTCGAATCAGACGGAATCGGTGATTTTGTCATCGCGAAAAAAGATGGAACGCCAACATATAACTTTGCCGTTGCAGTAGATGATTATCTGATGAAAATTTCACACGTTCTGCGCGGGGAGGATCATATTTCCAATACGCCAAAACAATTAATGATTTTTGAAGCTCTTGGATGGGAAGCACCTGTCTATGGCCATATGACATTAATCGTTAATGAAAGCCGTAAAAAGCTAAGTAAGCGTGATGAAAGTATTATTCAGTTCATTGAGCAATACGAAGCTTTAGGTTATTTACCGGAAGCTTTATTCAACTTCATTGGGTTACTAGGCTGGTCTCCAAAAGGAGAAGAAGAGCTATTTTCTAAAGATGAGTTTATTGAAATCTTTGACCCTGAGCGATTATCGACTTCTTCGGCTCTGTTTGATAATCAGAAGCTTACATGGATGAATAATCAGTACATGAAGAATCTGGAGTTAAGTCAAGTTGTGGAGCTATCCCTTCCACACTTAATCAGTGCGGGTAAACTGGATGAGGATATGTCAGACGAGCAGCGTGAATGGGCGAGTCGCGTCATCTCTTTATACCAGGAGCAAATGAGCTTCGGCGCTGAAATCGTAGAGCTGTCTGAAATGTTCTTCAAGGTAGATCTTGAATATGATGAGGATGCCAAGGCGGTCTTGGAAGAAGAGCAGGTTCCTGAAGTTCTTCAAGCTTTCTTGAATGAAATCGAAGCTCTTGAAGATTATGAAGCAGCAGCAATTAAGTCGTCTATCAAAGCGGTGCAAAAGTCGACTGGTCATAAGGGGAAAAAGCTGTTTATGCCGATCCGTGTAGCGGTAACTGGTCAGACTCATGGTCCTGAATTACCGAATGCGATTGAGCTTTTAGGGAAAGATACCGTTAAACATCGTCTGCAAATTCTTTTAGGTTAACATTTTGGATGTTATGTAATATAGTAAGAGTATCACAATAAATGATATCGCGTTGATGAGGAGAAGTAAGAAAAGGATGCTTAGTAGAGAGAACCACCACCGGCTGAAAGTGGTTTAAGCCCCTCCGATTCTGAAATGCACCTCTGAGCCCGTTACTGAAATATAGTAGGTAAAGGCGGTTTCCTACCGTTAACAGGATTCGAGTTGGAGAAGGATATTTTCTTCTCAATCAGAGTGGAACCGCGCTACCTAAGCGTCTCTGTCAGTTTATTGACAGGGGCGTTTTTTTATTGTCTGACCAAGCCACCTGCGCTTTTCTATTGTCCAGCTCCGGCGGCTAGAGGCTCGAGGTCATAAACTAAATGGTCCAGGAAGGCAAAAAACGCCTTCCTGGCCCATTCATCTTATGCTTGTCGCCTCTGACCAAGCCGCCTGCGCTTTTCTATTGTCCAGCTCCGGCGGCTAGAGGCTCGAGGTCATAAGCTAAATGGTCCAGGAAGGCAAAAAACGCCTTCCCGGCCCATTCATCTTATGCTTGTCGCCTCTGACCAAGCCACCTGCGCTTTTATTTTATCCAGCTCCGGCGGCTAGAGGCTCGAGGTCATAAGTCAATCCCACCAAAAAGGCAAAGAACGCCTTTCCGGCGGGCTTGCCTTATGCTTGTCGCCTCTGACCAAGCCACCTGCGCTTTTATTTTTTCAAGGAGAGGGGATCCGAATGTTTAAGTCATTTAAGGAAGATATTGAAGTAGTGTTTGATCAGGATCCGGCTGCGAGGAATTATCTTGAGGTGATCCTTACGTATTCGGGTCTTCATGCCATTTGGGCCCATCGCATAGCCCATGCTTTTTTCAAAAGGAAATTCTTTTTTATCGCGCGCGCTATTTCTCAGGTAAGCCGTTTTTTTACCGGGGTGGAGATTCACCCGGGGGCAAAGATCGGGCGCAGATTCTTCATTGATCACGGGATGGGTGTCGTGATTGGTGAAACGTGTGAAATCGGAGATAATGTTACGCTCTTTCAAGGGGTGACCCTTGGTGGAACAGGTAAAGAAAAAGGGAAGCGGCATCCTACGATTCAGGATAATGCCCTTATCGCCACGGGAGCGAAAGTGTTAGGATCGATTGTAGTTGGGGAAAATTCTAAGGTGGGGGCTGGATCGGTCGTGCTTAAAGATGTTCCTCCAAACTCAACCGTCGTTGGTATTCCGGGGAAGGTCGTCATTCAGGATGGCGTCAAGATACAGAAGGATCTGAATCACTGTGATCTACCGGATCCGATGAATGATCGTATGAAACAACTGGAAATGGAATTGAACGAGGTAAAATCATTATTAAGGGAATATGAAGAAAGGAGTCGAACATATTGACGATTCGTTTATATAACACATTAACAAGAAAAAAAGAGGAATTCACACCCCTGGAAGAGGGTAAAGTGAAAATGTATGTGTGCGGGCCGACGGTTTATAACTATATTCATATAGGAAATGCACGCCCTGCCATTGTCTTCGATACGGTGAGACGCTATTTGGAATACAGAGGCTATGATGTTCAATTTGTCTCTAACTTCACCGATGTGGATGATAAACTGATTCGGGCGGCAAAGGAGTTGGGAGTGGATGTACCTACGGTTGCTCAGCGCTTTATCCAGGCATATTTTGAAGATACCGGAGCACTTGGATGCAAGAAAGCGGATGTTCATCCGACTGTAACCGACAATATTGATACCATCATTGATTTTATTTCTGCGCTTGTTGAAAAAGGGTTTGCTTACGAATCACAAGGCGACGTTTATTATCGTACAAGAAAGTTTGATGGCTACGGTAAGCTTTCTCATCAGCCAATCGATGAGCTTAAAGCAGGTGCCCGCATAGATGTAGGGGATAAAAAAGAAGATGCCCTTGATTTCGTATTATGGAAAGCAGCGAAAGAAGGGGAAATTTCTTGGGAAAGCCCTTGGGGTGAAGGCCGTCCAGGCTGGCATATTGAGTGCTCTGCCATGGCAAAGCGCTATTTAGGGGATACCATCGATATTCACGCCGGGGGCCAGGATTTAACCTTCCCTCATCATGAGAATGAAATTGCACAATCAGAAGCACTTACAGGTAAGCCGTTCGCAAAGTATTGGATGCACAATGGGTATATCAATATTGATAATGAGAAAATGTCTAAATCTCTGGGGAATTTTGTATTGGTTCATGACATCATTAAAGAACAGGATCCACAAGTCCTTCGTTTCTTTATGCTATCTGTTCATTACCGTCATCCTATCAACTACAATTTAGAGCTTCTGCAAAATGCTGAGTCCGCTTTAGATAGAATTAAGACTGCTTATGAGAACTTGAAGCACCGTAAGGAATCAAGTACAGACTTAACGGATAACAACCGGGAATGGCTGGACAAAATAGCTGAGTTAAAAGCGCAGTTCATCTCTGAAATGGATGATGACTTTAACACAGCCAACGGAATTTCCGTGTTATTCGAATTATCCAAGCAAGCCAATTATTACTTGATGGAGAAGAATACAGCTACAGAAGTCATTGATACGTTCTTGAGCCAATTCGAAGATTTCTTCTCTGTCCTGGGGCTAAGCCTTCAGGAAGCAGAACTGTTGGACGAAGAAGTGGAAGAACTGATTGAAAAACGCGTTCAGGCACGTAAAGATCGTAATTTCCAATTAGCGGATGAGATTCGTGACACGTTAAAAGAGATGAATATCATCCTGGAAGATACTCCTCAAGGCATTCGCTGGAAAAGGGGATCTTAATGCTGCACGAGATAAATGAACAAATCGATGCAAAACAAATCAATGCACTTGCACTGGCATATATGGGGGATGCTGTATATGAAACGTATGTACGGCAGCTCCTATTAACAAAAGGAAAGATTAAACCGAATCAGCTGCACAGAGCTGCGACGAAGTATGTGTCTGCCAAAGCTCAAGCGGCCATTCTCAGAACGTTGTTCGATCAGGACGTCTTAACGGAAGAAGAGATTTCGATCGTCAAGCGCGGTCGGAATGCGAAATCCGGCACCACGCCAAAAAACACAGATGTACAAACGTATAAACACAGCACTGCTTTTGAGGCACTTATTGGATATTTGTTTTTACTTAATCGGACAGAGCGATTAGAGGAACTGTTAAAGATGATATTTGAACAAGCCCAGGCAGGAAAGGAGGAGTAGAAATGAGTAAAGATTTTATCGGAGGAAGAAATCCGGTTATGGAAGCATTGAAGTCAGGAAGGGATATCAATAAGATTTGGATTGCAGAAGGTTCTCAGAAAGGCTCCATCCAGCAAATTGTTGGACTGGCTAAAGAATTGAATGTGATGGTTCAATACGTCCCGAAGAAGAAGATTGAACAAATGGTATCGGAGAATCATCAAGGGGTCGTGGCTTCCGTAGCTGCTTACCAGTATGCAGAAATCGATGATTTGTTTCATAGAGCCGAACAAAAAGGGGAAGATCCATTTATACTGATCCTGGATGAATTAGAGGATCCCCATAACCTGGGTTCGATCATGAGGACAGCGGATGCTGCAGGTGCCCATGGAATCATCATCCCGAAGAGAAGAGCAGTGGGGCTTACGTCAACGGTAGCGAAAGCATCCACGGGCGCCATTGAGCACATTCCGGTTGCACGTGTAACCAATCTGTCGAGAGCGGTTGATGAACTGAAAGAACGTGGAGTATGGGTGGCAGGAACGGATGCGAAAGGAAAGCAGGATTTCCGCCAGTTGGATGGTACCCTGCCTATCGGCTTAATTATCGGAAGCGAAGGTAAAGGGATGAGCCGAATACTCAGAGACAAATGTGATTTCCTTGTTCAGTTGCCAATGGTCGGTCATGTAACATCATTAAACGCTTCGGTGGCAGCTAGTATATTAATGTATGAGGTCTATCGTAAACGCCACCTGTTGGGAGAATAGCAGAAATGGATATTCTCCTTGTGGATGGCTATAACATAATCGGTGCCTGGTCAGAGCTGAATGAGTTGAAGCATAAGGATTTGGCCGCAGCAAGAGATCGCCTTGTAGAGCAAATGGCAGAATATCAAGGATATACGGGCTACCGCGTCATTGTCGTGTTTGATGCTTATTACGTTCAGGGAATTGCCCGTAAGTATAAAAATTATAGGGTAGAAGTCATTTTCACGAAAGAAAATGAAACAGCGGACGAACGGATTGAAAAATTAGCTATTGAGTTAAGTAATATTAAAACTCAAATTCATGTAGCCACGTCTGATTTTACCGAGCAATGGGCGATCTTTGGTCAGGGAGCCCTTCGTAAATCAGCAAGGGAGCTGCATACAGAAGTAAAAGTCATCGAAAAAAAGATCGAAAGAAAAGTACGGAATTCAAGTGATAAAAGGCCGGCTTCCAAGATCCAATTATCAGATGAAGTTGCTGAAATTTTCGAAAAATGGCGCCGCGGGGAACAATGAGAGGTTGACGATTGAATTTTCTGTAATGTATAATATTTCTATCTATTGTTTTGCGCGGGGGGATGTGTGTGAGCAATATCACCAGGACAGAAGCATTTGATAATCGATTAGAAGGTATGGATGATGAAGAAATAATAGAAGCCGTCCATCAGGGTCACAGCGAAGCGTTAGATTTTTTAATCAGGAAATATCGTAATTTTGTCAGAGCTAAAGCCCGCTCGTATTTCTTAATTGGGGCAGATAAGGAAGATATCGTCCAGGAGGGTATGATTGGATTATACAAAGCGATCCGTGATTATAAAGAGGACAAGCTGACTTCTTTTAAAGCGTTTGCAGAGCTTTGTATCACAAGACAAATCATTACGGCCATTAAGACAGCCACGAGACAGAAGCATATACCGCTGAATTCTTATGTATCATTGGATAAGCCCATTTATGATGACGAGTCAGACCGAACGCTCTTAGATGTTATTTCAGGTGCGAAAGTAATGGATCCGGAAGCGCTGATTATCAATCGTGAAGAATTCGATAATATGGAAGACAAGATGGCTCAGTTATTAAGTGATCTTGAGAGGAAAGTCCTGGCTCTCTATTTAGACGGGCAATCCTATCAGGAGATTTCGGAAGAACTGAACCGCCATGTGAAATCCATCGACAATGCCTTGCAGCGGGTGAAGAGAAAGCTCGAACGATACTTGGAAGTTCGCGAAATAACGATGTAAAGTCATATTGACACAAATTGGTGGTCGTGTTATTTTTGATAGGACTTACTATGGATAATATAGGTGGAATATATGACTACTAAATTAATACTTGCTTGTACGGTGTGTGGTTCCAGGAATTATAGTGTACCGGGTAATCGTAATCAAGCAATTCGATTAGAGTTAAAGAAATTCTGTAATACATGTAATGCTCACACCCTACACAAAGAAACAAAATAGTGGAGCACCAAGTGGTATTGATATTAGTTGGAGGTTACAAACGGATGTTTAAATTCTTTCGCAATGTTGCATCAGAAATGAGAAAGGTCAGCTGGCCTAAACGTAAAGAGTTAACACGCTACACGATTACCGTTATTACAACAGTGGTATTTGTTGCCCTTTTCTTTGCTGTCATTGACCTGGGCATCTCAGAACTTATGCGATTGATCATTGGTTCTAAGTAAGAGAAACATAGAATTAATTGTATATATACCGTGAAAGCATGGTATAATGAATGTTAATAGAGTACATGACCTTAGAGCCCGTTATCTTTTTACGGGTTTTTTCATTTGGAGAAAAAGGCGAAAGAGTATTCTTAAATAGCGAGGAGGGACGGACGTTTAGTCCTATTAAATGGAGAAGAATTGGTATGTAGTCCATACTTATTCAGGATACGAGAACAAGGTTAAAGCAAACCTTGAGAAGCGTGTTGAAACAATGGGGATGCAGGATAAAATCTTCCGCGTAATGGTACCTGAAGAAGAAGAGACTGATTTTAAAAATGGTAAAAAGAAAGTCGTAAAGAAAAAGGTATTCCCCGGTTATGTGATTGTCGAAATCGTCATGACGGATGATTCCTGGTATGTTGTACGAAATACGCCGGGCGTTACAGGGTTTGTCGGTTCATCAGGTTCCGGTTCGAAGCCTACACCATTATTGCCTGAAGAAGTAACAAATCTTCTGAAGCAAATGGGCATGACAGAGAAAAAGGTTGAGATCGACTTCGAATTAGGAGAAACAGTAAAAGTAAACGAAGGTCCGTTTGCAAACTTCACTGGCTCAATCGAAGAGATAGATAATGCGAAAGCAAAAGTGAAAGTTCTTGTTAATATGTTTGGCAGAGACACCCCGGTAGAACTGGATTTCTCCCAAATTGATAAATTATAATGGAAAAGAACTTGAAATCATTCTGAAAAAATGGTACTATTTCATAAGTCAGTGCGTCTCCACAAAGAGATACTGAAACTAATAGACGTTCTTTATGTTGATAAAGACATTTTTTACATGAGTGGGAGGGTGAAGAACCCAATAACCACATCACGGACTTAAGGAGGTGTGTCTCGTGGCTAAAAAAGTTATCAAAATGGTTAAATTGCAGATTCCTGCCGGTAAAGCTAATCCAGCTCCACCAGTTGGTCCTGCACTAGGTCAAGCAGGTGTTAACATCATGGGATTCTGTAAGGAATTCAATGCTCGTACAGCAGATCAAGCTGGCTTAATCATTCCTGTTGAAATTACGGTATTTGAAGACCGTTCATTTACATTCATCACAAAAACTCCACCCGCTGCTGTTCTTCTTAAGAAAGCAGCTGGTATCGAGTCTGGTTCAGGCGAACCAAACAGCAAGAAAGTGGCAACACTTAAACGCGACCAAGTACGTGAAATTGCTGAAACAAAAATGCCTGACTTAAATGCAGCTAGTGTTGAATCAGCTATGCGCATGGTAGAAGGAACTGCGCGCAGCATGGGTATCGTCATCGAAGACTAATCCCTGCTTCGTTAAAGGTCCTGTTGAACGAGGTTGCGATGATGAAATGTACGTTTCACTCGCAACCTTATTTCGTGGGAGGTTATTCCGCTAAAACCACATATAGGAGGAAATATAAAATGGCAAAAAAAGGTAAAAAGTTTCTTGAAGCTCAAAAGCTTGTAGATCGTACTACAGCTTACTCAGTTGAAGAAGCAATCGAACTAGTTAAGAAAACAAACTTCGCTAAGTTTGACGCAACGATCGAAGTAGCGTTCCGCTTAGGTGTAGATACTCGTAAAAACGACCAGCAAATCCGTGGAGCAGTTGTACTTCCACACGGAACTGGTAAAACTCAAAAGGTTCTTGTATTCGCTAAAGGCGATAAAGCAAAAGAAGCAGAAGCTGCTGGCGCTGATTTCGTAGGTGATGCAGATCTTATCAGCAAAATCAACCAAGGTTGGTTCGAGTTCGACGTAATCGTAGCGACTCCGGACATGATGGGTGAAGTTGGTAAACTTGGTCGTGTATTAGGACCTAAAGGTTTAATGCCAAACCCTAAAACTGGAACAGTTACATTCGACGTAACAAAAGCTGTTAATGAAATCAAAGCTGGTAAAGTTGAATACCGTGCTGACAAATCAGGTAACGTTCACGTTCCTGTTGGAAAGGTTTCATTCGACAACGACAAGCTTGTTGAAAACTTTGCTACAATGTATGAAACAATGCTTAAAGTTAAACCTGCTGCTGCAAAAGGAACTTACATGAAAAACGTTTCTGTAACTTCCACTATGGGACCTGGCGTTAAAGTCGATCCTTCATCTTTCGCAGTTAAGGCATAATTTGGTATTGACTTACTAGGGACTAGTGATTATAATTAGTTCTGTTGTTAAAAAAATGAATACATTTGTACCGTAGACAGTAGGTGCTCGTTAAGAGCTTAATGCCCTGCCGAGGTAATTGCGATAAAATAACCGCTTATAGCGTGTTTGCAATGCCCTTATGTCTACCTTGATATAAGGGCATTTTTTATTGGATGACGGTATAAATGTTCATCAGTCAATCTACAGGAGGTGTAATGATGAGCAGCATTCTAGAACAAAAGAAACATATCGTTGGAGAAATCTCTGACAAGCTAAAAAACAGTGTATCTACAATCGTTGTAGATTACCGTGGTCTGGATGTTTCCGAAGTAACTGAGCTTCGTAAACAACTCCGTGAAGCTGGCATCGACTTCAAAGTGTACAAAAACACTATGGTACGTCGTGCGGCAGAAGAAGCTGGTCTTGAAGGGTTAAACGAATTCTTAACTGGTCCTAACGCAATCGCGTTCAGCAGTGAAGAAGTAGTTGCACCTGCAAAGATTATTAACAGCTTTGCTAAAGAACACGAAGCGCTTGAAATCAAAGCGGGTGTCATTGAAGGAACAATCACTTCAGTTGAGGACGTTAAAGCAATCGCTGAACTTCCAAGCCGCGAAGGACTTCTTTCTATGCTACTCAGCGTGCTTCAAGCACCAATGCGCAACTTTGCATTGGCAACAAAAGCCGTTGCAGATCAAAAAGAAGAGCAAGGCGCGTAAGTTAAAGCAAGTCGTTTAAATAAAAATTAAGCACACATTACAAGGAGGAAATTTAAAATGAGTAAAGAGCAAATCATTGACGCGATTAAAGAAATGTCAGTTCTTGAATTAAATGATCTAGTTAAAGCAATCGAAGAAGAATTCGGAGTAACTGCTGCTGCACCTGTAGCTGCTGCTGCTGGTGGCGGAGAAGCTGCTGCAGAACAAACTGAATTCGACGTAATCCTTGAGAGCGCTGGATCTCAAAAAATCAAAGTTATCAAAGCTGTTCGTGAAATCACAGGTCTTGGCCTTAAAGAAGCGAAAGAAATGGTTGATAACACTCCAAAAGCTCTTAAAGAAGGTATTTCTAAAGAGGAAGCAGAAGAACTTAAAGCTAAACTTGAAGAAGTTGGAGCTGGCGTAGAAGTTAAGTAATGATTGTATAGATGAAAAGCTCGCTATATTTGGCGGGCTTTTTTCTTGTCTGGCTTCTATCAGAATATAAACATGTCCGTAATTTTCAGCCCTTTTGGGAATGATGGTTAATAGACGTGATGTAAGAATGGATGGAGATGATATAATGACCAATCACTATTATTCTCATAACCCTGATGTAGAGAGTAACCCCCAAACGATCACCTTTGAGTTAAGAGGACATTCATTTCGTTTCAAAACGGATCAAGGTGTTTTCTCAAAAAAGGAAGTTGACTTTGGATCTAGAGCTTTGATTGAAACGTTTGAATTACCTGGCGTAACGGGTCCGTTACTGGATGTCGGTTGTGGGTATGGTCCGATCGGTTTGTCTTTAGCGAAAGACATGGATGATCGTATGGTTCATATGATTGATGTAAATGAGAGAGCGTTGTCTTTAGCGAAAGAAAATGCTAGGGAGAATAAAGTTCAAAACGTGAGCATCTATCAAAGTGACCGATATACGAATGTCGTTGAAACGGAATTTGCGGCCATTTTAACAAACCCGCCGATAAGAGCAGGGAAAGAAACGGTTCATTCGATTCTTGAAACTAGTTATGACTACCTGAAGGAGAATGGTGAATTGTGGGTCGTTATTCAGAAGAAGCAAGGTGCTCCGTCTGCCATGGATAAAATGGAAGAATTGTTTTCAAATGTAGAAATTGTCGCTAGGAAAAAGGGATACTATATCTTGAGATCGGTAAAAGAAATCCGTTGACGTAGCTTTACTGCTATGATAACATTATAAAATGCAAAAATATTATTTTCCGGTATTATGTCCATATGTATACATATTGGATAAAATGGAAAAGATTATAAAATAATAGTTCGTCATTTGAAAATGAGGTTTTATCATTAAAACCCTTTTTCTTTTTGTCTTGTGTAGAGTAGCATTCCTACTTGAAGGCATATAGACACAACCAAAACGCTTGATTTGAGGGGTGAATCAGTTGACAGGTCAACTAGTTCAGTATGGACGACACCGCCAACGCAGAAGTTTTGCGCGTATCAGTGAAGTTTTAGAATTACCGAATTTAATCGAAATTCAAACTTCCTCGTATCAATGGTTTCTTGATGAGGGGTTAAGAGAAATGTTCCGTGACATTTCTCCGATTGAGGACTTCACTGGTAATCTCTCCTTGGAATTTATTGATTATAGTCTGGGAGAGCCAAAGTACTCGGTGGAAGAATCAAAGGAAAGAGATGTTACTTACTCTGCACCGCTTAGAGTAAAAGTCCGTCTTGTGAACAAGGAAACAGGAGAAGTAAAAGATCAAGACGTATTTATGGGTGACTTCCCATTAATGACAGACACAGGTACTTTTGTCATCAATGGTGCTGAGCGCGTTATCGTTTCTCAGTTAGTACGTTCACCTAGTGTTTACTTTAGCGGAAAAGTAGATAAGAACGGAAAGAAAGGGTTTACTGCTACCGTTATACCAAACCGCGGAGCTTGGCTTGAGTATGAAACAGATGCGAAAGATGTTGTATATGTACGAATTGATCGAACTCGCAAACTACCGGTAACGGTTCTTTTACGTGCCCTTGGGTTTGGCTCTGATCAAGAAATCATCGATTTGATCGGTGATAATGAGTACATTCGTAACACGCTCGAGAAAGACAACACGGAAGGTATCGACAAGGCATTGCTCGAGATTTACGAGCGTCTGCGTCCAGGAGAGCCTCCTACAGTAGAAAATGCTAAAAGTTTACTCGTTTCTCGTTTCTTTGATCCCAAGCGTTATGACTTGGCAAACGTTGGACGTTACAAAATGAACAAAAAGCTTCACATTAAGAACCGTTTATTCGGTCAAACTCTAGCAGAAACTCTAGCAGATCCGGAAACGGGTGAGATTCTGGCAGAGAAAGGCACGGTTCTTGATCGTCGCGCTCTTGATAAGGTTATTCCTTATTTAGAGAATGGCATCGGGTTTAAAAACTACCAACAGTCTGGTGGCGTGTTAGAAGAAGACGTTGTTCTTCAATCTATCAAAATCTATTCTCCTAACGAAGAGGGAGAGTTTGAGATTAATGTCATCAGCAATGCGTATGTTGAAGAAGAGGTTAAGTACATTACACCTGCAGATATCATCTCTTCTATTTCTTACTTCTTTAACTTATTACACGGAGTAGGACTAACGGATGATATTGACCATTTAGGTAACCGTCGTTTACGTTCGGTAGGTGAATTGCTTCAAAACCAATTCCGCATCGGTTTATCACGTATGGAGCGTGTCGTTCGTGAAAGAATGTCCATCCAGGACACAAACACGATCACGCCTCAACAACTGATCAACATTCGTCCGGTAATCGCATCAATGAAAGAGTTCTTTGGAAGCTCTCAATTGTCTCAATTTATGGATCAAACGAATCCTCTTGCAGAATTAACGCACAAACGTCGTCTTTCTGCTTTAGGACCTGGTGGATTAACGCGTGAACGTGCAGGATTCGAAGTGCGTGACGTACATTACTCCCACTATGGTCGTATGTGTCCGATTGAAACGCCTGAGGGACCGAACATCGGACTGATCAACTCACTTTCTTCATTTGCGAAAGTGAATAAATTCGGATTTATCGAAACGCCGTATCGTCGTGTTGACCCTGATACAGGGAAAGTAACCGATCGTATCGATTACTTGACAGCAGACGAAGAAGATAACTACGTAGTGGCACAAGCAAACGCGCGTCTTGGTGATGACGGAGCCTTCCTTGATGAAGAAGTCATCGCTCGTTTCCGTGGTGAAAACACGGTTATCAAGCGCGAACGTCTGGACTACATGGATGTATCTCCTAAACAAGTAGTATCAGCTGCGACAGCATGTATTCCTTTCTTGGAGAACGATGACTCTAACCGTGCTCTTATGGGAGCGAACATGCAGCGACAAGCAGTACCATTAATGAATCCTGAATCACCGATCGTCGGAACGGGTATGGAACACGTATCTGCGAAAGACTCTGGTGCAGCTGTGATTTGTAGATATGAAGGTATTGTAGAAAAGGTTGAAGCGAAACAAGTTTGGGTACGTCGTGTGAAAGAAATCGACGGTCAAGAAGTAAAAGGTGACCTCGATAAATATCGTATGCAAAAATTCATCCGTTCCAACCAGGGTACATGTTACAACCAGCGTCCGATCGTAAGTGAAGGTGACCGGGTAGTTAAAGGAGAAATCCTTGCTGATGGTCCTTCAATGGAAAAAGGGGAACTCGCCTTAGGACGTAACGTAATGGTTGGGTTCATGACTTGGGACGGTTACAACTATGAAGATGCGATCATCATGAGTGAACGTCTTGTAAAAGACGATGTATATACTTCCATTCATATTGAAGAATATGAGTCTGAATCTCGTGATACGAAATTAGGACCTGAAGAAATCACTCGTGATATTCCAAACGTTGGTGAAGATGCACTTCGCAATCTTGATGAGCGTGGAATCATCCGCATCGGTGCTGAAGTAAAAGATGGCGATTTACTTGTTGGTAAAGTAACGCCTAAGGGTGTAACGGAGCTGACTGCTGAAGAACGCTTATTACATGCAATCTTCGGCGAAAAAGCTCGTGAAGTCCGGGATACTTCCCTTCGTGTACCACATGGTGGGGGAGGAATCATCCTCGATGTCAAAGTCTTCAATCGTGAAGACGGCGATGAATTACCACCAGGTGTAAACCAGCTTGTACGTGTATACATCGTTCAGAAGCGTAAGATTTCTGAAGGGGACAAAATGGCTGGTCGTCACGGTAACAAAGGTGTTATCTCGAGGATCCTTCCTGAAGAAGACATGCCGTTCTTACCGGACGGTACACCGATCGATATCATGTTGAACCCATTAGGGGTACCATCACGTATGAATATCGGACAGGTGCTTGAGCTTCACTTAGGTATGGCAGCGAGATATCTTGGTGTACATGTCGCTTCACCGGTATTTGATGGAGCGCGTGAAGAAGACGTATGGGCAACCATAGAAGAAGCCGGTATGGCACGTGATGCGAAAACTGTTCTATATGATGGTAGAACAGGTGAACCGTTTGATAACCGTGTATCAGTGGGGATCATGTATATGATCAAGCTTGCTCACATGGTCGATGACAAACTTCACGCACGTTCAACTGGTCCTTATTCACTTGTTACGCAACAGCCACTCGGGGGTAAAGCTCAATTCGGTGGACAACGTTTCGGTGAGATGGAGGTATGGGCACTTGAAGCTTATGGTGCTGCTTACACTCTGCAAGAAATTCTAACAGTTAAGTCTGATGATGTTGTGGGTCGTGTGAAAACATACGAAGCCATTGTCAAAGGTGAAAACGTTCCTGAACCGGGAGTTCCGGAATCCTTCAAGGTTCTGATCAAAGAGCTTCAAAGTTTAGGTATGGATGTTAAGATGCTCTCTAGCAACGAAGAAGAAATTGAAATGCGTGACTTAGATGAAGAAGAAGAAGTACAACAAGCTGACACGCTAAATATCTCTGAATCTAACACACAAGAATCCGAGACAGTAGGGTCAAAAGAATAAATTTAGAGCAATTAGGGTTAGAGCCTGTAGATTAAAAGGGAGGTAGGCCCCTTGCTAGATGTAAATAATTTTGAGTATATGAAAATTGGTTTAGCTTCCCCCGATAAGATCCGTTCGTGGTCTTTCGGGGAGGTTAAAAAACCTGAAACGATTAACTATCGTACATTAAAACCTGAAAAAGATGGTTTGTTCTGTGAACGTATCTTCGGTCCTACGAAGGACTGGGAATGTCACTGTGGAAAATACAAGCGTGTACGTTATAAAGGCGTCGTTTGTGACCGCTGTGGTGTAGAAGTAACGAAGGCTAAAGTTCGTCGTGAACGTATGGGTCACATTGAACTGGCTGCCCCTGTATCCCACATCTGGTACTTCAAAGGAATTCCAAGCCGTATGGGACTTGTTTTAGACATGTCTCCCCGCGCTTTGGAAGAAGTTATTTACTTCGCTTCCTATGTTGTAACAGAACCGGGTGACACGGCTCTAGAAAGAAAGCAACTTCTTTCTGAGAAAGAGTACCGTGCGTATCGTGAGAAATACGGTGTGAAATTCCAAGCTGCAATGGGAGCTGAAGCGATTAAAAAGCTTCTTCAAGACATTGACCTGGATAAAGAAGCTGATTTCCTTAAAGAAGAACTGAAAACAGCTCAAGGTCAACGCCGTACCCGTGCAATCAAACGTTTAGAAGTAGTGGAATCTTTCAGAAACTCAGGAAATGATCCGGATTGGATGATTCTTGATGTATTACCTGTCATTCCTCCAGAGCTTCGCCCGATGGTTCAGCTTGACGGTGGGCGCTTTGCGACTTCTGACTTAAATGATTTATATCGTCGTGTTATTAACCGTAATAACCGTTTGAAACGTTTATTGGACCTTGGTGCTCCAAGTATCATCGTTCAAAACGAGAAGCGTATGCTTCAAGAAGCGGTTGATGCTTTAATTGATAATGGCCGTCGCGGACGTCCAGTTACTGGACCAGGTAACCGTCCATTAAAATCCCTTTCACATATGCTTAAAGGGAAGCAAGGTCGTTTCCGTCAGAACCTTCTTGGTAAACGTGTTGACTATTCAGGTCGTTCTGTAATCGTCGTTGGACCTAACCTTAAGATGTATCAATGTGGTCTTCCTAAAGAAATGGCTCTTGAGTTATTCAAACCATTTGTTATGAAAGAGCTTGTTGAAAAAGGATTGGCTCACAACATTAAGAGTGCAAAACGCAAGATCGAACGCGTACAACCGGAAGTATGGGATGTATTAGAAGGGGTTATTAAAGAACATCCAGTTCTTTTAAACCGTGCACCTACTCTTCACAGACTTGGTATTCAAGCATTTGAACCAACTCTAGTTGAAGGTAGAGCGATCCGTCTTCACCCACTTGTATGTACTGCATACAATGCGGATTTTGATGGTGACCAAATGGCGGTTCACGTACCTCTATCTTCTGAAGCACAAGCTGAAGCACGCATGCTGATGCTTGCTGCCCAAAACATTCTTAATCCGAAAGACGGTAAGCCAGTTGTTACTCCGTCCCAGGATATGGTATTAGGTAACTATTACCTGACACTTGAGCGTGAAAATGCTGTTGGTGAAGGTATGATCTTCAATGATGCAAATGAAGTCATCCTTGCTTATCAAAATGGTTATGCACACTTGCATACCCGTATTGCGATCCATGCAAGCACCATCAACAACAAAACGTTCACTGAAAAGCAAAACAAACAATTATTGATAACAACGGTAGGTAAAGTAATCTTTAACGAGATCTTACCTGATACATTCCCGTTCATTAACGAACCAACAAGAACAAACTTGGAAGTAGCTACTCCTGAGCAATACTTTGTTGATCCGTCAACGGACGTTAAAGAAGTATTCCAAAACCGTGAGTTAATCAACCCGTTCAAAAAAGGTTTCTTAGGGAATATCATTGCGGAAGTATTCAAGAAGTTTGCTATCACTGAAACCTCTCGTATGCTTGATAAAATGAAAGACTTAGGATTCAAATATTCTACTAAAGCCGGTATTACGGTTGGTATCGCAGATATCGTCGTACTAGCGGAAAAAGAAGAAATCTTAATCGAAGCACAAAGTAAAGTAGACAACGTATTAAAACAATTTAAACGTGGTCTTATTACAGAGGATGAAAGATACGATCGTGTCATCTCAATCTGGAGTGCTGCGAAAGATACCATTCAAGGTAAATTAATGGCGACACTGGATAAACGCAACCCAATCTTCATGATGAGTGATTCAGGTGCCCGTGGTAACGCATCTAACTTCACACAGCTTGCCGGTATGCGTGGACTGATGGCCAACCCGGCTGGTCGTATCATTGAGTTACCGATCAAATCAAGTTTCCGTGAAGGTTTAACGGTTCTTGAGTACTTTATCTCTACACATGGTGCCCGTAAAGGTCTTGCCGATACTGCACTGAAAACAGCTGACTCAGGTTACCTGACACGTCGTCTTGTTGATGTGGCCCAGGATGTAATCGTTCGTGAAGAAGACTGTGGAACGGACAGAGGCCTACTTGTAGGCTCCATTAAAGAGGGTACCGAAATCATCGAACCTCTTGAAGAACGTTTACTTGGTCGTTACTCACGTAAAACATTACGTCACCCTGAGACAGATGAAATCATCATGACAGAAAATCAGCTGATCACAGAAGACTTAGCTAAGACGATCATTGATGCTGGTGTCGAACATGTTTCGATCCGTTCTGCTTTCACCTGTCACACAAGACATGGTGTTTGTGAGAAATGTTACGGAACGAACTTGGCAACAGGTCAAAAAGTCGAAGTCGGGGAAGCTGTTGGTATCATCGCTGCTCAATCCATCGGGGAACCTGGTACACAGTTAACGATGCGTACGTTCCATACTGGTGGGGTTGCAGGAGACGATATCACTCAAGGTTTACCGCGTATCCAAGAGATCTTCGAAGCGCGTAACCCTAAAGGTCAAGCCGTTATTTCTGAAATTGATGGTGTTATTACTTCCATCAGTGAAGGAAAAGATCGTCAGTACGAAATTACCGTTCAAGGTGATGTAGAAACGAGAAGTTACACAGCTCCTTACACAGCCCGCTTGAAATTCGCTGTGAACGATAAAGTAGTACGCGGTCAGGAAATCACTGAAGGTTCTATCGATCCTAAAGAACTTCTTAAAGTCCGTGATGTGTCAGCTGTTCAAGAATACTTGCTGCGTGAGGTACAAAAAGTATACCGTATGCAAGGGGTTGAAATCGGCGACAAACACGTTGAGGTTATGGTTCGTCAAATGTTACGCAAGGTTCGTGTTATTGATGCAGGTGAATCTGAGGTACTGCCAGGTACACTTATGGACATCCATCAATTCAGAGATGCGAACGAAAAAGCATTATTTGGCGGAAAGCTTCCAGCAACAGGGCGTCCTGTACTGCTCGGAATCACCAAAGCTTCACTTGAAACAGATTCCTTCTTATCAGCAGCATCGTTCCAGGAAACAACTCGTGTGTTAACGGACGCTGCCATTAAAGGAAAACGTGATGAGTTACTTGGATTGAAAGAAAATGTTATCATCGGTAAATTGGTTCCTGCCGGTACAGGTATGCAACGTTACCGCAAGGCAGAGCCGGTTTTAGCAGAAGATACTAGTGAAGAAACAGTAACAGTAGAGTAATCTATTTAAGGCTAACTCTTAGGCGTGTTTGATTGCTCAAACATCATGCTCTAAGAGTTAGCTTTTATAAATCTTTTAAATCTATGTTGACATAGAGATTTTAAGATGATAATATATTCAAGGTTGCTCCTATTAATAACCTGTTACTTTGGAGGATACGAAATGTCTTATGAAAAAGTAGCGCAGGCTAATGAAATTATTGTAGGAACAAAGCAAGCAGTGAAAGCTCTGAAAACAGGTCATGTACTAGAAGTTGTTATTGCGGAAGATGCTGATCCCAAAGTTACAGCGAAAGTAGTTCAGGCCGCTATTGATCTTAAAGTACCGGTTAACAAAGTGGACTCTATGAAGAAACTTGGTAAATCGTGCGGAATAGATGTTGGAGCAGCAGCTGTTGCGATTATACAGTAAAATAGTTTTTGTAGAAGCTATCTGCAAAAACTTTACTTTTACCCAAAAAAGAACCACCTGGATGTGTGGGCTTACCAAATAAGAAGGGAGGAAAACAAAATGCCAACTATTAACCAATTAGTTCGCAAGCCTCGTCAGTCAAAATCAACTAAATCAAAGTCACCTGCACTTAACAAAGGTTATAACAGCTTTAAGAAAGTGCACACGAACTTGTCTTCTCCACAAAAACGTGGTGTATGTACTCGTGTTGGTACAATGACTCCAAAGAAACCGAACTCGGCGCTACGTAAATATGCTCGTGTTCGTTTAACAAATGGAATCGAGGTTACTGCTTACATTCCTGGTATCGGACATAACCTTCAAGAGCACAGTGTTGTTCTTATTCGTGGAGGACGTGTAAAGGATTTACCGGGGGTACGTTATCACATCGTACGTGGTGCGCTTGATACAGCTGGAGTTGAAGGCCGTATGCAAGGACGTTCTAAATACGGAACTAAGCGCCCTAAAGCAGCTAAAAAATAATAAAAATTATAAATTCATTTCTCGTTGAAAGGAGGAAATCACATGCCACGTAAAGGTCCTGTAGCAAAAAGAGACGTTTTACCTGATCCAATGTACAATTCAAAATTAGTTACTCGTTTAATCAACAAAATCATGATTGACGGTAAAAGAGGTAAAGCTCAAAAGAAACTATACGCTGCGTTTGATATCATTAGCGAGCGTTCAGGTAAAGATGCAATGGAAGTATTCGATGCAGCTCTAAAGAATATCATGCCGGTATTGGAAGTTAAAGCTCGTCGTGTTGGTGGTTCAAACTATCAAGTACCTGTAGAGGTGCGTCCAGAGCGTCGTACTACATTAGGTCTTCGTTGGTTAGTAAACTATTCTCGTCTTCGCGGTGAGAAGACAATGGAAGAGCGTTTAGCTAACGAAATCCTTGATGCAGCTAATAACACTGGAGCTTCTGTTAAGAAGCGTGAAGATACACACAAGATGGCTGAAGCGAACAAAGCGTTTGCTCACTATCGTTGGTAATCTGATCAACAACATACAAACCATTCTCATATAAGGAAGGAGAAAGACCGCATGCCTAGAGAGTTCTCCTTAGAAAACACTCGTAATATCGGTATCATGGCTCACATCGATGCTGGTAAAACAACTGCAACTGAGCGTATCCTATTTTATACAGGTCGTATCCATAAAATTGGAGAAACTCACGAAGGTGCTTCTCAAATGGACTGGATGGAGCAAGAGCAAGAACGTGGTATCACTATCACTTCTGCTGCGACAACAGCTCAATGGAAAGGCCATCGTATCAACATCATCGATACACCTGGACACGTAGACTTCACTGTTGAAGTTGAGCGTTCATTGCGTGTACTTGATGGTGCAGTAGCAGTACTTGATGCTCAATCTGGTGTTGAGCCTCAAACTGAAACTGTTTGGCGCCAAGCAACAACTTACGGGGTTCCTCGTGTTGTGTTCGTTAATAAAATGGACAAAATCGGTGCTGACTTCCTTTATTCAGTTGGAACGCTTCATGAACGTTTACAAGCGAATGCGCATCCAATTCAGCTTCCAATCGGTGCTGAAGATGATTTCGAAGGTATCATCGACTTAGTAGAAATGAAAGCTTACTTCTATGAAGATGACCTTGGAACGCGTGCAGAAGCTCGTGACATTCCTGAAGAGTACAAAGATCAAGCTGAAGAATACCGCGGAAAGTTAATTGAAGCAGTTTCTGAACTTGATGAAGAGCTTATGATGAAGTACTTAGAAGGTGAAGAACTTTCTAACGAAGAAATCAAATCTGCTATCCGTGCGGCTACACTTACTGTCGAGTTCTACCCGGTAGTTTGTGGATCTGCATTTAAAAACAAAGGGGTTCAATTATTAATTGACTCAGTTATTGACTATCTTCCAGCGCCAACAGACGTTGAAGACATCAAAGGTTTTGTTCCTGATACAGAAGAAGAAGTAACTCGTCCATCAACAGACGATGCGCCATTCTCTGCATTAGCGTTCAAAGTTGCAACTGACCCTTATGTTGGTAAATTAACATTCTTCCGTGTGTACTCAGGAACATTAGATTCTGGTTCATATGTAAGAAACTCTTCTAAAGGTAAACGTGAGCGTGTAGGACGTATCCTGCAAATGCACGCTAACTCTCGTGAAGAAATCTCTACAGTTTACGCTGGGGATATTGCAGCAGCTGTTGGTTTGAAAGATACTTCTACTGGAGATACACTATGTGATGAAAAGAGTCTGGTTATCTTAGAATCCATGGTATTCCCAGAGCCGGTTATCTCTCTATCTGTTGAGCCTAAATCAAAGGCTGACCAAGATAAAATGACTACAGCTCTACAAAAACTTCAAGAGGAAGATCCAACATTCCGTGCGCATACTGACCAGGAAACAGGTCAAGTTATCATCGCAGGTATGGGTGAGCTTCACTTAGATATCATCGTTGACCGTATGAAACGTGAATTCAAAGTTGAAGCAAACGTTGGTGCTCCTCAAGTATCTTACCGTGAGACTTTCCGTGATACGGCTAAAGTCGAAGGTAAGTTCGCCCGTCAATCTGGTGGACGTGGACAATTCGGACACGTTTGGATCGAATTCTCACCTAACGAAGAAGGTAAAGGATTCGAATTCGAGAACGGTATCGTCGGTGGTGTAGTTCCTCGTGAATACATCCCTGCAGTACAAGCCGGTCTAACGGACGCTTTAGAAAATGGTGTCTTAGCTGGTTTCCCACTTGTTGATGTTAAAGCAAGATTATTCGATGGTTCATACCATGATGTTGACTCCTCTGAAATGGCGTTTAAGATCGCTGCTTCTATGGCACTTAAGAATGCCGCTTCTAAATGTAAGCCGGTAATCTTAGAGCCAATGATGAAGGTTGAGGTTGTTATCCCTGAGGAATACCTTGGAGATATCATGGGTGATGTAACTTCTCGTCGTGGACGCGTAGAAGGTATGGAAGCACGCGGTAACGCTCAAGTCGTTAAAGCGTTCGTACCTCTATCAGAAATGTTTGGATATGCAACTTCCCTTCGTTCTAACACACAAGGACGTGGAACATACTCCATGCACTTCGATCACTATGAAGAAGTACCTAAATCGATTTCTGAAGAAATCATCAAAAAAAATAAAGGTGAATAATTGATTTATTCGCTTTTATAAAGTATAAATACTAATGTAGGCAATTGTTGTGTCAGAGATGGTTTTTAGCTATCTCTGAGACATCCAAAATATACTTATTTTCTTTAAAATCAAAGGAGGATTTTCAAATGGGTAAGGAAAAATTTGATCGTTCCAAGCAACATGCGAATATCGGTACAATCGGTCACGTTGACCACGGTAAAACAACTCTAACAGCTGCAATCACAACTACACTTCACAAGAAGTATGGTCGTGGAACTGCAATGGCATATGACCAAATTGACGGTGCTCCAGAAGAAAGAGAGCGTGGAATCACAATCTCTACTGCACACGTTGAGTATGAAACTGATACTCGTCACTATGCACACGTTGACTGCCCAGGACATGCTGACTATGTTAAAAACATGATCACTGGTGCAGCGCAAATGGATGGTGGGATCCTAGTAGTTTCTGCTGCTGATGGCCCAATGCCACAAACTCGTGAGCACATCCTTCTTTCTCGTCAAGTAGGTGTTCCATACCTAGTTGTATTCATGAACAAATGTGACATGGTAGACGACGAAGAGCTACTTGAATTAGTAGAAATGGAAGTACGTGACCTTCTTTCTGAGTACGATTTCCCTGGCGATGACGTACCAGTAATCAAAGGTTCTGCTCTTAAAGCTCTTGAAGGAGAAGCTGAGTGGGAAGAAAAAATCTACGAACTTATGGAAGCTGTAGATAGCTACATCCCAACTCCAGAGCGTGACACTGAAAAGCCATTCATGATGCCTGTTGAGGATGTATTCTCAATCACAGGTCGTGGTACAGTTGCTACTGGTCGTGTTGAGCGTGGACAAGTTAAAGTTGGAGACACTATCGACATCATCGGTCTTTCTGAAGAGCCAAAATCTACAACTGTAACAGGTGTAGAAATGTTCCGTAAGCTTCTTGACTATGCTGAAGCTGGAGACAACATCGGTGCACTACTTCGTGGTGTAGCTCGTGAAGATATCCAACGTGGACAAGTACTTGCTAAGCCAGGTACAATCACTCCACACACAAAGTTCAAAGCAGAAGTTTATGTTCTTTCTAAAGAAGAAGGTGGACGTCACACTCCATTCTTCACTAACTACCGCCCACAGTTCTACTTCCGTACAACTGACGTAACTGGTATCTGTAACCTTCCTGAAGGTGTAGAAATGGTTATGCCTGGCGATAACATCGAAATGACTGTTGAGCTTATCGCTCCAATCGCTATCGAAGAAGGTACTAAGTTCTCTATCCGTGAGGGTGGACGTACTGTAGGTGCTGGAGTAGTAGCTACAATCACTGAGTAATCATTGATTTCAAAAACAGATGGACATCATGTCCATCTGTTTTTTTGTGCGCAATTTTAATGAGTGGGAAGAAAATGGCTGGGACAAATCGATATAGATCTATAATCTAAAAGACTAAAAAGAATCAATTTGTTACGCCGCTGTTGATTTCCGTGCAAGACTTCGCTTTCCTCGGGCGGAAGGCGAGCCTCCTCGTCGCTATCGCTCCTGCGGGGTCTCACCTATTCCGCTTTTCCCGTAGGAGTCTTCGTCTTGCACTCCAATCAACAGCTAGTGACTGCAAAAATCACATTATGTGCTTTTAAATAAATAACAAAGGGATTTACCGGATACGATATTGATCAAATAACCTCGAGTGTTTGTCCCTCACTCATTTTGAGTTATGAATGAGAAGTTCGTTCCATCAAGATGAATGATTATTTTTGCGACTTTCTTCTATATATAATGTGATGACTCCATTGTTAACAAGATGTTATTAAAGTAAATAATTGCATTTGAATATTCAACTTTCATATAAGCTCTTAGGAACAGTTATCTCTAAAACAATAATTTATAAAACCCATTGTTGATTGAAACGGAAGGCAGCTCGACTCCTGCGGGAAACGTGGGACAGGTGAGACCCCACAGGGCGAAGCCCGAGGAGGCTCACCGCCCACCCCGCGGAAAGCGAGCTGCCTGCAGTGGAAATCAACATGCACTCACTCATGAACATGTATTTAGGCAACTCCAAGTCATAAAACAATATATACTATCTATAAATTATAGCCACAAAAAGTTATGTAATGATCGTTATATTAAATATTGTGAAAATAACACATAACCTTGAAAATTACACGCTTCGTTTGTATAATAGAGAAAGTGTGCAAAACATAAAGATTTTGCAAGAAACAGTTGCATCTTCTAGGTGTTTTAGTTATAATAGACAATGTTGGTCTTTGACTGCGATGAAACAGAAGGTTGCTGACACACACGGCCGCTTTGCCATGGCGAGTGTGTGGGAAATTTCTGTGGAGAATGTCTATTCAAAAATAGGCGATAAAGGAGGGAAAATAATGGCAAAACAAAAGATTCGTATCCGTTTAAAGGCTTATGATCACAGAATTCTTGATCAATCAGCTGAGAAAATTGTTGAAACAGCAAAACGTTCTGGTGCGGCGGTTTCTGGACCGATCCCACTACCGACTGAAAAGTCTGTTTACACAATCTTACGTGCTGTGCACAAATACAAAGATTCTCGTGAGCAATTCGAAATGCGTACTCATAAACGCTTAATCGACATTGTAAACCCAACACCTCAAACAGTTGATGCGCTTATGCGTTTAGACTTACCATCAGGTGTAGATATCGAAATCAAACTTTAATTCATAAAAACCATAATTATTAGGAGGTGTGACTTATGACCAAAGGAATCTTAGGAAGAAAGATTGGTATGACTCAAGTTTTCGCTGAAAACGGTGATCTTATCCCTGTAACTGTTATCGAAGCTGCTCAAAACGTGGTACTTCAAAAGAAATCTGTCGATGTTGATGGCTACACAGCTATCCAAGTAGGTTTTGAAGACAAACGTGAAAAGCTTTCTAACAAACCAGAGAGAGGCCACGTTGCTAAAGCTGAAACTGCTCCTAAGCGCTTCATCCGTGAAATCCGCGGTGTAAACGTAGAAGAGTACGAAGTTGGTCAAGAAGTCAAAGTTGATATTTTCGCGGCAGGCGAAATCGTAGATGTAACAGGAGTTTCAAAAGGTAAAGGATTCCAAGGTGCTATCAAGCGTCATAACCAATCTCGCGGACCTATGTCCCATGGTTCTCGTTACCACCGTCGTCCTGGTTCAATGGGTCCTGTTGATCCAAACCGTGTATTCAAAGGTAAATTACTACCTGGGCGTATGGGCGGAGAGCAAGTTACAATTCAAAACCTTGAAATTGTAAAAATCGATGCTGATCGTAACCTTATCTTAGTTAAAGGTAATGTACCTGGACCTAAGAAACAACTGATCAAAGTAAAGTCTGCTATTAAAGCAAACTAATAGAACTTTTCAAGAAAGGAGGAAACAAGAATGCCGAAAGTAGCATTATTTAACCAAAGCGGTTCTAAAGTTGGTGATATCGAACTTAATGACACTGTTTTTGGTATCGAACCAAACAAACATGTAATGTTTGAAGCAGTATTGATGCAAAGAGCTTCTTTACGTCAAGGGAATCACAAAGTAAAAAATCGTTCTGAAGTACGTGGCGGTGGGCGTAAGCCTTGGCGTCAAAAAGGAACTGGCCGTGCTCGTCAAGGGTCAATCCGATCTCCACAATGGCGCGGTGGTGGTACTGTATTTGGACCAGTTCCACGCAGCTACAGCTACAAACTTCCTAAGAAAGTTCGTCGCTTAGCGATTAAATCTGCTCTTTCTTCTAAAGTAGTAGAAGAAAACATTTTAGTATTAGAAGCATTATCATTCGATGCTCCTAAAACAAAAGAATTTGCTAACGTTCTTAAAGGTCTTTCTGTTGATTCTAAAACTTTAGTAATCACTGATGGTATCGACGAAAACGTAGCACTTTCAGCTCGTAACATCCCTGGTGTAACTGTTGTTCCTGCTGATGGAGTTAGCGTTCTGGATGTATTAGGACACGACAAACTAGTGATCACTAAATCAGCTGTTGAAAAAGTAGAGGAGGTGCTTGCATAATGGATGTACGTGAAATCATTAAGCGCCCCGTAATTACAGAGGCTTCAACTGATCTTATGTCTGAGAAGAAATATACTTTCGAAGTTGATACTAGAGCGAACAAAACTCAAGTAAAAGACGCTGTTGAAGTAATCTTTGACGTAAAAGTAGATAAAGTTAACATCATGAACTACAAAGGTAAGTTCAAACGTATGGGTAAACACGCTGGTTACACTAACAAGCGTCGTAAAGCAATCGTTAAGCTTACTGCTGATAGTAAAGAAATCGAATTCTTTGAAGTATAAAATTCTTTAATTAAGAAGAGGAGGGAAAAACATGGCGATTAAAAAGTATAAACCTACCTCTAATGGTCGTCGCGGCATGACTAGTTCTGATTTCGCTGAAATCACTACAGATTCTCCGGAAAAGTCACTTTTAGCACCCCTACACAAAAAGGGTGGCCGTAACAACCAAGGTAAGTTAACAGTTCGTCATCAAGGTGGCGGTCATAAGCGCCAATACCGTATCATCGATTTCAAACGTGAAAAAGATGGTATACCTGGACGCGTTGCTACGATCGAATACGATCCAAACCGCTCAGCTAACATTGCACTAATCAACTACGCTGATGGGGAAAAACGTTATATTCTTGCACCTAAAACACTTGTTGTAGGTATGGAAGTAATGTCTGGACCTGAAGCAGATATCAAAGTGGGTAACACATTACCACTTATCAACATCCCAGTTGGTACAATCGTACACAATATTGAACTTAAACCAGGTAAGGGTGGCCAGTTAGTTCGTTCTGCTGGAACATCTGCTCAAGTACTTGGTAAAGAAGGTAAATATGTACTTGTACGTCTTAACTCTGGTGAAACTCGTATGATTCTTTCTGCTTGTCGTGCTACTGTAGGTCAAGTTGGAAATGAACAACACGAACTTATCAACATTGGTAAAGCCGGACGTTCTCGTTGGTTAGGTAAACGCCCAACAGTTCGTGGTTCTGTAATGAACCCTAACGATCACCCACACGGTGGTGGTGAAGGACGTGCTCCAATCGGACGTAAATCACCAATGTCTCCATGGGGTAAACCTACTCTTGGATACAAGACACGTAAGAAAAACAACAAATCTGATAAATTTATTGTGCGTCGTCGCAAAAAATAACGGGATTGTACTACGGTTCCTGAAAAGAGCCGTAGATCAATCACGAAGGGAGGTTCAAACATGGGTCGTAGCTTAAAAAAAGGACCTTTTGTTGATGATCATTTAATGAATAAGGTTGAGAAATTGAACGAAACTGAAGGCAAACAAGTTGTTAAAACTTGGTCTCGTCGCTCAACGATCTTCCCAGCATTCATCGGTCACACTATCGCAGTTTACGATGGTCGTAAACATGTACCTGTATACGTCACTGAAGACATGGTAGGACACAAGCTTGGTGAATTCGCACCATCTCGTACTTACAAAGGTCACGCAAGTGATGATAAGAAAACAAGACGCTAATTGAGAGGAGGGTATCCTAATGCAAGCAAAAGCTGTTGCAAGAACAGTACGTATTGCTCCTCGTAAAGTACGTTTAGTCGTTGATCTAATCCGAGGTAAGCAAGTTGGAGAAGCGGTTGCTATCTTAAAGCATACACCTAAAGCTGCTTCACCAGTAATCGAAAAAGTACTTAAGTCTGCTATTGCGAACGCAGAGCACAACTTTGACATGGATATTAATAGCCTAGTGGTAACTGAGGCTTATGTAAATGAAGGACCAACACTTAAACGTTTCCGTCCTCGTGCGATGGGACGTGCAAGTCAAATTAACAAACGTACAAGTCACATTACACTTGTCGTATCAGAAAAGAAGGAGGGATAAGCTGTGGGTCAAAAAGTACATCCGGTCGGACTTCGTGTCGGTATAATCCGTGATTGGGAATCTAAATGGTACGCAGATAAAGATTACGCTAATCTATTACACGAAGACATTAAAGTACGTGAATATATTGCAAAACGTTTAGTAGACGCTTCTGTTTCTAAAGTAGAAATCGAACGCGCTGCAAATCGTATTAACATTACTGTTCATACAGCTAAGCCTGGTATGGTTATCGGTAAAGGTGGTACAGAAGTTGAAGCTCTTCGTAAAGCTCTTAACGAACTTACTTCAAAACGTGTACACATCAACATCGTTGAAATCAAAAGAGCTGACGTTGATGCTAAACTAGTAGCAGAAAACATCGCTCGTCAATTAGAAAACCGTGTTTCTTTCCGTCGTGCTCAGAAGCAATCAATTCAACGCGCTATGCGTGCTGGAGCAAAAGGAATCAAAACGCAAGTATCTGGTCGTTTAGGCGGAGCAGATATCGCTCGTGCAGAACATTACAGTGAAGGTACTGTTCCACTTCATACACTACGCGCTGACATTGACTATGCTCATGCAGAAGCTGACACAACTTATGGTAAGCTTGGCGTTAAAGTATGGATCTACCGTGGAGAAGTTCTTCCTACAAGAAAGAAATCTGAGGAAGGAGGCAAATAATTATGTTATTACCTAAACGCGTTAAACATCGTCGCGAACACCGCGGAAAAATGCGTGGACGTGCTAAAGGCGGTCAAGAGGTAGCGTTCGGTGAATACGGTTTACAAGCAGTGGAAGCTTCTTGGATCACAAACCGTCAAATCGAGGCAGCTCGTATCGCTATGACTCGTTACATGAAACGTGGCGGTAAAGTATGGATTAAAATCTTCCCTCATAAACCTTACACTGCAAAACCTTTAGAAGTACGTATGGGTTCAGGTAAAGGTGCTCCAGAAGGTTGGGTAGCAGTAGTTAAGCCTGGAAAAATCATGTTTGAAATCGCTGGTGTGTCTGAAGAGGTAGCTCGTGAAGCACTTCGTCTAGCATCACACAAACTTCCTATCAAAACGAAGTTTGTAAAACGTGAGGAAATTGGTGGTGAATCAAATGAAAACTAATGAAATTCGTGACCTAACCACTGCTGAAATTGAACAAAAAGTAAAAACTCTAAAAGAAGAGTTATTTAACCTTCGCTTCCAACTTGCGACTGGGCAATTAGAAAACACAGCTCGCATCCGTGAAGTCCGCAAAGGGATCGCTCGTATGAAAACTGTAATCCGTGAAAGAGAGATCGGGGTTAACAATCGATAAATGAGAGGAGGTTTGCTTAAATGAGTGACCGCAACCAACGTAAGGTATACACTGGCCGTGTTGTTTCCGACAAAATGGATAAAACAGTAACGGTTATGGTAGAAACTTATAAAAAGCATTCTCTATACGGCAAGCGCGTTAAGTACTCTAAGAAGTTTAAAACTCATGATGAGAACAACGAAGCAAAAGTAGGAGATATCGTACGTATCATGGAGACTCGTCCACTATCTGCTACAAAACGTTTCCGTTTAGTAGAAGTTGTTGAAAAAGCAGTTATTATCTAATATATTTGTTCGGATATTTTATATTCCGAAGGGAGGTTACCTACATGATTCAACAAGAATCACGTTTAAAAGTTGCTGACAACTCTGGTGCTCGTGAAGTATTAACTATCAAAGTGCTTGGTGGTTCTGGACGCAAAACAGCTAACATCGGTGATGTTATCGTGTGTACAGTAAAACAAGCAACACCAGGTGGCGTTGTTAAAAAAGGTGACGTAGTAAGAGCGGTTGTTGTACGTACTAAATCTGGTGTACGTCGTCAAGACGGTACTTACATTAAGTTCGACGAGAACGCTTGTGTAATTATCCGTGACGATAAGGGACCACGTGGTACTCGTATCTTCGGACCTGTTGCTCGCGAACTACGTGACAGCAACTTTATGAAAATTGTATCTTTAGCTCCAGAAGTTCTTTAATAGATATTAGCATTGGGCCATTCAAGGAGGTGCGATGAAATGCATGTAAAAAAAGGCGATAAAGTAATGGTCATTACTGGGAAAGATAAAGGCAAAACAGGTGTTGTTCTTGCTTCATTCCCTAAGAAAGACCGAGTGCTAGTTGAAGGAATTAACGTTGTGAAAAAACACGCTAAGCCTTCACAGATGAATCCGCAAGGCGGAATCATCAGCCAAGAAGCATCTATCCATGTATCAAATGTTATGCTTCTAGATCCGAAATCCAACGAGCCAACTCGTGTAGGATATAAGACAGAAGACGGCAAAAAAGTACGTGTAGCAAAAAAATCAGGTGAAGTTCTAGATAAATAGTACGATTAAGAAGGGAGGTATTCTGAATGAACCGCCTAAAAGAAAAATTTCAACAAGAAATCAGTCCAGCTCTAGTGAGCAAATTCAATTACAAATCAGTAATGGAAGTACCTAAAGTTGAAAAGATCGTTGTCAACATGGGTATCGGTGAAGCTGTTCAAAACTCAAAAGCTCTTGATGTAGCTGTTGATGAGTTGACTCAAATCACTGGTCAAAAGCCAGTTGTAACGAAAGCTAAAAAATCTATCGCAGGCTTCCGTCTTCGTGAAGGTATGCCTATCGGTGCAAAAGTTACTCTTCGTGGAGAGCGTATGTACCAATTCTTAGATAAATTAATTTCTGTTTCACTTCCACGTGTACGTGACTTCCGTGGTGTTTCTAAAAAAGCATTCGACGGTCGCGGTAACTACACATTAGGAGTTAAAGAGCAATTGATTTTCCCTGAGATTGACTATGATAAAGTGTCTAAAGTACGTGGTATGGATATCGTAATCGTAACAACTGCGAACTCAGACGAAGAAGCTCGTGAATTATTGACACAAATCGGAATGCCATTCCAAAAGTAATCGCTATATAAGGGAGGCGAAAATGTGGCTAAAAAATCTATGATTGCGAAACAAAAACGCACGCCAAAGCATAATGTTCAAGCGTACACACGTTGCGAACGTTGCGGACGTCCTCATTCAGTTATCCGTAAATTCAAGCTTTGCCGTATTTGTTTCCGTGAACTTGCATACAAGGGTCAGATTCCTGGCGTTAAAAAAGCTAGTTGGTAATACCCTATTTTGGGAAGGAGGTAAATTATTATGACAATGACAGATCCAATTGCAGATTTGCTTACTCGCATCCGTAATGCGAACATGGTTCGTCACGAAAGATTAGAAGTTCCTGCTTCTAACATCAAGAAAGAAATTGCAGAAATCCTTAAACGTGAAGGTTTCGTACGTGACGTAGAATATGTAGAAGATAACAAGCAAGGTGTTATCCGCATTTTCTTAAAATATGGAGCAAACAACGAACGTGTAATTACTGGATTAAAGCGTATCTCTAAACCTGGTTTACGTGTATATGCGAAATCTACAGAAGTACCTAGAGTATTAAACGGTCTAGGTATCGCACTTGTTTCTACTTCTACAGGTGTTTTAACTGACAAAGAAGCTCGTGCTCAACAAGTAGGCGGAGAAGTACTAGCTTACGTTTGGTAATATTTTTTATATGAATGGAGGTGCAACAGGATGTCACGTGTAGGAAAACTACCAATCGAAATTCCATCTGACGTTACTCTAACAGTAGGTGAAGAAAACACTGTAACTGTAAAAGGACCTAAAGGGGAACTTTCTCGTACATTCAATTCTGATATTAAAGTAGAATTAGAAGGAAACGTAGCAACAGTTACTCGCCCTTCTGATGCAAAAGAACACCGCGCGTTACACGGTACAACTCGTGCCCTAATCGCGAACATGGTTGAAGGTGTATCTAAAGGATTCCAAAGAAACCTTGAGCTAGTCGGTGTAGGTTACCGTGCTCAAAAACAAGGTACTAAGCTTGTACTTAACGTTGGTTACTCTCACCCAGTTGAGATCGAACCAGAACAAGGTATCGAGATCGAAGTACCGGCAAACACAAAGATATCTATCAAAGGTATCGATAAAGAACGTGTTGGAGCATTAGCTGCAAACATTCGTGCTGTACGCTCTCCTGAGCCTTACAAAGGAAAAGGTATTCGCTACGAAGGTGAATATGTTCGTCGTAAAGAAGGTAAAACAGGTAAATAATGCCGCGTAGGCAAAAGAAAGGAGTGACCGTAGGTGATTACTAAGCCAGATAAGAACAAAACACGTAAGAAGAGACATGCTCGTGTCCGTTCAAAAATTACTGGAACTGAAACTCGTCCTCGTTTGAACGTTTTCCGTTCTAACAAAAATATCTACGCTCAACTTATCGATGACGTGAACGGTGTTACTCTAGTAAGTGCATCTTCTCAAGATAAAGATTTCGATCTAGACTCAGCAGCTACTATCGATGCAGCAGCAAAAGTTGGAGAACTAGTTGCGAAACGTGCAGTAGATAAAGGAATGAAATCCGTGGTATTTGACCGTGGAGGATATTTATATCATGGCCGTATCAAAGCTTTAGCTGAAGCAGCTCGTGAAAACGGCTTAGAATTTTAATAAAAAAAGGAGGGACAATCCAGATGCGTCGTATTGATCCAAGTAAACTAGAATTTGAAGAACGCGTAGTTACAATCAATCGTGTTGCGAAAGTTGTTAAAGGTGGACGTCGTTTCCGTTTCGCTGCTCTTGTAGTAGTAGGCGACAAAAACGGTCACGTTGGTTTCGGAACTGGTAAAGCTCAGGAAGTACCTGATGCAATCCGTAAAGCGATTGAAGATGCGAAGAAAAATCTAATTGAAGTTCCTATGGTTGATGGTACTACACCTCACCTAGTAACTGGACGATTTGGTGCTGGTCAAATCCTGATCAAACCTGCTTCTGCGGGTACAGGAATCATTGCCGGTGGACCTGTTCGTGCCGTACTTGAATTAGCTGGTGTTCAAGATATCCTATCTAAGTCTTTAGGATCTAACACTCCAATTAACATGGTTCGCGCTACTATCGAAGGTTTAAAACAATTAAAGCGTGCTGAAGACGTTGCAAAATTACGTGGTAAATCAGTAGAAGAGATATTAGGATAAGGGAGGGATAACGATGGCTAACAAACTAGAAATTACCCTCACTCGCAGTACAATCGGTCGTCCACAAGATCAACGTAAAACGGTTGAAGCTTTAGGACTTCGCAAAATGCATCAAACAGTTGAACAACAAGATAATGCTGCTATCCGCGGTATGATCAACAAAGTTGCTCACCTTGTAACGGTTACAGAAAAATAATCGATTTCTTTCGAAAAAAAAGGAGGTGCCGACATGAAATTACATGAGTTAAAGCCTACAGAAGGTTCACGTAAGGTCCGCAATCGTGTAGGACGTGGTATTGGTTCAGGTAATGGAAAGACTTCTGGTAAAGGTCATAAAGGACAAAACGCTCGTTCAGGTGGCGGAACTCGTCCTGGCTTTGAGGGTGGTCAAACACCATTATTCCAACGTCTACCAAAACGTGGATTCACGAACATCAATCGTAAAGAATATGCAATCGTCAACCTTGACGCATTGAATCGCTTCGAAGATGGTACAGAAGTTACTCCAGCTCTACTTGTAGAAACTGGCGTAGTGAGTAACGAAAAAGCGGGAATTAAGATTCTTGGTAAAGGTTCAATCGAGAAAAAGCTTACAGTAAAAGCACAAAAATTCTCAACCACTGCTAAAGAAGCTATCGAAGCTGCTGGCGGTACATCCGAGGTGATCTAATGTTTCAAACTATCTCCAATTTTATGCGCGTGGGTGATATAAGAAATAAAATTATTTTCACCCTTCTAATGTTAATAGTCTTCCGTCTTGGTACCTTCATTCCGGTGCCAAACGTAGACGCTAATGTATTGAAAATGCAAGACCAGGCAGGAATTCTCGGATTCCTTAATACATTTGGTGGCGGTGCACTGCAAAACTTCTCCATCTTTGCGATGGGAATTATGCCTTACATTACCGCTTCAATCATCGTACAACTCCTGCAAATGGATGTTGTTCCGAAGTTTACAGAGTGGTCTAAGCAAGGTGAAGTCGGACGCCGAAAATTAGCTCAGTTCACACGTTATTTCACCATCGTTCTCGGATTTATCCAAGCTTTAGGTATGTCCTATGGTTTCAATAGAATATATGGTGGAATGCTTATCCAAAGCCCAGGAGTTAGTACGTACCTACTAATAGCTTTAGTTCTAACAGCTGGTACGGCTTTTCTTATGTGGTTAGGTGAACAAATCACGGCTAAAGGTGTCGGGAATGGTATTTCGATCCTGATCTTTGCAGGTATCGTTGCTGCTATCCCTAACACAGTAAACCAAATCTATGCTCAACAAATTGAAGGGGCAGGCGAACAGCTTTTCCTTCGAATTGTGGTTCTTGCACTTCTTGTTTTAGCAGTTATTGCAATCGTTGTTGGTGTCGTGTTTATTCAACAAGCACTTCGTAAAATTCCGATTCAATATGCAAAACGTTTAGTGGGGCGTAGTCCGGTTGGTGGACAATCAACACATCTACCGTTAAAGGTAAATGCTGCGGGTGTTATTCCAGTTATCTTTGCGATATCTTTCATAATCACGCCACAGACCATTTCATCTTTCTTCGGGGAAAATGATGTGACAAGTACTATCCAGTACATCTTTGATTACACTAAACCAGTTGGTATGATCATCTATGTAGCTCTGATCGTTGCCTTTACGTATTTCTATGCTTTCATTCAAGTGAATCCAGAACAAATGGCTGAAAACTTGAAGAAGCAAGGTGGATATATCCCTGGTATTCGTCCAGGTAAAACCACACAAGAGTATCTCACTCGCGTTCTGTATCGTCTAACATTTGTTGGGGCAATCTTCTTAGCTGTCATCTCGATACTTCCTGTTTTCTTCATTAACTTTGCGGGATTACCTCCTGCAGCTCAAATCGGTGGAACAAGCTTACTCATCGTAGTAGGGGTTGCACTTGAGACAATGAAGCAACTGGAAGCGCAGTTAGTGAAACGTCACTACAAAGGATTTATTAAATAAGAGGGTTTTCGGGAACGTTTTGTTCCTGAAGCCATTTTATAGACAATTAGGGGGAGTTCGAGAGTGAATATAGTTCTTATGGGCTTACCAGGCGCAGGAAAAGGCACTCAAGCAGAAAAGATCGTAGATAAATATGGTATCCCCCATATATCTACTGGCGATATGTTCCGTGCAGCTATTAAAGGCGGTACTGAACTAGGCTTGAAGGCTAAATCATTCATGGATAATGGCGATCTTGTTCCTGATGAAGTAACAATCGGTATCGTTCGTGAACGTTTAAGCAAAGAGGACTGTGAAAAAGGCTTCTTACTGGATGGGTTTCCAAGAACGGTTGCTCAGGCAGAAGCACTTGAAAACATCCTGGCTGATCTTGGTAAAAAAATGAATTATGTCATTAATATAAATGTAGATAAGGACATCCTGATGGAGCGCTTGACAGGTCGCAGGATCTGTAAAGAGTGCGGCGCTACTTATCATCTTGTCTTTAATCCGCCAACAGAAGAGGGCGTTTGTGATCGCTGCGGCGGAGAGTTATATCAACGCGCAGATGATAACGAAGAAACGGTTCAAAACCGTTTAGACGTAAACATCAAGCAAACTCAACCACTATTGGCTTACTACGAAGACAAAGGCTATCTGAAAAACATTGACGGTCAACAAGACATCCATAGAGTGTTTGATGACATTGATGAACTACTTGGAGGCCTTTCATAATGATCATTTCTAAAACTCCGAGAGAGATTGAGATTATGCGGCAAGCTGGAAAGATTGTGGCATTAACTCATGCGGAATTGCAAAAGCATATTTCTCCGGGAATATCGACGAAGGAATTGGATGCAATTGCTGAAAAATTCATTCGTAAACATGATGCAATTCCATCTTTTAAAGGGTATAATGGGTTTCGTGGCAGCATCTGTGCTTCCGTCAACAATGAGTTGGTTCATGGAATTCCAGGCGATCGGGTTTTAAAGGATGGCGATATAATCAGCATCGATATCGGTGCTAAATATAACGGTTATCACGGTGACTCCGCTTGGACATATCCAGTTGGAACAATAGATGATGAAACCCAGAAGCTTCTGGATGTTACGGAAGAGTCATTATTTCTGGGACTTAAGGAAGCTAAACCAGGCGAGCGTCTGTCGAATATCTCTCATAGTATACAAACATTTGTTGAGGCTAATGGCTTTTCTATCGTTCGAGAGTATGTGGGGCACGGAGTTGGTCAAGACTTACATGAGGACCCGCAAATTCCTCATTATGGACCACCCAACAAAGGTCCTCGTTTAAAGCCTGGCATGGTACTGGCTATTGAACCAATGGTTAATGCAGGAAGTCGATATGTTAGAACGTTATCAGATAACTGGACAGTCGTCACAGTAGATGATAAAATGTGTGCGCACTTTGAACACACCATTGCAATTACTGAAGGCGGCTATGAGATATTGACGAAAGCCTAAGTGAAGGTGATTGGATTGATCGACTCAGATTCGACGATTCCGGGGATCGGCCAGATTGTTCAAACCCTTAAAGGGAGAGAAACAGGAAGCTACTCGGTCGTTGTTCAGCAATTGGATGAACGTTTTGTACTCATAGCAGATGGAGATCGAAGAAAGTTTGATCGCGCCAAGCGAAAGAACATCGCTCATCTTCACTTGTGTGACTATGTTTCTCCAGAAGTTCAAAACAGTATTATAGAAACAGGAAGAGTTACGAACGGTAAACTGCGTTATGCTGTTTCAAAGTTTGTTAACGAAGTTTTAAATGATGAGAAGAAGGGAGACATGTTCGATGGCTAAGGATGATGTAATTGAAGTTGAAGGTAAGGTCGCTGAGACTTTGCCCAATGCGATGTTTAAGGTAGAATTAGAAAATGGTCATACAGTACTGGCGCATGTTTCAGGAAAGATCCGTATGCATTTCATTCGTATCCTACCTGGTGACAAGGTAACAGTAGAATTATCACCGTATGACTTAACTCGTGGTAGAATCACTTATCGTTATAAATAATCTATTGCACTCCGTACTATTAAGGAGGTTAGAATAAGATGAAAGTTAGACCATCTGTTAAGCCAATCTGCGAAAAATGTAAAGTTATTCGTAGAAAAGGTAAAGTCATGGTTATCTGTGAAAACCCTAAACACAAACAAAAACAAGGCTAATCTTAAAGGAGGTGCGCTATCACTATGGCACGTATTGCTGGTGTAGACATTCCACGTGACAAACGTGTTGTCATTTCATTAACATACATCTACGGTATTGGTAAAAATACTGCAGCGAAAATCTTATCTGAAGCTGGTGTATCTGAGGATACTCGCGTTCGCGATCTTACTGACGACGAACTAGGAAAGATTCGTGATATCGTTGATAAATTAAAAGTAGAAGGTGATCTTCGTCGTGAAGTATCACTAAACATCAAACGTCTTATGGAAATCGGTTCATACCGCGGTCTTCGTCACCGTCGTGGACTACCTGTTCGTGGACAACATACGAAGAACAATGCTCGTACACGTAAAGGTCCTCGTAAGACTGTAGCTAACAAGAAAAAATAATAGGTAAAGGAGGTTACTTCTTAGTATGGCACGTAAAACAAACACTCGTAAACGTCGTGTGAAAAAGAATATCGAAGCTGGTATTGCACACATTCGTTCTACATTCAATAACACAATCGTAACTATTACTGATGTTCACGGAAATGCTATTGCTTGGTCAAGTGCAGGTTCACTAGGATTCAGAGGTTCTCGTAAATCCACTCCATTCGCAGCGCAAATGGCAGCTGAAACTGCAGCAAAAGCTTCTCAAGATCATGGTTTAAAAACTCTTGAAGTAACAGTTAAAGGTCCTGGTGCTGGTCGTGAAGCAGCTATCCGTGCTCTTCAAGCAGCAGGTCTAGAAGTTACTGCAATCAGAGACGTTACTCCAGTTCCTCATAATGGATGCCGTCCACCAAAACGTCGCCGCGTTTAATTTTTCTGTATAAATTTTGTATCGTTGTCTATAATGGGATATGATACAAGATACGTTCATTCAGAAAAGTAACCAGTTGTTGGTGCACAATAGGGAACGTAAACATGGGGAATTTCGGACTTTAACTTATTTAGCCCGGAGTTTCGACGTTTTGAAGGAGGGTAAATATTAATGATCGAAATTGAAAAGCCAAAAATTGAAACGGTTGAGATCAGCGATGATGCCACATATGGAAAGTTCGTCGTAGAACCACTTGAGCGTGGATATGGTACAACTTTGGGTAACTCCTTACGTCGTATCCTACTATCGTCACTCCCAGGTGCTGCTGTCACATCTATTCAAATAGATGGAGTACTGCATGAGTTTTCAACAATTGAAGGCGTCGTAGAGGATGTCACATCCATCATTTTGAATATCAAGAAGCTAGCGTTGAAGATCTACTCTGATGAAGAGAAAACGCTGGAAATTGATGTACAGGGCGAAGGAGTTGTAACGGCTGCTGATATTACTCATGATAGTGATGTGGAAGTGTTAAATCCTGATTTACACATCGCAACATTATCTAAGAGTGGACACTTCCGTGTGCGTTTAAGCGCATCACGTGGACGTGGATACAGACCAGCAGATCAGAACAAACGTGAGGATCTTCCTATTGGCGTGATCCCAATCGATTCTATTTACACTCCAGTTTCACGCGTTAACTATCAAATAGAAAATACTCGTGTTGGTCAAATGACGAACTACGATAAACTTTCTCTTGATGTATGGACTGATGGAAGTATTGGACCAAAAGAAGCGATTTCTTTAGGTGCTAAGATTCTAACAGAACACTTAAATATTTTCGTTGGCCTTACAGATGAAGCGCAGAATGCTGAAATCATGGTAGAAAAAGAAGAAGACCAAAAAGAGAAAGTTCTTGAGATGACGATCGAAGAATTAGATCTTTCTGTTCGTTCTTATAACTGCCTGAAGCGTGCTGGAATCAATACTGTTCAAGAGCTTGCTAACAAGACAGAAGAAGATATGATGAAAGTGCGTAACTTAGGACGTAAATCACTTGAAGAGGTTAAAGTTAAACTTGAAGACCTTGGACTTGGCTTACGTAAAGACGACTGATAACATCTTCTTCCATATATAGATTCAACAAAGGAGGGAACCCTTAATGGCTTACAGAAAGTTAGGACGTACCAGTGCTCAACGTAAAGCAATGCTACGTGATTTAGCTACAGACCTAATCATTAACGAGCGCATCGAAACAACTGAAACTCGTGCGAAAGAGCTTCGTTCTGTTGTGGAAAAAATGATCACTTTAGGTAAACGTGGTGACATTCACGCGCGTCGTCAAGCTGGTGCATTCATTCGTAAAGAAGTTGCAAACGCTGAAAACAACCAAGATGCTTTACAAAAGTTATTCTCTGACATCGCTCCTCGTTACACAGAGCGTCAAGGCGGATATACTCGCATTATGAAGGTTGGTCCTCGCCGTGGTGACGGTGCTCCAATGGCAATCATCGAATTAGTTTAATAATTCGTGACTTCTAACATTAAGGGCAGGACAGTTAATCCTTAACTGCTTCTTTGCCCTTTTTGTATAAGTGCATGTTGATGAAAAGCAGAGCGTTACGATGAGCAGCTCCGGCTGACTCGTCTAGCTCGTGCATCCCTTCCAACTTCTATTTTCATAGAAGCTGTTCAGTGGTTGAACAAGAAAAGATCTCTTTTCTTTGGTCGGGGTGCAGGCTTTTTTTTATATGCAGAGTTTTTTTGAGCAGAGTTGAGTATGGATAGCGTAGAGGAGGTTACAGAAATTGAAGGAAATCATTAAAGTAGACGATGTTCATTTCAGATACCCTGATCAGAATTCCTTCGCCCTTGAAGGCATTAGTCTGACTGTCAATCAAGGTGAATGGTTAGCGATTGTAGGTCATAACGGATCCGGTAAGTCGACTCTTGCCAAAATGTTGAATGGGCTTCATTTTCCCGAGAAGGGGAGGGTAACGGTGGACGGGATCGTTCTTGAGGAGAGCTCTATTTGGGACATCCGTTCAAAGCTGGGTATGGTTTTTCAGAATCCCGATAATCAATTTGTTGGTGCTACAGTAGAAGATGATGTGGCTTTTGGGTTAGAAAACCATGGGGTACCTTATGAATCGATGGTACAGCGAGTCAATGATGCTTTAAAAAGTGTCCATATGGAAGATTTTCTTAATCAAGAGCCGCACCATTTATCAGGGGGTCAAAAGCAGCGAGTAGCGATTGCCGGGGTCGTAGCCCTTCAGCCATCGATCATCATTTTAGATGAAGCGACATCGATGCTTGATCCGAAAGGAAGAAAAGAAGTTCTTGAAACAGTACGCAAGCTGAAAGAGGAAGAAAACCTGACGGTGATTTCCATCACCCACGACCTGGAAGAAGCGACAAAAGCCGATCGAATGATTGTATTGAATCAAGGCATGGTCTTTAAGGAAGGAACCCCGGAAGAAATTTTCTTATTAGAGGACGAGTTAATCAAGCTGGGCCTTGACTCTCCTTTTACAATAAAGCTTGCTGGAGCCCTTAAAGAGGCAGGGATACCCTTGTCTAAAACCTATTTTACAGAAGAAGAGTTGGTGGATGAATTATGCAAATCACATTTCAACAGGTAGAATACCGGTATTCATTCAACACTCCATTCGAAAAGCTTGCCCTGCAAGATATCAATCTTTCCATCCCGACAGGTCAGTTCCTCGCAGTGATTGGTCACACCGGTTCAGGGAAATCAACACTCCTGCAGCATTTAAATGGACTGTTAAAGCCAACGGAGGGCCTCGTACAAGTTGGAGAGCATCAAATAAAAGCCAAACAAAAGGCAAAAAGCTTAAAGCCGGTCAGACAGAAGGTAGGCATCGTCTTTCAATTTCCCGAGCATCAGCTGTTTGAAGAAACCGTACTTAAAGACATCTGTTACGGACCAATGAACTTTGGAGTATCCGAAGAAGATGCGATAAGAAGAGCCAAGGAACTGATCGTAAAGGTTGGACTTTCAGAAGAAGTACTTCATAAATCCCCTTTTGATTTATCAGGGGGACAAATGAGACGTGTGGCCATTGCGGGTGTACTTGCAATGAATCCTGAGGTCATTGTCCTCGATGAACCTACTGCTGGACTCGATCCAAGGGGTCAACGTGAAATCATGGACATGTTTTATGAGCTTCATAAAGAAAAAGGACTGACGACCATTCTCGTCACCCATAGCATGGAAGACGCTGCTCATTATGCAGAAGAGATTGTGATCATGCAGAAAGGCCGTCTTAAGAGAAAAGGAAGTCCTGAGGAGATATTCTCTTCGGCGGATGAACTGTTTGAGATGGGATTGGACGTGCCCGACGTCGTTCGTTTTCAATATCAATTTGAACACAAATCAGGAATGAAGCTACCGAAAACCTGTTTAACGATAGAAGAATTAGCTTCAGCCATCCGTACAGTCAGTGACGGAGGTGAAGTCCTATGATGGAGAAAATGATCTTTGGTCGCTACGTACCTGCTAAATCCATCCTTCATCAGATGGATCCGAGGGCAAAACTATTATTTATCTTTGGATTTATATGTGTCGTCTTTCTCGCAAATAATTTTGTTACGTATGGATTGCTCGGTCTTTTTACGTTTGGCGCACTCATTCTTTCCAATCTTTCCTTGCGTTTTATTATCGGCGGATTGAAGCCTATCCTATGGTTGATTCTGTTTACGTTCTTTTTACACGTGTTCTTCACCAAGGAAGGCCCCGTCATCCTGGACTTAGGCGTATTATCTGTTCATGAAGAGGGGTTAAGGCAGGGGATCTTTATTTCTTTACGATTCTTTTATCTGATTCTCGTCACGTCTTTATTAACGCTGACGACCTCCCCCATTACGATTACGGACGGTCTCGAGACGCTTTTGAACCCACTGAAAAAAGTGAAGTTTCCCGTTCATGAGCTGGCTCTTATGATGTCGATTTCCTTACGGTTCATTCCGACTTTGATGGAGGAAACGGATAAAATCATGAAGGCACAAATTGCAAGGGGAGCTGAGTTTTCTTCCGGTCCTATCAAAGATCGGATCAAAGCCATCATCCCTTTACTGATTCCTCTTTTCGTCAGTGCCTTTAAACGTGCAGAGGACCTGGCAACAGCCATGGAAGCAAGAGGGTATCAAGGTGGAGAAGGCAGGACGAAATACCGGCTGTTATCCTGGCACAAGAAGGATACAGGGGCGTTAGTGGTACTGGCCTTTCTAACAGTTATATTGATTATTTTTAGAGGATAACGGGGGTGTCGTGTATGCAGAGAGTGAAGTGTACCATCGCTTATGATGGCACCTATTTTCATGGTTATCAGGTACAACCCAATCAGCGAACCGTCCAGGGGCTCATAGAAGATATTCTGTCCACGATCCATAAAGGGGAAAGAATCCGGATCAGTGGGTCGGGTCGGACCGATGCTGGTGTTCATGCGAACGGTCAGGTTTTTCATTTTGATACACCCTTGTCCATCCCTGAAGAGAAATGGCCGGTCGTGCTGAATACACGCTTACCGGATGAAGTAACCGTTAAAGAAGCTGAGTTTGTTCTAACTGATTTCCACTCAAGGTTCTCTGTCGTACAGAAGGAATATCGCTACCGTGTATATACGGGAGAGTCGAGAAGCCCGTTTAACCGTCACTTCTCCCTTCACTATCCCTACACTTTATCTGTGACGGATATGGAGCATGCTGCACGACACCTAATCGGAGAGCACGACTTCACGAGCTTTTGTTCGGCTAAGACGGAAGTAGAAGATAAAGTAAGAACGATTCACCATATTGACATTCAAGAACATGAAGAAGAAATCGTTTTTTCTTTTGTAGGGAATGGATTTTTATACAATATGGTGAGGATACTGGTTGGTACCTTATTAGAAGTAGGTTCCGGGGATTTACCGGTAGAGAAGATCCATGAAATACTGGAAGCAAGGGATCGCAATAGGGCAGGGAAGACAGCGCCACCCCATGGGTTATATCTGTGGAAGGTTGATTATGGTTGTAATCAGAATTAGTGGGTGTTTAACATTCTGAAAGATAGTTTATATTAGCACCCTTGAAGTTGATTGGAGCGGAAGGTGCTCGACTCCTGCGGGAATAGCGGGACAGGTGAGACCCCACAGGCGAAGCCGAGGAGGCTCACCGCCCGCCCCGCGGAAAGCGAGCACCTGGAGCGGAAATCAACCACTACTATTTAGGTATTGACATATCTTCTCGTAACCATAAAATGAATTGGTTAAATAAAGATGATAATCAAGTTTCAAAAAAAATTCTAAAACAACTAATCCTGGTGTAACATTCTCTTGACAATAGTCTGGGAACAAGATAATATAGCATATGGTATGTTATTAACCCCACGATAAGCCCCGGAAACTTATTGTGATTAGAAAATAAATACTACGGATTCATTAAATAGGAGGTTAAATCATGCGTACAACGTATATGGCAAAAGCCAACGAAATCGATCGTAAATGGTTCGTTGTAGATGCTGAAGGCAAAACTCTAGGACGTTTAGCTAGTGAAGTCGCTTCAATTCTACGCGGAAAACACAAACCAACATTCACACCACATGTTGACACTGGTGATCATGTAATCATTCTTAATGCTTCAAAAATTGAACTAACTGGTAAAAAGTTAACGGATAAGATCTACTACCGTCACACTAATCACCCAGGTGGTTTAAAACAACGTACAGCATTAGAAATGCGTACAAACTACTCAGAGAAAATGTTAGAGCTTACTATCAAAGGTATGCTTCCAAAAGGTTCTCTAGGTCGTCAAATGTTCAAGAAATTACATGTATATGCTGGAGCAGAGCATAAGCATCAAGCACAACAACCTGAAGTTTACGAACTTCGTGGATAATTAATAAGAGGAGGTTATTATCTTGGCTCAAGTTCAATATTACGGAACTGGTCGTCGTAAGAGCTCAGTAGCTCGTGTACGTTTAGTACCAGGTAACGGAAACATTGTTATCAATGATCGTGAAGTAGAAGTATATATCCCATTCGCAGCACTAAGAGAAGTAATTAAGCAACCACTAGTTGCAACTGAAACTCTTGGTAACTATGATGTTTTAGTAAACGTTCATGGTGGAGGCTATTCTGGTCAAGCTGGTGCGATCCGTCACGGAATCGCTCGTGCTTTACTACAAGCAGACCCTGAGTACCGTGGATCTCTAAAACGCGCTGGATTATTAACTCGTGACTCTCGTATGAAAGAGCGTAAAAAATACGGTCTTAAAGGTGCACGTCGCGCGCCACAATTCTCTAAGCGTTAATTATTATTTCAAACAAAAGCTCAACCGATTCATTCGGTTGGGCTTTTTTTGTTATGTGGGAGAGGGACGGACCTTCTGTTTCGCGTGAAACAGAAGGTCCGTCCCTCAAGAAAATTGGTAACAGTTACTCGAATGAAGTGGTGTGTTAAGTAGGAAAATACGTTCAAAGGGGTGGATGACTTTTGAACGTTATTACAACTTTCAATACAAAGAGAAGAGAAAAGCAAATTAAGACGGAAAGAACATTGCTGAAAGAGATTTCGATTAAAATGCTTCAGGAGAGTGTCCGGAAGCATTTTGGATATATAAAGGTTCAAGGCGGCGTATTTATGCAGCAGGGCTTTGATGAGGCATGCTTTGATGTGGCCATTGAAGCCTATCTGCTCGGTGGGAAGGTCAGCAAGTTTGGTTATACGGGCGAATCCTCCGACCTCGTGAAAAAGCGGTGCGAGGAAGAATTAAAACACTTTATTGATACCCTTTATAATTTTTGGTTGTATTGGTCAGAGATGGGCGTCTCTAATCAAGTGGATGAATCCTTTTATTTCTGCTGCGAGCACTTTGTGGAAACATGGTGGTCAGAAGGCTATGAAAAGGGGATCAAGCGTCATAAACTGCGTTTGAATTAATCATTTCAGTTCTAAAAATCATTCTCGTCCCATATTTTTTAGTAAGGACAGCGGAGCTATAAAAAGGTTTTACTCCGGGTTGAAACTGAAATGGGAGGACTGGAATGATTCAGAAACTAAAGATTATCGGGATGATTTCTGCACTGGCGATATTATTATTCATTATTCAATATAAGATTCTGGACAAGGATACGTGGGATTCCTGGAATCTCCCCTTATCAGGTAAAATCATCTATATAGATCCCGGACATGGCGGGCCGGACGGTGGGGCTGGTGATCAGAATGCCCTCGAAAAGGACATCGCTTTAAATGTGTCTCTGATGATAAGGGATTATCTCCAGGAACAAGGGGCTCTCGTGATCCTGACACGTGAAAAAGACGAAGATCTTGCCGATGAAGGAACCAAAGGATACAGCCGCCGGAAAGTGGGGGATTTAAAGAAGAGGCTAAGCTTAATCAATGATTCTGAAGCAGACTTATTTTTAAGTATCCATCTGAACTCCATTCCATCTGCTAAGTGGAGCGGTGCCCAAACATTCTATAATCCAAAGTATAAAGAAAATAAAGCCCTTGCAAAAGCCATTCAAGGAGAGCTTACACGTAATTTAGAAAACACCACACGTGAAGCGAAGGGCATTCAAAATGTGTATATCTTAAAACACGCCAAAAAGTCAGGAGCCTTAGTGGAAATCGGATTTTTATCCAATCCGGGCGAGCGGGCTAACTTACTTAAAGAAGACTACCAGCAAAAAATCGCTGCCTCTGTATATCAGGGAGTTCTCGATTATTTAACAATGGAAGATGAAGACGAAGAAAAGGCTGACGAGGAATAACCTCTCAGCTTTTTTTAGTGAATCATTTTATTATTCAACAAAAGCATTCAAAACCTTTTGATCATTCATTCAACTGAGAATATGTTATACTGAAAGCAGATTGGTTGAAAACGAATACATAGAAAAGGGTGGTTATTCATGTTAACTGAACAACAGACACGCGAACTTTTATTTGGATTAAAAGATCCTTTTTTAAATAAAACGTTAGAAGAAACAAATGGTATCGCAGAAATTTCAATTAAGGAAGAAAAGAAGCATGTAAGTGTGAAAATCGCCATTGCCAAGACAGGTACTGGGGAACAAATGCAATTCCAACAAAAGATCGTCCAAGTCTTAAAGGATAACGGAGCGGAATCTGTCGGGATCCGGTTCACGGAGCTTCCACAGGAAGAGCTTGAAAAGCATAGAGGATCCGCTGGACAAGGAACGGATCTTTTGTCACCTGCAAGTAAAACAACCTTTATTGCGATTGCCAGCGGTAAAGGTGGAGTAGGAAAGTCGACGGTATCTGTTAACTTAGCTGTGTCGTTGGCCCGTCAAGGCAAAAAAGTCGGGCTCGTGGATGCAGATATTTACGGGTTCAGTGTTCCGGATATGATGGGAATCGTGAAACGACCGGTTGTTCGGGGAGAAAGAATTATTCCGGTAGAACGTTTCGGTGTAAAAGTCATCTCTATGGGCTTCTTTGTTGAAGACAATGCCCCTGTTATTTGGAGAGGGCCGATGCTCGGGAAAATGCTGAATAATTTCTTCTCAGAAGTAGAGTGGGGAGAGCTGGACTATTTGCTATTGGACCTGCCGCCGGGAACAGGAGACGTTGCCCTTGATCTTCACACGATGCTTCCACATTGTAAGGAGATCATCGTAACGACGCCGCATCCAACAGCAGCATTCGTAGCGGCTCGAGCTGGCGCCATGGCCCTGCAAACCGATCATGACATTCTCGGTGTGGTTGAGAACATGTCCTATTTCGAAAGTAAATTAACAGGCGAAAAAGAATTCGTATTCGGTCAAGGTGGAGGAGAGAAGCTGACGGAAGAACTCCGTACCGATTTATTAGGCAAGCTTCCCCTTCAACAGCCTGATTGGAACGAAGAGGATTTTGCTCCTTCCATTTACGCAGAGGACCACCGTTTAGGGCAGATCTATGGTGACATCGCTCATAAAGTGATTGAAAAACTCTCTTAATGAAATGTATAAAAGGACAAATGCGTTGGAATCTCCACGCATTTGTCCTTTTTAAATCTTATTGGCTTCCGCCGCCACTGCCTGTACCACCAGTATCTTCAGATCCGCCTTGTCCCCCGGAAGAGGATTCTTGACCTCCACCTCCACTTTTACCGCCGTCTTTCATTTCTCCGGCAGCCTTCAACAATACATCCTGAAGTTTAGCCTTGAACAGAGGGCTTTCAAATGTTTCCGTAATGACTTTTTGCAGATGCTCCCTATATTCTTGGCTTTTTAATGCTTCAGTCAGTTCCTTCTTGAATTCAGGGTCCTTAAACAGATCCATCATCATTTTTTGATACTCAGGATCCTTCATGAGGTCTTTGAGCAATTTTTCATTTCCATCCTTCATGCTTTTCGCCATCGCTTCGGCAAACTTAGGGTCTTCGAAGGATTTCTTCCAGAATTCAGTTCCTTTTTCAGAGGTCAACGTCTTTGAAATCGTATCTGTCACAACCCCTTGGTCCATAATAAGCTCTGATTTCATTTTTTCATCAGACATGACTTCCTGAATCGCTTTTTTACCATCATCTGTCTTTAATATATCGACAACCATTTTCTTGGTTTCTTCATAATCCATTTTGCCACTGCCTGTATCCCCACCACCGCCACAAGCGGATAGAAGAAAAATCGTCAGTAGAAAAAGAAAGGAATATCTTTTCATGGGTAGGCTCCTTCCATACAAATTCCCTTACCCTTAATATGAGAAATAACGAAAAAAATATGCACAAGGAAAATTGGAACCTGGATTTTTTACAGTGGCGTTGGTACAATCAAAAGAGTGTATATTTTTTTATTTGGAGGAAAATAGAAGTGACCATCCGCAATTGGATTCGTTTTTTCATTCATACGTTAGTGATCGGTGGAGCCGTGACTGCCATCGCCGCACTTCTCATTAGATGGGATCAGTTCGGCCCATACATTCAAGACGGAAACGTGATTGGCATATTATCAAGTCTACTTTGGTTTATATTTGTAGGTTTCACATTTAGTGTAATCAGTCAGATGGGGTACTTCGCTTATTTGACCATCCATCAATTCGGGATGGGAATGTTTAAGGGCTTATGGAATCCCGTTCAAGTGGTCCTGATTGCTCTTGTCCTGTTTGATTTAATCTACTTCCGATTCAGGGCTTTCGCTGAGGAAGGCGAGTCGTATACGCCTTATATTTTTCTGGGGATCGGCATCCTGGTCGTTGGCTTAATCGTAGCTTACATGAAGAATCAGCAATCAGAAACCAAGACGAACACATTTGTGTCTGCCTTATTCTTTATGATTGTGGTAACGACACTGGAGTGGCTTCCGGTCCTATTGGTGAATTCCGTTAAATGGCTGTACCTTATGCTGCTGGCTTTATTGGCATGTAATGCATTCCAGCTTCTGCGTCTTCCTAAATATATCGAGAAGTCCCAATTGGAAAGACAACGTAAGCAGCCAACGAAGAGTTAATACAAATAAAAGCCCGCTGATGAGATCCTTTCATCAGCGGGCTTTTATTACTGTATGAGGGAAGACTTGGCATCCCCGTTTGAAATCATGTCTGAAACCGTAATGAAGTTCCCTTTTCCTTTCAACTCCTTCACGATGGTAGGTAAAGCGGATTTTGTTTGTTTAGCTGAATCCGATGCGTGAAGGAGAATGATGTCCCCTTTTTTGGCTATCTTCACATTATTGATAATTTCATCTACACCAGGATTCGTCCAATCTTTAGAGTCTACACTCCAGTGAACCACTGTAAGTCCAAGAGAGTCGGCTACCTTTAATGTTTCTTTATCAAAATGACCGGTTGGCACGCGTAATAACTTCACATCTTTTACATTCAGCTTCTTAAAAACGGTATCGGCTTTTAAAATGTCCTGCTTGATCTTATTTGGTTCCATATCCGTATAATCGGAATAGGCATAGCCAAGATTTCCGATTTCATATCCCTGCTTCACGATTTGCTCCACTAAATCAGGGTGTCTCTCCGCCCAGGCTCCGGAAAGAAAGAAGGTAGCGGACTGGACATTCATCCTCTTTAATTCTTCAAGGATCGGCCCCGCTTTTTCATCTCCCCAACCAATGTTGAATGTAATCGCGACTCCCTTTTCCCCTTTGTAGATCGCTTTCGGTCCATCCTTCGTACTAAAAACAGAAAGAGTCGAAAGGTTACTGCTATATACAAACAAGGCAGTAAAAAATGAAATCACGATAATCAGACTGATTTGCTTTAACTTCTTAGCATGAACTGTGTGAAACGTATTCAATATTTCATCCCTCCGTTCAACCGTCTATCTCTACTAAAGATATGCATGTCCCCGGAAAAAATATCTATCTTATAAAAAAATGATTATAAATTTCTTTTAATGGAAAAAACTACAAATACAAACATTAAGGGGTGACATACTTGCTGGGGTTAATGATTAATGACAGAGAGAAACAAGAAATAGAGTATTTGCTAAAAAGAGAAATGGATGAAATACTGTTCGATCTAAAAGATTCTCGAATTGATCATATCGTTAAGAGAGCAATGGATGAACGGTACAAAATCTTATTTTCACTCTTTAAAAGGTTTGCCAGTCATAAGGAATGTCTCAAGTATATGAAGACGGCAGCCAAGAAAGAAACATATTGATAAAAATCAGCTTCCGTACATATCCGAACGGGAGCTTTACTATTTATGCCCTAGTAGGGAATGGAGGGAGCGGCTAACTGAATGAAAAGGCGGGAGTGTAAAAGAGGTAATGTGTTTGAAAAATTTTTTAAAAAAAGTTCATGAAATGTATTGACCCCTCCCGATAAACTTGGTATATTAATAAACGTCGCTGAAACGCAATGAATTATTTAGAAGAAACACCAATAATTAATTTCGAAAAACAGTTGACATCACATATGTATATGTGATAAATTAATAAAGTCGCTCCAAACGAAGCGATTGCACATTGAACCTTGAAAACTGAACAAAACAAGACAATACGTCAACGTTAATTCTAGATTTATTTTTAAAGAGCTATTCAAACTTTTATCGGAGAG
>NZ_QNRJ01000020.1 GCF_003315075.1 Rossellomorea aquimaris
TACTCTATTTCTCCCTGCCATGTTGATCGACCTCCGTGTTATTTACTTAACTATAACACTAAAGTATCATACGACATCTATCCTAACAGAGGGGGGTTACCTTAATGCAGAGAAACATTTAGAATATCACCTAGTATAGTCCAATTAATCGTTCGTTTACCATCCAAGAAGGGAAAAGATGCTAATTTTTTCTATTGAAATTTAGCACTTAAATTAACTTATGTGTATCATTTTTTATCTGGATCAATATCTGAGCTTCAAAGATAACTCCTCCAAGCTATAACCTTCTACCAATACCATTTCCATTTATTTTCAATTTTTTCGCGAACAGACAGCCCCTGAAATATTCATCAATTAAATAAAAATTTAAAATAATCTTAAGGTTATGGTTTAACGATCATTCAATTAACACACTGCTAGTAGTTCTGAGTAACGCGATTAGTAACAAATTTATTATCTTCACAGGCTTTCAATAAATCTTTCCAAAATATTGATGGATACCTAGTGAAAGGGTTCCCATTTCGGGATATATATTGATTTGACATCAATAGATAGCACACTCTCCTTGCTCTAGTAATACAAACAAAGAATAGTCTTCGGTCTTCATTTACCTTTTCTTGAATACTCTCTATACGGTAATCAGGAAATACTCCCTTCTCCATTCCAATCATAATTACCACTTCATATTCGAGTCCCTTTGAACTATGCCTAGTAGATAAAGAAACTTGTCCATCAGGTCTTCCTAATCTAGCAAACTGATTAAGATTATAAGTTTCAAATTCACCTTCGATTGCCTTTTTCTTTAATTTAGTTAAGTAGTCAAGTTCTTCTTTAGAGTCTTCTATGGTAGACATTATCTTCTCTAAATTTAATTTTTTAATCAAGTGTATTAGCCAATTAGTAAAAGAGTTTTTATGCTCGATGCTTTGTTTTATAATAGTATAAAGCTTTTTTATTTCTACTTGTTTTATCCTATTGGGCAATAAACCACCTTTTCTTTGTAGCAATTTTATCCAGTAAGATGATATTGCTTCAAATAACCCAGAGTCATTCTCTGTTAACCAATATGCACAATCCTTAATCCAAAGTACTAAATCACTCTTAGCAAATTCAAATTTAGAAACATGATAAGGAATTGAAGAATAATTCATTTCTTGTATAAGTCCATTAAGTACATATTTATCCTTAACAAGAACACATATTTCGTCTAAAGGAATATCTTCATTTAAACAATCTGGGATAATAGTTTCGGTAACATATTTATATTGATCATCAAGTCCTTGTTTGCAACTAATGAAATGAAATTCTGCTTTTTCATCTGTACGATTTCCTGCTTTATATTCTCTATCGTCAATATCTAAAGCTACAGTTGAAGCATCAATAATGTCCTGATTACTTCTATAGTTTGTCTTGAGTTCAATTGGTAGTAAACCAAAATTCTCATATAGTTCAAAAAAATAATCAGGATGGGCACCATTAAAACCATAAATTGATTGGTCAGGGTCACCTACTGCAAAGATCTTTATATTAGTAAATTTAAGAAATGCGAGTATCAATTCATGTAGGGGCTTTCCAAAATCCTGATATTCATCAACAAGTATCCAGGGGAACTTGCTCTCTAAACATTTTCTTACATACTCCTCTTTTCTTATAAGGGTAAGAGAATATTTAATTATTTCAATAAAGTCAGATTTATGTAACTCTTTTAGCCTTTTTTCATATACACTAGCAATATCTCGCACCAGTTCATTTGAATTAACAAAAACGTTGCTGTGACCAATAATGGAGTGACTTCTCTCAGTATCCATTTCTTCTATTCTTACATCATATTCACCTATGCCTTTTTCGATTAAAATATCATTAAATAGTTTTTTCTTTTCTGTTTGCGAAATGATATCTAGAAAGATGGTTTCTGGACCCCTATAATATTTTGAATATGGGATAATTACTTGAGATATGCAGAAAGAATGAACTGTCCCTAAATAAACATTTTCTCTCTTTTGATAGCCCATATTATGAAGTCTCTTTGAAAACTCCTTAGAAGAATCTTTGCTATAAGTAATACAAGCCAACCCTCTGGGCTCATTGATATTTTCTGTTAAAAGTTTCATAATCTTAAGCGTAATCACTGTTGTTTTTCCGCTTCCAGGTCCAGCCTTAACAACTGTTGACTGATTTGTCTTATATGCTAAAAGCTGTTCTGCGTCCTTTTGAATTAAAGCAAGCTTTTCTTTGTATATATCCATTAAATTTCATCCACTTTAGAGTATATTTTATTAATTGCATTAGCTATATAACTTGGAATCATATCCTCAGTAGCAAATATGGATAACTGTTGAGCAAACCTTCCTTTTCCAATTTGTGAATGGCTTCCTTCAATTTTATTTAAACAAGAATGGTAATTACCAATTTCAAAATCTTTCTTAAAGTTAGATCTCTGCTTCTCTCCACCGAATGTTAGCTCATTAAAAATATTTATGAAAATGTTTTCTGCAGTATTTGATGGATTATAACTTTCCATCATATCAATCTCCATTGTGTGGACTCCAATAAAGAAGCCTATTCCCTCAAAGAATTCATCCTGCTGTGCATATTCTATTGGAATTGCGCACCTTTCAACAAGTTTTAAACTCCTTACTAATTTACTTATCCTATCGTTTCCATCGTATCCATACTTATCGTGTTCATCCTCACAAGCAATACCAAACTTCTTTGCAACACCATCTTCGCCTTCTATCAAGATATAATAATCGCCGTCTGTTATTACAACATATGGGATACCAAGGGAAGCTAAAAATTTCACATATGGCTCAAAGTTTGTTGAGTTAACATTGCAACAAATAATTCCTTTTTTATCCAAACCTTTACCTAACTCCTCCGCAAACCTTGGAATTAGATATTCTTCAGCAACCCCCTCAACTAGAATAACGCCTCTACCAAAATAAATTTCACCTCTCTTAATATCTAAATATCTCTCTAAATCCATTCTGTCTCTTGGTTCTAACTTTAAATTTGCAGTGGTATTAACATGAGTCCCAGATTTAGTTGGTCTGAGATGAACAATAGATTCAATTGGGGCAACAGATGTTATATGAGGTGAATGGGTAGTCATAATAATTGATGTATTCTTTTTCATAACATCTTTATAAATAACTCTTTGTAAAGCAGGATGAAGATGAGATTCTGGTTCTTCAATTGCCAGTATAGTAAACCCATCGCTTGAGGAATGGAAGGTATCCATAAATCCATATAGTTGTTCCAAAGTTTCATCCGATATTTCATTTTTCAATATATAGTTGTTTTTAGAGTTTAAATCGTAACTATCCCTTAAAACCTCACTACCTTCCTCACTTAACAACAATGTAAATACATCATTTTTTAATACTGAAGGTATGGTTTTATCCTCTAAATAGTATAAAACTAATGTGATGTATAGAATGTTATTTATACCCAAACTGGTCTCACTGGTATGTCTACGATTTTCGCCAACTAATAGTTTCAAGGTATTTAGAATCCTATTTGGGTCAATTTCAACTGTTTCTAAAGATACCTTTGAATCTACCTGCTTTCCGATTATATCCGAGAATCTAGAAGATATGTTATTTGTTAAATCTACTAACTCGTCTATAGAAAGGACTTCATCACTTTTCTCTTTTAAAGAATTAGCTATTTCTTCAAGCTCTTCTTTACGTATGTCATATTGTTTAATTAATTTTGATATAGGTGATTTTCTTGAATTCTTAAGTTCGGACTCAACATCTCTTATTGCATCAATCACGCTCATGTTTAGGAACCGACGATGGTAATGATTGAATGGTTTATCTTCATTTTCACCTTGAAAAATAATGTATTGATAATCAATATTTCCATCATCCCTGACCTTTGGAAAATATCGATAAGTTAAACGTAATGTGGGAGGACTAAAATTAACTGATGCACCATCGAGGACAGAAAGTATAGTCTTGTTGTGTTCAAAGCCCCTTAGTTCAATAGAAATTTCTATTACTTCATTATTTTTCATTGGTTCTTCTATTCCTTCATGGAAGTCACTATCTAATAAGAAGCGGTCTTCGTCATTTAAAGTAGGATCTAGTATTAATCTTAATGCTCTTATGAAATTTGTTTTTCCAACATTATTTTCTCCTATTATTATTTGCTTATGATTTAACTGAGCATCTACATCCTTAAAGTTACGAAAATTCTTCATCCTAATTCTCGATATGTAAGGTGATTTAGGTATTTTCAAAATATCCCCTCCGAATGTACTAGTTGAATTAACTTAACTAGTATTATTTATCAGGATTATTTTACTAAACATTTCGACTTATGTATTATATTGTAAACTTAATAAATATAGCATGATAGTTTGATTTTTATTCTTTTTCTTCAAAAAACTCACTTAATCATCAAAATATATTCTTTTGAGCATATTAAATTTGTAATAACTGATCTTTGTTTTCAATCACAATAATTGAAGAGAATAATTACCGGGTTAAAAAAATTCAAATAATAGTAATCAATGCGACGAATGGGCATATGTGAGGTTTCCTAATATGAACTAAAAATTGAAAATTTCGCTAATTATTAAAAAGCCTTTTAACGGCATAATCTATTAAATTATTATGGTTATTTATTTTATTTGACCACGTTCTTTATTTCCTTATTTTTCTAAAATATACTTATACATATTTATTATCTTTACTTATTCTTTTTTCTTAATTTTTATTTTTTATTAATTCATGCTTATAAGCACCATCTAAGATACGAAGAAAAACCACCTAAACGAAAAGGCGGCCACCATAAATTTTAATTCATATTAAAAATCGTCTAAGTATCTTTTTTTTTTGAAAACGGCGCAATATTTCATTAGGGAAGAGGATATAATGGTTGTTTATTTTAAACCTGATATAGAATCCTTACTGTTTATTTATCTCTACTCAAGACCGTTCAATCAAAGCGGAAATAATTTCTTTTAAGTTTCCGCTCCATTTTCACCAAATCCCTGTAAGAAACCTCATCACCAAGCTGGTCGGTTTCAATTAGAAGAAGTTGATCTTCAATTTCAATTGTTATCGCTTCTTCGGTATACACGATACCGCAGTTGTTGCAGAGGATCTGAGGGGTTTCGGAAATTTTAATAGCTTTTGAACCATCAGGAAGTTCCCATAATACGTTCCCATTGCTTCTATATGCTTGCAGGTCTTCGCACCACTGGCATTTAAATCTATTATTCATGGCTGGAATCCGCCTTTTCCATTTTTCTGAGCTGAGCCCGATATTTTTTCTCTTTCAGTTCATCTCTCTTCTCACGGAAGTCTTTAAGTGATTTGTGTTCCGGATTTGACACATACGTTTCACGCCGATTCAATCTTTGTAATCCTTCCGGAACAAGGGAAGATTTCGATTCATTCAAAAGACCATGGATGCCGATATCTGATTTATCGCCTTTCATATGGTAAATTGAATTGAAGTAGTCATCCGCTCTCCCAGCAATATAATTTTCAGGCTCTGGATAAGTCGTAATAACCCCTTCAAAATTGCGAAGCACCACTTTTTCTGCACTTTGTGAAATCATATAATTCGGCTGCAGTGCAATCTTCCCACCTCCACCAGGAGCATCACAAACAAAGGTTGGCACAGCATAGCCCGAAGTATGCCCCCGCAGCCCTTCAATTATCTCTAGTCCCTTTGAAACCGGTGCTCGAAAGTGTCCAATCCCTTCAGACAAGTCACATTGATAGATATAATATGGTCTAACACGAATTTTGACAAGATCGTGCATTAGTTTCTTCATAATCGGCACACTGTCATTTATTCCTGCCAGGATTACTGCCTGATTTCCGACCGGAACACCTGCATCAACAAGCATTTCGCAGGCTTTTTTGCTTTCTTCTGTAATTTCTATACTGGTATTAAAGTGAGTGTTTACCCAGACTGGATGATATTTCTTTAAAATATTACAAAGATTTTCTGTGATACGTTGAGGAAAAACAACAGGTGCCCTCGTTCCAATTCTGATGATTTCCACATGAGGGATGTCCCTTAGATTTTTAAGTATATATTCTAGAATATTATCGTTGATTAATAGTCCGTCACCTCCTGATAACAATACATCCCTTACTTTGGGACTCTCACGAATATATTGAATGGCGGCATCCAGTTGCTTTTTAGGCACCCCCATCCCGATTTGTCCAGAAAACCGCCTTCTTGTACAGTATCGACAATACATCGAACATTGGTTGGTGACTAAGAATAGTACTCGGTCAGGATAACGATGAGTCAGGCCGGGTACTGGTGAATCTTCGTCTTCTTGAAGAGGATCTTCAAGATCATACTTGGTCTTGTGAATTTCCTGTCCTATTGGTACAGATTGCATTCGGATGGGACAGCGCGGATCGCCTTCATTCATCAACCAGGCATAATAAGGTGTAATATTTAGAGGGATGGTTTTAGTTGAAATTCTGATCCCCTCTTCTTCTTCTGGTGTCAGATTCACTACTTTCTTCAAGTCATCTAGTGTCCTGATTGTATTGGTGAGCTGCCACAACCAATCGTTCCATTGATCATCTGTAACATCTTTCCACAGCTTGATTTCCTTCCAGTCCCGATTCGGTTTATAAAGATGCATCTTCACAACCTCCACCAACCTTTCCAAAAATTCGCTTTAACATTCGTATGTGCGTAGAGTAGCCTAAGAATACTGAATGCCCTCAAGGCTTCTCCTTATAATCGGCTTATAGTTTTTCCAGATTTTACAATTATTCATTTTGTTAAAATTGATGCAATTTTCAAGCTTAACTGCTTCCATAACGATATATAGACAAAGATTTTTCCCTTTTTAAAATCGCTAATTCTATATTCTTCGTCATGTAGCGGTACAAAGTAGAGAGTACATACTTCTCTGTAAACTATTCCGATAATTGTTTTCCCTGGCAACAAACCATTCAACGTTAAGATAAATAATTCAAGTTGCTGAACTTGTGAAAAATTATTTGTTACTTCATTCACTTTTTAATAATTTGATCATGAATAAAGTAAGCGCTACCCCCCTCACCTATTGCCGCCAACAATAATTCGGCTTGCTTTCAGAATATTTTCTCGTGTTTGTGATTCCTAATCAGGCTTGGGCTTAAGTTAACAAACACTTCTTCTAACATTACCTATTTTCAACCGCTTGCTGCAGAGATCCTGATTTGGTTTATATGACAGTAAGAAGTGGGTGATCTGTTCATGAGATTGCTTGGTCATAGCATCCTTTTTAAGAAACATATGAAACAGTTAGACGATATATGAAATATTTAACTTTATTAAGACGTTTAGTTCATTCTTACCACCTCAAATCTAACACAGGCATTAAAAGAACAACCTACTAATCCGTAAGTTGTTCGCTAAAATTATTCCACCTCAATAAACTACAGATTTACTTTAATTATAATCTTCTCAAAGAGAAGGCAACTCTCACCAGAATATCTCCTTTGTGTATTTGAATACAACAACTGAAATGCTTTCGCCATAAGAACTATATTAGGTTCATTTCTATTTATACGGGTGCAGGGCGGCTTTTTAAAGTTTTCTTCATTTGATATTTCTTTCACCTTTATCACCGCTTTCAGTTTCTTAGGAAGTATAATTAACTTACACCTAACTTATTTCATTCTTAGGTTCTTTAGTATAGATTTTTGAAGTTGCTCTTGATCTTCCTTATTCTCTATTTGGTCTTCCTCCTTTTCTAATTCTTGTAACCATTCCTCCAATAGCTGAATTCTCCTTTTTTTCAATAACTCATTTTCTTCATTGCTTTTAGACAAATAAAAAACCTCCTTTAAAAGGAGGTTCTACATTTTTGACTTATCAAATAGGGTTGCACTTTAAAAAGTGCAATACAAGCTCCTGAATTCCATAGGTAAACAAATTGGGGAATTGTTTTTAAGGTTAATTATAAAAGTGAAATTTTTTTGAGTTTTAATTACGGTGTCCATGTACCCAAAGGTAAAATGATATTTCTGAAATAGTTCTATTAAAGGAACAATCTCACTCATTGTACAATTCGGATTAAATACCTCAATAATTAACCCGCCCTTAATCCGTTCTATCCGTAGGAATAAGGGATTAGGAACATCTTGATTAATTATTATTCCTCTTACATCATGTGTTGATTCTGCGAGAGAAAAACCCTCTAATTCACTTTTCAACCAAACAAGGCTCTTTTTAGAATCATATAAGTAACTAAAGTGCTGGACTGTCCAAGAAAGTTCGGGGAATTCTTCTTCTAACCACGAAAAAGGAACCCTCGATAATATTGCAAGAAAAGCAACAACCTCTTTTGAAACTTTTGAGTGTCTCGTAATATCTCGTATTTTAGGTTTGTGTTTTTTCCTTACTTTCTCTTTGTGTTTTCCCAGATATCTTCTGATTGTATCGTGAGAGATACCATAAAGAGAATAAAGTTGTTGTTGAGAAAATCCTATTATTTCATCTTCCATGAGTATTAAACGCCTAGAATACAAAGAAAACCTTAGCAGGTAGTCTGAGTAAAATCCCATATCCATTTTTAAAAAAATTAATTCGGGCCACTGAAGGATGACCCTTCCTAGTGAGTCCTTACGTGTTCTAATATACTCTTCTTCGTCCACCAACCCTCCGAGATAATCTTTAAGACTAATGCTGATGTACTTAAATTTGTTAAATATATATTCTGGAATCTGTTGTTGCACTTATATCACCAGAACAAATATAACTTAACAAAATTCATACATCACCGTTCCACTTTTAAAAGTGCATTCTATTATCGGCTAAAGTTTCTGCTATATGATTGTTCGTGTGTTGGAAAAATGGCTTAGATTTATGAGCGGAGTAATAATTAAAGGTTTTATTTAAAAATCCTGAATGAATTAATTGAATAAGTTTCATTGCTTCCAACACCTCCTTTTCTAAAAATTCAATCACAAAAACTTTAGCGCGATAAAGAAAAGTTCGTATTAAAAAAATAATACGAATAAATTTCCTTAAAGTGGAAAATATATTAACAGTACTTTATTGAGCATTCTTTAAATGGACAGACCATTCAGAATTCTTATAACTCAATAAAGCAGCCATCCTACATGGTTATCTTCTCTTCAATTATAACATTTTACCGTAATGAAGTGTCGGAAAATTCTATACAAATGGAGTGTTATGCTATGAGTATTCCTGCTAAGAACAATATAAACTTTCCAGAAAATTCAAAGGGGAAAGTTTCTTTATCAGAAATCCAACTTTTATTGAATGAGTTTAAAGGCATGAAGAACTTTCAGAAAACTATGGATTTTGATCCTAATGACTATGTGGACCAATTGTTTACATTTTTAAATGAGAATTTAATAAAGGGTCGTTCCCTTATGAAGAAAAATAGAAGTGAACCACTAACTCCATGGATAGAATCTTTAGACGATATCCTCCATTCTTTTAATAATTTTTTGGATTTTGAAAAGGGATATGCACCAAGTACCAGAAAAAACACTATTCGAAATTTAAAAAGATTTAAGGAGTTTTTGGCTGAAGCAGCTGATAAAGATGGATCGATTGGAGAGGACATTTCAATTTTCAGTTTAAAAGACGTTCTCAACTATGAGAATTACCTTATCAAGAGGCTAAACGACGGGGACATACAGAAATGCACTGTCTATAAGTATTTATACGTTGTGGAACTTTTTGTCGAGTTTTTAAAATTAAATTTCCACTATAATGTTCCCCCATCTCTAAAAGGCCACGGGACGAGAACCAATGCCTATGCCACTACTCAAGACATAATAAAATTAATAGAAGCAGCAGAACAATATAGCAGCTTTAAATTAAGAGATATAAGTATTTTACTTTTGATTATGGAATTAGGTTGCAGGCCAATTGAGATAACTGGGCTTTCAATGAATGACATAAGGCTTAGTGAGTGCCTAATTACCCTCTACTCTGTTAAATCTGGGCAAAGAACATTGAAAATAAGCAAAGATTTAACTAAGCTCATTCAACAATACATTGATTCAAGAAAAAAGTTCAAACCTCAACATGAGAGCTTGTTTATTAATATATTCGGTGAACCTTTATCACGGAATGGGATTTCAAGTATGATTTTAGGGTTCAATAAAAAGGCTTTTGGAGTCGCTAAAATTAACGCTAAGTGTTTGCGCCACACCTATGCTACTAATGCTCTTGATAATTTAAATGATTTCGATGAAGTTTCCAAAACAATGGGGCATTTACACTGGGTATCAACAGAGTACTATGTTCATAAGAGTGTGAAGAGGTTACTAAAGAATTCTTTGCCATTTAATCCGTTAGATCAACTTTCTTAAGGAGATGAAAATGATGGATCATATCCAATTAAATCCTAATATGGATCCAGAAACAATTTGTAAACAGTATGGAATTGAATTGAAAGACTTTTTAAATCTTTTACAAGGTTACAGGAGGTTGGATTCCTCAAAAAATGCCAGTGAAATCATAGAGGAATTCAAAGGGAAGATAAAAAAAGACCTAGAAAATGAAAAAAAATCAGAAACCACTTATACCTATTATACCTATTTTCTAAATAGATTTAAAACTTTCCTAACCAATAAAACTTCTAATTTCTGTCTACTGGATGTAAACGAAGAGTTAATGGATGAATTTTTTAATACTGCTACAAACAAAGAAAAAATTTCACCTGGAACTAAGAACACCTACCAGGCAATCGTTAACTCTTTAATTGAGTATGCCTATACTAACAGATATATTTCTGAGGATATCCGTTATCGATTCGAGACACTTAAATATGAGACGCTACCTCGATATATTCCTACAAGTATCATCAAGGAAATGCTAAGTTATTCCTTAAAAACATCTTCTCCATTTTTTAATTACACAGTAATTTACTTTTTAATAGGGACAGGTTGCAGAATAAGCGAGTTAGTTAATATAAGAATTGAGGACTTTAAAGTTGAGGAAAATGTAATCTTCATAAGAAAAGCTAAGGGAAATAAGCAAAGATATATTCCTATGTACCCAGAGGTTAAAAACGTTATTATTAAATTCTTATCAAGAACTGGAGTAAGGGAGATAAAAAGTAATGATAGTAGACATGTATTTTCCAAAAGAATTTATGATAACAGAAGACCAGTGCTGATAAGGACAATTCAAAAAATGGTTGAAACTATGTTATTAGCTTTAGGAATTGAAGAAGATTATTGTGTTCATTCTTTTAGACATTCGTTTGCAGTACAATCAATCAAACAAGGAATGCGAATAGAGATTCTTCAGCAAGTTTTAGGACACACAAATATTGAAACCACAAGAATTTACACCAAGTTGTTTCCTCAAGATTTGCAAGAAGAAGTTATAGGGAAATATCCATTTCCTTTCGAAAAATTATTAAGTCACATGATTGGATTTGAGGGATTGGATGAGTAACTTTTTATTAAAAATTGATGAGTATAACAAAGTCATAAACTTAGCTGACTCGACCAAAAAAACGTACACCAAAGCTTTATATTCATTTAGTGAATTTTTAGCAAAAAAATTAAGTTGTAGTATAGAAGAAGTTGACCTAAGAAAAATACATGTAATAAGGATGAAAAGTGGTGATATCTTTACTCCAATAAATTCTTCTCTATTAGATGAATTTCTACATGAAAATGTAGAAAAGGGCAACTTAGCAATATTATGTAGTGCATTAAAAAGTTTCTTTAAATATCTTTATAAAAATGAAAATTTCCCTGATATAGTCAGCAATATGAAATTTGATATGAAAAAATATAAGAAAGAGAAAAAACCCACACGAATCTTAAGCAGACATGAAATCTTAAGACTCTTTCATAATATAGTTTCACATAGCGAAAATCTAGTTAGGGACGTATTACTCTTTAGCCTTTTATTTTCAACAGGAATGAGGATTTCTGAACTTCTGAATATAAAAATTAAAGATATAGATTTTGAATCTGAGATGATTTCACTAACGAAAACAAAAACAAGGGCCGCTAGGATAGTTTCTCTTAGAAATGGATTTGGCATAGTTATAAAGCATTATATTTCTGTTAACAATCTATCTGAAACGGACTATCTTTTTACAGAAGGTGGAGATAAATTCACCCCTGGTAAAGTAAGAAGCATGTTGAAAAAGTATCTTGAAGCTGCAAAATTACCATTTGTTAAAGTTCATAGTATTCGCCACTCTTTTGCAACCCATATGCTGGATGCAGGCAGCAATGTATTTATGATACAACAATTACTTGGACATGAATACATCTCATCTACCAAAATTTATATAGACCCTAATTACACAAGGAACAAGAATATTGTTATTAATGAGCAAAAAGTGGTTTACAGGGCTTTAAGTACGAAAATTGGAGCGTTATTGAAAGAATAGAATTAAAAAGATTACAATTGTAAAGTACCACTACAAAAAACAAAGCCCCTCTAGAAGTATGTCTCATAGAGAGGCTTTAATTAATACAGTGAAATTATAACTTCAACAATTAATTCATTTACAAAAAATTCATCTAGATGATTAATGATCTTTATTACAATTGCACGAATAGTCTTTATTACATTTGATCCAACCACAAATTTGACAAATTTCATCAACTAACTCACTAAGTGGCTTATGACATTTCCAACAATGTGCGCCTCTTTCCGCTTTCCAAGATTGTTTTAAAAACACATTCTCATCTTCAGATTCATAATCTCTGTTTCTATATTCACCAATGTATTCAAATTCCACGAATCTCTTCTCTTCTTGACTATCATCAAGCAGGTTTAACTGCTGCAAACTTGAAAAATTATTTATTCTTACTTTCCCATAAGTATAAGCATCTTTGTATATAAACACATCTCCTCGTTTCATTCTCTCCACCTCTTATTTCTGTATTAGTTGTAAAGATATTAGTAATGTCCTTGGTACATGAATTAATCTAGTGTTAGTAATCTTTTATCACTTTCAATTGCATTATCCATTTTTACCTTTATGTTTCTTACATACTCTTCATCTTTAGATTCAGCTACAAGCATTGTCTTCCCGTTAGGTCTTTCTACCCACAGTTGGAAAGTCCCGTGGTTTTCATAAAGGTTAAATGATGTAATTTGATGGGTTTCACTTCCAATATTTATCCAGAACATGATATTACCTCCATTTAATATTTTAAAGTGGACATGTTCCACAAGCTCATATAATTTGTAAAAGTCCATTGATATATATTTTCATATCCTTCTAAAGAACTTAGAAAAAAAACCTTTTTTCTTTTTTTCTTGACTTGTCAATATTTTTTCTTCTAGCTCCCTGACTTTTTTCTCTAAAACGAAAAGCTATTTTGTTCATAACTTTTTTTTGTTAATATTTCCTGCTTATCTAACTTGTTCAACAAAGTTTGATAATGATTTTCTTGTATTCTAATTTGTTTTAATAAAGACATTTTTATTTCATCATTGGATTGCATTATTTCTTTTAAAATATCATTCCCATTATTTAAAGTTTCATTGTGGGCATTTAAACCTTTTTGAACTAATTCATCATTAAAAGATCGTTCTTGTAAGATCTGATCTTCATTATCTACCTCATATGAAGTATCAGATGTTTCTAATATGTAGTTCCCATTATACTCCAAGTTGATAGCTCTTTCGATTGTCCTAGCCCCATAAGTAGTATCTCCCCGACGCTCATCCCACTTTTTTCGGTATAATGCAGACTCCCTAAACAGCGTGTCTATCGTCATAAAGTCATATTCTGCATAGTTAGCTAAAAATCGACATAATGCAAAATCTGCTCGGGAATGGTCTTCGTTGTAGTTACTCATATCTCCTGCCCATAATGATAGTATTTGTTGAGAATAAGGACCTTTAAACATTTCTTCCTTTATTGCTTCTACTTCCAACATAGCAATAGTTAATTCGGGTGGATTCATTAGTCTTCCTTCTCTCCTATCACTCTGCTTATTTTTAAAATAGGTTTGGTAAAGATGCATAATTAATGGCTGATCATCTACGATAGAAGCTGGAAAAATGGTATTTCCAGTTACAGTTACCCAACCGGTATTTCCGAATACTTCTACTTTATAGCCTTCACTAGTATGACCAACCCTCCCCATATCCAAGGGCTTGGTCCCTTTACACCAAATATGATATCCTTTCCCACTTGGACTTAATTCTGTATATCTAGATCTGCTTAAGTCCTGTAGCTCTTTTGGTATGTTGTTAGTACTTTCACTATTATCTAAATCAATACAAATTAAATCAGTGCTCGCCAGAACAAACCCTACGCCAGAAAACTTTCCTGTTTGGAAAGCTCTTTGTACTGCTGCAAAGCTATATAAATTCGTAGGGTTGTTCCAACCATAAAAAATTTCTCCTTCTAATGTTACTGGCTCTTTGGTGACAATACCTGGTTTACCTTTTTCTGGTCTTGCTTGCCATAGTAACCATTGCCGGTGCTTCTTTAATTCAAAGGGTACCTTTTCGAAATCCGGAGCTGGTATTTTATCCCCTAATCTTAATGCCATTCTGCTACCCATCCTTTCTTTCCAGAATGAAACCTACCTCAAGTTAATTTTATTTTTCTAAACAAAGAATAACTTTTTATTAGAACAAGCCTTCAATTTCTCTAATACTTTAATATTTAATCCTTTTCAGAAAGAGTTACAGCTACTTTCCTCTACTCTTTACCTGTCTTCTTTTATATAACTCAATTTATCGAAATAAAAGTATATTTGTTCATTCTTTTCCTACCCAAATTATACTAGTAGTTATTGCCTTTTAATGAGACCCATTTCGCGTTCTTCGTGTTAATAAATAAAAAACCTTTTGATTCTTATTGAAATAACTATGTTCGTTCTAATTCTTATTTAGTAAGATATTCTACTACTATAGTTTTGTTACACTCTAATTATACCAAATTAAGGAATATTAGTTGTATGAAAAATTTCTAGGAGGATCACTTGGGAATTAAAACTAAAGAATGGATGGATAGAATTGAAAGACGTGCCGATATTACGAGGATAGTTACTCATTTAACTAGATCTACCATAGCAACTCTTCTTAGAAAATATGACTTTCAAAAAAATTAAAAGTGAATATTATTTATATAGTACTGTACAGGAAATTATTTTCTTGGAACGTTGGAGCAGTTAAGAAAAAATTATAATTTAGTCGAGGAGGATATTGAGGATTTAGGGAAAGCAATGGCTAGATTTGAAATAGCAGTAAAAAAAGTCATTGCCTGTTTTGATAATCAATATTGTGAATTTGATACAATGCTTCACAATTAAATGAACTAATCCAAAAAATATTTAAGTATCATGCTTTAATTGATAAAATAAAACAACGAAAGTTATATCAGGATTAATAGTATTTATAAAAAGTCACCATTGGTGACTTTTTATTTTTATTGACTAATATTCGATAAAATATCGTGTCTTTGCTTGATTAAATCATTTAGTAGCTCTTCATCCTCTACTGATTCCGAATCAATAATTGATTCTAGCTGATTTAAACGTTTTAACGTATCCTTTGGAAGTCTGTCTGTATAAACAACTTTAAAAACGTTGGCTTTTACAAATTCCAATTTTCCTTGTTTCTTTAATTCTTTGGATAAATATGCTCTGTGGTTTCCACCACCTGTTACAGCCAAGTCACCATTAGGAAATTGTAAAAGTGCAAAACCAAAAGGTCCCTCATTGGTCCACCCGTATTCTTCAACTTTTTCTTTAAGTATTCTCATTTTCCGATCATCATTTATATCTTCTTCTTCAAGACTTAGTGCAATAATCCTCTCAGGATCAATTTGAATAATCCCTAGATCATATGTTGTACATTTTTCATTTGTTGCTGCTTTAAATTCAGCAATAACATCATCAGTTTTTTTCATTTATTATTAACTCCTTATACCTCTCAAGAGATATTCTTTTTCATCAAATCTTTTATTATGTACCTACTCATTACAATCTTTATTCTGCCTCAATCCTCTGAATTGTTCGGCTTCTTTTTAACTTTTGTCGTGTTATTTAACAACAATAATTTCGATATTCCTTTGTATAATTCCTTCTTCCACTATTCTGCTAGTATCGTTTAAGTGAAATCCTTTACAAAGTCACCTAAAGCTGATTTCCTTTGCTGCACAGTAGGGGTCTACTTTGTAATACAATGCTTAATCTTTGTAGTGGTAAACTTTTTGTCATTTGGTGGTAAATACGGCTTAAATCACATTAACATTAAAAATCTATTTAGAGTACAATCATTCTCATGAAAATTACACCCTTTCTATATTTGTTTCAGAGTATGTCCTCAATAGGGTTAACTGAACCAAGTAAAAGTCCTGCTCTATAATTAGAACAGGACTCCCTAAGGATTACTAGTCTGAATTCAGAATTGATATGGAATGGCCATTATTGACTTGGCTACCAGCAATAATTTTATAGTCCATTTCACTTACAATTGCTATTTCCCTAGCTGCTCTTTCTTTAGCTTTAACTACTGGATCATCAATCTTATTGTCTCCTTTCACTTCAATAATTAGCATTTTTCCATCATGCTTTTCTATCAAAAAGTCAGGGTAATAACTTCTTACAGTATTAGAGTCAGGGTCAATATATTGTATATAAAAATTTGACTGACCATGTGTAAGCATTCCAGTAAAGTAGACATTTTTAATATCTTCGTGACGTATAATTTCTTCAAAAAACCTTCTTTCTGGAATTGAGTCGAAACAATAAGTATCTAAATGAAAACTTTTACTTAGATAGTTTTTAAAGTTACTATCATTAATTTCAATAACTAATTTTGGGTTTGCAGTAATTCTATAGAATCCTACTTCAGGCTCTTTCACTAGTTCTATTTCTCTTGTTTCTTTTTTATCGTAACTCTCTACTGAATAAATAATATCGAATAATTTTGGTATAATCCAATCATACAAAAGGTCATTATAGTTATTCACATACTCAAGAATGACCTTGAATCCTTGTTTTGAGTTAGATAATATGGTTTCCACCTCAATACAGGAACGGTTTAAATACCTAGAAATTTCCGCGACAAGAGTTAGTTTGCTGAATTCCCTTTTAATTTTATATTCAGTTAAATCTTGTGATACCTTTTTGTTTAACTTGTTAGATATCAGTCCCGTTTGTTCTATATGAACCAATTTATATTTGTCAATATCTACCTTTTCAAACTCAAAATCTATAGCATGATTTATTATCTTTTCTTTTAATTCATATAGTTTTTTCTTTCTATTCACTTTAATTCTTACCGGTGGTGGTACTAATTTAATTTCATAAGGTTTGTTAGGATTTTCTTTTTTAGAAAGATCATTAACACTCAGCCTAAAGTTTTGTTCTAATTCTTCTTCAAGGATTTTCATGTTCTCATCAGAAAGATATACATTTGCTATCTCTTGTTCAGAACCAATTGCTCTTAAGCATCTCATAGTTGCTTGTAAAACAAAGATTTTAGACTTCGGTTTTCTAAATAAAGCTACTCCAAATAACGATCTACAGTTCCAACCTTCTCTACCTTTATTCACAAGAAGAATAAATTGTTTGCTAGAGTCTGGAGTATCCAACCTATTAAATTCTCTTATGTCATCATTTGATGTAAGTTTATTGTCACCTACATTAACCAAAATTTTATCCAAAGGGATTTCCAAGTCATTTAATATGTCTTCCAGCGCTGGTTTTAATTCATTTTGAAGTTCATCTATAGTGCTTGCAAATATAGCGAGCTTTGGGAGCATTCCTTCGAAACGACTTTCTTGATATTTTTCCCAGAAATTCTTAATAGTAATATTTAAAAACTCTTTCGATTTTGGATTAGTATATCCATTAATCGTTACATTTTTTAAGTATCTTTTGTTAATCGCTTCTTTTAATCCATACGCATAAACTACCTCAGGAAAAATTTCTTTACCTGCATATGGTGTACCAGTGTAATTGTAGCAGCCTACAACGGATGTTGCTGATTTTTCTAATGCTTTAGCTAATTCATTTATTGTTAATCTCAAACTTGTTTTTGCATTTTTTATCCCCATATCCTTAGCAAGAGAATTTCCAAAAGAATGGTGAGCTTCATCTACATATATACCTATTTGTTCTAGTCTAGTCAGTTTTGTAAATCTTTGATTGTCTAACAACTCTCCTTCATCTTCTGGTTGGTCCAATTCATACAAATCTGATATATCTCCATAAGCCGAACCATTTTTAAACGAAGAAAAACTAAAAAGTTGATCTACATTACTTTTTTCCTTATGTTGCCGTTTTAAAATTATTTTTTGAGTATTTGATATGATGATGTTATATTTTGAACGGTCTATTGTGTTTAAGGTGGTCCCAGAATCTTCAAGAAAGTGGATTTTCAAATTTGTATTTAGCCAATTTAGATATTCAGGGGGCACAACACTTGCTCTGTTAAAAGTTTGAATTTCCTTTAGAGACTGTAAAACTGTCTTATCAGGAGCAAAAACTAAAGCATTATGACAATACCTTTTATCCTTTGGAAATTTATTAGCTAACAGAAACTCATAGAAGATACACGTAGCCATTAGAATTGTTTTTCCAGTTCCCATCGTTAGAGCAAAAATATAATTTGGATATTCTTGAGAAAACTTTTTCATTCGAGAGAATACGCTTTTATATTGTTCAACATCCACACTAAATAATGTCCCTTGTTCACCCTCCGTAAAACCTACATCACTTCTCTTCTCGAACCTATTCCTTTTATAGAACCAATCTTCAAATAGTTGATGGACTTGCATATTATCCAAATATTCTTTTAGGAAAATGTATATCTCTAATGCTTCGAATTGTGGTTTTCTAAGAAAAGACTTGGGATTTGAAGAGTCGTTAAAGTCTAAAAACTTTTTAGATAAGCTTCTATAGTGGTTTCTTATTCGTCCACGATTTTCTTCATAGAATTCACGTAAATATGTAAAAAACGCAAAATCCAAAGCGAAATCTTTTCTAGTCATTATTGATACTCACCTCTAATGATTCTGACAGGAGATCAGTTATTTTAACACGTATTGTTCCAGCATTATCAGGCACTTCATACTCGCCTTTAACAAGTACATTTTTGTCTGGAATATCTACTACTGTAGGTTCTAAAACAGCCCCATCATAGTTCCAGTCAATCAATACAGATTCAACAAGTTCTTTCCAATCTTCTACATTCTCTTTCATAATACTTAATTTTTGAAGTAAATTCATCGGGTAGAAGTTTCTTATAACTAACTTACCTTGAGAAATTGATACATTTGCTTCTGAGTCACGTTTGAACTCAAGGTTAGACTTATTTCTCAGTATATCAACTACTTCAATGTCTAATTTATATCCAACTTCTTGTTCTAGTACAGCAGATAAGTCCGGTTGATGCCCCATACATACTAACAATAACCTTTCTACTGGCTGATTAGGGTTTTCTGCCTGTCGCTTTTCAAAAGTTCTATAATCAAAATTAGTAATAAGTTCATTTAGATCTGCTCTTGTTGTAATTCGATTAACAGGCATAATTTTCACCATACGTCCATCTTTTTCTCCATCATAAATAACATTATTTAATAACGGTTGAATTTCTAATGCTTCGATTAGTAATTCTTTTGCTTGTAGGGGGTTTCGGAAAATATCATAATTATTAACATTATAAACTTCAAACCCAGGTAACTTTTCATTATTTCTTTTTTGTTGCTTAATCAGTCTTTTGGTTGTAGTTTGAACTGCTCCTAAATTTATATCTGCTCCAATAAAGCGACGACCTAATTTTAGTGATACAGCTTGTGTCGTTCCAGAACCCATAAAACAGTCGAAGACTAAATCATTGGGGTTAGAAGACATATGAATAATACGCTGAAGTAATGCTTCTGGCTTCTGTGTAGGGTAACCCGTTAGGTTTTTAGATTGAGAATTCTCTCCGTAAATATCGGTCCATACATCATCAATTGGATAACCCTCTACCTCATCTAAATAATGCTTAATTCTTGGAGTTCCATTAGAAGTATAGTAAATTTTCCCTTCTTTTTTTAATCTTTCAACAGTTTCTGGTGATGTTGCAGTTCCAATTTTCTCATCTTTAAATCGTTTTCCATTTTCGTCAATTTTATTAAATCTCTTTTCAATATATTCTTCACTATATGGAACTGTGAATGGATTATATGTAAAATCATTCTGACTTTTAGAATAATACAGTAAATCATCATGACTCTTCCCTAAACTTGTTTTTCCTTTAAAACCGCTTGAGGTCATACTTTTCCAAATTACATGTCCTCTAAAACAATTAGGTCCAAATATTTCATCCATGATCATTCTTAAATGGTGAACTTTCCTCCAATCACAATGTACCCAAATGGAACCTTTTTCAGATAACAACTCTCTAATTATAGTTAATCTCTCGTAAATAAACTGCAAGTATTCATCATTTGTCCAAATATCAGTATACTGCTTTTCCTCAAAGCTAGTTTGGTCATTTAATACTTTTTTACTCTTAATACTTATTGTTTTTTTATAGTCGGTTTTTGAATCAAATGGAGGGTCTATGTATACTAAGTCTACTCTTCCTCTAAACTCTCTTAACAAGTGACTCATAACTTGAAGGTTATCCCCCCAAAATATTTTATTCATCCAACCATTAACTTCTTCTCCGTGAGTCTCTTTTAGCTGTGCAGGATAAAAATTTGTGGTTCTAAATGGACGTTTTCCTTTCCAATGTAACATTGGATGTCCTTTAATCGGGCTAAAAGTAAAATTATCTATATCTTTTTCACGTTCATCCATACTCATTTTCCCACTCCTATATTTTGTCATCACAATAAAAACGCATATCACAGTTACGACAATGTTTCTCGGGTCTTTTCTTTATTGTAAAATCTTTTGATTCAATCTTTTGGACAATTTCATCAAAGGTTGCTATTGTTCTATCAATAGCCTTTTTTTCTTTTGAAAATGTAACATAGGGATTGCCATTCTCTTCTCCAGTATAATACAAATGCATTTTACTGACTTTCTGCCCTGTTCTCTCCTCTATTAAGTGAGCATAGACCTCTAATTGGCGTTTATAATGGTACATCATTTCTGATTCTTTTACCAAGTCAGGTTTTTTCTCGGATTTAAAATCTATGATCTCTACAGTATCATTATTGCCTTTTATTAAATCTATTGTACCTTTAAGAATGTAGTTCTCCTTAACTAAGGATACATCTACCTCAGCTTCTTTTATTTGCGACCAATGCTTACCTTGTTTCTCGACATACCGAAGAACCTGATTGAAAGCAACTTTTTGTGTTTGTGGTGCAAGATAAACACGTTCTTTCTTTACTAAGTTGCTGTAATTTGAATTGAACCAATGTTCAATGTTATCATCTGTAATTTTTGATTCTTCACCTCTTAAAACAGACTTATGAATATCTTCTATAGTTTGATGGACCAATGTTCCAAATAAGGTAGCCCCCTGTCGAACGGGTGAAAAATCAAACTCTTTATAAAATTTATATTGAAGTGCACATGTCTCAAAAATATTAATATGAGAAGTAAACGAATATTCTTCTTTAATATTAACGTCCTTTACTTGTTCTAAAGTTAAATCATATATCGAAGTTGCATCTCTCCAACTGGGTAAAGTCTTATATAACTCAACAAAAGCTCTTGATGGTACTTTCTTTGTTCCCGAGCCATTAGGTTTATTTTCTTGGCAGCTTAAAACAAGTAAATTTTGTGCTCTTGAGAAGGCAGTATAGTATAGCCTCCTGAAGTCATAATACTTTGTACGGTCCAAAGGTTCAAACGGTTCTTTATGATAGTGGTTCTCTTGCAATATCTCGTCCAATTCACTATATTGCTTTCTAGGAGTTGTATCTAAAGAGTCTACTATAACGATTGGAAACTCAAGCCCCTTAGATTGATGAATAGTCAAAAACGAGATACAGCCACTTGGAGCATATTCGGAATTATCCTCATATTCATTAATCCCACCATTAATCAAAAACCTTAAATACTGATTAAAGAAAGTAGTAAGCTGTGAATTAATGCTTTTGGGTGTAAATACTGTCACTCTATGTAAATACTCAAATTTTGTGAGTAGCTTGGAAAACAAGGATAAGTTCCTAATCGGACGGCTATCCTTTACTGTGTAGGAAACTTCCTCTAAATAACAACTAAACAAGTCAAATTGAAGCAATTGATAGAACAGCCCAGCAAAAGAGTAATCAGTATTTCTTTGTAAATTAACATGTTCTTTTGCCCGTATTTGACACCACTTTAAAAGCTTGTGATTTTCTTTTTTTCTTAACTTTTCAGCAAACTCTCTAAGGTAGCTATCATAGATATCCCATTCTTCCAGATGAGCATTTTCAGCCCACTTTCTAACCTTGGCGAACTGAGGAAATAAAAATAGAAATGCTCCAATTATTAATCGAATCTCTTCTCTTTCAAAAAACATATTCGATCGAGGAGAATAGACTGGGATATTCCTTTCCTCTAAATAATTCGCTAACGTAATAACCTTTTCATTTTTAACAGATTTAAATAGAAAAGCAATTTGATTCCAATCCGTAACTTTTCCTTTATTTCTCATTGAGATCAGAAACTGATACACTTCTTCTTCCCAATTTCTTAAACCATCTGAACCTGAAACTTTTATTACAGTATCAGCTTCTACATGAATACCATCTCTAGGCTTAATTTGCTTCTTATACCTAAAATTCTTACCTTTATATGTCCAGTTATTTTCAACCATCCAAGTATTATAGAAGTTAATGATTGATGGATGTGATCTATAGTTGGTTGACAATTCCACTTGACTGCATTTCCCACTATCGAACTTTTGAGGAAACTCCAATATATTACGAATAGTTGCTCCTCTAAATCTATATAATCCTTGGTCATCATCACCAACAACACAAATATTTTGTCTTTTACCTCCCAGTAAAAACAGAATTTCTTCCTGTATTGTGTTTGTATCTTGATATTCATCAACCATTAAATATTCTATGCCTTGATTTAAATTCGAAAGTAATTCGGGGTTTGAAATTAACAAACGGTAGGTTTCTAATTGTATTGTTGAAAAATCTAGTGAGTTTTCTTCCTCCAGCTGCTTTAGATATAGCTCATAACAATAGCCTAATGCTTGTACTTGAGGCTCTAAAGAACTTTTAAGTTCGTCCACATCTAGCATTTCTTCACTTACCTTATTAAGCCACTTAAGTAAATTATCAGCCTTTTTCCACCTAGAACTTCTATCTCCATATATGGACTCTATATTTGTTATATGTGAATATTCATATATTTTCTGATATAAAAAATATTGTTGGTCGAATTGATCCATTAATATATAATTTTTCTTGAGTCTAGTGAACTCTCTATTTTCCTCTAAAATCCTTAGGCATATTGAATGTATAGTACCTAAATACATTTCATTTAAATTAAAAGGAATATCAGCTTCTTGTAGTCTATTAGAAACTCTGGTCATTAACTCTCGAGCTGCTTTTTCCGTAAATGTAGCAACTAAAATATTTTCTGCTTTCACTTTTTTCTCTGTAATTAAGTAGTAAATTCTTTCAACTAATGTAAATGTCTTTCCAGAACCTGGACCTGCAATGATTAAAAGTGGACCCTCTGTTGTTTCAACTGCCTTTTTTTGATTAAAATTTAGCAAATTCATAAGAATAAATTCCACCTTTTTTCCAGTATAATTCAATTATAAATTAAATTATATCTAGTAGAAACAAGAATTAATGACAAAGTACTAGAAACCCGTTTGCCCCCTAAGTAAAAAAGCTAATAATCTGCCAATTAATAGCAGAGTATTAGCATACATTAATCCTGATAATATAAACATATTTAAATTGACTGAATAACTTCTAGGTATTTGCGTTATTTTCAAGTAATCTTATTCTAAAAATCCTGGAAGGTTAGCATTAATAAACTGATGTGAAACGCCTAGTTGAAGATCGTTATGCAACTAAAGGACTTATCTTTCTATTATACAGAAAGATAAGTAGTTTCCTATAAACTATTTAATAATGTCTTTTACACTTTCTTATAACTATTCGATTCACCTAAAAGTTTTAATGATTTTCCAATCATATTTTGTTACATTGAAAGGAAATATGACTAAAAATATTTTGCACTAAAAGCGCAGCTGTCTGAGATTAGACCAAAATTTTCTCCAGCGGAGTTAAATTTATATTATGAACCACTCCAAGGGAAGAGATAGAGGTAGTTTTAAAACTTTTGAATGACCTTGAGAAGAGTTTTAATGAAAGCCCCCAATCTATGAGGAATGAGGGATTCTTTCGTGAGTATCATACTTACTTAAATGTTCCTTGGATTTCTTTCATGAGAGTTGTTGCACCTTCTCGACTTATGTACAAATCACTCCTAGATAGTTTGATGTTATCCTCAGACACCACACCCGTTATGAAGCAAGTCATTTCAGGCTTGAATTTTTGCAGAATTACTCTTTCACCATCCACAAAGATCTCCATAGGATCCTTTTCTTCAATATTTAACGTGCGACGTAACTCCTTGGGAATAACTACTCGTCCTAATTCATCTACTTTTCGAACTATACCAGTGGATTTCACTCCTGCTCCTCCTTTTGTTTACACCTTACATTAATTGTAAATTAATTAGAGAAAATTAAAACATAATTTTACAATAATATACAAAAAATCCCAGTGAAGGAATGAGGCCTTGTTAATATTTCTATTGGATTTTTTAAAAGACAGTTAATTCAAAAATAAAAAACCTGGATCATGATTGTTTAGCTTCAAACTAGACTCTTGTTAAGAATAAAAAGTCTTTAATTTCAAAAATAAAAGAGCTAGCCATTACAGCCAACTCACAAAACTCGGCAAACGGAGCAGTCCACCACTAGTTATATTACGGTATTTGACCCGACACTTAATCGGCTCTATATAAACGAAATCTTCTCGTTCTTCCTTAATCTTATTCCCGTAAACTTTTGCTCTTTCTTTCTCCGGCACCCCTAGTTCCATAATTCCCTGGGGCTTGCCTGCTTTATCAGCGAGCAGCCAGCCAAACTTTGACTTACGAAAACCAGTCACGAGTACATCGGCGATTTGATAATTAATTACCTTCAACCACGAATGACTTCTCTTTCCGACTTCATATAATGATTCTTTTCTCTTCAGCACAATTCCTTCAAGTGCTTGCTGACAAACCGCATCATAATAAGCTGGACCGTTACCCTCAATAAACTGCACCTTTGATACTGCCCCAGAGTTATTAGTAACAATACCTTCCAACAATTCCTTACGATTAAGCAACGGTATATGAGTAGTGCTTCTGCCGGCTGATTGCAGTACGTCAAAAGCAACAAAACTGACTGGCGTTTTGTCCTTACCGCTCATAAAACGAGCCATTGTCCGTTCGAAATCTGGCTTGCCTTCACTGTCAGTGACAACCAGCTCGCCATCTAATATTGTGCCAGGTTGTAAGTCATTTGCCCCAGCAACGAGCTCAGGAAAACGGTTTGTAACTTCGTTGTTATGGCGGGTATATAACCGGATCTTGCAAAGTAAATCTTTCGTATATAATAATCTTATGCCATCAAGTTTCAGTTCTGTGATGTAGTCCGCTGATTCAAATGGCTCGTCGGCTTTCTGTAACAACATTGGCGATACAAACACTTAACAACACCTCGCACTAATTTTAGCACGATACGTAGTTACTGAGGTTAGTAGAATGATGGTAAATTATTTGATGTCGGAAAACTAGCTGCAGTAATACCCTTTTTCCTTGAACTTTTGGTATGCATAGCGAAAAGATTCCCATAGCCGATGTTACATGTACTACACCCATTTTATAGTTACTACCTTGAAACCCTTAATTTAAAAGAGGTCCTAAATATATTTAATTCCTTTTACACTTAAGTAATTGAGTTAAGTTTCAAGTTTTCAATCAAAAAAGTTTTTTAATTTTTTTCTCGTGGATAACATTCTTCTACTCTGCGATAGTCATTAAACAAAGAAGCAGAGTCAATCAAATATCCGATTAACTTGATAATGTTATTTATGTTAAACATTGTCTAGGTTGACATATCAGATGGGAAAAGTGAATGCGGAATACTAGAGACTTTGTTGGTAATTATCTAGTCAGTGTTTGTATTTATTTCACAATTTCAATACCTATCTCGCAGCTACTAACACAAGGCTTGAGTTGATTAGTTGGATAACAAGTTGTGGGAACATATCAACGCCAAAATATCGATAGATAAGTTTGTGGAAATAAATCTGTCCATATTAATTGTCTAACTGCTAGAATTCTACTTCTATTCTTTCTACAATTTCTTTCAAACGAAATTTATCATCTTCCCAAAAGCATGCTGGTACTTCTTGATACTTAGGTTTATCAGAATCGATTTCTGATACTAAATACATTTTAAATTGATCTGGATTTTGTTTCGCAAATTCTAGTTCACCTGGAGTGATTACGAAAGAGTTTGCATTTCCTGTTTTCACTTCAACAAAGAAAGTTTTTCTATGGTCATCCTGATAAGATAAGTCATATTCTCCAGAACTAGCTTGTCCAGGTTTTAAAATACCTATTTCGACGAATGCCTCCGACTTGGGAAATACATTTTCCATGCCATATTGTTTACAAAGTAAATTGTAAATCAATAATTCACCTTTGTTACCTATAATTTTTTTAGCATTGTTTGCTTTATCTTCAGCACTTTTTGAGTATGCTCCACTCGGTCTTTTTTTATTAGCTGATGGCCATCCTTTTGATGCATGAAATTCTATATCTTGTTTATCTGGAATGACACCTTCCAATTGTTTATAAACATCTTTAGACTTTTCGGATTGTTCCTTTTCAATTCTTTCCTGTTGCATAATTAACCAATTATTAAATTCATCAACCCTATTGAAATAAATCATGATTTGAACTTTTTGATTGTTAGCTATTTCATCGGCAAACAAATTATCAGGGTTTAATTTGTTGAAATTTTCCTTATAAATTGATTTGACCTCAACCTTTTCAATGTTTTCAATTAATATAGGGAAGATTCTAAGAACAGCTTGAGTCAAATCAAATTTAACAGAATTCTTTATACTATCGAGATCTGCAGAATAATATTTGTATGCATCTACCTCATCAAGAAATCTAGTTTGTTTTTCTATGTCACCGTCAGAAACTAGTTTACTAAACAATTGGTCTGTAAATTCTTCTTGATGCTCATCGAGATATCGTCTAATCCTTTTTTGCCAATACTCTCTCACATCAATATTTATCAACTCAGATAGGTTATTAAGATCAGATATATCCTTATTGATTTCATTCAAGCAAGATATTACAGTCTCATAATCTGATTCTCTAAGAAAATATGAAAAATCAACATTCTCTATCTGATTTAAAGTATTACTACTTGCTCCATTTTCATAAAAATAGTCAAAGACCAATTTGCTTAGAGCATTTTCACAGAAGAGCAATTCATATGACTCATTCCATTTGTCAACGCCATATTCATCAGATATCTTTTCTCTTTTTCTAGTTGCATCTTTAGATACTAGAAGTTCAATCAAGTTAGCATCTAATTCAAGTGTCAATAACTGCTTAAAAATATCTACGATTCCATTTGAAAACCCATCTGACAGCCGTAGTTGTTCAATGCTTTGTTTTGAACTAGGTAATTTAAAGTAAAAGTCTCTTCTATCTTCCACAAAGTAAAAATCTTCAAGTTGTACTTGTCGGTTGTTTTGCTCCTTATCAATCGCAACAATCTCGCTACAAGGCACGATTTGCATTCTTTTTATTTTATCAACATTGGTTTTGTTGTCATCAATTGTCGATAAAACAGCCGTTTTAATTGTATCAATTTCTTTTTTGAAATTCTCTAGAATGTAATCGTGTTTAATATACGAAAACAACTCAAAATTTGATCTAAAACGTTCTACACCAAGCCATTTATTAATGATGGAAATATTTTGTTTTACGGGTATTGATATAAAATGTTCCTGATTTTCCATTGCTTTAGGTATTTTCTTATCAGCATACTTTACATCGTTAGCACAATAAAATTTTCCATTCTTAGCTAGTACAAAAATACCTTTTGGGGAATAGGCTGGTTCTTTATCTTTCTTGAATTTGATTATCTCTGTGTAGAGTTTCCGACTTATTTCACCTTTATCAAAAGTGGGTAATGTATCTAAGATTCTTTTTATATCAGTGTCTTCAAGAAGAGCCATAGATTCCTTAAAATCAAGATTTTGTATTAGATCATTTCCCACGAATTCTAGTAAGTCTTGTTCGAATATACCGTAAAGGTCCTGGACATTCGCTTTCAACTTATCATATTTCACCACCTGTTGTGGTGAATACTTATTACCATTAAATTCAATCCACTGAGTAGTATTCAGCACATACTTGATGTACTCGTTGGAGTTGAAATACATTCCACTCCAGTTAGTTTGCTGTTTGATATTCGAATCTTTTTTATTTGAATACAATAAAACTCGGAGTTCTTCATCTTTAGCAACCCACTCAACAATTTCTGAAGTGTTAAGCTTACTAATTAAATTTTCTATATTTTCAATACTCTTAGTGGTTAGATAATTGATATTGAAATCAATCTGGTCCGCATATTTATCAGCAATGAAATTCTTAAATTCATAATTATTTATAAGTGACTTTGTCTCAATTATCAATGGAAACTTTGCAACTCCACACTTTTCAATAAAAGTTGTAAATTCCGCAATATCATTTCCATGATATAGTTTGTTAGGTTCTATTAATGAAGAATATGTAGTGTTGGCAAAAAGCTTTTCACCTAGTGGGTTTCCATAATTTACGCCAAGAAACAGCCTGGTTGATGCTTTAATATCTCCGTTCTGATCGGGTAAATTGAATGGAACTTTTGAAAGCTCGCTACCTTGTGTTAGTTTGTCATGATAATTTTCAAAGAACCAATTCATAAAAGATTCTGCTTTATCCACATGATCAATTTGTCGATTAATTGTACCAATTATTAAATCAGAACTGCTTTGTTCCGTAAGTTCTACAGCGAAATATTCTTTACTAAATGCATCGAGTAAACGTTTATCACCAGTTCTTTCTGCCCTGAATTTGTCGTTTAGTTTCTTCCATTCGTCACCATATTTATCCTTAACTTGTGAAATTAGCTCATCGACATAATCTTGATGCAAAACACAGAGTTTCACCCAACCTAATTCATTTGGTAATACTGAAATCCCACCATCAGTTGGTAAAAATACTTTATTAGATTTTAGGATCCAGTTATTTCGACTATCATTCAATAGATTCGGAACAATATCAGCATCACGATAGTCATTACTCCACCATAAGAATACTTTAATTCGAGTCGATACATTCCACTCGTCGTTAATTAAGTTTATCTTTCTTGCTAGATCATCTGCTGAGAAATTCAATCCATCATAACCAACAAATTCAGATAATATTGTTACTATCTCTACACTCTCTTCAGTTGATAGCTGCAATAATAGGTTGAACTCTTTGCCTTTAAATTCGGCGGGAAATACATTCTGTAGTAATTGGGGTGCATCTTGAATTGAAATATATTCCCCATTGACAGTAGGTAAAATCGTCGCACCTGTTAGTAAACTCAAATATTCATCATAGAAATTAAATTCATCACTATCCCATAGTTTATTATCTTGTACAGGGGTCACCATTTTTATGGCTGTATCAGCATATATAGGTTTCGCCAGTGCCTCGGCAACTTCCCTGATAAAAGGTAAGACTTCACCAAAAATTTTTTTATTAATTCCCTCACTATCATTCGGAACACCATCACGAGAATTATTTGTAATGAATGGTGCATTTATTAATGCGTTGATGGGAGTTGAAAAATCTCGAATAGGGAAATAACAGTACAACTTTTCTTTCTTGAAATCATAATTAATAGCTTTGGGGACGGCAATTGAAAGGACAGCAGTTTTTTCACCAATATATACATCTTTTTTAAAGACAAAGTATTCTTCAGCAGGTTTGCTCGTACCATCTACAGTTCTCTCAATTAAAACATCAATCCCGTCAATCAGTTTTTCTGCGATTCGAGTTTCTTCATCGGTATTAATAGTGATTTTCGTAATATTAGGGAGAAAAAGTAAAGATTTATAAAAAGGTTGCTTTAACTGCTTTGTTACTCCGTTTTCTTTTAACCGATTTAGTTCTTTAAGTTTTACTCTAATTAAAGTGTCAAAATCTGAGACAATCCTTTCAATCTGTTCGGGACAGTTCATTATTGGAAAACATAATGGATAATCTTTTCTCCAGGACATCAATTGTTCATTAATCAATTCAATATGAGAATGCTTATCAAAACAGCTCTCAGCAAAATCCTTACTGAACCTAACAGCATAATCGCCAGAGTATAACTCTATCCATTCAGCATCATTAAGTAACGATCTGAAACCAGTACCTTTATTCCCTATGTTTTGTGATGATTTATTACTTGCTCGTCCCAAGCACAATCTTTCAATAGTTTCTTTTGTAAAGGAAGTTCCTGTATTTCCTACTTCCAAAACATTGTCTTTATAGGTAATCTTGACTTCTACCTCTTCGTTGCCATCAATATATTCACTTTTCTTCTTATCACCGTATGCATCATCTACGTTTTGAAGCAATTCTAATATTTGCCTACCGTTATAATCTCGCATCAATTCATATTCTTCACTACAGGCTTTTTCAAGTTCATTGCTTAATTTTGAATTAGTGTATTTCTCAATAAAAATATTTCGTAATTCATCAATGGTCCTCCAATTGCTCATATCTGTACTTTCCCCTCTTTAAGGAATTGAAATGTCCTATTAACTTTATATTTAGTTAATTATTCTATAGAACCCACCTATTCCTATGATTGTATTAAATTTTGATCACTCCTATTGACAATAAAAAGCCTTATTACTAGTGCATTCTGAACCACACTAGCAATAATGCTTTATTATTACCCCTCGGCAATCCAACAATCCACCTTCGTTTGCAATACCCAAAGTACTCTAAAATAAAGACTTTTACTGTACAGGAATGGGGATTGCCTATCTCCAATTTGTATTGTAAATCATGTATACATTCTCAATGTGTACTTTTAAGTACCAATGGATCGATATGTGGTTCCTATCTTATTTCATTTAGGGCATTTATTCATCAACACTTTCCAGTAATAATTCAGAAGTTATAAAGGAGCATCGCTATTAAGGAAGGTTTTATCAGTCTTCTAATGAAAAGGGGAAGGTAATCCTAAAGAGCATGGGAGCCATTTAGACCATTCGATACGTTCCCAAAATTTAAGGAGTAAGGGAGGAACATATCCCTTTCTTTCTTAATTGCCAATCTCAGTTATTTTACTTCGTACTTGCTTGATAAGGGTAGAGATAATATTGACCGACTCTTCTTTGGAGGTTTCAGCATTACGTATTTGGTTTTGTTGTTGTTCGATTGCTGTCAATTCATTATTGAAGAATGGTAAGATTCCTTCTTCGATATTATGTAAAAACTCTTTCCTAATGTCCCTTGCTACTTGTCTATATTCATTTCTAATATCTGCTCGAGCTTCACGGAGCTCCTGATAATAATTTGCCTCATCATATTCTTCTTTTGCCGTAAAGAAGATATCTAGAACAACCCCCACAATAGATAAGATTGGACCTAATTTATTTATAAGCTTGGTTAATTTTGTAGCTCCCCAAGGTTTAAATTTAACCCCAAAGCTTTTAACCACATTTACCACGGTCTCTTTTGAAACCTCCGTAGCGAACTTCCCTAATTTTTGTAAGGCATCAGGGGCTTTCCCAACTAATGTGTGAGTCCCTTTTTTTTCGGAGATGTTTCTTTGTGAGAAAGATGCACTCCTTGCTTCAAATGATTCAAGTGTGGCTTGACCTAAGGGTGAATCCTCCAGATTCTTTAACTCTTCTTGCAAGTGTTCCATCTCTTTTTCTAACAACTTCTGAACATTTTCAAGTGATGTCTGTGATTCCGCTTGAATAGAGAGTTCTGAACTCTGAATTGCTTTGTTTATATCATCAGCACTATTCTCTCCATCCACTTTCTCTGCAACTGATTCGCCTGCCATGACAATCTCATGTTCTAACCTGTTTAACTCATTTTGAACCCCATTATGCAGCCTGATTTTCGCTGTACGAATTAAATTTGCTTTTCTTCTTAATAATTCAAGCAAATCACGCTCTGCTTTATTATCTGTACTTAAAAAATCGAGTGATTTTTCAAGCACATCTGCGCTTCGGTGTAGTGGTGTCAACAATCTTGCTGTCAGCTGATTATTTGTAATTAACTTCTGTAGAGAATCTAGAAAACTGTCAAAATTAGATTTTTTCTGTAGATAATCTCTTTCTTCTTCATCGTCCTCCTCTAACTTAGCTTCTAATAAGCAGTTGGCATCAATAAAGGAAGTATAAAAATCACTTGGATGATAAGGATCAATAACTTCAAGAATAGACTTCTCTAAAATTTGAGGTGTCCCCTGCTCACGGCTCATCTTGTTCACAACTAAAGCGATTTGACCTGTACGTTGCATATCATGAATAAGCTTTCTGAAGAAAGCTCCTCCTTCCGGGTTAAAAAGCTCATTAGATACAACAAATACGAGTAAATCTGACTTGGAAATTTGATCAAGCGTTTTTGAATCATGCTCTAATCTGCCTGCATATATTCCCGGTGTATCAATAATCTCCACATTGTCCCATTTATATGATTGTGTGATATCTGTCATAATTTGTGCACCAACATTAATAGTTTTTTCACCAAGCTGGTACATCTGAATAAGCTTTTGTTCCCCTTCCACTGTCTCATACTGTTTACGTATGAATTTAGCTCCTGTCAGTGCTGCGATTGTTGAAGATTTACCGGCATTGTATTGACCTATAAAAGCAACTCTTAACTTTTGCTGCTTACGATCCTCTTCCAAAAAGCTTAAGAAATCAGATATTAATGTTTGAATTTCTTCCTCTTCTATTTTTTTTAAGAGGGAAGCAATATTTTCTGTAATCGTTGTAATATCACTAATATGTTTTGCAAATAACAAGTCTTTCATCTAAAATCACCCTTTATTCAATTCTATTTTAACTTGACATAACTGCCCGGCTAGGCGTATATTCACACCCTTCTTCCCAATAACAAGACCCTTCAACGAGTTCGGCACATTAACCTTTGCCGTAACTCTATCACCGTCCCTAATTATTTTCACCTGGTCAGGCTCTATAGTTGCCGGGTAAAGTGCATTTGCCAATTGAGTTCTAAGATCCGAAGTCTCACTAACGAGCATGACATGCTCGCCGCAAATATTATCTAATCCTATATTTGTTTTACCGTCCAGATACCATTCAGAAGGAACGAGGATTTTCGTTGCAACACCTTGTTCTCTGGCAACTCGAATCAGTTGATATGCCTCACAGTTTACTCCTTCAAGCTTAAGAAGATGGGCGAAGAGTTGTTTATTGATCTTTTCTTTGAGTTCATTTATTGTGTTTGCCTTTTCCCTCAATTGATCTGCCACAAAGAATAAGCTGTCTATATATACTTCTACTTTATCTAGCATCTCCCGTCTGCCTTTTTTAGTAATATTTTCATAAAACCAGGCTTTGTAGGAGCCCTTTGTTTTTCTTTCCAGCTCTTCAATATGTTCCAGCAAATCTTTCTTGGCATCTTTTTTAGCCTTTTTCCATTTCTTTGATTCATAATCACTTACGAACCAGCTAATAAGCCCAACAACTGTACTTGCTCCAAGTGCAATCCATCCAACCGGATTCCAAACATTTGCAGCTCCCCATCCTGCTGTAGCAGCAATAAAGGCACCAGCAGAAAATCCAGAAAGGGTCACTCCTCCCCATTTTAAAACCCTGCCAATTTGTCCTTTTTTAAAATCACTCATATTCTTTGAATCTAGTGTAATGGAGTTGATATCATACTGGTATTGCCTCGTAAATTCCGTTAGGAAGGACTGTAATTCGTTAATAAGTTCCTTCATGTGGTTGTTCATCATTTTCTCAATATGCTTTGCTTTTTCTTTCAAATTAGATTGCAGGACGGAATGAATATCCTTTTTACCTATGTATTCTTCTACAAAATAGGGAACCCATTGCTTAATAGGTGAATATAACTTCGCAGCATTCTGTTCAATTCTCTCATTCCCATCAGGAATAAAACTGTCAAAGAATCGTTTCAGTTCTGCTCGTTTTTTCACCATAAACAGTGCCTGCGAACGGATAAGACGCTGCTCCTCCCACAGCATTTTTTCAATTGTATCGATAAAATGAACTGTACTATCATAAAACGTTAGTACTCGTCGGTGCTTACCGCTTCTATTCACTTCCTTAGCTATTTTGCTGTAAACTGTATCTAGCCTACTTTTATCCCATAAATCTTCGGAAATCTCTTGTAATTCCTCAAGTGTACTAAGAAACGCTGATTGTGCATGTATCCAAATAACTTCAACATGGTCTATATTCAGATGTTTTTTCACATAGCTCCTAATGTGCTTTCGATGCTCACTTAACCGGTCAAACTCAAAAACCTTTTCTGGTCTTTTGAGGAATCGCCTAATCTCTTTCTGATCCGGTTGTTCAGTTTGTGGGTTTAATAAATTATATTTTACATTCATTACGACGAAAAAGTGCTTATTCAGTTCCTGCAGTCTGCTCATTTCATCAAACTCACCAGGCTGAACAGAATCATCGGAGGTGAGAAACATGATCATATCTGATTGATCAATAATATCATGTGCTTTATCGGCATCTTCATCGCCCTTAAATGCTTCAAACCCTGGAACATCTAAAAGTCGCAGACCATTCCAATTATACTCAAGGATATCCCTTGTGGTCCGCTGTGCTCCTTTACCAATTGTATTCCCATTTCCATTGGTCAACGCTTCCCGTATGGTACTCTTCCCAGCCTTAGTCCGACCAAATAGAGACAGAGTAAATGCATCCAAATGTTTCTTTTTTTCTGCCAATGAATCTGTAAAATCATCCAATCCACCTTTAGATTGAATCCCTATTCGATAAATCATCTCTTGAAGGGTAGAAGAAAATTCAAAGTTCTTAACGTCATGGTCCTGCATTATCAATTGATATTTCCCTTCTAGCTGACTTTCTAAATCTTGCAATAATTGCTTAAGTTCATTTCGAAAAGCCAAGTTTTCCACATACACCTGCTTTGACGTTTCTGAACACTGCTCAAGTAATTCAGTAAATTGATTGACTATTTTTTGTGCCATATATCTCCCTCTAAAGAACTAGAAATTTATTAATATATTGAATATTTTAACATAATTTACCTTGTTAAGGGGAGTTACATTATAAAGGGTTTTTTACATACTAAGAGGACCAAAACCTTAGTGGGTGGTTAATGGAGATTGAGTATGGACTGAGAGTAAATATGAATTTAAAATTAGTACTACTCAATCAATATTTTAAGTCATCAAGAAAAGGTTTGATAATAATTATCAAACCTTTTCTAAAATAATTTAAATGTATTATTTTCACAAAATACTTTCTCTTAGCATATATCCAGCAACTGATCCCTTTTCAACTAGGAAATCTAATACTATTAACACTTCTCGCTTTAACCTAGCTTCTCTTCGGATTTTTTCTCTATTGATATAAATATAGCTTTTAATGACAATTTCTAAATAATATATAGTATTTTCCTCTAGTTCAATATTCCATAAACTTTGATGTTCTAATAACATATGTGAAATCCAAGAGATTCCGGGATTAATAAATCTTTGCCCAATTCCATTTAATAATTTTGCAATCGAATATAGAACTGCCGGTGAATCTCCTATTTCTCTTGTAACTTTCATTAAAAACCTTTTATTTTGATCGTTTAAGGTATGCCAATCTGATACATTTTCATTCCATAATGCATCAGCGAAAAGATAGCTTTTGATAATGCGAGAATTAATGTAACTATTTTTCCGTATATTATTTAATTCAACAACTTTTTCATAAAACAACTCCCATACTAACCAAAAATTATCATATTTTTTAAGTCTATCTTCTACATAAATAAATTCTTTAAATAAATCAGCTAAAGATTCACTATTATTTAACTTTAGGATAAATGGTTCTAAATACTTTGGTATATCAACACTTCTTGAAGATAAAATGATTTCTGCTAACTTCACCATGAATGCATGACTAACCTCATAATCCATCCTATTGGCTCTATCATCCCATAACAACTTATCAGCAAAGATTGTTATTATGCTTTGGATTAAATTCTTATGAACGTCATTATTGGTTTCTAACGGTATTAATTGAAATGCTGTTTTTAAAATACGCGGATGAATATCGTTTATATTTCCAATTTCCTCTAGAGTAATTTCATTTTTTATAACTTTTTCTATATTTGCCTTATATTCTTCAAAAAATCTTTCCGAAAAATTTTCTTTAACATCCATACGTCTTTCAAAACTCTCTAAGCGTAACCGCTCTTTCATATCTTCATACTTAGGTTTTAAACTTAAATATCCTAATAAAAGGGATTGTGCATCTTTATAATTTATAGCCCATAATTCATTTAAGATTGATTTGGTTGAATAATCCGAAAACTTAATCGATATTCCTAAAGGATGATCATTGAACAATGTAAATAATAAAATGCCTTTAATAATTTCTTTGTCTTCTGGAAAGTATTTCAGCATAACTGGTAAGCTTGAAATAGCAGCTTCCATACCATCTCCTATCTGATAAGTATAATTATCTTCTAAAGAAGATGAAGAAAAAGTTAGGATAACTTCTTTACAAAATTCCTTGTCAGTTTGTGAAAGAAGACTAAAATAATCTCGAAGTAAAACAGCACATACATATGGAGGAATACCCTTTGCAAAAATATAATCTTTATCATAACCATTCTGTAATCCTTCAAACATCTCTTGAATTTCTTTTAGTGCTAATAGTGGGTTTTCCTCATACTTAGTATACTCACTAGACTTAGCGTCCCTTTTAAATTTATAATCAGACCATAATTTTAACGGAAGGTACATAGTTGCCTCAGAGTTTTTTTGAAGCGCTGATTCACTGTACTCCATTAATTCTGAATCAATTTTAGGATTAAAATCAATCTGTACACCTTGATCCACTTTTTCAACAGTAGGATTCATTTTCCTTCTATCCATACGTGCTAGAAAAAGCCTCCATGTTTTATTTTCTGCTAAGGAAGGATTTTCAAGTTCCTCATAATATTCATCAAAAATAGCCCATAAGGCTTCCATTCTTTTAGTTGCTTCCTCGTCTGATGTTTCTTCATTTCTAAAAAACTGGTACATCAGTGCAACGTTTTCAAGTGTTTTTTCTCTGTGCTTATCATCACAACTCTGAATTCTTTCTTTTATATGAATATCGTGCTTATAGTTCAATCCATATCCCATCGCAAATAAACTTTTTGCAGATTGGTCGATTATCCTTCTACTACTATCATAGAAAAAGAATTCTTTAGTATTAAATAAAACCTTTGCTATATTGAAGGTTTTTTCATGATTAGCCAAAATTACGCTTGAAATAATAGCCGTTATAGACGCAGATTTCGAGTTTTCTATTAGATACAGAGAAACATTTTCCAATATTTCTGAATCCGTATGCTCTCCTCTTTCAAGGAGAAACTTCTCTAATGCCATATGTATGGACTCAAAAATTTTTGGTGAAACTTGTGTTCCTCTATAGGTATTCCAAAGCCTATTACTTATATATTGTTTAATTACCTTATCGTTAATATTAACCTCTATTTCTTCTACTTCTCCTTTTGCTAAATCAGAATCCACATAGCTTTCTACAGTTTTATTTACAAATCTTAAAATAAAATCTACAGTTTCTTTGAAAGAGTACTTTAGAAGCCAATAAATAGGTGTTTGGTATGCACTAGAGGGATAATAATCACTGTTGCTTTTATCTATAGAGAAATTATCTTCTAAATCTAATCTACTATTATAAAAAGGGTAAGCTGCTTCAGTTGGTTTAATCCAATACAATTCAGCTAACTGTAATACATAGCTAGGGAGAATTTTCAAGACTTCTTGATTGTCACCTATTCTAGATAAAATAGCATTTACCAGGCTATAATATGGATCTCTGTATTTCCTCCAATTATTTTTAATTACTTCTGAAAAAACTTCTGAAAGTTCTTCGCTAATTTCTCTTGCCCCATATAAAATAGTTTGAATTATTTTCTCTTCGGTATCATTCCCTCTAAAAGCATAATTATCTTTTTCTATAATCACTTCGTAATATTTCAAAGCAATCAAAGCTGCTAGCCTAGTTACTTCCCCATTCTTAAATTTATTATTCCATTCATAAATCACTGGTAGTATGTAGTTTACTGTTTCTATATCAAGTGAATCTTTGTATTTATAAATTATCTTAATTACACTTTCCCAACCATGTCCCTTTGGTTTTGTAACTATATATTTCATAGCTGATATTGAATGTTTATCTAAACCTATTAATTTTAGATAATCTTCATCAACTTCCTTACATGCTACCCTTAATAAAAAAGTCACTCTTTTTAACCATTGTTGATCATTCTCTAATAACTCCTTTTCAAATAATTTAATAAAATAATCAGAGTAGGGTGAAAGCAAAACTGATACTAACATTTCATCTTTCCAAAAATATGGGATATCTTCAGTTTCAAATACTTCTTCTATAAGGTTTTCAACCGAATTGTCCTCTATTAAAAGCTTATCAGATACCCACTTTCTAAAACTCCGACGAATAGGAAGTGATTCTCCGATATTCTTAAAAAAATCTTGTAAACTTACTCTTTTAATATATTCAGACTCTATTATTTTTCCTAATGCCCACTCTTCGTATATGTCATGTGTAATAAAATAACCTGCAACTTCATAACCTAAAATACCATCTTGAAGTAACACAGATACTGTCTCTTCATCCTGGGTAGGTGAAATAAAAAATTGACCTTCTTTAGCTCTCTGAAAAGCAATTTTCATAAAACATTGTTCTCTATTTGGTTTAGATTTTTTTATTAATCTATTCCATAATTTCTCTTTAAAATTTAGGTAATCAACTACTTCTTCATTATCATAAAATCTTAAATACTCATTTAAATAAAATGGATTTTTAAGTAACTCTATTAGTTTCTCATCACTAGGTAAATTAAAATCAAACTCTTGAGCATATTCCACTAATTCTTTAATTGACAATTCCTGAATATAAAATTTAAAAGGCTTCACTTTATAGTGATCTATAAACTGCATATCCAAATCAGACAAATAATTACTCCTGGCAGTAAATATAACTTTCCATTCATGCTTAATTAAAGTAGATATAAATTCATTAAATGGATCAGTTTTCTCTAAATCTAAAATCTTTTCAGCAGAATCAATCACTATTAATTTTCTGGCATCTTCTTTATGAATATCAATAAAATCATTAAAACTATTTCCATTTACACCAAATAAATTATTAATGTTATTAATTTCAAACTCATTTGCTTTAAAAATATAGAAAGGAGTATCTTCTTTCACATTTTCATACAGCTTTTTAATAACCGCCGTTTTCCCAACACCACCCATACCTGTCACAATTAAAACTTGTTCCCTTTCAATTTGGCCAAGAATATCTTGCAGCAGAGTACTTCTATTAATCTCCAAATTTTCATCTTGATAACTAATAGATGTTTGAATACTTTCTAAAATAGCCTCAGTATGAAGTTTCTTTTCAGATAAAAGTTGGAAGATGTCCTTTTTAAAACTAAAGAAATGTTTAGAAATGTACTCATTTTCCAAAGTTACAAATGGTGATTCAAAAAAACTCGCTGTTCTCCATTCAACTTGAATTTCAAGTTGACTAGCTTTAGTATCAATATCGATTTTTGCTTGAGGATCATTTTGTTCAGGTTTATCTGAAGTATGGCTTTGCCCCCATTCTTGATTGGTATAAAAAATGATTTTATTTATATCCGGGTAATCTCGTTTACTTTTTGTTAGTGTTGTAATCAATTCACCCTTATGATCTGATAAAGTTGTTTCATAGAATTTTGCTTGCCATCCAATAACTTCTTTGTCCACCGAAATTGGATTAGTCTCAATTCCAGATTGATTTTTATATCTAAAAACACCGAATTCTTTTCCATACTCTTTGCAAAATAAAATATAACATAACCATTCAAAATTACTTTGTGGGTTCTCACTAAATTTAGCTTTAAAGATATTCCAATCTGGTTTAATCATAGTTCCACCTCATTTTTGATTTAGTAAACGATATCTAAATGTAATGAATTTAGCTCATGCAGCCTTCCTATCACTATAAAATCTAATATTTTTGACGAAGAAACGTTGCCATTTCCCTTTCACTTTTGAAAACTAATTGCCTTACCCTTTCTGGAGTAACCTTAATGATCTGAGCGACTTCCTTTAGCTTTAACGGAGCGCCGTTAACACCATAAACGGAATCTAATACTAATTGTTCTCTTTCACTCACAACCTTTTTATATTTTAGATAAACATTAATAAATCTCTTATACTCATCCGAATCCTTATTATGTAAGATGCTAAAATATCTTTTCCTCACTCCAAGTTTTTCACGCTTTATCATAAAAATAAAATAATTAATATCTTCTATCGTAATTTTCAACTTAACAACACCCTCCAGAAACATACCTTGACCATACATACTTCGACATTTCATTTAAAAAAACCTACATAACATGTAAAAAAGTGGATAATGCGTTCCCTGTTTACCCACTTTTTAAAGATTAACCTATTTGCTTTTAATTGCAGCACAATTAGTTCTTAATGTAATAATATCTACTGTTGCTATTTTCCAAATTTCATATACATCTAGACTGTCATACTCCTTTATGAGAGTATGCGAAACTCAATTATCTTCTCCCAAGGAATATGGGGATTATCTTCCCTAACTTCTGTTGAGATGTTTTTTGCTGCTTCTCCAATAAGTTCTAGATTCCAAATTACTGCATCAATAATTAACCTAGCCTTTTTGAACTCTTCAAGTGACAGTCCTTGTGTGTATGTCTTTATGGTGTCGGCAACATTAATAATTCTGTCAATAAAATAAAAATTGGCCACTGAAATATTCACATCCTGTAATTTATTTGACTATTAGTAAGACTAGATCTAAAACAATCCCTCGCACCATATCCTGTACGATTAGAGCTTCGACAAGAACTTATTTTAATTGGTTCTTTATTAGAAGAACTTTACTTATTATAATAAAACAAATAAGGGCTCGATGTAACTGCGTAGTATCTGCTATAAATGGTTCTTAATGATTTATAAAGGGGGAATTAGATTATGAGGGATAAAACAAGCATTATCAGAACCGAATTAGAAAAAATGCTTTTGAATAAAGAAATCCCTTCATCTATCGTTCCAGAGATAAGTGACATCTTGGAATACTTAAAAACCAATAATATCTTTAAATACGAGCGACGAAAATTCCTAGAAGAATGTCCTCCAGAAATTTTAAAAGTCTTGGCTATAGCAAGGGAACGTTATTGGTACCAAAAAACAAGTGAAGAAACATGCCTCATGAAGAATATCTTTGTTCAAAAGACAAACCATAAAGATAGTGATACCTAATTAAAGTAATCTTGAAAAAAATAGTAAAATGCAGTCACAATAGAGGGATTCCAAATGAAGGGGGAATGGTTTGAAGTTGAGATGCATTACTTAATTGATGGGCATAGAAACATGAGTTCCAACCGGTTTAGGTGCAAGCGACATGAGTTACCATGTAAAATTAGTGGCTGGATAAAAAATATTAAAATGGAAACCGGATATCGAAAAACAGTTGTTGAAAAGATCATTTTAAACGGTAGTGAGGATATTGCAGAAGAGATAATGAGCTATAAATTTGATCAGGATGATCTTCTACCTTTTTAGTTTAGGGAGTGTAAAAAGATGAATGGAGATTACTTTGTTTTAAAGGCACAACTTTCTGAATTGAAGTTAAAGCTGTGTCACGCAGGGTTGTCACTTTATGATAAACCAACGACTAAAGAAGAAATTGCTGTTGAATTAGAGCTAGTACTGCAACTGGTTGATCAACTAGAGGAAGGGCTGACTAGGAAAGCCCCTTCTTTTGTGTAAGGACTTCTTTGTTGGTTTTAATATCATTGCTATAAACGTGTTAGCTCAATCACCTGATTAAAATTAAGGAAAAACCGACTGCCTAGATGGTGTACTATGTATTAATTAGGTTACAAAATCCATAAATTACTCCCATAAAAAAACCCCTCTTTAAAGAGAGGAAAGATGCCTATTATTCTTTATTCTTTCTTTTTCTATTTTTTACTGGTTGCAGCTTGGGTTTCCTGACTGAAATTTCATCATCTTCTTTCCAACCATCTGTGTTCGGTTGCAGATAAATGTAACTAATAGGATCGCTACAAATTGACTCATTGATTAATTCGAAGGAGCTATAATCATTTACCAGGAACTGTATCAAGTGCATTTTCCTAAAATCGTTATAAGTAATTACTCTTAAACCAGCTTGTTCTATTAAGCGTTTAAACCTTTGTCTCATTGCCTGTATATTCTGAACTCCACCTACTTTATCAGGGAATACAAGATCTAATCTAGATGGGAAATACTGGCCAAATTTTCGCTCTAGATATTGCTGATGTTTTTTTAAAATAGGTAAAAGGTTTGTTGGCAATGGTAATGTACGAACTCCTTTAATTTTAGTCATACCTTCTTTTTCTTCTGTATAAGAAGATAAGCTTTTGCCTACTGTTACAGTTTGCCTTTCAAAATCAATATCGCTCCATAAAAGTGCTAAAATCTCTCCTTGCCTAACTCCAGTAGAGAGCGCGAACTCATACATCACACCCTCACCAGCTTCATATGCCACTTTGAGGAATTGCTGAGTCTCTTGCACGGACCATTGAATACAGCCAAGTGTTTTTACCACCCTTGCCATCTTTTTTACCACTCTCCGCCAAGGAATTTACCAGGCTACGCCAACGCATTTACCAATGGATAAAAAAGCCCTACAGATTAACATTCTAGTAATCTTATAGGGCTATTTTTGTAATTAACTACTTAGACTGGTTATTGAAGTAATCGAAGATTATCTTTCTGGACCCTTCATAAATATCTTGCTCAGTCCAACTATAAGGAACAGGTTCCTCGCCATAAACCTTTAAAAGCTTTTCAATTAGTTCCTTTGGGAAAGGAATCCAGCTTTTGAAACCCACCAAATAATAGTTTTCTTCCATCTTCTCAATCTCTTTTGGGGTTAAAGTTGTCATATCATAGTTACCTGCCTAACCCATGACGCTCACGCATAGAAACTTCTCCGTCTAGTAGAATTTGATAGGAGTCATGAATAATGCGATCTAAAATTGCTTCCGCAATTGTTTCATTTCCTAACTTTAAATGCCATCCACTAGGATCAATCTGTGAACAGAAAATAGTGGAACCAACCTTATGACGAGCTTCTGTAATTTCCAAAAGGATAGCTGCTTCATCCGTTGTTAAATCTGTTAATAGCCACTCATCTAGGATCAGGAGATCTACTTTCGTATATTTTTTTATGCTCTTCCGATAACTTCCATCTGCTGCTAATTTAGTGAGTGACAGCTCATCCAGTAATTCTGGTAACCGAATATATTTAACGTTGAAAAACTGTCGGCAAGCAGATATTCCGAAGGCAGTAGCTAAGAATGATTTTCCTGAACCTGTAGGTCCTTTTAATATAATATTGTGGCTATCAAGGATATAAGTACAACTAGCCAACTTCAAAATCAACTCTTTGTTTAGTCTTCGATCCTCATGATATTCCAGGTCTTCAATACATGCATTGGAGTTAAGAAAAGTCGCAGTTTTGATTAGCCGTTGAAGCTTATTACTCTTTCGGCGGGCATGTTCTAAATCGACCAGTAAACTAAATCGATCTTCAAAAGTCATTTTTTGAAAATCTTTATTCGCTGTTTGTTCCTTGTAGGCCTCAGCCATCCCACTTAATTTCATTTCGGTTAATTTAGTTAATGTTTGTTCATTCATCATTTATCCGTTCCCCCATAGTAAGAAGCTCCACGTGTAAAGCCGTAATTATTTTTATTGATATCTGTTTTCCGTTTTAATTCTTGCTCTGCATCATTCTTCTTGTTAGTCTTCAGTAGCGTTTGGATACTTTTGACCGTTGGTCTTTTAGTCATTGAGAGTACCATCTTACAAGCACGTTCAATCTCATATTTCGTGTATCGACGCTCAAACTTTTTTAAAGAGAATATAGATTGTAGGGCTAGCTTCTCTGTTTGTGAAGTATCTAGAAGATATCTAATTACGCTTAACGTTGATTCTCCGATATTTTCTGCCCATTCAATCGCAGCTTCTGGGGTTTGATCAACGAATAATTTGTGATTATCTGGCATATGGTCGTGAATGGTGGTAGTTTGTCCAAATTTCCCATATAATCGTTTATGAGAGGCAATTCTCATATGGTTAAAAAATACTTCTATGAGGTTATCGGACACTCTCACCTCGACTTCTCGATTGATATATTCGTATGGCACGGAATAAAACATACTATCGAAAGAAACGTGATAGTCAGGTGCTACAGTTGTCTTTTTCCATTCAGATATTTTATAAGGTGCTGTTGGAAGGGGAGAAAGCGCAAATTTCTCCTCTTCTTCAAATGCAGACAAACGAGACCCTTTTTTCCGAGTGAAGGGTCTTTTATTAAATTCATCTAATTTCTTCCGAACCTCTTCGTTCAATTCATCAATTGTGAAGCAATGTGTATTTCTTAATGCTGCGATGATCCAGGTAGAGATAACTCCAACCGAACCTTCCACACTAGCTTTATCTTTTGGGGTACGCACCCTCGCCGGCATAACGACAGTGTTGTAGTAGTCCGCCATCTCTTTGTAGGCAGGATTCAATATCAATTCACGGGTCGTATGCTTCGTAACGCTCGTTTTTAAGTTGTCTGGAACGACAATTTGAGTCGTGCCACCAAAATACTTATAGGCATTATTGTGAAGTGTAATCCATGTGATTATTGCAGACAGAATGAGCCATTAGTGCATACTTTTGAGCCACCTAATGCGGAAGAGAAAGCCACCAAGTGCGGAGTATTGAGCCACTTGTGCTATATAAATAAATACCTCCCTGTATAATAGAGAAGCATGCGTTACCGCATGACAAATCTTTTATAGGGAGGTTTTTTTGTGATCAATTGTCGGAAGATTCTAGATCTTCACTTGGAGGGGATGAGTCAGCGTACAATCAGTGCGAGCACGGGTCATTCAAGAAATACGGTAGCTAGTGTCATTCAAACGGCAAAATCAAGAGGGATTCAAGAACTAAACGACACTATGACGAATGCTTGGCTAAATGATTTTTTGTTTCCTGAGAAACAAGCTGTCGAGAAAGGATATTACCCTGTGGACTGGGAAAAGGTTCACAAAGAACTTCAAAAGAAAAACGTTACATTGAAACTATTACATTACGAGTATGCCACTGAAGCACGCCTAGGAAAGAAGGTCCCCTATGCTTACCGTACGTTTACGGAAAAATACGGGAACTACGCAAAGAAATATAAAACGACAATGCCGATACGTCGTAAACCAGGTGAAATTATGGAGGTTGACTGGGCAGGGTCTACGCTTACCCTTCAAGACCGGGCAACAGGGGAAAAGATACCAGTCTATGTGTTTATCGCTACACTTCCTTACAGTCAGTACAGTTATGTTGAGGGTTTTATAGACATGAAGTCTCCGAGCTGGCTTACCGCCCATATTCATGCTTTAGAGTATTTTGGTGGCGTACCTGAAACGATGGTACCTGACAACCTGAAAACAGGTGTGACCAAACCTCTACGAGGTGAACCTATTTTGCAGGAAGCATATCGAGAGCTAGCTGACTATTATCATACAGTGATAGTTCCAAGTCGCGTCCGAAAACCTAAGGACAAAGCAAGTGTTGAAGGAACAGTGGGCTATATATCCAGACAGGTTATAGCTGCTTTACGCAATTATCCTTTTTTCCATTTGGAAGATTTGAACCATCACATTTTCGAAAAGCTTGAAGAGATTAATACTACTGCTTTCCAGAAGCGTCCAGGATCTCGTAGAGAGGTATTTGAGGAAGAGGAGAAGCCCTACCTTCGCTCTCTTCCTCGCACACGTTACAAATTGACGGAATGGAAAACAGCGAAAGTTCAACCGAACTACCACATCCACGTCCGGGAGCAGGTCGAAATTCGCCTGACACCAGATCTACTTGAATTTTACTTCAAAGATGTACGGATTGCATCCCATAAACGATTAACAGGCGATATTGGTCAATATTCGACATCTATAGAACATATGCCAGATCATCATCGCTTATATTTAGATCACAACCCTGAGAATAACCGGGATTGGGCTAAAAGCATTGGGCCATCCATGGAAAAGTTTGTTGATAAAATGCTCGAACAAAACGCAGAGAAAAAAGCATTGTCTATTTTGAGCGCTCTGAGAAATATTGCAGAAAAATATGAGCCAATCACGTTAGAAAATTCGGTTGAAACTTTACTAGCCATATCAAGTAACCCAACCCTTTCAGTTCTTAAGAGTATTCTAGACCGAGAGGCTAAAAGGATTCCACCGGAATCACCTCCGGAAAAGTCAAAACATATGGCAAATGACTATGGATTTGTGCGTGGTGCAGCATATTTTGGGAAGGAGCGTTCTAAATGAATCAGGAAACTTTACGAAAACTAACCGAAATGAAAATGGGTGGTATGGCAGATATTTATCAACAACAAAGCCAAAACCGTGAATATCAAAAAATGGACTTTGATGATCGCTTTCAGCTTTTAGTGGATCATGAGTATGATCGCAGACGTTCAAATAAGTTAGAACGTCTGATTAAACAGGCAACATTGAATGAACCAGCAGCTGCCATTGAAGATATCGAATATAATCCAGATCGAAAACTGAATAAGCAACTCATCTTAGAACTAGCAGCAGGAAATTATATTCAACGACACCATAACATTATCCTTATGGGCGCTTCAGGAAACGGAAAAACATGGATCGCAAATGCCTTTGGTGTCCAAGCATGTCGTCAGTTTTATAACGTTAAGTATATTCGTCTCCCTGAACTATTAGATGAGCTGACAGTGGCCAAGTTTGAAGCAGATGGCAGCTTTCGGAAGTTGATTCAAAAATACCGGAAAGTAGATGTATTAATACTGGATGAGTGGTTATTGACAGAACTCCCAGAAGAACACGTAATGCTTATATTAGAGATTATCGAGTCAAGGCTCAAAAGAGCCTCTACCATATTCTGTTCTCAGTTTTCCCCGGAAGGATGGCACGCGAAATTAGGGCAAGCTCAAGTAGCTGATGCCATTCTTGATCGTATTATTCATGATTCTTATCACATTATGGTCGATGGAGAGATTTCAATGCGTGAACGCCATGGATTGGTGGGATCATCATGATTCCAATCGAGGTAGAAAGCCGTATAGCCACGTATTTCTTTCATCGTTTTCTTCCTGATGAGGTAATAGAGCAGATTGTAGAACTCCTTCTGCCCCTCTGTTTGGAAGCAGATGAAGAGGAAGATTTAGACCAAGAGGATCTTGTCAGACAAGCTGTTACAATTATTGAAGACCAGCTAGAAGGAAAGAACTTTAAATAACTCACACAGCCATCGAAGCACCTAATTTCGATGGCTGTTTTAATACGTATTCGAGATAGTGGCTCTTTGTGATGCATTCAGTGGCTCTTATATCCGCACTTGGTGGCTCAAAAGTCCGCTCAAGTGGCTCTTTCCTAATGCAATACTCAATCCATGAATGCGAATCCATAGATAAGCTTGCTTCTGCATATGAAAATTGGCTGCACGGCAGAGTCGCAACGAACACATAGGCTTTTACCTTTTCTCCAGTATCTCTATCAATGATGAAAGCTGTGGAACCCGCCCAATCTACTTCCATTATTTCGCCTGGTTTTCTTCGAATGCGTAAGGTGGCTTTGTACTTATCCGCATAGTTGCTGTAATGACGCAAAAAACTACGATAAGAGTATGGAATCTTCTGGCTTGCTCTACATTCAGCTTCATATTCATGGTGGAGAAGTGAAAGTGTGACATTGGGCTTTGCCAACTCTTCATGAATATAGTCAAAATTCAAGGGGTGTCGACCTGAAGCCTCCAGTGTCTTCTCAGGAAAAAGAAACTCCTCAATCCACTTATCCGTCATTTCTTCCTCTAACGGACAGACTAACCCCTTCTTTTCGGCAAGGCCGATGATCTCTGTTACTTTTTGACGGGAATGACCAGTACTTGAGGCAATGCCTCTAAGGCTGATGCCCTCATCATGTAATTCCAATATCTTTCGATAATGAATCATACAAAAATACCTCCTAAATAATAATGGCACACCTGAAGGTGTGCTCAATAATTATACAGAAGGTATAGTGGTAAACAGCTTGTCATTTGCTGGTACATTTCTTGTCACTAGGTGGTAAATAGAATGTCACTGGTGGTACATTTCACTGGCCGTAATCATACCATAGTTCAGATTTGATTGGTGGTTTTTTTTTCAATTTGTTTTTCCCTCCAAAATGTGTTCTAAAGTATTTCTTGACTTTGAAACTGTTACATCTGAAGTACTATGAACGACATTTAATATCACAATTATCAACCAAATTCTAAATATTTAAACCTTTACTCCCTATTTACATTGATCTGTTTTTAAATACGCTTTACAAAGGCAGTCAGTTCCCATTACACGAACCCCTTTGTGCATTTGAATACAATAAAAGAAATGCTTTTGCCATAAGTTCTATATTAGGCTCATTTTTTCTTATACGGGTGCAAGGCGGCTTCCTGGAATTTTCATCAATTATTATTTCCTTCACCTTTATCACCGCTTTCAAGTTCTTGAGAAAGTATATTCAATATTCAGATATATTTTGCATGTCCCCCTTTTACTTTTCATTCTTAGGACTCCAATATCATCTTTAAATATTACTTTTGATTATCATTTTTCTCATTTTGCTCCTCCTCCTTTTTTAATTCTTCCTCTAACCATTCTTCTAATTTCTGAATTCCTCTTTTCTTCATTAATTCAATTCCCTCATTATTTTTTAGCAAATAAAAAACCTCCTTTTAATAGGAGGTTCAGCATTTTTAGCTATTCAAATAGGGTTGCACTTTAAAAAGTGCATTCCAAACTCTTGAATTCCATTGGTAAACAAATCGGAGAATTATTTTTAAGGTTAATTATAAAAGTGAAATTTTTTTGAGTTGTAATTACAGTATCCATATACCCAAAAGCATAATTATATTTCTGTAATAGTTTTATTAAGGGAACAATCTCACCGATTGTACAATTCGGATTAAATACTTCAATAATTAACCCACCCTTAACCCATTCTATCCGGAGGTATAAGGAATTAGCTACACCTTGATTAATTATTATTCCTCTTACATCATGGATTGATTTTGCGAGAGGAAGATCCTCTAATTCATTTTTCAACCAAGCAAGGCTCTTTTTAGAATCATCTAAGTAACTAAAATGCTGGATCGTCCATAATTGCTCGGGACTTTCTTCTTCTACCCAAGAAAAAGGAACCCTAGATAATATTGCAAGGAAAGAAACAACCTCTTTTGCAACATTTGAATGCCTGGTTATATCTCGTATTTTAGGTTTATGTTTTTTCCTTACTTTTTCTTTGGTTTTCCCCAGGTATCTTCTAATTGTGTCGTGAGAAATACCATAAAAGGAATACAGTTGCTGCTGAGAAAAACCTATTATTTCATCTTCCATGAGAATCATACGTCTGGAATACAAAGAAAACTTTAGCAGGTAATCTGCGTAATATCCCATATCCATTTTCAGAAAAATTAGTTCTGGCCACTGAAGGATTACCCTTCCTAGTGAGTCCTTTCGTGTTTTTATATAGTCTTCTTCGTCCACCATCCCTCCGAGAAAATCTTTAAGATTAATGCTGATGTACTTAAATTTGTTAAATATATATTCTGGAATATGTTTTTGCACTTATATCACCAGAACAAATATAACTTAACAAAAATGATACATCACCGTTCCACTTTTAAAAGTGCATCCTTTTATCGACTAAAGACCCGGTTATATGATTGTTAGTGTGTCGGAAAAATGATATGGATTTAAGAATAGCGCGATAAAGAAAAGTTCGTATTAGAAAAAAGAACCTTCTCAAAAATTCAACGAACTTTTGAGAAGCGTCCGTTAAAATCATCCGTGTTAGCAAACCCCGCTTACCTTACCAACGAGCCCTTTTATACCATGGATTGAGGGGGCAGATTACATCTTGCAAAAACAATGTATATAATTAGCACTCTAGAAGGTCTGATTCAAATTAAATTCAATAATGTAAATTAATTCACCGTAAATGTTTATAATAACAATAGCTCATGTAATGCTCTTGTACAGCCGACATAAAGTAATTTTCTATCTAGTTCAAATCTTTCAATATTATATTTATCTGAATCGTATATTATGACTGCATCAAATTCCATTCCCTTTGATAATGTAACTGGCATAATAATTAGTCCTCCTTCATAAATTCGGGAGTCAGTTACAAATTCTTCTAAGGAATTGATACTAAATAATTCTTTTTTTGCTAATTTAACACTTTCAAAATCTCTAGTCAAAATAGCGATATTTTTTAAACCTTTTTCTTGGTATTGATTGATTGCCTTTTGTACCTCTTGATATTTTTCTACACTTTTCAAACCTTTTTTAACTTTTGGAGGATTCCCATCTCTTCCAAAAGGAGTCGAAAGATTGTATTTCCCCTTGCTCCATGGATTAATAATATTATTACTATACTCAGTAATTTGGGAAGTTGAACGATAGGTTAACGAAAGTTCTAAATAATTGGGTTTCATATCTATGCTCTCTTTAATACTTTCAACTACTTCGTTCCAATCGTTTATACTTCGATTACTATAAATTGTTTGACCTAAATCTCCTAAGATTGTAAATCTACCTTTTTTTACAATATTCGTTAGAAGAAAAATTTCGAAGGGGTTATAATCTTGCCCCTCGTCAATTACCAAATAATCAAATTTCTTGAAATCACTTTGTAAGAAACGTGTATTTATATAATCGTCTATTACAAAAATACCAGCTAAGTCTGTATCCTGAATGTACTTATTCTTAAGTTGGTTTTTGGTTTCATATACAACTTTTTCGATTAAATTATTATTATTTTCTATGTACCTTTCAAGTATTGTTTTGTTACCAATTAAGTTAAAATAAAGATCTAGTGAACTAACATTTTTCCAATTCATTTCAAAAACGTTAATTCCTTCAGTAATAAATTTATTCAATTTATTTTTGATCGTCCCTAAATGTGAAATCTGAATTACATTTTCAAATTTATTTATTATGGACTTGATAAAGTCCTTTTTCTCATTTTGGATATTTCTTAATATTCTTTCTCTTCTGACCTGCAATGGTAAATATGCATAATCTACCATGTAAAACTTTTTGATTTTTTGAGATATATCCTCATATATATAATTTTTTATGTCTAAATCCAATGAAAATTCACTTTCAAATTCCGTAATTTCTTTTTTGACTTGCTTATTAATCTTTTCTAGTATATATGTAAATCTTTCTGGATTAAATTCATTCTCAATTTCATTTAGATACTGAAGAACGATATTTTTAAATTTCAATGATCCTTTAAATTTACTTAATGTACTTCCCTCTAATCTCTTTGAACTTTTAGTAATTTTAAAAGAATTTTTTTGATTGTCTTTAATATTATCCTTCCACCATTCATAAAATGTTATTTGTTTTATTCCACCAACTCCTATATCTGGTAATACATTTTTAATATAATTTATAAACATTTTATTTGGTCCAAATATTGCCATTTTATCAGGCTTCATATTTTTATTGTTATATATTATATATGATATTCTGTGAAGAGCTACGGTAGTTTTCCCGCTTCCTGCAGACCCTTGTACAATGAGGGGGACATGGGAATCCGAGCTGATAACACTGTATTGTTCTTCTTGTATAGTTTCTGCGACATCCTTTAATACACTGTCTGAAGAATCTCTTAATTTTTTCATTAGGATTGGATCTGTAAAGTTAATGCTATTTTGCTTTAGATCATTAAAATCAACGATAATCCCATCTTCAATATTAAATTGTCTAATCAGATTAATTTTAATTTCCCCTAGTGTGTCATGATAAATTTCTCCAATTTTTTTTTGGTAGAATATGCTCGCGACTTTATTATTATTAGATAAAATCCTTTCCCCATAATCATACTTACCAATATAATAAATATTTTTGTTTGCACTTTTATTTTGATAATAATCTATTCTTCCAAAGAAAGGCTTATCGAAAATGGAATCAAGCTTTCTCTTTTCTTTAAATGTCCATGTAGAAAGAATTGAGTCTGTATAATTGTCAGCACCACCAAAGTTGTTTGTTTTGATTCTATTATTAAAATTTTCTATATCTAGTTTTACTCTCCCTCTAATTTGATCAATCATTACCTGATCTTCTATTTTTCGTTTTTTATTCATTTTATTATCTCTGAACTCATTAATTATATCCGGGGCATGTTTTTTAAAAACCTCGAGTACATCATTATGTTTGTATTTTATCGCTATTTGAATTGGGTTACTCCCTTTTTTATTAGTTATAAGATAATTCGCTCCAACGTCTAATAAATACTTAACAGCTCTTGCTTGGTTATGCGAAGCTGCATATATTAGAGCAGTTGCATTAAACTCGTTTACAATATCCGGATCTCCCCCTTCTTCTATATAGCACTTTAATATATCCAATTGACCCTCTCCAGCGGCTCTAAGAAAGGTTAATTTGTCTATACCAGTTTCCTTTTGGGACATAATAACACCTCTTTATGTTTATATTAATTATTCTATTAAATAACAAAAGGAAAATGCCCTTCTAATCTTCCTCTTAGAAAATGTAGATTAAAGAAGATTTAGAAGGGGATATATTTCCTTTTTGAACTATTTATTAGAACCCTAACTATTAAATATTAACTAGCTTACTTCGTGGTGAATTTATTAAGTCTTCTTTTAGTAATTTTGCTAATACTTTTACATAAGGTTGGGTCATTAAGTTTTGGTGATTCCCCGGAATCACTAAACTTTTTAGTTTGCCTGTAGTACGAGATTCCCAATCTTCATAGCTAACAAGAACATTTAATCCTTCAGCAAACTCTCTTACATGATATAAAGTAACATCTGATGAAACTTGGCCTTCAATACTATATTTATTCATGATCACTTCATTTGCTCTAATAACTTCTAACTTTCTTCTTAATGATGAAGTGTCCTCCATGTCTGAAAAGATATTCTCCGCCTTTCCTTTTTCGAGAATAATATCAAAACCTTCATCAACTGATACATTATTAAACGTATTAGAATCGATATTCAATAAATTCCCATATCTAGTTAATAAAGATTTGATGTTCAGTTCCTTTGGATTCATATCATAACGTGGATGAGTATCAATTAAACCTAAATATTCTACAGTTTCACCGTTTCTTTCAAGTTGTTTTGCAATTTCATATGCTATAGTACCTCCAAGGGACCAACCTGCAATCATGTACGGGCCTTTCGGTTGCACTGTGAACATTTCTTCAATGTATTTTTCAACCATCTTGCTTAATGAATCAATTGCAGGTACTTCAGTTTCGTATCCAAAAGCTTGTATACCATATACCGGTTTCTCAGTAAAATCAAGGAGTTTAACCAGTTCATAGTAGTTTTCTATTCCTCCATTATGTGGATGAATTAAGAACAATGGAGAGAATTTTTCCTTATTACCCTTTTGTAGAGTTATAATACCATCCCTATAAACTTTATAGTTCTTTTCCACCAAATTAGCAATCTTTTCAACAGTAGAAGTTTTATGAAATTCAATTAAAGGAATATTAACATTGAAAGTATGATTAATCTTAGACAATACTGAAATTGTCTTCAAAGAATCTCCTCCAATATCAAAGAAACTTTCCTTAATACTTATCTGATCAACTAATAGAACTTCTCTATAGATATCACATATTTTCTCCTGAATTTTGTTTACTGGTGGAGAATAATAATGATTAATTGCATTAGTTTGTAAACTATTATGTTTTTCTAACTCTAATACATTTATTTTTCCATTTGGGGTTAATGGAAAAGAATCTAAAATAACAAACTGAGAGGGAAGCATATACTTTGGTAGTTTTTCTGTTAAGTATTCTCTTAAGTTGTTAACATCAAAATCTTTCTCAGTAATTAAAAATGCTTTAATGCTATCATTTTTAATTATAACTTTTGATTCTGATACCAATTGATACGAATCAATATTCTTTTCAATTTCTAATAATTCTATCCTGTAACCCCTCAACTTCACTTGACTACTATCTTTTCTTCCAATAAATTTCAGGTTTCCATTATTCAACAAAACCGCCAGATCGCCTGTATTATACATATACATTTCTTTATTACAGAAAGGATCAATGGTGAATTTTTCTTGTGTTAGTTCTACTTTTTCATGATACCCTCTGCCTACCCCTAATCCACTAATAAAGACATTTCCAATAACACCAGGAGGTAGAGGATTATTATCTTCATCAAGCAAATACACTTTTGTATTCAACAAAGGTTTTCCAATATAATTTTTGTTGTCCTCTTCTATTTTGTATATACAAGACCATATAGTAGTTTCAGTTGGCCCATAAAGATTAAAAAGCTCTGCATTAGTTAGGCTCCTTAAGTCTTTTATTACCTTCTCACTGAGTTGTTCTCCTCCTATTAAAATAGTTCGAAGATTATTTAGAAAACAATGTGAATTTTTATCTTCAATTAGTAATTTTAGCCTTGAAGGAGTTGTTTGCAATAAAGTGATTGAATGTTTAAGGTAACTGTCATAATCCTGATCAATTTGATTATCAGGTTTTAGTACCACTTCTATACCATTAACTATAGTCCAAAGTACCTCTAATATTGAAATATCAAAGGATATTGATGTTACAGAGAGCATTTTTTCAATTTGTCTTAACTTCAAGGATTGGCTCATAGATTCAAAGAAGTTAAATAAGTTCCTCTGTTCAATAATTACTCCCTTTGGACGACCAGTTGTTCCAGAGGTATAAATCATATATGCAGCATCATCTAAAGAATTTGTAATATCTACGTCCTCATTAAAAGTTTCATCATTCAATATTTCTTCTAACGCTATATAACGACCTTCTAAACCAGGATCTAATTGATTCTTTGTTTTTTCGAAAATAATACCTTTCGAATTACTATCTTCTATCATATGATTAATCCTATTTATAGGTAAACTAGGATCAATAGGTAAAAACGCACCACCTGCTTTTAAGATACCAAGAATAGCAACTAAATATTTCTCTGATTTTTCTAACATAACTCCAACAAATTGATTCTTGTCTAGTAGATATTCATTAGATAGAAAACAAGCGACCTTATCAGATTGAATATCTAATTCTCTATAAGTTACTTCTTTATTTTTATAGTTCACCGCAACTTTATTTGGGTTATCTTTAACTTGTTGTCTAAACATTTCTTGAACGGTTTTAATATTGTTTAAATTAAAATGTGTTTGATTAGATGGAGTATCTATTAATTTTGGTAAATTTTCTTTCATTAATTCTGCCTTAATATAACCTGTATAATCATTATTAACTAACTTATTTAAGATAGTATAAAAATGATTTACCAAATCATTCATTTGTTCTTCCGACATAAAATTACTATTAGACTTAACTTGAACAAATGTTTTGTTTAAAGTTCTTGAGAACAATAATTCAATTGGAATTTCGGTTTTTTCGTAATTTTCTAACTGAAGGTCTGATTTAATGTTCTCTTTTAATTGGGATTCTTTATAAATATAAAAATCTACATAATTAAAGATCGAGTTGAAAATTGGCCCTTTTGGACTTTCAACTGTATTCACCATTTCTTTAATTTCTTTTAATGAAATTCTTCCATACTTCTTTATTTTACCTAGCTTTTCTTTTGTATCATTTATTAAACCGGCCCATGTTTCCTCTCCTGTAATATTCATTCGCACTGGGACTGTGTTTAAGAAGCAACCGATGATTCTGTCACTGTCTTCACACACTGGTCGATTATTTTCTACAACACCAATTGTTAAGTCTTTTTCGTTTGTCACCATATGCATCGCATAGAGGTATGCCATAAAACTTATAGATTTCAAATCAGAATTCAACTCTTTGGCTATTTTCGTTAAATTGTCTATTAATTTTTGATCTAATTTCCTTACTACTTTGAGTTCTTCAACTTCTCCTGTATTTTTCTCCTCCACATATGGCAGCTCCAGCACTTTATAATCTGATAATTCCTCTTGCCAATATGACCTTATTTCTTCATCATCTTTTAGGGCAAACTGTTCCACAACATAATCTTTATAGTTGCTTTTTAAGTTCTCTAACCTATATTCAGGATTATTTTTAATTTCAAAATAGGTATTTGAAAGTTCTGTGAAAAATGAAGCTACACTCCACCCATCCATAATAGCGTGGTGGAATGACCACGTTAAACAAATATAACCTTCTCCTAGCAAATAAATTTTGATCCTCCATAAAGGAGCTTTAACAGGTGAAAACGGTTCATTTCTATCTTTTTTCAAATGGGTCTTAATAAAGTCTTCTTGCTCACTCTGTTCTAATCCTTCTAGGTTTTCTACCTGTAGCTTAGTTTCCACTTTTTTGTGAACAAGCTGAACTGGTACCTCATAGTCTTCTAGATTAAACGATGTTCGCAAAATTCCATGTTTATTCATCATTTCTTCAAACGCTTTTTGGAAAATATTAAGCTTAAAATCATTATCGTTGATTTGATAAACAAATTGATCATGATAAATTGCTTCTTTAGGATTGGCAATAGAGTGATACACCATTCCTAACTCAATGTCACTCATTGGGAAAATATCTTCTGTTTCTTTAGTGAGTTGAGGGTGTTTTTCTTCAATTCTCTCTTTTAATGATGTGAATTTTAATTGGATATCTTTTAGGAAGTTTGAAGTGCTCTCCCCTTCTCTCTTTTCGATCAAATCACTAATTTCACCAACAGTTGATTTTTCATATAAATCACTCACATGAAGATTTCTGCCAAATGCTTTATTTAATTTACTAATAATGCTAATTGACTTAATGGAGTCTCCCCCTAAGTCAAAATAATTATCTTGGAGTCCTACTCTTTTTACCCCAAGTACACTTTGCCACACATCAGCTGTAATCTTTTCTGTATTTGAAATCGGCTCTACAAAAGGAGTATCAATTTCAAATTGCTGAACTGGTTCTGGCAGTACTTTACGGTCAGCTTTCCCATTCGGAGTTAAAGGTATAGCGTCTAAACGGACGAAATAGGAAGGCACACTGTAACTCGGTAACTTTAAAGATAATTCTTTTTTGATATCAGAGATACTAACCTCTTGTTTACTCACAACATAGGCGCATAAATATTTATCACCATTCTCATTTTCGCGATCAATAACAACACAGTCATCCACACCATTGCAATTCACAAGATTCGACTCGATTTCCCCAAGCTCTATCCGGTAACCTCTTATCTTCACTTGGTGATCGATACGCCCTAAGTATTCAATATTACCGTCTTCTAACCATCTTCCAATATCGCCAGTCTTGTAAAGTATCATATTAGGGTTAATTGGATTACGAATAAATTTCTCTTTCGTTAAATCTACCTGGTTAATGTATCCTCTACCAACACCAATACCCGAAATACAAATTTCCCCATTTACACCAATAGGCTGTAATTGATTTTCTTGGTTAAGAATATACAACTGCAAATTATCAATTGGCTTTCCTATAGGAACACTATTATATGAGAAACTATTATAGTTATCAGTATCAAAATACGATACATCAACAGTAGCTTCAGTTGGTCCGTATAGATTAATTAATTCCACGTCATGATTCTTCTCTTTAATTATTTTTTCGAATTTAACAACATGACTTGGCTTAAGTGCTTCTCCACTCACAAATACCCATTTTAGAGATTTAAGTTTCATTAATTCATTCGAATTTTCTTCAAGAAAAGATAAGAATGCGTTGAGCATTGATGGAACAAAGTGCATAGTAGTTACTTTATTTTTATATATCTCGTTTGTAACTTGTTCTGGATACTTTTCTTCATCTTTATTTAACAAAAAGACTTTAGATCCTGATAATGTCCACCAAAAAATCTCCCAAACAGAAACATCAAAAGTAAATGGAGTCTTTTGCATGATTACATCATTACCATTAATAGGATATTTTTTGTTCATCCAATTAATCCTATTAATTACTGATCTATGTTCAATCATTACTCCTTTAGGCATACCTGTTGACCCTGAAGTATAAATCACATACGCTAGATGGAACGGTTTTATAACTTTATTTATATTTTCTTTGCTTTCATTCTTATGTGGTATTTCATTGATATTTATAATATTTCCATTAAAGAAAGTTAGATCTTCTTTTACACTACGATTTACTAGTATTAAACTACATCCACTATCATTCAGCATATATTCTATTCGCTCATCTGGAAATACAGGATTAACTGGTAGGTATGCTGCTCCTGTCTTTAAGATAGCAAAGATACCAATGAGCATTTCTTTTGATCGGTCAGTAATTATTCCAATAATCTCATCTGGTTGGATGTTCTTCTCATTGGTTAGTAACCTTGCTAGCTGATTTGCTTCTTTATTTAATTCATCGAATGTAAGAATACCTTCATTATATTTTACCGCTACTTTGTTTGGATTATTGATGGCTTGTTTTTCAAGCCATTCAACAAGTGTTGATGAATCACTTAATTCTTCTGGGTTTTTATTAAATTGGTTTAGTATTACATCTTTTTCATCTTTAGATAAAAAGTTCAAACTTGAAATTTTTCCGTTTCTATTTTCTGTGATTCCATAAAGTAATTCTTTGAAATTTCCTAATAAATTTTCAACCTTTTTCTCTTTAAATAATTCAGTGGAATAATCTACACTAAATACAATATTGTTTTGTAATTGGTGAATATATAAAGTTATATCAAACTGGGTTGAATTAGTCTGATAAGGAACAGGATTAATTTTAAAGTAAGACGATTCTATATTACTCATATTTTCGTTTACCATTACGAATAACGTATTAAATATTGGGGTAGTTCCATGTTTAACCTTTCCAGCTAATATATCTACAATTTTTTCAAAAGGATAATCCTGATTTTCAAATGCTTTCAGAGAGTTTTCCTTTACTTCTTTCAAGAAATCATTAAATGTTTTTTCTTTTTGAGGTTTATTCCTTAATGGTAGTGTATTTACAAACATTCCTATGGTCTCTTGTAAGTCTGGATGTGAACGACCCACTACAGGAGTACCTACCACTATATCGTCTTGTCCTGTATATTTGTGAAGTAACACATTATAAGCAGCTAACAGGGTCATGTACAAAGTACATCCGGTGTCGGCAGCCAATTTCTTTAAGTCATCCGTTAACTCTTCTCCAACTTCTAATGTCAACCGCTTTCCTTTATTACTTTTTTGCTTAGGCCTCGGGAAATCGGTAGGTAATTCTAAAACCGGGACAGTGTCTGAAAATTCACCACGCCAATACTCTTCCTGATCTTTAAAACTGCCAGATGCCAACATTTCATTTTGCCATTCAGAAAAATCTTTATATTGGAGTTTTAAGGTAGATAATTCTTTACCTGTGTAGAGATCCGAAAATTCTTTTATAAAAATATTCATGGAGATACCATCTGAGATGATATGGTGCATATCAAATAAAAACAAATGCTTTTCTTCAGCTAATTTTAATAGTTTCACTCTAAATAATGGTGCTTTATCTAACTGAAAAGGTCGGATAAACGACTTAATTATCTCTTCACTACTTGTTTCATGACACTCTTCATATTCTATGTCTACTTTTGGGGCATGATGAATTCGTTGGATTGGTTTACCATCCAAGAATTCAAATGAAGTCCGTAGGGATTCATGTCTTTCCATAAGTTTAATGAAAGCTTCTTTGAATCTTTCTCCATCTAATTCCCCTTCAATTTCAAAAACTCCAGGCATGTTATAGCTCGTGTTAGGTTCTTCTAATTGATCGATAACCAATAGACGTTTTTGAGAAGAAGACACTTCATAATACTCTTTTTTCGGCGCTAGGCTAATTTCGTTGAATCCTGTTTCATTTGTCCCTTCCAAAATAAGTGCCAGTTGTCTAATAGTTGGATTTTCAAAAATTTTGTGTATAGGTAAATCAATATTTAGAACTTTAAATATTGTACTGGCTAAATTTGCAACTTTAAGAGAATGACCGCCTAAATCAAAGAAATTGTCATCAGTCCCAATATTTTTAACCCCTAAAACATCCTCCCAAATTTCAACTAACGCCTGTTCCGTCAATGTAGATGGGGCTACATAATTTTCTTGCAACTCCATCGTTTCTGATATTTCCGGTAGGGCTTTTCGGTCCACTTTTCCATTCGACGTTAATGGAATTGCATCAATCACAGAGTAAAAGGAAGGTACCATATAACTAGGCAATCTTGTTGATAGATGCTCCTTAACCTGTGAAGGGGTTACATCATTTGTGGTTACATAATACGCGACTAGTGTTTTGTCTCCTTGATCATTTTCACGATCAATTACTACCGCTTCTTTAATGGAAGGATGCGACATCAACTGTGACTCGATTTCCCCAAGCTCTATCCGGTATCCTCTTATCTTCACCTGGTGATCGATACGCCCTAAGTATTCAATCTCACCATTCGGCAACAGTCTTGCTAAATCACCTGATCTATACATTTTTTCATTTTCACGAAATGGATG
>NZ_QNRJ01000021.1 GCF_003315075.1 Rossellomorea aquimaris
GCGTAGCGCGGTAGCCAAGGGACGAACGCGGGAACCCATGACATTTTTAAAAATACTAAAGTAACTAAATGCGACAACTATATTGACAAACACCGTAACTAACAAGGGACGGCTGCAAAAGTAGTTGTCCTTTTTGGCTTTTACTATTGTAATTCGTCTATTTTCGTCGTCTCAATAATCAAATCGTGTAATCAATTAGATTTGAAAAAAGCCTTTGTATTTCCAATAAGTATGTGAACAAGATGTTGTTAGGCATGGAAGTTATAATGGGTACAAATGTAGTATTAAGACATTTAATGATTGTTCTTCTCAACAGCTTTTGAAATCGAAGAACAGTGAATAGTACAACTTTAGTTAAACATAAAATGGAACAAACCGTTGGAAAAGATGTTGCATCTTTGTCTAAACATCAAGACGCACTTAAACGCAGTAAGGTATATTTGTGCTATATATAGACATATAAGGCTTTTATACATCATATAAAAAACGCAGTCCCGACCTTTGTGTTGGATGCCCCAGGTGGTGGAGGGAAAATTTCCCTGCAACCGAATTACCTTATTTCTCAAAGTGCTTCTAAAGTGGTCGTCCGTAATTTTGAAGGAGTCATCTCCACCTATCCGGAACCGGAAGAATACGTAGCAGGCAGGGCAGATGATTACTTTAAAGAAGTGTATCATGATGAAGAGATTAAAGAGCCTACCATTGGAATTGCCGGCTTGATGAATCAAACCCATTCTTCACTCACCCCAAGTGGACTTAAGCGTTTGGAACGGCGAAAGGAATACCAGGAAAATCCGGATCATAATTCCCTTAAGGACTTTAGGGGGAAGAGAGATCAGCTTAAAGAAAAGAAGCATAAAGCGATGCTATCGAAAATGGAAAAAGATAAAAATGATGATAAGGAAAAAACCATCAATGGATAAAAATAATGCAAAAGTGTGCGAATGGTGTGAAGAAGAGACAGCTCATGAGGAAAAAGCGAACGTGTATTGGGAGCTCCCTGATGGTTCAAGAGCGATTCAAATCTCGAATGTCCCCAGTATGAGCTGCAGTCATTGTGGAATGGAGTATCAGGAAGAAGCGGTCATCAATGAAATAGAAGACCAGCTTATGTTAATCGACACCAAATTAATCGATAAAGTGATCGCGTACACAGATTTAATGGAGCTTCCCCGGTTACTAAAGAAAAATTACTTTCGGTATTAACCGTGGGTCATACAGGGGAAAAGTACTCACCTAAAGCAAAAGCTTTACGAATTCACCTTCTTCCGCTATCCTTTTAGAAAAGAAACAACAAGGGTAGGTGGAACAGGTGAGAAAATCCTTTTATCATTATTTAATGAAATACAGGCAGCCTACTGCCAAGGATGAATTAACTCATTTCGCAAATTCGGCTTATGATGATCATAGCTTTCCTAAACAATCAAAGCAATACCATGAGATTAGTTCTTATCTTGAAATGAATGGTCATTATCTTGAAAGTATGTCCATTTTCGATATGGCATGGGACGCCTATTTATTAGAAGAAAAAGTGTAACTAGATAACCTTAAAGCCAATGAAGCCAATGGACCGACATTTGTTCTAAACAAATGTCGGTCCATTTTTAAAAAGGCTTTTCGTGTATACCGATATGCTTGTTGTTGCATATCATATAAAAAAGGCGATTAAGGGTGAGGGGAGAATGAAAAAACGAAAAGAGCCTAGATTCAGAGTTGGAGAAACGGTAGTTGTAACAATTTATGGTACTGTCGGAAAAATTACCGATATTAAGAAACTCGATGGTGAGTTTTTATATGAGGTAAACGAAAGTGAAGGACTTTTCAAGGAGAAATCATTAGAATTGCTCGATTCTTATGATGGATACATTTTTGAACAGGAACAGATCGATATTGAATATAAATTTCTATTCGGAGATCTTGTTATTGTCAAGGGGTATGAAGAGGATCTCTTTAAGGTGGTAGGATTCAGGACGGAAATATGGCGTTATAAGGACGATGCCTGGGAAGATGTTATTTATGAGTTAATGAGAATTACAGATGGTGAGTGGTTGGAAGCAGACGAAGATGAAATCACCTTAGTTGCAGATGAAGAGCAAGCAGAAGCCTTTATTAAGAAATACGGATTCGTATTTCCGCAGAAAAAAGAAGGCAAAATAAAATCCCTTCGTTCACCTGCTCACCCAAAGCCAAGTTGGATTGATCAGCTTCTGGACCATTATAATGATTACAAAGCACTGTATCTTCTCTTTGAAGATACTAAATATAAGAATAAGATGGACTATGTGTTAGAACAATTGAAAACTCATACAAACTCACAATCTATTGTTAAAGAGAAGGAATAAGCCACATGATATACAGAAAAACCGGAACGCTTATGATTAAAAATGATAGCAATACAACGCGAAGAATCCACTGCATTCCTGAAACAATCATTCCCTCACCATTTTCTAAATCTTTTAACATCATTTTCGTTTTTTGAGTAAATGTGTTTAACATCGAATCGCTCCTTATCTTTGATGATAAAGTCTATGCTTGTCTTTTACGTCTTATGAAAACTTTTTTCTCATAGCATAACTGGAAGCATTCTGTCATAAATTGAGAATCAAAGGGGGCGATCACATGCGGGAGATAGAAGTCTTTATCGACACAGAGGAAATTGCCGAGTTCTTCATGAAAGAACTCGTTCAAAGAGGATTTGTACCGTCAGAAGATGAGCTGGAAGAAATAGCGGATATCACATTCGAGTATCTGATTGCCAAATGTATTATTGATGAAGAATGGGAAGAAGATGTATAGGATCTTTTCAACCATCGAAATGAAAGTCACATCGTAAGGAATGTCTTTTCACATAATGGGGATTAACTCTTAAGTGTCTGTCATGTTTTTTGGATTCCAGAAAAACATGGCGGCACTTTATTTTGAGTTAATCCCTCTTTAGATTCACAAGAAATGAGGTAAATGCTTTCCACTTTTTGGTCATAGAAAAACGATCAGGTACCATCATCGTCATAAGAGGTGCCATCACTTCGATCGGCCGGTCAGTAAACCAGTCAGAATAAGAGAGTGTGAAAGAAGGCATGTTATCCCAAACAGAACATAAAGTGGGACTATATAGACGAGTTTTTTTATTTTCCTTCGAATAAATGTGAGGCCAGTAATCCGCTCTCGATCCGCTGTGGCAATGGTGAATCGCAAATGAGTATGCAGTAGGAAAGACAGAGTGATGAAATAAAATTCCGTATAACCTCTTGCCTAACAGAATTCTGCGCTTAACCTGTTCAAAGTGAGAGACTGAAAGACCGGCTAGAGAGAAGGGGGATTGTTTTCCATATGGGAAGAGAATAGAAGTGAATTCTAAACGATCCTGCAACAGGAAAAGCCATTCATCCACTCCAATTGGTTTCTTCATACCTGTTAATATTCTCTTTTGAATCATATGCTGTTCATTCATGATGAGCCCTATAGTTAAAACTTGTTTATTACCCGTTATAAGAAAGTCCTTCCATATACATTTCATGAACATGGAAACGTTGAATTTTTTTAGAAGATGAAAAGAAGAATGCCCCGTTCTTTTCCAATGTTCATATAGTAATAGTTGAGGATACGCATCTTGGAAAATGGCTGCGTTACACAACTCGAGAAATGAGAAAAACGCATTTTGCCCTTTTTTGGACAAGACGAGTGAAATCAGGTTATTTCGAATGTCAGTCATATGATAGCCAGCATTCCTGGAAACCATATGAGCAAGAAACGACCAGTGGATTTCAGGGTGTTTCTTGAAAAAATCAATGTAACATGCAGTTCTTGTTACGTTATTGAGATTAGCATCCTTTACTTTCCTGACAATCCGTTCATACAGTTGAAGATCCTCTTGGAAATAAACTATCGGAGCAGGCTCTTGGATTGCTTGATTATAAAGCTCACCAATAGATTCCTCTTTAAGGAGCGGCCTCGTATGGTCATTGTTCCCAGGCTTGATAAGGTTTAAAAACTTCTGAAACGGTGAATAGATCAAGGGATCACGCTCCCACAAGATATTTTTTTTTGTTTGAAACTAATTTCAAAATGAGACGTATATAGTAATACAAGTGGAATAGAAACATTTTGGGGAGGTTTGCTTATGTTAAAGAAAATAATCAAAAGTCTGTTAGGTTCGAAACGTCATGGATACAGCTCCAGTGATGCGTGGAGAAAGCATAAATCACCTAAACATAAACATTTTGGACATCAGCATTATAAGAAGCATAAGAGTAAAAGCTTTTTTTCCAGCTTTTATAGCAGCTGATGGAATGAAGGGAAATGGGATATGCCACTCACGCTTTTTCGCAGACTGATCGATGGCTTTGAACAGACGTGGAAACCGGGGGAAAACATCAATGGCTACCATATCATCCGACTAGTTGGAAAAGGAAGCTATGGTACAACTTACTCGGTCATCGACCACTCGAGTGGAAAAGAAGCCATATTAAAAAGAATTCGCCCTTACAAAAAGTTATTTTCTAATCACGTCCAATATGTTCAAAATGAAATGAATGCACTACAAACTTTATCTCATCCTCAGTTTCCATCCGTTTATACAGCAGGTAAGTATAAGAAGACTCCTTATTTCGTTATGGAAAAAATGGAGGGTCAAACATTTGAGGAGTTAATTTTTCAGGAAGGAAAAACATACTCAGAGGGAGAATCACTAAAGTTAGGTGTACAATTGGTTATCCTCGTTCAATGGATCCATGAAAATGGATTCGTTCACAGAGACTTAAGAATCCCTAATATTCTACTGGATCATGGATTGCTTCAAATAATAGACTTTGGCCTTGCTTGTGAAATGAATGCAACACGAGAGACTATCCCAGGGAAACTGAAGGATTATATGAGGGATAAATCCAAGAAAAGTGATTTCTACGCAATCGGGCATTTTCTGTTATTTTTATTGTATTCTTCTTATGAACCGACGATGAAAAAGGAGAGAAGCTGGGAAGAAGAACTTGCCATTCATCATGATACCAGGATGGTGATCAGAAGACTTCTGCAGATTGATTCAGGGTTTAGTGACTCTGAAGAGATTCTGGGGGAATTATACCGGGTGATTGACACATTACAAGAACGATAATCGAGGAGGAAAATCATATGTCTTTTTTTAACAAAGTGTTTGCTTCAATAGGAATCGGAGCGGCTACAGTAGATACAAAATTAGAAAAATCAAGCTACCAGGCAGGGGAAACAGCAAAGGGGATAGTAGAAATTACGGGAGGAAGCGCAGATCAAAACATCGATTCTATCTATTTAACTCTCTTTACTACATATATTCGTGAATCAGATGACAAAAAGTATACTGATTATGCTCCCATTCAAAAAGTGCAAATATCCGAGCCGTTTACCATCGGTGAAAATGAAAAGAAAGAGTTTCCTTTTACCTTTACCTTACCATTTGAAACTCCAATCACATATGGAAATACAAGGGTGTGGGTAGCCACTGGCTTGGATATTAAAAATGCAGTTGATCCTAAAGACAAAGATTATATTGAAATCGTTCCGAATGGATTGACGAATGCGGTGCTCACATCTGTTCAGGAACTGGGCTTCAGGATTCGCAAGGTAGAATGTGAGCAGGCACCACGCCGCTACAGAGGTCGCTATCCATTCATACAAGAATTCGAATTCGTTCCGGTCAATGGTCCATATCAACGAAAATTGGATGAACTTGAAGTGATGTTCCTAAATCAATCTGAAGAACAAGTGGATCTGCTTCTGGAAGTGGATCGACGGGCAAGAGGGTTAGGTGGATTTTTAGCAGAAGCTCTTGAAATGGACGAATCCATGGTTAGACTAACCATTAGAACGTCAGATATCCCTCATCTTTCATCAAAACTGCAAGGTGTGATTAATAAATTCACTTAATGAAGCAATTCGACAAAGATTCCTATGTTTCCATGAAGGATTCGACAAGGTCTATGTGTAATAGTATGAGTACAACATAATGACGGAGGGGTACTCATGCCTTTACTTGAAAAAATCATTCGTCCCAAGCTTTTGAGATCGACCTATGACATGACCATTTTCCAAACTCCAAAGTATGGAGAGGATAAAGGCTATGAAGAGGTATATCGAATCTCGGTTGAAGCAAATAATCATGAAGAAGCCCTGTATAAAACGTTCAGAACATTTAACGTACCAGATTTGGTTCCTAAAGATTATCAGGGCCGATACATTGCTACACGTGATATTATCTTTATTGACGAGGGGCGGAGAGGTCATTATTATTACCGTCTTCAGCCTAATGGATGGAAAAGAGTGAACCGGATCTTGATTCATTAAATAGGGAACAACGAAAAGTAAAAGGAAAGAATCTTCCTCAAGGTAAGATTCTTTCCTTTATTTTATTGGAATTCCTTATATGTGATTACCCGGACCGTTTTTTCGGTTCTGAGCTGAATTTTCCTTCGCATGTGCATTGTGCTCTGCTTCCAGGGCTTCTTTTGGAATATGGTTATTTTTCTTAGGAGCATTGATTCTGTTTCTGTGTTTTTTACCCATAGCAATCTTCCTCCCCGTTATGATTTAAGTCTTTCAGTTCTTGAAGAGTTAGGTTGTGTCCCGGATCGGGTAGAAGGGTTTGTTTCATTTGCATGCTGTACTGCTTGCTTCAATTTCTTACTCATTTTTTCTTTAGCCATGTGAATCCCTCCTTCTGTCGTTAGTTTGACCCCATGCACTGCTTTCTATCCTTCCATTTTCAAGCGTTGCATAAGAAATAAAAAAGGATTACAATGGTGTTTCAATAGACTTGTTAGGAGGAAAAGTAAATTGAGTATACATATTAATGCAAAAGAAAATGAAATAGCAGAAACGGTTTTATTACCAGGAGATCCACTAAGAGCCAAGTACATTGCAGAAACATTTCTGGAAAACCCGACATGTTATAATGAGGTTCGTAATATGTTTGGGTACACAGGGACATATAAAGGGAAAAGAATTTCGGTTCAAGGAACAGGCATGGGCGTACCTTCCATTTCCATTTATATCAACGAATTGATGCAAAGCTATAACGTACAAAACCTGATCCGTGTCGGTACTTGTGGAGCTATCCAAAAGGATGTTAAAGTTCGTGACGTCATTCTGGCTATGACCTCATCAACTGATTCTCAAATGAACCGATTAACGTTTAACGGGATTGACTATGCTCCGACAGCTAACTTTGATCTGCTTAAACGTGCTTATGATGCCGGTGTGGAAAAAGGCCTTAACTTAAAGGTCGGAAATGTATTTACTGCCGACATGTTCTACAATGACAATGCAGAGCACGAAAAATGGGCTCAATACGGTATTCTGGCCATTGAAATGGAAACGTCTGCTCTATATACATTAGCTTCGAAATATGGACGCAATGCATTATCTGTACTTACAGTGAGTGACCATATCTTAACAGGTGAAGAAACGACAGCAGATGAGCGTCAAACAACATTCAATGAAATGATCGAAGTTGCATTGGAAGCTGCTATTCAAGAATAGATTCAACTATTATTAAAAGAAACTGCTTACATTCCCATTTCCGGGTTTATAGGCAGTTTTTCATTTTGTGAAGTTTGTCCTGCTTACAGAAATCTGATTACATGATAAGATGAAGGATGGAACCATTTTAGAGAAACTAGGTGAAAGTATGAAAAAGATCATCTTCGTAACGACTGCTTCCTTGATTATGTTATCGGGATGTTCGCAAGTACAAGATTGGTCAGAGAATTTATTTGGCCAGAAACAACAAGAAACAAAAGAAGAGAAACCTAAGAAGCAAACTCCAGGAGATCAACCGGAGCAGGATGAACAACCGGAACAAGAACAACCTCCCACTTCAGAGGAAGAAGCGGTTCCTCCAGAACTACAATTAGAGTCTCACTACTTTAACGATGTGAAAGTAGTGGGTGGAAAACAAGTGATTCAAAATCCATCCAACCTTTTAGCTCTTGTAAATAAGGAATATGCATTAGATGAATACAAACCAAATGATTTGGTTCGCCCGGATGTTCCGTTCGTATTTGGTAATCAAGAACTTGAAAAGGCATATCTTCGTCAAGAAGCTGCATTGCAGCTTGAGAAAATGTTCGCTGACGCCCAATCACAAGGGATTTTACTAACGGCTATTTCAGGTTATCGTTCATATGAATATCAAAAAATGCTGCTGGAAAGAGAAATTGCTCAATTCGGAGAAGAAAAAGCCGTAATGGCCGTGGCTCCTCCGGGACAAAGTGAGCATCAATCCGGTTTAGCCATTGATATTTCAAGTCAAAGCAATAATTTCCAGGTAAACATTGAATTTGCCGATACGAAGGAAGGGAAATGGCTTGCTGAAAACGCCTATAAATATGGGTTCATCCTTCGTTACCCTAAAGATAAGGTTTCCATTACACAATATCAATATGAGCCTTGGCATTATAGGTATGTTGGTAAGGATGCTGCCAAAGTCATTCATGAAAATGATTGGTCTTTAGAGGAATATTTCAATAATGTGAAAAAGATATAATGATTTTTCAAGGGTTAGGGGCTTTAGGCTTCTGACCCTTTTCTGTGTCACTTGTGATTCATATTGGATGCTCTTATTAAATCCATTCCACCCTGGGGTTGTTCTGTTTTCTCACGAGTTCACATACAACAATAATAGGGGCTGTCCCAGTTTGAGGTGAGTGGGTGAGACGTATGATGAGGACTTTTGGCATTATTATCATAGGAAGTGTGTTTGTAGGGATCGGTATTAATCTCTTTTTCGTACCACATCATTTCCTGGATGGGGGTATGATTGGGATTGGCCTGATTGCCCATTATTGGTTTGGTTTTAAGCCGGGGCTCACGATTATCTTACTGAGTGTCCCGTTATATATGCTGGCTTTTTATGTGGACAGAAAACTTTTCTATAATAGTATTCACGGTCTCTGGTTATCCTCGTTAATGATAGATTTTTTTCATCAGTGGAAGAATATTCTCACTCTTCCCCCGCTTATGAGCGCCTTCTTAGGCGGGACATGTGTTGGGATTGGAATCGGCCTTATGTTAAAAGGAAACTCGGCCACGGGAGGATCTGATTTATTGGCTCAACTGATTGGAAAAAGTTTTCAAATGAATGTGGGGAAGTTAATCTTTGCTTTTGATAGCATCGTGCTGGTGGTCGGCTGGCCGATCATCGGTACGGAGTCTTTCTTATATTCTTTGTTTGCTGTCAGTACAGTAGGGTTTTTTACAACGATTTTGACACATCATAATCATGATAATGGATTTTCCTTTCGTAAATATTGAAAAGCTGATAGAATAAAGAAGCTATGAGTGGGAAGATTGCTCATATAGATGTTTCGTGATAGTGTAGTCGGTAAATTCACACAAGATACATAGCAACGAAAGTGGTGGAAGCTTTGGAACAAGATAAGACAGATCAGTCACAACAAGAAACCCATTCAAGTTTTATAAAAATGAAGAAGTTTAAATTTGTTATGCTCTTGTTTTTCCTTGTATTTGCAACTGCAGGAATTACAACATTTGCACTGGCCTTCGGGGACGAGAAGGCAGTAAATGTAGGGGTAACCGAACGTTCAGAATTTCAAAAACTTTATGAAGCGTATGATAAGTTAAATGAAAATTACTTTAAAGACCTTGATCAGGACACCTTAGTAAACGGTGCTATTAATGGGATGCTTGATAGTGTGGGAGATCCTTATTCTGATTATATGAATGTAGAAGAAGCTGAAAAGTTCCAGGAAAGCATCTCTTCTTCTTTCGAAGGAATCGGTGCAGAAATACAGGAGAAAGAAGGATATATATCCATCGTATCTCCCATAAAAGGTTCTCCGGCAGAGAAAGCCGGATTACAGCCGAACGATACAATCACGAAAGTTGATGACAAAAGTATTCAAGGAATGTCTGTCACCGATGCGGTTCTCCTCATTCGTGGTGAAAAAGGGACAAAGGTTACACTGACCATTCAACGACCAGGTCAGGATAAGCCAATGCAAGTAACCATTACAAGGGATGAAATTCCTATTGAAACGGTTTATGCAGAAATGAAAGAAAATGGTGTAGCGGAAATCCAAATTACGAGCTTTTCGGAGAATACGTATAAAGAATTAACGGAAGCTTTAAATGAAATGAACGATAAAGGCATGAAAAAACTTGTTCTTGATTTAAGACAAAATCCAGGTGGATTACTGGATCAAGCTGTGAAGATCTCTAACTTGTTTGTTCCTGAAGGTGAAGTTTTATTCCAAGTGGAAGACAGCAACGGTAAAGTGGAAAAGTATGTTTCTGAATCAGGGCAGAAGGTAGATGTGCCTACAGCTGTTCTTGTAGATGGTGGAAGCGCAAGTGCTGCCGAAATCTTAGCAGCAGCTGTAAGTGAGTCAAACGATATTCCCCTTGTTGGAACGAAAACCTTTGGTAAGGGAACGGTCCAAACAGCGGAAACCTTCCAAGATGGATCAAACATGAAGTTTACAACGGCTAAATGGTTAACGCCAGATGGCAATTGGATTCATGAAAAGGGGATCACTCCCGATATTGAAGTGAAGATGCCGGAATATGCGCAACTTCCATACATCAATCCTGAAAAGGAACTGAAGGAATCAGACTTATCCGATCAGGTGAAAACAGCAGAGCAGATGCTCAATGCACTGGACTTGAATCCAGGAAACGTTGATGGATATTATGATGAAGATACGACAAAAGCGGTTAAGCAGTTCCAGGAAAACAATGAACTAGAGGTAACTGGAACGTTAAATGCTGAGACGACGGTTAAGCTTATGTCCAATCTTCGAGAAAAACTAAAAGAAAACGATCCGCAAGTGAAAAGAGCGATCGAAGAGTTAACCAAAAATAACTAAGTGGAAGATCTCAGGTGAAAGCACCTGAGATCTTTTTTTTTTGGCTATTGGTTTCTTCTTACTCGTATAGAATATATGAGATGTACCAACAATGAGAGTATATATGAGGTGATGTTATGAAAAAAACGGCGTTACTGCTGACTTTATTATCTTCTGTATTCATTGTTGTAAGTTGTTCACCTTTCTGGGGTGAGAGAGAACAACCTGCACCAAAAGAAGAAGTTCAATCTCAAAAGCATTTCTTAGATGAAAAAGATGAATCGATTTTTCCATTAGTCCTTCAAGAAAAAAAGTCTCCTGTTCATGTACTTCTAATCGGTTCAGATCAACGAAATGACGAACCTGCACGTGCAGATGTTTTAATGATTGCTCAATATACTCCGCAATCAACATCCATGAAGATTGTTTCCATTATGAGGGATACATTTGTAAACATCCCTGGATATGAAAAGAGCAAAATCAATCATGCGTATACGTGGGGTGGAGAAGAGCTCTTGGCTGAAACGATAAAAAGTAATTTCAACATAGAGGTTCACCATACCGTGAAAGTAGATTTTAATGATTTCATAAACGTAATGGATCTCGTTTTTCCAGAAGGGGTCGGGGTTACAGTGTCAGAACCGATGATCAAGTATTGGAAATGGTCAAAAGATCCCGGGAAGCAAGTGTTAAAAGGAGAAGAAATCTTACAATATGTAAGGTTTAGGGGAGACATCAATAGCGATTTTGGACGAGTGGAGAGACAGCAGGAAATCATTTCGTTAGCAGAAAAAAGTCTAATGGAGCAAATGCAGTCTGGAGAAGGAATTACAACCGTCCTTTCCATTATGAGAGAAGGCTTAAAACACGTAGAAACCTCTACACCAATGAGTGAAGTGATTAAGTATGGAATGTCATTAATGCTAAATCCCGTAAACTCTGTGGACACACTTCGAGTACCAATAGAAGGAAGCTTTACGGATCTTTCTACAGTGAATGCAGGACAGGTTTTAGACATGGATGAACAGAAGAATCAAGAAGCCATCAGTGAGTTTCTAAAAAACGGTTGAGTGATTTACCAAGAATGAAACTCGGATAAATATTTCTTGTACTTCGGATCTTCCGCTTGATCATGTTCCACATGCAGAATTTTAAGGTGTTCCAGATGTTCTCTTAATGTACGCTCATCACTGTCCGATCCACCTGACTGGACCTTGCGGAGAATGACGTCCACCAATTTTTCGTGGCTGGCTTCGATTGACTTTGTTCCTTGCCTGGCATAAATGGCCCCATACCTTAATTCACCTCTTGTCACAATAGAGGTATAGGGAACGTATCGTGGATCATAATCAATGATGAGAACCTGGAATCGTTTTAAGTTCAACAAAGGGTGAATCCCTTTAGGGAAAATGAAATCCTCGGTGCGATAACGTAAATATTTAGGAAGCAGATGCTGTAGTTTATTATCAACATCTGCTTTATCTAAAAATTCCTCATCTGACAATCCCTTTAAATCTAACGATCCATCATCATATTGCATCACTCCTATAATGATGCATCCGCCTCCTGTATTGGAGATAGCCAGAATATGCTTCGCCATCTTCGTGAATTCAATCCAATCTGATTTGAAATCCACGTAATCCGTTTCACCCGTATTATGAAGCAACAGATCCTTCAATGTTTCATGAGAAGGATTCTTCAAAAAGTCCCTTAACTTAAGCGGAACGATCTTCTCATAGTACAATGACAACCCCACCTTTTATAGTACTCACATGTGTATTGATCCTGCCGAAACGGAACGGTCTTTTATGATGATAAATCAAAGAAATAAATAACATCCATAAATGATCATAGATGACCCAATTCCTCTTTAGTTCATTCTATGCGTATAAACATAATAAAACGCTTTTTACAATCGCTATTTTCCAAAAGTATGTTGTTTTTTGATTTCATTGTGTTCATAAGCGCTTTCTAATAGAATATGTATAGGATCTATAGAGAGGAAGATTAAATGAAGAAAGATGTATATATACTATCCGGATTCCTTGGAAGTGGAAAAACGACGTTATTAAAAGATTTGCTTCAAGCTTTAAAGGACGAGAATAAGAAACCGGCTGTATTAATGAATGAATTAGGAAGTGTATCCATCGATAGCGATGAAGTTGAAAAAGATACGGCTTTACGGGAGTTGCTTGATGGATGTATATGCTGCACCATATCAGAAAAGCTGGAGTCACAGCTTCAGGAGTTACTGCTTAATGAAAATTTCGATGTACTGGTCATTGAAACAACAGGAGCAGCCCATCCCGTTGAGGTTGTCGATTCCATCTTAACCCCACTGTTTGCAAATCAGTTCGAATTTAGAGGGATTGTTACTGTTGTGGATGGACTACAATGGCGAAATAGAGGTGAATTCAGTCCGGCCGTATTACATTTGATGAGAGAACAAATTCGCCATGCGGAGTATATTGTGGCGAATAAAATGGATTTACTTTCAGAGATGGAGCAGGGAACATTCTCGTATGAGCTTCAGCAAATCAACCCAAATGCGAGAGTGTACTTAACGAACTACTCAAAGGTCTCAATGACAGATCTATTTTCTTTAAAATCGGACAACCGAAACGGTTCCTATGAGAAAGCATCGATCGGCGAGCATTTAACCTTACAAGCAATCGTGTATACATTCAATGGAACAGTAAATGGAGAAGCGTTTGAAGATTGGGTGAAAAATCAACCTGACAGCATCTATAGAATGAAGGGGTATGTTCCTTTACAGGGTCGGAAAAATCCAACCTTGTTTCAATATTCATATGGTATGCCTTTATTTATGCCGGGAGATATGAAATATCCTACCAATTTCGTCATAATTGGAGAAAAATTACATAAATCAGAAATAATACGTTCATTGCAGGAGATAGATATAACCGAATAACCTAAGGGGTGGAGAAACAATTCATGGTGTTTCTATTGTTTAGTGTAGAACTGATCATATTTATCGGTGGACTCTACGGGCTGAGTATACATGAGACAACACTGCAGTTCATTATCTTTACCGGCCTAATCGTACTTAGTGTCATCATGTTTTTATCAACGATCGCGTATTATCAGCGGAAAAAACATAAAAGGGAAAGGACCAATGATTGTTGGGACTGTGCAATTTATTCACCTGACTGCCTTCCTTTGCCACGGGGAAAGAAATTTGACTGTGATTCACCGGACTGTGATTGTACACCGGACTGCAGTCCATAGGGGGGGATAGAGTGAAAGGAATCCTTACATTATCCTTCATGCCGTGTCATAGAATACGAGAACGTTCACTCGTCGTCAGGGGAAAACAATTTCCCTTATGTTTCCGCTGTATGGGTATACTCGCAGGAATCTTAATCGGGATCCCGTTCGTTTGGTTGTATTTCCCTTTGGTAACATTCGTTCATTTGCTATATGTGGGGGTGCTCATCATCCCGCTACTTGCAGATGGATACACCCAGAAGTGGAACTGGAGAACAAGTACAAATTCGTTACGGTTGCTGACGGGTCTCCTTTGTGGGATCGGATTATCGATCAGTATCATTTTATTCTCCAAGATGGGAGTCAGAACCGTCATGATCTTGACTGGTTCATAACCATTGACAGATTATAATAAAATGTTTAAACTATAATAGTTAACTTAGTGAACTATTTATTTAGTGCAAGAAGTGAGAAAGGTCGATTTTTAGTGGGAAAAGAAATGTACGAGTTAGAGGGATTATTCAGATCCGTTTTTAGAATGATGAAATCAGATATTCGAACCATCTTTGGTGAGTTCATTTCCAATGGAGAATTCCGGGTGCTTCAGCTCATTAGCGAGAATGGGGCATTGAAATCCTCGGAAATATCCAAACGTATGGAAGTATCGGCAAGTCACATCACTTCCATTACAGATACATTAGTAGAAAAAGGCTATATCACAAGAATGCGGTCTAACGAAGATCGTAGGGTAGTAGAGTTAGCTTTGACCCCTCAGGGCGAAGAAATGCTTTCTCAATGTGAAGAAAAAAAGACTCAATACTTTCAGGAGTTATTTGTGAAATTTGATACAGAAGAGATAAATCACCTGATTGAACTTTTTGAAAAACTATTGGCATCAAATCGCAAGTAATAAGTGTAAGCATGAGAGAGCAAGGGTTGACCGGATTGGGTCATCCCTTCTATTATGCTGAATTACTTAAGTAAGTGAATTATTCTTATTATAAATATTAAGGGAGACTTAAAAATGGAGCACTTAGAACATCGAAAAAAAGTAATGATCATGATAGCCATCATGTCAGCCATGTTATTTGCGGCATTGAATCAAACGATAGTGGGAACCGCTTTACCACGAATCATTTCTGAAATCGGCGGAATTGACTACTATAGCTGGGTATTTACAATCTTTATGTTAACCAGTTCGGTAACAGCCATATTAGTAGGGAAATTATCAGATATGTATGGAAGAAAGCCGTTCATTCTCCTTGGTATCGGTGTCTTTATGATCGGGTCATTCTTGAATGGACTTTCTTCTTCCATCCTTCAATTAATCATCTTCAGGGGGATTCAGGGCTTTGGAGCCGGGATGATCATGTCTACTGCGTTTACGGCTGTAGGAGACCTATTTTCGCCTCGGGAAAGAGGGAAATGGCAAGGTTTGATGAGTAGTGTATTTGGTCTCGCAAGTGTGTTCGGCCCAACATTAGGAGGCTGGATCGTTGATAATGCAGACTGGCACTGGGTATTCTGGGTATTCCTTCCAGTAGGTTTCGTCGCCTTTGGGATGATTTATAAAATGTTTCCTTCACAGAAACCAAATAGAGGATTGAAAGTGGACTACTTAGGTTCCATTATGCTCACCCTGACGATTATTCCTTTATTATTGGCCTTTACGTGGGGTGGGAATGATTATGAATGGGTTTCCTTTCCGATAATAGGTTTACTGTCAGCAACGGTGTTATTTTTTGTCCTATTTATCATTACGGAAAAGAGAGCAAGCAATCCCGTTCTTCCACTTCAATTGTTCAAGAATAAAATCTTCACGTTATCCAATATCATTGGGTTTATCCTGGGTGCCGGGATGTTTGGAGCCATCATGTATATGCCGTTCTTTATTCAAGGGGTCATGGGGACATCTGCCACTAAGTCGGGCTTGGTGATGATGCCGATGACATTAAGTATGGTGATCACGAGTACAGTTGGTGGACAGATCATCACTAAGACAGGCAGATATAAATTTCTTGCCCTAATCGGTTTGTTCGTAATGAGTGCAGGAATGATCCTTTTATCCTTTATGGATACGAATACAACCAATACAACGGCTCTAATCAATATTATTATAGTAGGAACAGGTCTTGGGCTGAGCTTCCCTGTATTCACTTTAACCGTTCAAAACGCTGTTCAGCATAAGTTCCTTGGTGTGGCTACCGCTGCGACTCAATTATTCAGACAAATCGGCGGTACGATTGGTGTAGCCATCATGGGTACCGTGATGAATACTTCCATGTCCTCGAAGATGACGGAACAAATGTCAGAAGTGAAAGACTCACCACTACTTACGAATCCTGAAACATCAGGAGTGCTGAAGCAGCTTCAGGATCCTCAAAACATTATGAATGGTGAGAAATTAAAAGAATTACAATCAACATTACCTCAAGAATACCAAGGGATATACGCAACCATTCTCGATGGGGTGAGAGAGTCGTTAAGTTTCGCTTTAACGAATGTCTTCTTTATTGGTGCTATCATTCTTCTTGTTGGTTTTGTATTAACGTTCTTTATGAATGAAATCCCTTTACGTATGTCGAATAAAGATGTAACTGAAGAAGAGAAAGATACAAAGCTTAAAGAAGCTTCCAATCATTGATTGGATCCAGTTCTAAAGTAAGAAGAGGGGTAACCGGGTGGATCTGTACTCAAACACAGAGCCAACCAGTTACCCCTTTTTAAAAATGAATTACATCGTACTTTCTCCAAATTTCTTAAACGTCATCTCATCCTCTACCAAACCGCAAGCGGCACATTGTACTTTTAAATCCGGTCCATTGTATGCCAGATGAAAAGGCTCGGTCTGCCCTTCTTCATAACTTTGAACAACTTCTCCAGAGGCAGGATCGAGTTTCACACTCTGAGATACTTGTTGTATAATATTAAACCGGGTACGATTCGTCTTACAGCTGGGACAGCGATAGGGTGTAGTCATGTACATCACCTTTCTTTGTTTTTTTCTAGTATGCTTAATAAATAAACTTTTTATGTAAAGGTTGTTGGATCATGAGATTAGAATCATTCGAAGCATTATTAGATGCCTACAGGCAGATATGGAAAAACCGATTATTGATAAGTGAGGGTACTTCTTCAGAAAAGATCCTGAAGGAAACCATTAAACGTGAACTATTGGACGGAAATAGTCATCCAAGAGTGCGTAAATCAAAAGAAGAAAAATACCTCTCAGCTACGAAGAGAATCATTGAATCAGACCTGACTAGTGAAGAGAAAGTTTCATTAATAAAGGTACATCTTGAAATGGTCTCACAATTGAACGGAGATACATAAAGACATTTAAACGTTTAGCATGTATAACTGAGGACAGACTTTGCGTATGCTTTCATGATGTGGATTATCAGAAAATAAACAAACCATCTCATTCTGAGCGTTTCACTTTCTTATATACCTGCATAGGTATATAATGATGATTAGATTATTAAAAAGGATGATGCCAGTATGCTAGTAATAAGCTTACTTCTATTTAGTGTACTTTCTTATATGATGTTCTATCGATATTTCCCTGTTAGAACTAAGCAATGGTCTTCTCTCGAGGTGACTTCCCGGTATGTAGTGGTGGATGTTCGGGATTATCAAGATTCATCTAAAGAAGTGTGCGATAATATTGTAGCGATCCCATGCGGATATATAACAAGGCATTACCACGATATCCCTGAGGGACCAATTGTCGTAATGGGGAGTAATCCTATTGAATGCAATGTAGGGGTTAGACAATTAAAACGTCTTGGCTTTCAAGTAGAAGGATATATTATCATTGAATCTGACAAAAAATGTAATGAATACCTATCTTTAGGATAAAGTTGCAGGTTTTGTGAAATGTAACTGTAACATCCGTTACAATGAAAGCAGCTTATAAAAGCTGTCAATATTGATATACAGGTAATTATTAGTCTTCAAGACTAAATAATACAACTAATGGAAATGTAAGTTAATCATTATGGAAATACATTTCTTCCTACTAGAATCAGTGGTTACTATAGTACTATAGAGTAATTGTCTTTCAAAACAGAACAATTGATTCCTAGTTACCAAGTTCTCCCGTAAATGTAACAAAAACAGGGTGGTATGATGAATGTGCAGCAAAGAAAAACACATTCACTAAGGAGGAATTCATTTTTATGAACAAGAAAATGATGATTTCAACTGCAACAGCATTCACTTTATTAGCAGCACCATTCGCGGCAGGTAAAGCTGACGCAGCAGCACCATGTCCAACAGATAAGGTTGCTCAACAAGTGAACGCATTTAAATATAGTGGTAATCAAGAAGATTTAAATAAATTTGTACAAGATACTCTAGCAAAATACCAAATCGATGGTAAGGATATTAATGTACAAGAGCTGTTAAAAGGACAAGCTCCTAAAGCTCAGGCAGCGCCAGCGCCTGCTAAGGAAGCACCAAAAGCAGAAGCGCCAGCACCAGCGCCTAAACAAGAAGCACCAAAAGCAGAGGCGCCAGCTCCAAAAGCAGAAGCACCTGCACCAGCTCCTGCAGCAAACGAACAGCAACAGCAACCAGAACAACAGGCTAGTGAAGCAACAGGTCAATTAAGCCAATATGAGCAAAAAGTAGTGGAATTAACAAATCAAGAGCGTGCAAAACAAGGTCTTCCAGCACTTAAAGTAGATACTGAGCTAAGTAAAGTTGCACGTGAAAAGTCTCGTGATATGCAAGCGAATAACTACTTCTCTCACGATAGCCCGACGTACGGTTCACCATTCGACATGATGAAGCAGTTCGGCATCCAATACAGCTCTGCCGGTGAAAACATCGCTATGGGTCAACCTACTCCAGAAGAAGTAGTACAAGCATGGATGGACAGTGAGGGTCACCGTAAAAATATCTTAAGCACAAACTACACTCACATCGGTGTAGGATATGTAGAGAACGGTAACTACTGGACTCAACTTTTCATTGGTAAATAATATTACGCACCATGAAAGCAGCCTCTCTTTTGGAGAGGTTGTTTTTTGTGTTTTTCCACTTTAAAGTTAAAGTGATGTTCACATTTTGCACAACAAAGCCTATAAAGAAGGTTTGAGGTTAGGTTTTCACTCAACTAGGAAAGGTATACAAAGAATAGTGAATGTAAGTTCATGAACACATGACTTAAGAGCTCACATTTGCAATTCAGCCTAATCATTCTTACTATTGAAGTATAACGAGTACGTGGAGTGAGCTTGATGAAAGAAAAAGTTGTGCTAATAACGGGAGGGTCGAAGGGGATCGGCCGGCGAACGGTAGAAGAATTCTCGAAACAAGGCTATACCGTTATCATTAACTACAGGCAAGACGATCAATTTGTTAAGGATCTTGTCTCCCACTTGAAGGAGAAATTTAACAATAAATTAATAGCGGTCAAAGGTGATATTTCTGTACCGGAAGAATGTGAACGAATGGTAACGGAGATATGGACTGAAGTCGAAAGTATCGATATTTTAATTCATAATGCAGGTCCTTACGTGAAAGAGAGGAAGTCATTTGTGGATTACACCCCGGAAGAATGGAATTACATAGTAAATGGAAATTTAAATAGCGTTTTTTATTTATCAAGGCTGATCATTCCTAAAATGCGTGAAAAGAACTGGGGAAGAATCATTACGTTTGGATATGATCGAGTTGAAACAGCACCAGGCTGGATCTATCGTTCCGCGTTTGCGGCAGCAAAAGCGGGACTCGCTTCCTTTACGAAAACGATATCAATAGAAGAAGCTCGTAATGGAATAACCGCCAATATGATTTGCCCTGGAGATATCGTAGGCGAATGGAAAGAGGAAAAGATCCATAAAGCAAAAGAACATCATGATCCGGGCACACCGGTCGGGCGACCAGGGACAGGGGAAGACCTTTCGAGGATCATTTCTTTTCTTTGTAAAGAAGAATCTGATTTCATTACCGGCTCCATCATTCCCGTTACAGGGGGCAAGGATGTGCTGGGAAAGGTATTTCGTCAGTGAATGAAAGAATAGACACGGCAGAAAATAGAATCTGCTGTGTCTATTGATTTCATTTATGGGTTTATTCACTTATAAGGCTATATTGTTTACGATACTTTTTTTGTATGAATAACAGCCTGGCAGTCAATGTTATGGCACCTGCCGTTAATCCGGATGTCAGACCGAGCCAAAATCCATATGGACCAAAGTCAGTGTAGTTTGCCAGGACATAACCCAGGGGTAATCCAATGACCCAATAGGATATGAGGGCCATCATAAAAGTGATATTAACATCCTTGTATCCTCTGAGTGCCCCTTGTACCGGAGCCTGAACGGCATCTGATAGCTGAAAGAATACGGCATATAATAAGAAATGCGCCGTTAATTCCAATACATATGCATCATCTGAATAAAGGTACGAGATTTCTGTACGGAACACGAGCAAGATCACACCGTATATGACTGCCAATAGTAATGCAAAGCATACCCCCATCCAGCTGTAGATCTTTGCATCCCGAAGCCTTTTCGCTCCTACCTCAAACCCTACAACGATGGTTAATGCCATCGATATACTTAGAGGGATCATATAGAGAAAGGATGCAAAATTGATCGCTGCTTGATGAGCTGCGATAACAACGGTGTCATAGTTGCTCATTAACAAAGTAACGGCAGAGAAAATGCTTACTTCAAAGAAAATCGATAAACCGATGGGTACCCCGATTTGAAAGAGCTCTTTCCACTTATGAAGGTTTGGCTTATGAAGGGTTTTAAAGACAAAGAATTGGTCAAAAGGACTTTTCGTATGCACGACCCAAAAGGCAATGAGAGTAATGACCCAATAGGTGATGGCTGATGCATAACCCGCACCTACTCCTCCTAATGCAGGGAAACCGAGTTTTCCGAAAATCAGTATATAATTAAACACCACATTGATTGGAAGGGAAAGCAAGGTAATAAACATGGTGACCCTTGTCATTCCTAAAGCATCAATAAACGATCTCAGCACATTATAGATAAACAATGGAATCATCCCAAACGAAAGTCCTATAAGGTACTCCTTGGCTACAGTACGGACCTGTGTTTCGATATTCATTCCGTTCAGAATTGGATTAAGAACGAATGCACCGACAATCATCACGAAAAGTGATAGAGCAATGGCAGCATAGACACCTTGAAGCACAGTGTGAGGCACATCTTTCTTATTTCCTCCTCCTATTAATTGAGCGACGATGGGGGTAACTGCGAGCAGGATGCCACTTAACCCTGTAAATACCGGAACCCAAAGGGAGGAACCTATGGCGACACCTGCCAGGTCGGCGGGAGAATACTTTCCTGACATGATGGTGTCAAAGAAATTCATCGCAAACATCCCAAGCTGGGTGACCAGAATGGGAATGAGTATAAGTGACAATTGTTTGATTTTCTCTTTAATAGTGTGTGTTTCTCTCATAGAATGAACTCCTTTGCATAACGGCACTTGAACATATGATAAATTCACTATCATACTGTATCATATTTTCAAGTGATAGAGAGTCAAATATGCATTTTAACGCAGCACTCTTATATAATGGTTGTTGAATAGATTAAGTTGTCATGGAGGCAGAGAATGACTATACAATGGCAGGACTGGATTTGGATTGTTTTTTTAATATGGTACGGAGTGGGGATCATTCTCGTTTCTCTCGATTGGCTACCACCGTCCCTTCAATGGGCAAATGCCGTTTTTTTATATTTGGCCGGTTTTTTGGCTATTCTTTATGCAATGAGGAAATTCGGAAGACAGAATGGGGCCATCATCGCGATGTGTATAATGCTGCTTACGATTTTTGCAGAGTCTTTAGGTGTTCATTATGGTCTGATATTTGGTTCTTACCATTATGAAAAAGACTTTGGCATTCAACTGGTTGGTGTACCCGTCACCATAGGCTTTGCCTGGGTCATGGTAATCTTCACGAGTATGGCACACTATGAATTTCTACTATACCAAAGAAGGACTGTAATGGGAGCGTTTATTTATAGCACGTTCACATCCCTTTTAGCGGTGACGATGGACTTGATTATTGATCCGGTAGCTTTTAAAGGCCGTGAGTACTGGATATGGGATGAGGGAGGGATGTATTATGATATTCCATCTCAAAATTTCTTAGGCTGGTTTTTTGTTTCGTTCTTCATTCAATTTATCCTGTACTATTGGATAAAACACGAGGATGTTTCTTCACATTGGAGCTCGCGGATGAGACGGTTGTATTTCCTCGTGATCTTTATGTTTATCGTGACAGCGATCGTAGAAGGCCTGTGGATGGCTGTTTGGATTACATTGGCACTTTACGGTGTGTCTCTCTTACTTAGAAAACGATTGGAGAAGGTAATATGATCGAACCGAAGAAAAGTCCGGGATTTCAACGCATCTTCGCCAACTACCTTACTTATCTGCTGAAAAAACATTTTTATCGTGTATGGATCGATGATCGGAGGGAGGAAAGGAAATCACCTTCCGGACACTTGATACTCGCGAATCACTCGAGCTGGTGGGACGGGTTGATGGTCTTTTACTTAAATCATTATGTTATAAAAGAAGACAGCTATGGGATGATGAGTCGGAAAGGGATGGAGGAATTCTCTTTTTTTCGTAAAATCGGGGCATTCTCTGTGAACCCTGATTCACCTAAAGACTTATTGTCTTCTTTAAAGTTTGCTGAAACACGCCTGCAACAGAAAAAAACTGTCTGGATCTTTCCCCAGGGGAAGGAAGAGCATCTTGAGAAGAGACCTCTTTCGTTTATGAGTGGACCTGGCTTCTTAATTGAACGGAACCCAGGGATAAAGGTGACGATGGTCACGTTTTACTACACATTTCGTCATGATCAAAGGCCTGAATTATTTATCCGGATCTTTGAAGAGAATGGTGATCATAGCAAGCAATCAAGAAAAGAGCTTACAGACAGTTTAAGGACGATTATGGAAAAAAGGCTCGATTCCCTAAAAGCTGATATCATTAAAGAAGACCTATCGAGCTTTCAATTATTACTCAAAGGATTCCCTACGAATAGTGAATGGTTGAGTTTCTGGAAAAGAAGGAAGCGGGGGTGAATAGACATTGAATTATTATATACTCATCACGCTCTTATTTGTTCTGGTCACATTCATCAATCTCCTCTTCTTGCCGAAGCTTTCCAGTAAATTATCTTCGAATGAACTTGTTTCAGTCCTGGTGCCAATGAGAAATGAGGAAAGGAATGTGAAGGGATTAATTGCAAGTATAAAGAAGATTACCCATTCACATGTAGAATTTATCATATTAGATGATGGCTCGACGGATCGTACCGAAGAGCTCCTATCTCAACTGACGAAAGGGGATTCCCGTTTCAAGGTAGTCAATGGGAAGCCCCTTCCAAAAGGATGGGTAGGAAAGGTTCATGCATGCAAGGAGCTTAGCAGACATGCAGGCGGAACCTATTATTTATTCCTTGATGCTGACGTCAGGGTGTCCCCGTCCGTCATTGAGAAAGCATTATTCCAGATGAACCACTACGATGCAGGGCTTGTAACGGGATTTCCCCAATTTCCCATCCCTACTTTTCTCGGTAAGATGCTGGTTCCGTTTCAACACTTCCTGGTATATTTTCATTTACCCATTGCAGTTGCCAATCATACGACTAATAAAGCATTTACCGCGGCTCACGGGTCCTTTATGTTTTTTAAGAGGGAAGCGTATGAAGAGTGCGGTGGTCATGAAGCGGTGAAATCGTCTTTATTAGAAGATGTGCATATTGCGAGGAAAGTGAAGGAGAAGGGGTGGAAGGTAACAATCGTCAACAATACATATGATGTGACATGTCATATGTATGATACCAATAAGGAAGTTTGGGCAGGTTTCTTGAAAAATGTTTATATAGGTTTAGGGAGAAATCCCATTTCGGTTTCACTGCTTTCCCTTTTTTACATCATATTTTACATACTGCCGCTTCCCCTGTTCCTATATGGGTTAATGGCAGGGGAATGGAGCTATTGTGTTCCGTTGGTTACGATCTGGGTACAAACCCTTATTATTGATTTGGCATCCAATCAATCCAGGTGGCATTTTCTTATCATGCCGCTTGCTTCTATAAGCTTTATCATCATTATGTGGGCTTCTATGCTGAGAGGAATGAAGAAACAGGGATACGTTTGGAAGGGGAGGACCTACTCATGAAGGATATCGTCATTATTGGAGGCGGATTAGGCGGATTGTCCGCCGGTATTTCTCTCCAGAGTAAAGGCTATAACGTAACGATCATAGAAGAGAACCTTCATCCTGGAGGGAAAATGATGCCTGTTGAAATGGAGGGGTATTCCTTTGATTTTGGTCCGAATACCATTACCATGCCTGAAGTGTTTCAATCGGTGATCAATGATGCAGGAGGAGACTCTTCTCATTATTTTCAGTTTAAGCGACTTGTAAAACATACGAAAAACGTCTTTCACAATGGGAGAATTCTATATCAATCAGCGGACCCGGAGGAAATGAGAGCGGAACTTGAAAAACTGGATCCGTACGGGGCATCTCATTACAAAGAATACTTAAGGGAAGTGGAAAAGCTGTATACATTAGCCGAGCGGGGTTTTTTCTACCGGGTTTTTGGTTCATGGCGGGATTATCTTTCCCCTCAGCTATCCTATAGCTTTATGAAGGTCCGTCCCTTTGAAAAGATGAATCATTTTCACCGAAGGTTCTTTCAGGATGAGGATGTGTTGAAGGTGTTTAATCGTTATGCAACGTATATTGGATCCTCACCGTATGCGTGCCCAGCGACCTTTTCGTTGATCGGCCACCTCGAGATGAAGGAAGGGGTGTATTATACGCATGGTGGAAACACTGGGATAGCGAAGGGCTTCTGTCAATTCTTTAAAGAACTGGGAGGGACTGTCCACCTGGGGAAAAAAGTTAAAGAGATTGTGGTCAAGGACAAAAGAGCAGTGGGTGTTGTAACTGGAGACGGCGAAACGATATCTGCTTATGATGTGATAGTGAATGGAGATTTTATCACGGCTACGAAAAACCTTATTGAAGAGAAAGATCGACCAAGCCACCCTGATAGGAAACTGGATGCCTATGAACCTTCCATTTCCGCTTTTGTCATTTTGGCAGGGTTACGGACCTTTCAGGATTCCGTTCATCATCACCAGGTGTATTTCACAGAAGATTATCAAAAGGAGTTCTCGGAGATTTTCATGAAAAAAGAGCTTCCAAGTGATCCTACAATCTATATCAGTCATTCAGCTGCCACTGATTCCCGTGTTACAAAGGGAAGTAATTTGTTCATCCTTGTGAATGCTCCAGCCGCTCCGTTATCCGACGAGCAAGCCGATGCTTATAAGGAGAAGATTTATCAGAAATTAGAAGCAAAAGGTCTACCTATACGAGAATCATTAGAAGTAGAGAGAGTATATACCCCGGATACGATCAAACAGAAATTCTCCGCCTATAAAGGCTCTTTATATGGCCTTGCTTCCCACCGGATGACAGAAGCGTTTCTTCGCCCTTCCAACGTCAGCAAGGACATTGAGCACCTCTTCTATGTCGGAGGTACGACTCATCCGGGTGGAGGCTCCCCGATGGTTACGATAAGCGGAAGAAATGTAGCGAATTACATACTGAAGCGAGATAAAGAAGCACTGTTTTAGGAAGTCTTCATTGCATCCTCCTATGGGTTCTTCGCAGAGATTGAAAGGGTTCTTATTGAGCATAACAGGAGGAACCCTTTCCTTTTGTCAAATTTTCTTAGTTCTATCCTACCTGCATTTTTGGTAAAGTGTATAATGATGAATGAGAAAGATAGTAGAAAATCGAGTTAGGAGTCTATACATATGAATAAACGTATTTTATTTACAGGTGGTGGATCAGCAGGTCACGTTACAGTAAACACGGCACTGATCCCACACTTTGAAAAAGAAGGCTGGGAGATAACGTATATTGGATCGGAAGACGGAATCGAAAAGGAAATCATAACAGAACAGTTTCCTCATATTCCGTACGAAAGTATTTCAAGCGGAAAGCTCAGACGATATTTTTCATGGAAAAACTTTTCGGATCCATTCCGGGTGATGAAGGGCGTGTTCGATGCATTAGCTGTCATTCGAAAGACGAAGCCAGACATCATCTTTTCAAAAGGGGGATTTGTTTCCGTTCCCGTCGTCATGGCTGCCAAGATGGCAAAGATTCCAGTAGCGATTCATGAATCAGATGTAACGCCGGGACTCGCGAACAAATTAGCGGTTCCATTCGCGACCAAAATCTTCACCACTTTTCCTGAAACGGTTCAATCACTTCCAAGTGATAAATCATTATGTGCAGGAGCGATAATACGTGAAGAGTTGTTTACAGGAGATGCACGGGAAGGAAAACGATTAACCGGGTATTATGAAGATAAGCCTGTATTGATGATCATGGGTGGGAGTCTTGGTGCCAGAAAAATTAACGAAGCGGTAAGAGGGAATCTGGATGACCTGTTAGCGGATTTCCAAATTTTACACATATGCGGTAAAGGGAATATTGATGAAACTTATACCCCTCAAGGCTATCGACAATATGAATTCATAAAAGGTGAGCTTCCTCACTATTTAGCGATGACAGATTATGTGATTTCTCGCGCGGGATCTAATTCGATCTTTGAATTTCTTGCGTTGAAGAAACCAATGTTACTGATCCCCCTATCAAGGGAAGCCAGTCGGGGAGATCAGATCCTTAACGCTAACAGCTTCGTAAAGCATGGATATGCATTAAAGCTGGAAGAAGAAGAGCTGACAGAAGCAAGCTTCCTCATGAAAGTCAAGGAGTTAAAAGAAAATCGAGATACCTATATCCACAGCATGGAAAAAGGTCAAAAAGCATATACCATAAAAGACATGTATGAGGAACTTTCATCTATGTCCCGATAACAAGTCATTGTACTCACCTTTAAGCATATAGTATATAAATGGTTGAAGGGGAGAGGCACGATGGCTTATCAATTTTCAAAAGGATGGTACCTTCAAGAGCTTAAAAAGGCGGGAATCCATTATCATCCGCTGGAAAAAAGAAAATTGGAGAACTATAAAACCTATGTCGTAAGAAATTTGTATTTCGAGAAAGTAGCGAAAAAGAAATAAAAGAGGGAGCTGCCTGTAGTTTGTTTATCTTTTGAAAAAGAGATAAAACGTCAACGATCAGCAGCTCCTTTTTTTATGAGCTATAATCTATTTATGTAGGCATAGAGAGGAATCGTATATGCATAATTAAACAAAAAACCGATTTCCTCATAGGGAAATCGGTTTATATCCTAAGCTTCCAAAGCTTGCTCTTCTTCTTGGGATTGTTGATGCTGATATAGATAGAGTGTGTATAAGTCTTTAGGGATTTCATATAAATCATATACTTCTTCTTGAGCATTTAATTGTTCGTAAAGAGATTTTCTTGTGTCATTCGCTTTTATTACATATGGAAGTTTTTCTGCTGCTTTTTGGGAGCGGGTATTCACTTTGCGGATTCTCATGAAGATGGTTTCCATACCCAGTTCAAAGAAAAGCTCAGCGAAGAAAGCGTCTTTGGCTGGCTGGTTGTATCCTTTTCCATGATAGGGTTTGCCAATCCAGGTTCCCAGGAATCCAGCATTTTCTTGAATATCAAATAAGTTTATTGTTCCGATCGGGTTGCCCCATTCGTCCAAAATGGTTCGTGAAATGAGTTCTCCACGTTCCTCAGCTTCAATCGTTTGTTTCGTTAAGAATAGGAGTTCGTCATAGGAATGAGCTTTTTGACGCACAAAAGGGAAGACATCCGGGTGCACCATCAGGTCATAGAGCTCATGACACTCATGTAATTCACGTTTCTTGATCATAGTAGACCCTCCTTGAGGGCAGTCTACTTGCGTACGATCCCACCCTCGAAATTTTTAAATGGTAACTAAAAAATTTCGGGGTGGGAATCGAACCCACTAAGACCAGTCAGAAACTGGTGGCGCACCTTTTGCCTTCCCTTCATTACAATCACTCTATAAAGCGTTTTTAGAATAATGTAACCGGAAATATATTATCCATTTGTATCATATACGAAATTTCTCAAAAAGGAAATAGGCAAAATGCTAAATTTTGATGAAAATTTTTAACAAATTTCTACACGTTTTGATAAGCGATTTCTCCATTCACCATCGTAATGATGGGCTTCGCCATAAAATGAAATGGATGGTGACTCCAAAGGACTAAATCCGCATCCTTGTTCATCTCGATACTACCGATCCGGTCAGATACACCAAGGTTTCTTGCGGGTAGGATGGTAATGCCTTCAAGAGCTTTATGTTCTGCCAAACCTTCACGTACAGCTATAGCCGCACACATATTTAAGTATTGAATGGGAGTGTACGGGTGATCTGTCGTGATGGATACTTCGACACCGGCTTCTGTCAATTTTTGATAGGTGATCCAGCTTTTGTTTTTAAGCTCTACTTTCGATCTTCTCGTGAAGGTGGGACCTACCGAAACCTTTAAATTCCTACCGAGAAATTCCTCAGAGATGAGATGTCCTTCTGTACAATGTTCGATTCGTAAATCCAAATTGAATTCGTCGGCAAACCGGACCGCAGACAGGATATCATCTGCACGGTGCGCATGTATCCGAACCGGAATTTCACGTTTTAAAGCGGATACTAAAGGTGCAACCCTCAGCTCTTCGGGTTGATCGCAATATTTAGCTGAGAAAAAGGCTTCTCTAAGCATACCCATAATGCCCATTCTAGTAATGGAATCATTGTTGCCAGTGCTGTGAATCCGCTTCGGGTTCTCCCCCAGGGCAATTTTCAATCCGGAGGTTTCTTTAATGATCATAGAACGAATCGTTGAGCCATGGGTTTTGATCACAGCAGTCGTACCACCGATGACATTTGCGCTCCCCGGCATGACATTAACCGTTGTGACACCGTACTTCAGAGCATCTTTAAAACCGGGATCCAATGGATACACGCCGTCAAAAGCCCGGATATGAGGCGTCATGGGCTCGATGGTTTCATTGGCATCATTACCTGCCCACCCTGTACCTTCGTCATATAACCCCAGGTGGGTATGGGAGTCGATGAAGCCGGGGAAGAGAAATTTCCCCTGGCAATCATACACTGAAGCCTCGGGGGATGGCTCTACGCTATGTGAGTATATCTGTTTGATTTTTCCGTCTTTTATAAGTACAGAGCCATTTTGAATGGGCTTTGATGTGATGGGGTATATGGTTGCGTTCTTTAATAGTATGGAATTCATAGTTAATCCTTTCGTGGGTCTTGTTTCCTTCTTATTTTAAACAATTTCATGGAAAAAAAGAAGTCATTCCTTCCTTTTGTTTCTCCAATTGGAAAAAAACAGATAGAGAAATGTTCCTAACACCGCAATGAAACTTAAAGGCTTTATATAACGTACTCCGATTACTTCTATATGCTCCCAATGAGTACCCAGCTCCATCCCGATGACAATAAACAATAATGTCCAGGGAAGCATGGCTGCAAAGGTATAAAGACTAAAAGTAGATAGAGGCATGCGGGTGATGCCCGCCGGAATACTGATGGCGTGACGGACAATCGGAATAAATCGAGCGGTGAAAATGACGATGGTACCATGTTGATCAAACCATTTTTCAGCAGCGTTCAAATGCTTTTGCTGAATAAGAAGATACTTTCCATATTTTTCGAAGAAGGGGCGGCCACCATAATAGCCAAGCCAATAAAGAAATAGTTGTGCAATAGTGCCTCCGATGACCCCGCTAAGGAAAGCTCCAATGAAGGTTATCTTACCGGCATTCACCATAAAGCCTGCATAGCTCAATACAAGCTCGCTTGGAATCACTTCTATCATGAGTGCAAGTGCGATTCCTGTGTAACCCCAATCAGTTAATTGTGTCAGGATGTGTACAATCGTTTCATGGTTCATCGAGTTCCTCCTACATGATTCCTGAATATTGAAGAAAGAGAATCAAGAGCCCTAACGCCCACACGTAGTAAGAGAAAATTTTCAGCGAGTGCTTTTTCAAGAAATTCACCATCGTAAGGATGGCGAAGTATCCGAACACTGCGGCACTTACTGTTCCGATGGCTAAACTTGAAAAAGAAATCGCTTCAACAGTTCCCCCTATCATTTCTCTTCCTTGAAGCACGATCCCACCGAGAATGGCAGGGGTAGAGAGAAGAAAGGAAAAATAAGCCGCCGTTTCCCTGTCCAGTTTCCTGAATAAACCTGCCGCAATGGTTAAGCCTGACCTTGATAATGCGGGGAATATGGCTGCTGCTTGAAAGCTCCCGATTACCACTGCATCAGTGTAAGAAAGATCATCAAGTTTTTTATAGCCATTTTTCACTCCATCTGCAACATACATAATACATCCCGTTGCAAGAAACTCCCATCCGATGGTGGTACCCGACTTTGAGATTGAGTCGAAGAAATCTTCGAACAAAAAACCAACGATTACAGCCGGGATCGTTCCAATAATGAGAATCCACGATAATTTACTAAAGGGGTGCCTTAGCATGTAAAGAAGTTCCTTTTGATACACAACGAGAACAGCGATCAAGGTTCCGATATGAAGCATTGTATCCAAGAAAAGTCCAGCTTCCTCCAAGCCAAAGCTAAGCCTCCCCAGATAAAGGTGACCTGTGCTTGAAATTGGAAGGAACTCAGTTAAACCTTGTATGATTCCCAGAATAAAGGCTTCAAATTTATTCAAATCCACCACTACCTTTCTGCAAGTCCACTAAGGACAAACTCCTCTATTTAACATATATTCCATCCTTTCACGTTTCATGAGGACTGTCCTGAAGTTTGATGAATTTCTCTTTATGGGGTTTCAAAAAAATACGGGATAAGATGAAACTTTCTGACTGAATGCACGTAAGTATAGAGGAGGATAGAATCAAACTGACTGTTTACTCTATTTTAGGGTGAGCGGTGAAGAGGAGGAATTTCAATATGCCGACAAAAGATGAAAGAATGATGGCTGCTCTTATTTATATATTAAGCTTCTTCACAGCATTCATTGGACCATTGATCATCTGGCTTATCAAGAAGGATGAATCGGAGTTTGTGGACTATCATGGAAAGGAATATTTCAACTTTCTCATTTCATATGCCGTTTATGGTTTGGTAAGCACCATTTTGATGGTGGTGCTGATTGGATTTGTTCTGGCTCCGGTCGTGGGGGTCCTGGCCTTGATCTTTACGATATTGGGAGCGATCAGAGCCTATGAGGGAGAGCATTATAGAATTCCGACGGTCTTTCGTTTACTTAAATAGCAGCTGGGAACCCATGAGCATTCATGGGTTCTTTTTTCTGGTTCATTGAAGAGCATTTTAGAAATAATGTGTTGACAAAGATATCGGAATATTGATAGTTTTATGAAAATATCTTACTGTTTTTAGGTTTGTCCCCGAAAGGAGCATGTCCATATGACGAGGGTGGATAATAAAGAGAGAGTGCTTAGGTTGATGGGTATTTTGAGTGAAGAAACGGATGAGGACCATGAGTTGAGTCTGGATGATATTATTCTCGTTTTAAGCAGATGTTTGGCCCGGACGTAAAATTAAACAAGAATTCATTAAAAGATGACCTTGAGCATCTTATCAGAAATAATTTCGATGTCACCATAAACCAGGAAAAAGAAGGGCTGCCTAAATATTATAGTCATCAGTATCGCCTGTTCGAGCTATATGAACTTCGCATGCTCATTGATGCAGTCGTTTCGGCCAAATTTATATCCAAGAAGGAAACGAGGCAGCTGACAGGAAAAATAAAGCGGCTCACAAGTCTTCATCAAGGTAAAAAGCTGCATAATGAAATACAAATCGATTCCTCCATTAAAAGTGAAAGTCCCTATATTCGCCTCGCTATCCATGATATTCATGAAGCAATCGCAGAACGTAGAATGATTACGTTCCAATATGGTCGATACGATGTGAGGAAACAGTTTAACTTGAGTCATGACGGAAAGCTTTATAAAGTGAAGCCCTATGCCCTTGCATGGGCAAATGATTTCTACTATCTCATTGCCTATTATTTTGAAGCAGACGAAATTCGCCACTACCGGGTTGATCGACTAAGGAATGTAGAACCCCTTTCAGAAACCTTTCCATACGAACCATTTGATGTATCTAAGTATGTACAATCCACCTTTCATATGTTTGCAGGTGATGAAGAATGGATAAAAGTTTCGTTTCAAAATCACCTCATCAATGTGATCATCGATAAGTTCGGAAAGGATGTAGACATACAAAGAAACGGTGAAAACCATTTTATTCTCACAACAAAAGCCCGTGTCAGTACCGGCCTGGTAAACTGGATCTTAAATTTTGGAAGCCAGGCGAGAGTCATATCTCCTCCTTCTCTAGTGGACACCGTTAAAACGGAGGTGACTAAGCTGTATTCCTTATATCAGCATTAAAGAAGCGCTGAACCTCATTGCATGGGGCTCAGTGCTTTTTATTGTTTCAGAAACTTATTTACGCTCTTTTCCCAAAGATTCTTGTTTTTAATATGAGTTCTGCAAGGCTCTGTCAATTAGTGTGTGCTGGATGGTGAGGGGAACTGCTTCGCTTGCAGCTAGCGTTCGGCCGAGCCTCCTCAGCTTAGCCGAACGGGGTCTCGGCACGACCGTACTTCCGCAGGAGTCTGCGCAGTTCCCCTCACCATCTTAAATAGTATTTTCATGACAGAGCTTCAAGGTGTGCAAGAAAACAATGTAACGAGAAAAAAGTAATCCTTCTCCCTAAAAATGAAATTCCATCTCTTTAATGAGATTGCTTGCTAAAATCCTTGTTTTTATTGTTTTCCATTAAGGATACATGCTCAGAAAGTTGATTGGAGTGGAAGGATGCTCGACTCCTGCGGGAATAGCTGGACAGGTGAGACCCCGGAGGCGCAGCCGAGGAGGCTCACCGCCAGCCCCGCGGAAAGCGAGCATCCTGTAGCGGAAATCAACTCTTACTTTCTCCTCTACAATAGCAACAGACTTTACGAATAGAGCCTTAAAAATAGACAAAAAGAAGACAAAAGCTTCAGCAAAACTTTTGTCTCCAAAGAAAAGAAATTAGAATGGGTCTTACATAATAAAGATTTAAACAAAAAGAAAGCTACCCCACTTTCTTTTTGTTTAGGAGTGATAAATCCTTATTCATAAGCAAGATTTATTGTAACGGGTGAAAAGGTGAACCCCATTAGAGCAAGATTAAAATTTGATGAGAAAATCATTTTCCCCCTTCATTCTCCACTACTCTATCAGAAAAGCATCCTGATACAATGTATGATATGATAAATAAGAATTCAGAATGTTACAATTCATTTTCAGTGGATGAAAGGATGGAAAAATGAAAATCGATTTAAACTGTGATTTAGGAGAAAGTTTTGGTACATATACAATTGGACAAGATGAAGAAATGATGAAATTCGTTTCCTCCGTCAATGTCGCTTGCGGATTCCATGCAGGAGATCCCCTCGTAATGAAACAAACAGTCACAAATGCATTAAGTCACAATCTAAAGATTGGTGCTCACCCTGGATTACCTGACCTACAAGGGTTCGGAAGAAGAATGCTACATATCACTCCTGAAGAAGCATATGCCCTTGTACAATATCAAACTGGCGCCCTTCTCGCTTTCGTCAAGGCACAGGGAGGCAAGTTGTCACATGTAAAGCCTCATGGTGCCCTCTATAATATGGCTGCGAAGGATTCCGAACTGGCTGCATCGATTGCTGAAGCAGTATACGACCTTGACCCTGAGTTAACATTGTTCGGCCTATCTCAAAGTGAGCTGACAAAAGCAGGAGAGGAAATCGGGTTGCATGTTGCTCATGAAGTATTCGCCGATCGAACTTATCAACCTGATGGTTCACTAACTCCCCGTTCCCTTCCCAATGCCGTACTTCATGATGAAAATGAAGTCGAAAAGCAAGTCTTACGAATGGTGGAGAAACAAGAAGTAGTTTCAACAGATGGTGAGGTTTTATCAATTAAAGCGGATACCATTTGTCTTCATGGAGATAACATGGCTGCTTTAAACCTTGCTAAGAGATTATATGAAAAGTTAAGTTGAATCATTTAAGGGCTATATTTAGCCCTTATTCTATGGAGAATGTATAGAAGATAGGAGCAGTCTCTAATGAATAAGACTTTACTACTCGAAGGCTTCCGCTGGATGTTCATCTTACTTGTTGCTTGCGTTATTATAATATATGGCTATCAGCGGTTCCTTTTGCACTCTAGCATTGAAACATCTCTACAAACCGTATCTCCCGACTCAACCATCATTGGAATCATTCAAACTCATACCACTGATAATAAAGAAAAAGTGTATGAAGCCCTATACAGGACAAAAGACGGAAAGTGTTACAGAGCTTCATTTGAACGTAATGGGCATACATTCATAGGAAATCAAGATGCATCATGTGAATAAAAGGAGTAGACCGATGAAACGAGCCATTCATATCTTTCCTCAAATGGAATCAGCAGAAGAAATTTGTAGAATCAGAAAAATTCATGATCCACTTGGGATTAAACCCCTCCCCACATTACGCCCGTTTTCCCGTTTTACTGCGAACATACCAACTTGTGAAATTTGTTAAAGAGTACGGCTGGTTTTAAGAAAGCCTTTTAGTGGAATGTAGAGGAATGAGACTTACATAGAAAGGGGCATTGCTATGATAAAAACTCTTACAATCGATACCAAAAAGCGCGATGAAATGATTGATATCACCACGTATGTCCAAGAAGTCGTCAACCTCGAAAAAATGAAGGAAGGCGTTGTCATGGTTCAATCCTTACACACAACAGCCGGAATCACGGTGAATGAAAATGCGGATCCCGATGTGAAAACAGATTTTCTACGTCGATTAGACGAGGTATACCCTTGGGAACATACTCTCGACCTTCATGGAGAAGGAAACACGGCTGCTCATTTAAAGACAAGTACAGTCGGACACTCTCAAACAATCATCGTCAGTAATGGGGAACTTCTATTGGGAACTTGGCAAGGCATCTACCTCTGTGAGTTTGATGGTCCACGTTCTGGAAGAAGGGTTTCGGTTAAAACAATTAAAACTGAATAAGGAACGAAAAGACTCGGGGGGATTTCCTCGAGTCTTTCTATTCTATAAAACGTTCTCTTATGTTTGGCGAAGGCAGCATACAACTCTCTTGTTTCCCAAACCATTTGTATCTATTCATGGCAATCCATCTGTAAACCCTATCTCTTAAGGGCTTAGGAACGATTATGCATGTAGTGAAAAACTTCCATGGCCATGTCAAATGAGAGCACACCTTTAAAGCAGCGGTTGATTCCACATACGCTTTATGATCTTCAATTAATACAAAGCTATCTGTTGTATAAGGAATGTTGTGCTTCTTCAATAATTGCTGACCAATATCGCTTTGTAAGGAAGCAAACTGGTAGATTCCTTCAGGATCACGCTCGATAATAAATCGCACACTACTATTGCAAAAATTACATATGCCATCAAACAAAATTATTGCCAATGAAATCACACCGTTTCACGAATATCCATTTATGCACTTCTCATTATAATAGAATTCATAACGTCTTTCCAGAAGGCTCTATTCGTAAAGTTTGTTGCTATTGTAGAAGAGAAAGCAATCTCATTTAAGGTAAAAGAGATTGCATTTCATTTTAAGGAAGAAGGATTATTTTTTTCTCGTTACATTGTTTTCTTGCACACCTTGAAGCTCTGTCATGAAAATACTGTTTAAGATGGTGAGGGGAACTGCGCAGACTCCGGCGGATTTTGGGAGTGCCGAGACCCCGTTCGGCTCAGGAGGCTCGGCCGAACGCTAGCTGCAAGCGGAGCAGTTCCCCTCACCATCAGCATAAACCTGGTTGACAGAGCCCTGGCAGACTCTATGCTAGAAAACAACAATCTTTGCGAAAGTTACCTGCTCTCAAGCTTTATGAATGCTCTGATAGGTGACCTACTTCGTTATAGGAATGAACTGCCCATCGTTTATTTTTCATATGGAGATTGGTCAGGCAACCGTTAAATAACTTCACTTGCCCCAGTATTGCATCCTCTGCATGAAACTCCCGTAATACTGCACTGATGACAGCACCGTGAGCAACTAACAGTACCCTCTTGCCGGGAAACTGAGCATGAATATCGTCCAGCCCTTCCTGCACCCTCTCGACCAACTTTTCATACGATTCCATATTCGGAAAGATAAAGTCAGGATATCGCGCTTCTCTTTCTTCACGGGACAGTCCCTCCCCCTCACCAAAATGGCGTTCCTTGAAATGATCCATTTCAACTAAGGGCAGTTCCAGTGATTCATTGATAATATCCGCTGTTTTTCTCGCTCTCATCAAAGAAGTGGTTATGAGAACATCCCATTGTGATTTCTTCAAAAATTCTCTGCATTCTTCTGCTTGAAGCTTTCCAGTTTCATTTAATGGTATATCTGTTTGCCCTTGTAATTTACCCAAGAGATTCCATTCTGTTTGACCATGCCTTACTAAACATATTTGAGTCATTTCATTTACTCCCTCTGTTAAAGTTGCTGTTTATATTGTCCGTACATTATCCATGCTTTAAGAAAGTATAATTCTACTAGATTTTATGATATACTATATTACCATTAAAAGAGATTATTTTGAAAGTTTTAAATAAATGAGCAGTATAAGGAGTTGACTGAAAAGAATGAGAGATGAATTATTATATCTGGGTCAAGAAATCGTTTCACATAAATCCGAAATTGCTAAATATATAATTGACTATCAGGAACAACGTTACTCTGAACAACTGAAGTTTTCAGGTTTGCAAATGGAGAAGATCACAGAGTGGAGAATTGAATTGATACACATACTGGGTGAATCTTTATATGAAGATCAAAGGGATTCTCTCATTAAAATAAAAGAGTGGTCTCAGAAAGTTGGGGAAATAGCCATACAAAGAGGAATCTCCCTAAACGACTCTCTAAAAACTCTTTCCACATTCCGTACGGCCATTTGGGATTTTTTCAATGAGCAAATCGACAATCAAATTTCTGCCTCCATTATGCTGCAATCAAATAAAAAGATAAATCCCTTACTCGATGAAATTGCTTATCTTTTCAATGAGCTATTTATAAAGCAGCAAAATGATCAGTTAGCCCTTGTTCATACTGCTATGGATGAACTTTCAGCACCAATCGTGCCGATAGCTGACAAAATTGCGATTCTTCCTCTTGTCGGGGAAATTAATACTCATAGATCCAGCTCTGTTATGGAAACGGCACTAAAAAAAAGCTCTGAATTACAATTAGACTATTTATTTATTGATATTTCCGGTGTAGCAATCATGGATACGATGATTTCACATAATATCTATCAAATTGTAAATGCTTTAAAAATGATGGGTGTCCAGTCGGTATTGACAGGTATCCGTCCTGAAGTTGCCCATACTTTAGGGAATCTCGGTATAACCTTCGACGATTTAAAAACAAGCTCAAGCTTAAAACAAGCTCTCGAAGACATCGGATTCAATCAAAATGATCTGGCCATTCCCCTATAATGTAAATCCAGAAGCCATTTGCAACATGGCTTCTGGATTTTTTGTTTATTTCTTAACACCAGTCACTCTTGTTTATTTTATGATGAAATAATAGTTGAATGCTTTGAACCGCCATATAAATGGGGATCGACCAATACATTTCATACCCTTTATCAAAATGGAATATACCGATTTTGAGCGTGAACCATTCCATCAAGAGAGAAAAAGCTGTCCAAATCAATAAATAAGCAAGATTCATGACCCCTCTTATCTTTAGCTTTTTATATAAGTAAATGAAGAAATAACTATAAGGTCCATACATGATGTAACTTAAAAAGTCGATTGCCTGGTAAGCGGAACTGTCATTGACATCATAAAAATCCCATGGAGGAATGCTTATGGTATGATCATAGAACATTCCTATTGATATGCCATAAAGATAATAACTTAACCCTTCGAGGAATGAAAATATTTTCGGAGTGATCCAGATCAATAAAAGGAGTGCAATGAGACTAATGATGATAAACCACTCGTTTAAGTCAAATGACCTCTCATAGATTCTGTCCACTATCTCTCTCCTCCTTTTTCTGCAAATAATAAAGCCCTAGTCCTATCCAAATACAAATCAATAAATATATACCATTCACGATAATTGTATTTAACAGGCTCCATTGAGGATACTCAATGGTTTTAAAGTGTATGTGAAGGATATCCAATACACTGATAAAGAATAACAAGCTTACAAATAATAAGAATCGATGAGTTCTATTTCCGTCATTCAAATAACCATTCACCATGACAATCCCGACCAATGGCAAAATGAATTCCCGGTTTATCAATAAGCTGATAAATGGAGTGACATCCTCCGATGCCCTCAACCACTCCAGATTATTGGTCATAATCGTGATGTAATTCGTTGAAATGATGGATAACGCCATGAACTGTATGGAGTTTGAAGTAAATGAAAGTTTTTTTTGCATAAAAATGACAATATAAATCAGTAGGATTAATATGGAAATGAAGAAAGGAAGAGACATTGATTTCTCCTTAGATTTTTCTTACTATCCTTGCCTTAATCGACTCGTTACATAACCAAAATTGGGACAAGAGAGTTCGGAAGTTTGTATGAATTTAACAAAGGGAATAGAGTAAAGGAGAATGAAGGAGGGAATTTGATGAAACATGAATCTATCAACCCCAAATATGCAAGAGATGAAATAACAGAAGTCTTTATTGATGGTTTGCAGCGTGACTTATCACCTGAAGAAGAAAGACTTATCTCAGGATGGACCCAAACCTTTAACAAAGACGAACGTGCCACCATCATCAATCTTCTTAAAGAACTACTAAACAAGCATAAACGACATGACTAAACCAAAAAGAGAAAAGGCCAGCCTGGATCCAGGCTGGCCTTTTCTCTTATATAGTAATGTTCCTCTTAAATATCACTTGTCAAATCCAGAAGTTTATCAATATCAATGCGATAGATTGGGCGATTTATATCCTCTTGACCAAGTTCTACGGTATCTTCTAGTACATCATCAATGTTCATACTTTAAATACCTCCCAAGTTGTGTGTCTACTCTGCATGGCTACAAGCCTTTTGCCTTCTTATCAAAGAATACGAAAGAAGGATACCATTCATGGGGGTACTTTTAAAATATTTTATCACGATGAATTGTAGGTAATAATCTGAAATTTGAATCAAATCAATCATTATGTTAATGTTAAACAATTATTGATTCTACTTAAATAATCATAAATGGGTAGAATAACTTTCTCCTTAAAGGAGGCATTTTTATGAAACGATTTTCCATGCTTCACGTTCCTCAGGATTATAGGCATAGAGGGCGTCCAGCTATTACCGTTCACGTTCTGCCTGTTCATAAAGAATATTTCGCGATAGGTAAATCATTAAAAGGGAACGGTCGGGCTGCAAACAACAATGAAAAACTAGCCGCATATTATGCGTATCTGGATACTTTAAAATAAACGCTTCTCTCGATAGAATAATTTACGAAAAAAGCTGATCAGAACCTAATCTGATCAGCTTTTTTGTAATCACTCCCAAAGTGTACAGACAGGGACTGAGTTACCCTGTTTAATTTCACAAGGGAGGGAGATCATTACACGGGACCTGAAACACAGATCGAATTAGAACGTTATATATTGACATGCCTCAAAACCATTTCCATCTAAGTCCCAGAACTCAAAAAATGCAACCCCCCCATCCTCTTTTATCCCTCCAACCTTTACGTCCTTCTCCACAAGCTTTAACCGGCTCTCTTCCAGCGCATCAGAAAAGAGAATCGGCTTAATGGATGAGGGACGGACCTCTCCCTCTTGAACCGTTAGAGTAGAGTCTCCTTGACCTATTTGAAGTACAACATACTTTCCTGAATCAAAAACCTGCTCAAACTCCAACACTTCTACATACCATTTAGTAGACTTTTTTAAATCTGTTACACATATATGTACTGTATCCACTTTAGAAAACAATGAAATACCTCCTTGTTCTTCTCTAGTTTTTTAATAGTGTTAAGTGCCCGACAATTTCTTTTGCTTCAAACTTTTCCATGGGCGGAAGTGCCACTACTGTTAAAGATCCCTCTTTGATTTCAGTTAATCCGCTATCATGAATACTGAAATATCCATCACCCTCTAATTTCTCCAGCTCACCGGCTTTTCCCTTTAGAACAATTTTTTTCATTCCTGTTTGCACCCATTCTACAAAGTCTGCTTGTCGATTTTGAAAAGGTGAATCAGATGACATCATCGCCAGCGTGCTAAGAGTAGCAGCATGTGCCACTTGCGCTGCCGTTTTTCCCTTTGACATATTCAGTTCCTTATTAACAATAAAATATTGAACGAGATCACGTTTATTCATTCGTTTAATCAGCCCTTTTATCATTTAGTACCTGTTATTTTACCATGCGAAGGGTATGTACCTCAGTATTATTTACTTCCTTCTTAATTTCACATAATTATTTTCAACTGAAACTATTTTGACCTTTTCTCCTATTTTAAAATCTAAATATTGATCACAATCCAGCTTATAGGTATGACCGTTATCAAATTTCATAGAACAAGACGGATCACTGCTGTTTTCATCTATAACCTCTCCTGATTTAATTCCTTCCGCACCTTTTCTATCATTCGCCGGAAAATACTTTTCCTCAATCATTACCCAATCTTCTTGGCTGATAACCACCAGCTTCAGAATAAAGAGCCCCACCAGAAGAACAAGCAACATACCAAGTATTACAAATTTCACCCGTAAGCCCATCATCTATATCCCTTTCCTTCCATATAAAAATCAACAGATGATTATATGAAAGAAACCTGTAATACATTCGATTATTTTGAATTGTAGATTATTTTTTCCCCTCTTGCAAAAATTCAAAAATGGATTTACAATAAAACTAACGACCGTTAGTTAGTTATTAGAGAAGGTGAATAAACATGAAAAATGACAATAAACAACTCATAAAAGATGTCGCATTGGATTTATTCGGTCTAAAAGGCTACGAGGATACTTCATTAACGGAAATTGCAACCGCTGTTGGTATTAAAAAGCCATCCATTTACAACCATTTCCGTAGCAAAGAGGATTTATTTATGGAAGTAATTGAAGATTTAAGTGTGTCTGAAGTGTCGGCGTATAAGAGTGCAGAGGAAATAATGAATCCTAGTGAACCACTAAGAAATTTAAGAATGCTCTTTGACTTATTTTGTCACCGATTGATGACAACAAAAGAAGCCCTGCTATGGAAGAGAGTGACATTCTTTCCTCCAGAAGCTTTTAAAGATCTTATTCAAAAACAATTCATTCAGTTTGAAATGGTTACATCAGCGATTTTAGTATCCATTTACCAAGAAGGCCTAAAACACAAATTGTTTATTGAAATTGAGGAGGATGAATTTATTGCCTCCTTTTTATGTTTAGTTGATGGTGTCTTTTTAGAACATCACTATTACACGGAAGAAATTTTCAGACAACGAATTGAATCGGCTTGGAAGGTTTATGAATTAGGTATATCAAGTCGCAAAGGAGAGTAGCATCATGGGTTGGATATACGTTATTATTGGTGGTATTTTGGAGATTGGCTGGGCAACTGGGTTATCCCTTTCAGAGGGGTTTACAAAACCTGTCCCAAGTATTGTCACGGCTCTCCTCATCTTGGTAAGTTTTTATTTTTTCTCCAATTCCATGAGATTATTGCCTATCGGGACTGCCTATGCGGTCTTCACCGGTATTGGAGCAGCAGGCACTGCTGTAGTGGGAATGGTATTTCTACATGAAGGGATTAGCGTGTTGAAGGTCGCTTTTATCACACTTCTCATTTTCGGGGTGATCGGCCTCAAAATGAGTGATAAAGAAGAACAAGATACAGGGAGGTCCTATTAATGGCGTGGATATTTCTCATTTTTGCCGGGTTCTCTGAAGTTGTGATGGTAACATTTATGAAACTTTCTGAAGGATACAAGAAGCTTGCCCCTTCCATCGTTAGCTTCGCAGCAGGAGGGATAAGCTTTTATTTATTATCCCTTTCTCTACTGGATATCCCGGTAAGTACGGGGTATGGAATCTGGACCGGGATAGGCTCAGCAGGAGCTGTCCTCGTCGGGATGATCTTTTTCAGGGAAACGAAGGATATAAAGAGATTATTTTTTATTAGTTGCATTATAGGGAGTATTATTGGTTTAAAGATGGTTTCATGACTGAAATAAAAATGTCCAGCCTATAAGTAGTGGAACTATTAAAGGCTGGACATTTTTGATAAAGATACATATTAATTAATAATCCCGTGTCCCACGATATCCACTTTTAAAGTCGGTTCAATGGTAATGGTGGGGTATGTTTCTTCCCAATTAATTTTCTCCCATGTTTTTGGGTGATATGCAATTAACTCCCTACCAATTCCAAATAAATCTGAGTTGGCAAGTTGAATTTTTTCAATCATTTTTTTTGCATCTTCTGTTAAGTCCTTTGAGATTTTTTTATTCAGTTTTTTGAGTTCACTCTTGTCAGTTAATTTGTCCTTAGGGTACTCTACGATTGAAATATCCATTTTTACATCGATTTCCACCTGAATATTCTCTGGTGTGTCTGAGACAATTTTAAGCTTGGATTTAGATTTAGAAACATTGTACGTAATATAATTGTCAATGTTCATTTTATTATCATTCTCTATTTTTGAAACGAATCGTGTTCGCTTTGCTTGTTGATTGTTCATAAGCAGATATAAAGATGATTCTTTAAAGGATAAGGTACCCGATAGTGAATTCTTGTGAAAAATTGCTGTTCCATCTAATACAACTTCTCCATCTTTCATTTTAAGGAGAGGAAGTGCAAAATCCTTACCTTGATCAAACATTATTGTACAAACTGTTTGTAAATTTTGTTTAGGAATTCCTGTAGAAACTTCCGCACTTGTAAGTAATTCTATAATAAATTCAGAAATCAATACATTTTTCTCACTCAATTTAGTGAGGATGTCTCCCCCATTTCCTTCCACCACGGCCAATTTAGCAGAAATGGAGCTATTGGGATCACGGTAAAAAATATCTAAAAATTTATAAATATCTTTCTTAGCCAATTCTTCCCCCAATAAGAAGACCCGGTTTTTTGAGGGTTCAAATACTCCGGAAAGTTTCCTATCCATATTCATTCTTGTTTCACGAATCGTTTTCCCTTCACCTTGTATCACCACATTAGTGGGGGTTTGATCTTTAAAGTCACGAATGATGGCAGTCGCTCTAATGGTATCCTCATCAACCTGGTCAAAGGAAGAAGAAAAAACAAGCCTACCGTTTTTCAGTAACCGTTGATCCCAACACCCTGCCAAAGAAAGGTTAATGATAAGCAGAACGATTCCTATAATGAACTTTTTCTTCATACGTTCTTCCCTCTTTCCTTTTTCTTGAAAATAAAAGAGATTCCTAAAAAAAGAAATGGAATGACAAGTATGAATAAATAGGATGTATTAATCACCCATTTGTTGTACAACTCCATTTCTGCTTCTTTATTGGGAATTAAGGCAATGATAAAAGATAAACTGCCAAAGAAAATTGTTACGACAGAACGATTGATTCGTTTAAACGTATGAGCGACTCCCTCCGTTGATAGAAAAAGGTAGCTGGTTAACGAAGTTATGACACTTACCACCCAAAGGGAAACAAATACCAAATCAATTCTCTCGACAATTTGCAAATACAGGGATTTCACATAGTATAGTACCGGCTGAGGAATAATGACTATTTCTTCAGGACTGAACGTCACAAGACTGACTATTGTGAGAAATGCATAGAGCAATGTCACAAAGAGATTGGCCATCGAAGCTGAGAATAAGACGGTCCGTTCCCCATTATGCTGGAAATAAGGAAAAAGAAACAAAAGCAATTCAAAACCAAGCATTGAAAAATATGCTTCTTTTATCCCTTTTAGAATATTGGTTCCTCCTGAGTGACCAATCGGAAGCAAATACCTCCAATCAACAGGATAAATGATCAATACAACGATAGATATCAAGATCAGAAAGAAAATCAATCCCGAAACGACCACATAAACATTGCAGATGTCAGATAATAATTCCCTTCCTAAATAAACTGCGGTTCCCATCAATAGAAACATAATGATCCATTTTGGTGTAAGTGTCAGCACCCACGTTTTGATGATGGCAGTTGAATACATCATAATAAGGCTGGTAACTAGCAATCCATAAATGACATAGGAAATATTGATGAATGTTCCTCCTGCTTTTCCTACTAATTGCATTGAATATTGAAAAAGGGATTTAGCAGGGAACCTTCTGCCCAAGACCCAAAATATCGTGATAAATAATTGAACAACAATACCAGCCAGCAATACTGAAATCCAAGCATCACCTTTGGAGACGGAAAATACGCTGAATGGAAGGCCAAGAACCCCTACTCCAATTTGTGTTTGGACAATGAATAACATCAACTGTATGGAAGTAAGATTACTCTGATTCTTCATTTTTTTTCCATCCTCGAGGATCTGTCGTTTTCCACTTATACTGTGGTTTCAAATCCTTTGGCCTTTCTTTCATCAGCCACATGGGAACACGAATAAAGGTGTCTTTCAGTGATTTGAAATCCAAAGGCGCAACAGGGTATAAATAGTATTGACCTAATGATTTTAGCGTCGACATATGGATCAACAGCAACATCAACCCGATTACTATTCCGAGGACCCCAAATAAAGCTGCAAATATCATGAGGGGAAAACCTAGTATCCTAACGGAAGTACTCATTTCATTAGATGGAATAACGAAAGAAGATATAGCTGTAATCGCCACTACGATAACCATGGTATTTGAAACCAGGTTCGCTTCTACAACAGCCGTCCCGATAACAAGTCCCCCCACCACCCCAATGGTTTGTGCGATAGGGTTCGGTAAACGGATAGCAGCTTCTCGAAGTAATTCCAATGTTAACTGCATAATGGCCGCTTCAATCAATGGAGGAAATGGAACATACTCCAGGGAGCTTTTAATCGAAAATATTATTTCCACCGGTATGATCTCATAATTGTAGGAGATGACAGCTATATAAAAAGCGGGTAGACAAAGAGTAGCAATAAAACTGATTAATCTGATGAATCGCACGAATGAACCGATAAATGCCCGATTATTATAATCCTCAGCGGTTTGAAAGAAAGACAAGAAGTTAACAGGCAAGAGTAAAACGGTAGGACTTCCTTCCATTAGTAGTGCTATTCTGCCCTCCATTAGATTACCAGCTACCCGGTCCGGCCGTTCCGTATTTAAAAACTGCGGAAATGGAGAAAACGAATTATCTTCTAAAAATTCTTCGAAATACCCAGGGGACTGAACTGCATCTGCTTGAACATAATTGATCCGGTCCTCAATCGTTTTCACCAATTTTAGATTTGTTAAATGCGATAAATAAACCAAAGCGTATTTTGTCCTTGTTGTTTCTCCTATACTGGAATATTTCACAGTCAGTTTCGGACTTGATATTCTCTCTCTAATAAGCTGCACGTTTTCCGTGATATTTTCACTGAAGCCTTGATGTGACCCTCTAATCACCTTTTCGTTTATTGGTTCGAAACGATTTGTAAGAATTTTAGGCATACTGATAAAGGTCAGGATTTCACTGTCTTCGGTTAGTAAAAGGCAGTGTCCATCCACCATTGCACTGAGTGCCTCGTCTAAATACAATGTTTCTTTGATGCTATTACTGCTTACGACATCACGTATATCGCCGGAACCTTTCTCTAATAAAGGTTTGATAATATACGTCTGTAAGCTCCTATTATCAATGACAGAATCAATAAACATTATGGTCAATATTTTACTATTAAAAGTTAATTCTCTTAGTTTTAAATCATCAGTATTAAATAAACCATTACGAAAGTAAGAGACTTTCTCTTCAAGAGTGAGAAATTCAGGCACAACTTCTTCTTTTTCTGAAAGCAGCTGCTTTGGTATTCTTCTATTCCTTTTATTAAACGAACTCATATTAGCACCTTCAGTAAGAATCTTTTTTTCTATGCTTCCCAAATTAGGTGCCATTATGCATCTCCAAGGTTCCTGTTAACCTTCCTCCCTGTCTAAAAGTACACCCCATACATTTTCTAAAATGTTTAAGAACGTTTCGTTTATTTCTCCCCATTGAAACGATTCATCGCTGGGCAGATCCTCCAGAGTCCCCTCCATTTTAAGTAAATCTTCTCTTATGTACTTTTCCATAAACATTAAGATGGGGAACGGAACCACCTTCCCATTTACTCTTGATAGGAGCATAGAGGAGATGGTATCCTTCACTTCTTCATTCATAGTAATAGAGTCAACCATTTCGTTCATCCCATTTGGTGGAAACGTTTGATACTCTTTAATCCACTTATAAGCAAGCCACGGTCTGATAATCGTCATCATTTCCTTCAAGTCTTTGATTTCCTCTTTCGAATACTTTTCCATATTGCGTTTACCCATGTGATAATAATGAATCAAACAGCGGGCTGGAGAAAAAGTCTGGTCTCTCAGCTTTCTGACTTTCTCTATGTCCGGGTGCTCAATATACACATTTTCATTTGTTAACCACTCCATTAGAGAAGGGTTTGATTTACGCAGAAGCTTGAGTGCTTTACTAAGGTCCCATCCGCTGAATTCAATGGAATACTGTGCAGGCCATACAATAACGTCCTTGGTCCCTTGAAGATTTAAATATGCGGGCACCTCCCGTATATATATAAACCGGACATCATAATCGCTTTCATCTGTATGATACCCCCATGCCCGACTCCCGGCTTCGACGGCATACAGAATCCTGACTCTCTCTTCTCTTTCGATATTTTTCAACTTATCCAGAATGATTTTTCTCACAAAATAATTCTCCTTGTCCTCTATATATTAGTAGGGTTTTCCTTTCAGTATTTGATATACTTAATCACACAAACAAGTCGATAGGTAGAGGTGAATAGCTTGACCAAGAAAAAGATGTACTCATGGAGCCTTCAGATTCTCATTATTCTTACCATTATTTATGTTTCAACAAAGATTTCATTTTTATTTGAACCGATTGTCGTCTTCGCTTCAACATTATTTTTCCCGATCATCATTTCAGGATTTCTGTATTTTTTATTAAATCCATTAGTCAATCTCCTGGAAAAGGCAAGATTGCCGAGAACCATTGCCATCATCGTGCTTTATGCTGCTATTATTGGAGTGATGGTGTTAATTATAGGGAATATCGCGCCGATTCTCTCGAAGCAGATCACAGGGTTGTTCAATGAGCTTCCGGAGTATGCAAGACAAACTAGGAATTTTATCGAATACTTATCTGAGACTCAACAATTCAAATGGATGATGAGTCAGGATTATGTGTCACTAAAAGATGTAGAAAAACAGTTAATGGACTTTGCTAATACATTACCAGATAATATTACAACTGCTCTTAAAGGATTAGTAAGTGTTCTGACCAGTATAACGATCCTGATTGTCACCGTCCCTTTTCTATTATTCTTTATGTTTAAAGACGGCCATAAATTTCCTAAGGCCATTTCAAAATTTCTGCCTCCTGCCTACCGGGAAGAAGGGATCAACACTTTAAAGGATACGAGTGATACACTTGCCGCATACATACAGGGACAATTGACGGTAGCTTCTTTTGTGGGGACCCTGACGTTTATCGGGTATTTGATCATTGGACTTCCCTACGCATTGGTGATGGCGTTAATAGGGGCGGTAACAAACATCATTCCGTTTATCGGTCCATTTATCGGTGCTGCACCTGCCATCATCGTGGCCCTGTTTGATTCACCGACGAAAGCCATTCTCGTCATTGTGGTGGTCACGATTGCCCAACAAATAGAGGGGAACCTCCTTTCACCCCTGATTTTAGGCAAGCGCCTCGATACTCATCCAGCGACGATAATCATTTTATTGCTGGTGGCTGGAAACCTGGCAGGTATTCTTGGAATGATCCTGGCCGTTCCTTTTTACGCGGTAACAAAAACCATTGTGTTAAATTTAGTGAAGTTTATTAAACTGAGAAGATCTGCTATTCAAGAATGATAATGGAGAAACAACCGGGCTTTTCCCGGTTGTTTATTTATGTCGTGACTAAATGTGGAAGCTGTATAGGAAGAAGGTTAAGGAGCAGATATGTCATTTTTATATTGCCTCGATCCCAACAATCATATCTGTTTATACATAATCACATGTGGCCCGATTGGTTCTATTTCAAATACGTCCCCAAACTGAGTTAAGCCCAATTTTTCATAATATTGCCCAGCCGAAATTCTGGCATTGCACCACCACATTTCACAGCCTTTTTCTCTTAGAACCTTTTCGCTGTATTCGATGAGCTGCTTTCCAATGCCATTCCCCCTGTAATCCTTAAGAGTGGCCATTCCCCTTAGCCGGTAAGGGAGACATCCATTTAAACCCGGTTGTGCCTCCTGATAAAAGGAACCGATACTGATCAGCACCTTTCCTTCAAAAACGCCAATGTGAAAGGAACTATCGTCTGAATCTCCTTCATAATGACACTCCTCTATTGATTGCGTCGGCCTTAAGATTTCTTGTCTAATGGCATATGTATCGGTAGCTGAAATAAAACGAATGCGAGTCATTTTCACCCTCCACTTTGATCTGAGTTTTTCATCTCCATTTTATCATAGCATCTTCGTCATATTAGAGGTGAATAAGAAAAGGAGCAATCCCTCCATAGGAAATCGCTCCCCTCGCTTACTTATTTCTTTTTAAATAACTTATTGGATGCACCCTTGACTGCCTTGCTTGCTGTGTCTACTGTTTTCCCGACCATTTTGTTTCCGGTATTGCTAACATTTTTCACAAAATCTGCCGATGTATCTGACACTTTCCCTACAAGTCCGCCTTTACCGCTAACACTTTTGATTATTTCGTTAGCTGTGTCTGCCGTTTTATTGACTAGTCCGCTGGCTTGCTTTGACGTGTTCTTTACTAAGTCACTTGGAGTATTTCGTTTGTCTTCAGACATGGTGTTCTCCTCCTTAGAAAAAGACTCATCACTATCCCTATGTCATCGAACTTGAAAGTATGCTGATTCAGTGACTATCTTTTTACCTGTTTTAGATATTCTGTCGATAAAACCGTTTCGTGCATATCGTTCTCTCTCATTTCGACCCAATAGGCGGAAGCATGAGCTCTTGAACTCACTACTTTATAAAGATTTTCACCTATGAAATGTAAAGCAGCTCCATCATCCGCCCCATAGCCTGCTTGAAGTTTCCCTTTACGGATAAATGAATGAAAAAGGGGACGCCGATCTTTTTCGCCGTCATAGGCGTATCATTATTTCATTGAATCAAAAAATTCCAATAGAAAAACCCTCTATACGAAATAGAGGGTTCATCACTTATTTTATTTCATCTCCTGTTAAGTAACTCACTTACCAGCAGCAGACGTTCTATTCTTTCTTTTTCATTTTCATTTCTTTTTGGAATGAAAGAATTAATCCATATGTCATGACAAATAAGATTATCCCCAATGGTAAGGCTGTGATGATGGTGGCTGCTTGCAATCCACTGATACCGCCAGTCCCCATCAGGATCGCCGCAATGGCAGCCAGTACGATCCCCCAGCTGAACTTCACGAAGAATGGAGGATTCAAACTTCCATTAGACGTTTGCATCCCCAGTACAAATGTTGCCGAGTCGGCCGACGTCACAAAGAAAGTGATAATCAAGATTAGGGAAATAATTGAAAGGACCCCACTTAGAGGCATTTGATCATATACATAAAATAATGCCGTCTCCAAACTTTGACCCGCTACATCTACACCTTGAACAAAGTCGTAATACAATCCTGTGCCTCCGAATACTCCAAACCACAGGGCGCATACGATTGTAGGCACAATGATGACGGCGATGATAAACTCACGAACAGTCCTTCCTTTTGAAACCCTCGCAATAAAGGTTCCCACAAACGGTGTCCATGAAATCCACCATGCCCAATAAAAGATCGTCCAATCCTTCACCCATTGATTATTCTCCACATTAAATGGTGAAAAGCGTAACCCCATACTAGGAAGGTTTTGAACATAGCCCCCAAAAGTGGTCAAAAACAATTCCAGGACAAATTGCGTAGGACCTGCGATGAGAAAGACAATGAATAACAAGACCGCCAATATCATATTGGCATTACTCAAATATTTAATTCCTTTAGATAAACCAGTTGCAGCAGAAGTAATAAATAGAACCGTTGCAACTCCCATGATGATCAGCTGAACTTTAAAGTCAATCGGGGTTCCCATCAGGTAATTAAGTCCACTGTTAATTTGTTGTGCACCAATTCCAAGTGAGATCGCTACACCGAAAATCGTGGCAAACACAGCGACAATATCAACAATATACCCTATTGGACCTTTCACTCTGTCCCCAATGACTGGATATAATGTGGCACTCATCAACCCTGGCATGCCCTTTCTGAATTTATAATAGGCAAGGGCCAATGCTACGACTGCATAAATGGCCCAGGCATGGAATCCCCAATGAAGATATGTATAGCGTAATCCGATTTTAGCTGATTCTATGGTCCCGCCTTTTCCAAATGGTGGAGTGGAATAATGAGAAACAGGTTCCGATACTCCATAGAATAGGAGTCCGATTCCCATTCCTGCACTAAAGAGCATGGCAAACCATGTCAATGTGGAATATTCAGGTCGATCAGTGTCCTTCCCTAATCGAATCTTCCCATATTTACTAAATGCAAAGAAGATGGCGATGATGAAAAAGAATGAAGCTGAAAATTGATAAAACCAGCCAAATTTGTCCAGAAGAACTCCTTGGGTATTGGACATGATATCAATCAATGCCTGAGGAAAAATAACCCCCCAAGCCACAAAAATGATGCCGATGGTAATCGCAATCCAAAACATTGGTGTGAAATTTTTCAAATGACTTCCCCCTTAATTCGTTGATGTAGCTCTATCATGTAGAAATAGGTATGTAAAGAAAATAAATGCACAAACTTATTAGTACCCCCCTTTTCAAAGGGCTAAACTAGTAAGTAACTGGAAAGTGAGGGACGGACCTCTTCAAGGTCCGTCCCTCACTCTAAATTTGAATATGGAAACTTCACAAGTTTAATTTGATTTTTCATGTATCTTTTTTTCTTTTCGGGGCAAATTATAGTAGACGGAGGTGATAATCATGACTAACAACAACAACAACAAACCACAACAACAAAAAAATGAAGCAGAATTTGCTCAAGAGCAAAACGCTGCTGAAAGAGCTAGAAAAGCTGCTAAACAACAAAATCAACAAAACCAACAAAATAAATAAAACATAGTGACACAATTGAATACTTAACAAGAGACTAGTCAACGGACTAGTCTCTTTCTATGGAGCCCGTCACTATCAGTGAAGGAATTCTTAAAACAACTCCTTAATGTGTAAAAATGGACCTTCACGATAACTCTTATGTGTTGAATAGATTCCATCTAATGATGAACATTTCCCTCATACATATTTAACATAGAAAAACCTCCCAGGATTGTTCCGGAAAGGTTAGTGTGATTAGCTTATTCTTATTGATATGAAGTGTGCACATGGACAGAAATAAGGTGAATTCAGCCAGGTTAAGCCTGATCTTTCTTCTTTAACGGTTTGTACGCAACAAAAATAGCAAGTACAGCTGCTGCGACATTGATTAAAGTCCCGATAACGGGAGATCCTTTAAACCCATTACTATGATACAAATTTGTTAAAATCAGACCAGCAATAATACTTAATATGATGTTACTTCCTATGAAAACTCCAATAAAAATAAAAAATTTCTTAGCGTTTTTCCACAAAATTCAGCACTCCAATAAATAAAGTATCGTTACCAGTACAGTAACAGAATTTTTCAGGAAAAACCAGTATAGATACTGAACAGAGTCGAGTATCCACTGGACGTGGGAAGACACAAAAAAACAGAGCACGTCAGCCGACGTACTCTGTTTGGAGTTTTACGATTGAATTACTTTTGAACGTTAGCTGCTTGTGGTCCACGAGCACCTTCAACGATTTCAAATGTAACGTCTTGACCTTCTTCTAATGATTTGTATCCTTCACCTTGGATAGCAGAGAAGTGAACAAAAACATCGTCTTGACCTTCAACTTCGATGAAACCGAAACCTTTTTCAGCGTTAAACCATTTAACTTTACCTTGTAACATAAAACAAGTACCTCCTAGTGCAGTTGCACATAAAAATATTTATATTCCTGCTCTGATTAAAATTCAAGACGAATGTTCTTCAATCGTGCATATTAACCGAACAAAAATAACTATCTTTACTATAACAGAATCTCATGCAAAATTCAAGAATTTGAATGGGTCTTTTTGTAAAATACGATGTAGGATTTAGTCCACGATTGAAATATTGTGTTCTTTTGCATAGAGTTTTTTGATCATGCGAATTTGTCCCCTATGATTGATTTCATCTTCAAATACATGAAACCATTTAAAGAAGTTATTTCCCTTTTCACCGTACCACCAGTCCGTTTCTTCATATAGCCAAGTTTCATCCAGTTGTTTGAACTGCTCCACCGTTTTGTTCCTGGTCATCTGCAAGTTCTCAAGGTAAAATTCGACTTTATTCCCTTTAATCCTTTCGGCTGCCTTACTGCCTAAGCTTAAGGCAGGTTCCAAGGTCATTGCGTATTCCTCAATTTCATCATCACTTAGGTTTCCGAAGGTAAGGACCTGATAAATTTTTTCAACTGCATCAAAATGGGCAAGAAGCATACCGATTGAATTTGCTTCATCGTGACAACGATAGTCAAGCATTTCAACCGGTAAGTTCTCAACTTCGCTAACAGAAGTGAACCGTGCATAGTCCATCATTGAAAGGAGTAAAGAAAAGTCTTTCTTCATTCCATTTTTTTCTTTAATTAAATATAATGAGTTGATTTCCATTGTTTCTCCCCCTCTTGTTCTTCTCTTACTATATATTGGATAAATAAAGGAAATCTCCTTGTTTTTTTGTCGATTAATCAATTATTCAGGACTGTGCCGGGGATCTTTTAATAAATCACGTATCTCTTTAAGAAGCTCTTCCTTCTGATCGACCTTCACTTCCGCTTTGATCTCTTCTTTGCGTTCCATTTTCTTATATAGCCGAATAATAAAGAATATAACGAGGGCTATGAGGAAGAAATCCACTACGTTTTGCAGGAACACCCCATATGTAATGACAGCTTCTCCTACCGTAACTTTTAAGTTCGTAAAGCTGATGCCACCAAGCAATATACCTAGAAGGGGCATAATGATATCATCGACCAGGGATTTAACGATTTTACCAAAAGCAGCACCTATAATGACCGCCACTGCAAGATCTATGACATTACCTTTCACGGCAAACTTTTTAAACTCCTGCCACATTCGCATTCTCCTTTAGTCTATATATGACGTACAGGCACTTGGCCTGTCAGGATTTAGTTTGCCACAATTATACAAATTTATATGTTGGATGACTTTCTTTCTGCTACACTAGCCTTTCAGAATTTCATTGTTTTCTTTGTTCATATTTGACATACATATTGTTTGATTAAAAATTCCCAAGGCTGGGATTCATACCTGTAATCGGCCCGTTATGTTACGATGGAAGAAAGTCGATGGGAGGATTATCTATCATGTTTACGAAGATACCAAAAGAACAGAAAGATACTATGATTGAGCGAATTCAGACATTTCATTATAAGCAGACCGGTGATGAAATTGGAGATTTAGGTGCTGGTAATTGGTTTGATTTCTTTATGAAAGAGATTGGTCCATACCTCTATAATCAGGGAGTGATGGATTCTAAAGATGTATTGATGGATAAGATGCTTCTTCTCGAGGACGATTTGTATGCCTTAAAAAGACCGGTCAATACCAAGTAATCAGGACAGACAAAGGAGCAGGTCATTGCGGACCTACTCCTTTGTTACATTATGAAGAACTTGATCATCAATTCGACCGTTATCATTAACAAGTTCAATCGTGACGGCTTCTTTATCTTTATTCTTTATTTCACTCATTAACTTATCGATCTCTTCCGGCTTTTTAATATCCACTGTTTTCTTAACCTCAAACTCTTGTGGTGATTCTCCCTGTTTACGGCTCTTTAACTCCTCATCTGTATAAATCAGATCCGTTCCCAGTGCATTTTTAATCGTGGCTCCCTGCAGGTAGAAACGGGTTTGAAACGGAGTATCCGGTTCAAGTGCTTTGTCTGAGAGCACTCCTCTGAATGTAATCGTATTGGCCTTTTCATTTATTGTCACTCCACCACTCATCACCATTTCAGCAGCATTCCGGTTACAGGCACTTAATAGAACGGCCATAAGGATTACGGCTATGATTACTACTTTTGATCCTTTCACTAAGGTGTCCCCCTTATATGTATGTACTATATTATTTTACCAAATGTTAAATGAAAAGTGGAAATGGATGATAGGGGAAATATAAGAAATTAATAATTGAGATAGGATTCAGGGGACATACTGAGTTGAGGTATGTATTTTTTTAATAAATAAAAATAGAAGTCCTGGGGTGTAAGGACTTAGCCATCCTATTTTATCTTTGCATAACAATACGAAAAATCACTTGGTGGCTGGATCGAAGTAGCCATGTATACTCCTGGCTATCGTACACAGAGTGTGTACCGATTTCCTATATAGCTTTTTTGATTCTTCATTATTTCGGTTTGATCTTACCACCAATCGATAACATCCAATAAATCAATCGGACGATTTTTAAGATTTCGTTAGATTAATCATTTCAAATAGAGAAGCAAAGGAGTCTTAGATGAACGGCATAGGATTCTCCGTTATATATGGGCTTAATGACTTCATGAACATGATGAAATTGTACGTTTTTCTAAGGAGCATAAAGAAAATTCCTATTCATTACTTTTTGAGATGCTTATTACATACAGCTTTAAGGATAAACATTTTTTCCTGTACACTTAGCATTCTCCAGCATTTAGCGCGAATAATCATCGTTATTTCCCCTCTCCTTATTTTCATCATCTTTTGCTTACTTTTCTTTACCTCCATTTAAACCATTACAAACACTTCAATTTGCTACATATTTACAAACAAAAATACTTTCTCCGACATGTTGCCCTATCGAAAAAAGTATTAATTGAAAACGAATGTCAATACGTATAGGTAATTGTAGAATTTCTTTTTAGAAAAATGCTGTTTTCGTAAATTTTGTTGTTTTAAAAAAAGCGAGTAGTGGTTGATTTCCGCTCCAATCAACTTTCTTAGCATGATTTTTTTCTAAATCTACTTCTAGATATAGTTTTAGATTATAGCTTATTGAAAAGACTATTCACGAAATGTGTTTCACAAAATGATGAAGAACTCTGGCGGTTAATCCCCATATGACTTTGTCTTCATAGTAGTAAAAGTGTTCTTTCATATTTCTAGCCTGCCAGTTGTAATTTTCTCCGCCTGGAATTTGTTTGAACGGAAAGCTCTCTTCCGGCTCCATCTTGAACTTGATGTTATACAAGTCAGGTTCCCTTTCCTGTAGATAGGTCAATGGTGTAGTAAAGATTTCCTCCACCTCAGCTTGATTCGGTTTTAACTCTTTTATGGATACATTTATTTTGCCTACGTATGGATAAATGATGGTCCCAAAAGGAGACACGATATAATCAAGGGGATACACATCTGTAATGGTGTCTGCATGAATTCCCAGTTCTTCTGATGTCTCACGAATAGCTGCTGCTTTCTCATCCGAATCACTTCGATCTATCCGCCCTCCAGGAAAACAAATTTCCCCTGGCTGTCTTCTCATGTTTAAGGAACGAACTTCAAATAAAACATGCGTTTGGCCGTTGACCTCAATCAAAGGAAGTAGAATAGCATATTCAGAAAATGTTTCACTTCCAAGTATTCTGGGTGTTCTCTCTTTGAATAGCTGCAGTATCTCATTCACATCCATTCTATCTCCCCTCCTCACATAATCTATTCTATGATTTTCTTTATTATAGTATGAACATGAAGCAAGACCAAACTATACGTTTTCCCAGCCCCCTATTCCATTCTTTCGTGTACGGATGGAAGCTTAGAAGACTTATTTTAATCCTGAACGAATAAACATCCTGCTGAACTTCTCGGCAGGATGCTCTGTTTCTTATTGAGGTTCCGGTTTACTTCCTTTCCATTCCTGAATTCCATCATCCTCGATGATCCCCAACGTTACGTCCGCAATATCCGGATCACTCATTAATTTATCCTGTATGGCGAACTTAATATCATCTGCTTCTGAAAGTGGTAATCCTCTTTTCAGTTCAAGATACGATTCAACATGATAGTATCGTCCTTCCTGAGTGATCCTCAGTTTGAAGATATCAATTACTGCTTCGTGCTCAAATATCGTACTAGCGATTCGGTCCTCGACTTCCTTCGGGGCAGCAACTCCTATCAGACCGACCATGTTGTCATAACCGACCCTAAAAGCCACTCCTACCATAAGGAATCCAATGACAATGGTGACGATTCCATCCAAAAGCTGATAGGCAGTGAAGTAGGACACCAATACAGCAATCAGGGCTAACATAGCCCCTGAAACAGCAACCAAATCCTCATAAAACACGAGCCTTGTCGGTGGTGAAGCACGCTTTACGTTTTTAAACGCTCCTGAGAAAATTCCCAAACCCGTGCTTTCTGCCCTTGCTTCCTGTCCAATTTCCTTCATTACTTTATAAAGAATGGCACCATCGATTAGGATATTCAGTAACAATACCGACACATTCAGCCAAATGCCCTTTACCTCAGCGGGATGTTTTAGTAAATGAATCCCTTCCCGTATGGTTTCATAGGCCATAATGGAAACAACGATAACCGCAATCATACAAAAAAGATTGATGACTCTTCCGAAGCCTGTCGGAAATTTCTCCGTTGGTTGCTTCTCAGATAGAACACTTCCGATAAACACAAAACCCTGATTCACTGCATCAGCTAACGAATGCATCGCCGAGGCAAACATTGCTCCACTTCCACTGATGAAGTAAGCTATCCCTTTTGCAATCGCCAGAATCCCGTTCCCCACCATGGCGAAAAACGATGACTTGTTTCCTTTCTTCACCAATGAAAAAAAAGATTGATTCCCCACATAGCACACCACCTATACTTAATTCTTAACAAGTAGTATCTCACCAGAATGAACTTTCATAAGTCAATTGACGAACCTTTTCAGCTTTTCTATACTGTAACAATGAATGTATAGATGATTACATGTAAAACGAATCTATTTAGGTCAGGAGAACATAACATGGATTTTACTATTCAGAACCTTTCCTTCTATTTAATACAAGTAGAGGGCAAAGGCGAAGAAGCCGATAAACGGCATAAGCATTTTCAGACGTTAACGGGAACCGAGTATGAAGAAAGTCCCTTAAAAAGCTTTTTAGATGGCGAACTAACCAAAATTGTGAAGCGGAAGGTAGACCGACATTCAAAGTCAGAGTCTGCCCCCACAAAAATTGGACGCTTTGTAGTAGAACCGGGTCATGAGCTGACTTCCAATCCAAATTATAATTTATTTCACCGTACCCGGTTTGCCGAAAACAAAGAGGACTTTCGCAAAGCCTGTGATCAAATTGTTCAAATGTACATAGAAGCGAGTGCTATCCGAGGTGGAGCATTCCTCGTTGCGACTGCAAAGCTGACGAAATTCTTTGATGATCCCTTTGTGTTCATCATGAAATGTGATTTCGAACCAAAGGTTGCCACCATAACCGATGAAGCGACTCTGATTCACAATGTTGAAATGGCGATTACGACGAAAAACATGAAATCCATCCAATATCCCTATATGCCTGAAGAAGGAATGATGGACTCTGCCGAAATCAAAATCCATCAAGCTTCACACGCCAGATACTTTGAAGATTTCTTGAAATGGGTGGAATATGAAAAGTCCATGCCCGAAATCGTAAAATCCCAAGTTTACGGGATGGTGAAGGAACATATTTCAGAAACCTATGCTGAAGAGAGTGATGAACGTGTTGAATTTGAAGAAGCGGTGGAAGAATGGGCAATCAGTCCTAAGCGCGAGCTTCAGGAAAGGTTCACAACTGAACAAGTGGTAGAAGCCACCTCCCAAATCGTCGAACAATCACCTGAAGTCGAACTGAAAGTAAAACTTGACCATGTTTCCGTGAAAGCCCTTCTCTCCGACTTTGGTGACAGCATTCATCTGGCAAAAGTGAACGGTCGATATGTACTGATGATTGAAAGCGAGTCCGTCATGTTCGAAAAAGGCTTCTCCCCGCTGGAATTTTTAAAACCTGATGAGCTGCATGAAGTGATACAGCGAATACAAGAAAAAGAATAAGCTGGTGGCTGTGCCAAAAATAAAAATGCCACGATTTGAAGACGAACAATAGAAGTGTATGTTCTTAATACCGCTAATGATTTCCGTGCAAGACTACGCTTTCCGCGGGTAGCCCGTGAGCCTCCTCGGCAAGCCTGCGGGGTCTCACATAAGCTACTTT
>NZ_QNRJ01000022.1:0-20543 GCF_003315075.1 Rossellomorea aquimaris
ACCCGTTCCCATGCCGAACACGGAAGTTAAGCTCTTCAGCGCCGATGGTAGTTGGGGGATCTCCCCCTGTGAGAGTAGGACGTCGCCAGGCAAATATAAGAAAGAGTAGCTCTTAGGGGCTGCTTTTTTTGTTTTGGTTAGAAGTTCTTTTTCTGAGAGATAAAATATTAGGTAGTAAATGGTAAAAGACGCATAAAACGAAAAATTGACGCAATAATGGCCGAAAAAGACGCAAAAAATGAAAAAATGACGCAATAAAGGTCTAAAAAGACGCAAAAAATAACAAAAAGACGCAATTATCACAAATACAGGAAAAGTTATACCTAAACAAACGGTACTAGCACCGTTAAAACAGGCACACACGTCCAAGATGCGTCACATTTTCACACAAAAACAACGTAACTTATACGATTTTGCAAGCTTCATAGCTTTCTACCCGCACATACTACGGGACATCCCACCACATCCATTACCCGACCCAATATAATAATCAACTTTCCAAATACCCAAAAATGATCTCCATTTCCAACCAATATCTACCCTTCATTTAAATGAATTCAGCAACATTTCCCACCCAATATCTTTTTTCCACAATCTTTTTTATAGAGACATACACAGACAGGGCGATTGTAACATAAGATAAATTACACTTGATTATTCTGTCAGTTTAAAAGTTTGAAATAATGTATACAATTGGTGGTTTTGAGGCAGAATAGGTTGTATGGAGGTGGAGAGCCCTATGTTAAATCCAGAGCGTAAGGCGGCTTTAGAAGAGTGTATCGTTTGTCACGTTGAAAAGAAGATTGGAATCCATCTATACACATCGTTTATCTGCACAGAATGTGAGAAAGAAATGGTTCAGACAGAAACAAATGATCCTTTGTATAAAACATTCATTCAACGGTTAAAAAAAGTGAATACTCCTCAAATCTATTCATAACCAGGAAGTACATTTGGTTATGATTTTTTTTGATTTTAGTAGGTAAAAAGTTTTCCTTGTTCCCTGGAGCATTGAACAGCCTGGGTGTGATACGATATGAGTGGATATTTTTTTGAGGAGATTTAGAGTATGAAACGAGATCAGAGGAGAACCCCTCTTATTGAGGCGATAGAGAAGCATCGGTCTGCCAAGCCTATCTCTTTTCATGTGCCGGGTCATAAAAACGGTTTATTGATGGATGATCAACCATTTTATCAATCTGATGTTACAGAGTTAAGCGGATTGGATGATTTACATGATCCTCATGAGGCGATACGTGAAGCGGAGGACTTGCTGACGGATGTATATGGGACGATGAATAGTTATTTTTTAGTGAACGGAAGTACAGTTGGAAATATTGCAGCCATTCTTGCTTCATGCTCACCGGGAGATCCCGTTTTCGTTCAAAGGAATTGTCATAAGTCGGTATTAAATGGAATCAAGCTTGCTAAGGCTGTTCCTATATTAATAGAAACAGAGTGGAATGACGAGGGGACCGCCCTTGGTATCCGTCTAGACGCTTTGAAAGAAGCATTGAAGGCATTTCCCCGGGTGAAGGCGTGTGTCCTGACGTATCCAACTTATTATGGGTTCACGTACCATATTGATCAGATAATCAAGGAATTACATAAACATGATGTGACGTGTATCGTTGATGAGGCACAGGGTGCTCATTTTATATTGGGCAGCCCTTTTCCGGAGTCTGCAATTGAATGTGGAGCGGATATTGTCGTCCATTCGGCTCACAAGATGCTCCCGGCCATGACGATGGGGTCGTATTTACACATCACAAGCCCAAGAGTGAGTGAGCGTAAAGTGAAAGAGTATTTAACTATGCTACAATCAAGCAGTCCATCGTATCCGATTATGGCATCCCTTGATTATGCCAGGTCCTATATCGGGACTTTTACGAAAGAAGATAAGGAACAGAACCTGAAAGAGATCCATAAGTTTGTACAAGCATTAGAGGGGGTTCATCCTCAACTTGTTGTAAAGGTATCGGCTGATCCACTAAAGCTTGTCATGAAGCTTGCGGGGAGGTCAGGGTACACTCTACAACAGTTATTAGAGTCGGAGGGAGTTTATCCGGAGCTTGCTGACCCCGATTATGTACTACTGATTCTTCCATTACTGAAGAAAGATCGATCTTTTCCTTATCAAGAAGCGATCAATCGAATACAGAGGGCATTAGGGAATGAACCGATAATAGAAAAGATAAAGATTCATGAAACAAATCGTTCAAATAGCCAAGAGTTTTTTACTACATTGGCATTAAGCTTTGAGGATATGGAAGAGAAAGAGGAAGCACTCATTCCCCTTCACGCAGCAGAAGGAGAAATTTCAGCGGGAATGGTCACTCCTTATCCACCGGGAATTCCTCTGTTGATTCCAGGAGAACGAATCACCTCTCACGCCATTGAGCGTTTAACAGAGTATGTAAAGAATAAGGCAAACATTCAAGGTCATCACCGCTTAGATGAAAATCGTTTGTTTGTGTATCGATAAGCAAGTGGAGGGAAAGACATGTCAAAAGGATTGTTTATTACAGTTGAAGGCCCTGAGGGAGCCGGTAAATCAACGATACTAACGGAACTATATAACCGATTATTACAGGAAGGCTTCAATGTCATTCAGACGAGGGAGCCTGGAGGCATTTCCATTGCTGAACAGATTAGAGAAGTCATTTTAAATACAGGGAACACGGAAATGGATAAACGGACGGAAGCTCTTTTATATGCTGCAGCGAGACGACAGCATTTGGTCGAAAAAGTGATTCCCGCACTTGAAGAAGGGAAGATTGTGATTTGTGATCGATTTATTGATAGTTCCCTTGCTTATCAGGGGAATGCCCGTGGAATCGGTATGGAAGAGGTCATGGATATCAATCAATTTGCCATTGAGGATAAGATGCCGGATCTAACGTTATATTTTGATATCGATCCCGAAGAAGGGTTAAAGAGAATTGCGAAACATAATGGGAGAGAAGTGAACCGATTGGATCTGGAGTCGGTTGATTTCCATACGCGCGTCAGGGAAGGGTATCAGAAGTTAATAAAACAATATCCTGATCGTATTCAAGTCATCGATGCCAGCCAGAGCAAAGAAGCTGTATTTGGTGATGCATATGGTATCGTGACCGATTACTTAAACAAGTAAGTTTGGTGAAAATAAAAAGGCGGACTTCTAAGCAAAAATTGGTGCTAAGAAGTCCGTCTCTTTTTTGGATGAAACATGTATGTAGAACCTGTTCAATGATATAATAGAAGGAAGTATATGGCTTTAAAACGGAGGAATTGATTAATGAAGGTAATTATGGCAGTTGTACAGGATAAAGATAGCAATCGTTTGTCCAATGCCCTGATGGAACATAATTTTCGTTCGACGAAATTAGCAAGTACCGGCGGGTTTTTGAAGTCAGGGAATACCACGTTCATTATTGGTACAGAAGATATTCGTGTAGATAAAGCGTTACAGGTTATTAAAGAAAACTGTCAGTCACGGGATCAGATGGTGGCTCCTGTTTCTCCCATGGGTGGGAATGCAGATTCATACGTGCCTTACCCTGTTGAAGTAGCCGTTGGTGGGGCGACCGTATTCGTTCTTCCTGTAGAGCAATTCCATCAGTTTTAAAGTGAGGGTTTAACCTATGAAAATTAACCAGGACCATCGGGTTTCCTTAGATAAAGTAACGAAAGATCAGAAATCTAATGGAACAGGTCAAGTTAAATTCGGGCAGCTTGTTCATAAGCACGATCAGAAAATGCAGATGGAACAGCTCAGTAAACTGCTCGTCACAATTGAAGATGCCGGCAGTCGTTTAGCCAAATCAAGATCATTTAAAGATCTTGCTAAATATAAAACATTGGTCAAAAAATTTGTGCGTGAGGCCGTAGATTTCGGGATGGACTTGAAGCAATCTCATACGTGGAATCAGTATGGTGAAGGCAGAAAGCTCAATATAGTAGAAACCATCGATCAACAGCTGGTTGACCTGACGGAAGATGTTTTAGATAAAGAAAAGAACTCCATTGATATTCTGGGAAAAATTGGAGAAATAAAGGGATTGCTTATTAATCTTTATATGTAAGAGAGTGATGTTAAGACATGTTGTTTGAAGAGATACAACCATTTCAGCCCGTCGTCCTTCAGATGCTTCAGAATAGTATTGTAAAGGATCGTGTCGCTCATGCTTATTTATTCGAGGGTGAAAAAGGGACACGAAAGAAAGAAATGAGCATCCTGTTTGCGAAAGCTTTGCTATGTGTGAACCGTGTAGATGGAAAGGCATGTGAAAGCTGCTCCAACTGCAAAAGGATCAATCATGGAAATCACCCGGACCTACATCTGGTAGAGCCGGACGGTCTTTCGATCAAGAAGGATCAGATTAAAAGTTTGCAAGAAGAATTTTCGAAAACGGGTGTGGAATCCAAGAAGAAGATTTACATCATTGTTCATGGAGATAAAATGACAGCGAATGCGGCTAATAGCCTGCTTAAGTTTCTTGAAGAGCCGTTAGCTGATACCACAGCGATACTCATCACAGAAAATATTCATCGCATATTGCCTACTATTCTTTCACGGTGCCAGACAATTTCCTTTAAGCCGTTACCGAAAGAACAGCTGACAAAACAGTTATTGGAAGAGGGGATCCCACCCCATTTTGCGACGCTTGCAGCCAATTTGACGAACCATTATGAGGAAGCTGTAGAAATATGTCAAAATGAGTGGTTTGCACAAGCAAGAATAATAGTGTTAAAATTATATGAAGTCCTCCAGAAAAGTCCCTTCCAAGCAATGGTCAAAATACAGGAGGATTTTGTACAGCACTTCAAAGAAAAAGATCAAGTCGATCGAGCATTAGATCTTTTACTTCTAATATATAAAGACTTACTTCATATCCAGTTAGGAAAAGAAGAACAGCTCGTGTACCCGGACCAAAAGGAAAACTGGAAATCAAACGCACTTCAAGTATCTACCAATCGTCTTTCTACTAATATGACGGCGATACTTGAAGCAAAACGCAAGTTAAACGCCAATATGAATTCGCAGCTGCTAGTAGAACAGCTTATGCTAAAACTGCAGGGGTGATGGTCCTTTGTACGATGTTGTAGGTGTACGCTTTAAAAAAGCGGGTAAAATCTATTATTTCGATCCGGGTGAATTGGATATTCAGAAAGATTCTTATGTAATCGTTGAAACCGTTCGCGGGATCGAATTTGGAAAAGTAGTCGTAGAGAGAAAGCAAGTCGGAGAAAATGATGTAGTGCTTCCATTGAAAAAAGTGATTCGTATCGCTGATCAAAAAGATCGATTAATCGTAGATGAGAACAAATCATCTGCGACGGAAGCCTACAATGTATGTTGTGATAAAATTAATCAGCATCAATTAGATATGAAACTGGTAGATGTAGAGTATACATTTGATCGTAACAAAGTCATATTCTATTTTACGGCTGATGGACGAGTTGATTTCCGAGAGCTAGTAAAAGATCTAGCTTCCATTTTCCGTACGCGCATAGAACTTCGTCAGATTGGCGTTCGAGACGAAGCAAAAATGCTGGGTGGTATTGGTCCTTGTGGCCGCATGTTATGTTGTTCTACCTTTTTAGGTGATTTTGAGCCGGTATCCATCAAGATGGCGAAGGATCAAAATCTATCCCTTAATCCAACGAAGATTTCAGGTTTATGCGGACGTTTAATGTGCTGTCTGAAATACGAGAACGACGAGTATGAAACAGCGAAAGCGGAATTACCTGATATCGGAGAAGTGATTAAGACACCTCATGGAAAAGGTAAAGTGGTAGGTCTTAATATTCTGGAACGTATTCTTCAAGTGGATATTAAAGAAGAAGAGCGGGTTCTGGAATTCACATTAGATGAAATCATGAACGTGGGTGCCGTATCATTCCAAGCCACAGAGTAACGGGGTGTAGTGTCGTGGATAAAAAAGAGTTCTTTGATTCAGTCAGTAACATGGAACAACAAATTGGTCATTTATATCATCAATTAGGTGAGCTCAAGCAATGTCTAGCTGAAATGTTGGAAGAGAATAATTCGTTGAAGCTTGAAAATGAGCATTTGCGCCGTAGACTGGAACAAACAGAGAACTCACCAAAAAAGGTACAAACAAACAGCGATGCGGGTACAACGAGTGAGTCAGACTTAGAAGATAAAGCACTGGATATAGGAGAAGGGTATGACAACCTTGCTCGATTATACCAGGAAGGATTTCATATTTGTAATATACATTTCGGAAGTCCACGGAAGGATGAAGATTGTTTATTCTGCCTCTCATTCTTAAACAAGAAGTGAGGAAATCTTCATCCTTCTGAATAAAATACAGATGAAAAAGGACTGATCCATACATATGGGATTGGTCCTTTTTAATCGAAAAGCGGAGGGGCTTTGCCCCCCTATTTAAAAACTTTTGAAACTACATATAATAGAAGAAAAAATGGAGGAAACCTATGGTCGAGTTAAAAGAAGATGAACGTTTAGATTATTTATTGGCCGAAAATATGAGGATCATACAAAGTCCATCTGTTTTCTCCTTTTCAACAGATGCTGTACTATTGGCCCATTTCAGCTATTTACCGATTCACAAAGGGAAAGTGGTGGATCTATGTTCAGGTAACGGCATCATCCCCTTATTGCTAAGTGCGAGAACCAACGTTGACATTACGGGGGTGGAGATTCAAGAAAGATTATTTGATATGGCACAGAGAAGTGTCGAGTATAATGGTCGTCAAAATCAAATAACCATGAAGCTGGGGGATGTGAAGGAGATCGCTCAGCTCCTTCATCATTCACACTATGATGTCGTGACATGTAATCCTCCATACTTTAATACTCCACCCGGTGATAAAAGAAACGTAAACGAACACTATGCGATCGCCCGCCATGAAATCCTTTGTTCCCTTGAGGATACCATTCAAGCTTCAAGCTATCTCCTGAAGCAAGGAGGAAAGGCTTCCTTCGTCCATCGTCCAGGTCGTTTGATGGACATCCTCTCGTTGATGAGGAAGCATCGTCTTGAGCCTAAACGATTGCGCTTCGTATATCCGAAGCCGGGAAGAGAAGCTAACACCATCTTAATAGAAGGAATAAAAGATGGGAAACCGGACCTGAAAATCCTGCCACCTCTTTATGTGTACGATGAAGAGAACAAATATTCAAAGGAAGTATATGATATGCTGTTTGGAAAGAATGAAGATAAGGACTAAAGAAATGAGGAGGTGAGCGATTCAATGAACCAACAGAAAAGCTTTCAGGATAGTGAAAAAGGAAGTTTGTATCTTGTCCCTACACCGATCGGGAATTTAGAGGATATGACGTTTCGAGCCATCCGCATGATGAAGGAAGCGGCAGTGATTGCGGCTGAAGATACAAGAAATACTAAAAAATTATGTAACTACTTTGAAATTGATACGCCGATCATCAGCTATCATGAGCACAATAAAGAAACGAGCGGACAGAAGCTGATTGAACGTATGGAAAGAGGCGAGCTCGTTGCCCTTGTAAGTGATGCAGGAATGCCATCCATTTCAGATCCGGGGTACGAACTGGTGAAAGAAGCAATCGATCACGAAATTGCTGTCATTCCATTACCGGGAGCTAATGCAGCCCTTACTGCTTTAATCGCTTCAGGATTGGCCCCCCAGCCATTTTACTTCTATGGGTTTTTACATAGAGGAAAAAAAGATAAAAGAGTCGAGCTTGAAACATTAAAATCGGTGGAAGATACATTTATCCTGTATGAATCACCACACAGATTAAAAGAAACATTAAAAGAATTACATGCGGCTTTAGGGAATAGACAAATCGTTGTTTGTCGTGAGCTCACGAAGAAATTCGAGGAATTCATCCGTGGATCACTGGAAGAAGTAATGGAATGGGCAAACGATGGGGAAGTACGAGGCGAATTCTGCTTATTAATTGAAGGAGCGGGTCCGTTGGAAAAAGTAGAGGAAGACGTCTGGTGGAGCCACTACTCCCTTCTGGATCATGTGCAGCATTACATGAACGAAAAAAGCATGACCTCCAAAGAAGCCATCAAACAAGTCTCAAAAGAACGCTCCCTTCCAAAACGGGAAGTTTATCAAGCTTATCATGTTGAATAGAAGAGTGCAGAGATGCAAAATCCAAAAAAAGGACCGAGTCGATTTAGACTCGGTCCTTTGATATATGAACAATAAATTATTTTGTTTGTAGTGAATCCTGGATTTCTTTTAGTAATTGATCTGCACCTTCACGGCTAAGAACCAATTTACCGTTAGCAAGCTTGATGTTATCATCAGAAACTTCACCAGTGATTTGGCAAGTCATGCTTGGCTTATACTTCTTTAAGATGATTCTTTCGTCATCCACATAGATTTCTAAAGCATCTTTCTCAGCAATACCTAATGTACGACGTAATTCGATAGGGATAACGACACGACCTAATTCATCAACTTTTCTTACAATACCTGTAGACTTCATTTGAAAATCTCCTCCAAATAAATATTATTTATATCTCTCTAGTTCGTCAATATTCGACAAATTTCTTTTGTTGTTTCTATCATACCAACGATTAGGAATATCGTCAATAATTATATCTGTAAATTATTAAGAAAAAATGGATAAAAAAATGTTGTTTTAATAAGGTTTACGGTTTGTTGTAAAAAATTGTATTACCAATTAAATATTATTGTAATGAAAGTAATAAGTGAGAGAAATGTCGAATTTTCTTTATTTAACCCATTTATTCGACAAAATTAGACAAAAACCTTCACTAGTTTCGACAATATTAAGATTCAACATTGTTTAGTTGCAGAAACCCTGTATTTTAGGTATATTTTGATGAGATAAGAGGTTAAGATGATAGGTAAGGCGCAGGTAATGGATGTACGTAACAATTATGCCACTATAAACCATACGGAGGCCCCTATGGCTTTATGGGGGTAGATAAAAAAGAGGAGGAACAGAAAGTGGAAGAAAAGTTGAACACCTTCTATATTACAACACCGATTTATTATCCAAGTGGAAATTTACATATTGGACATGCTTACACCACGGTTGCTGGTGATGCAATGGCCCGTTATAAGAGAATGCGTGGATTCGACGTCATGTACCTGACAGGAACGGACGAGCATGGACAGAAAATTCAACGTAAAGCTCAGGAAGAAGGAATTACTCCTCAAGCATATGTAGACGGGATCGTTAGTGGAATTAAAGATCTTTGGGGGAAATTGGATATTTCATATGATGATTTTATCCGTACGACAGAGAAGCGTCATAAGGATATCGTGGAAAAAATCTTTCATCAGCTTGTGGAACAGGGAGATATTTACTTGGACCAGTATGAAGGCTGGTATTGTACACCGTGTGAATCCTTCTTTACTGAGCGTCAATTAGAAAACGGAAATTGTCCTGATTGTGGCAGAACCGTTGAAAAAGTGAAGGAAGAATCGTACTTCTTCAAAATGAGCAAATACGCTGACCGCCTTCTTGCTTACTATGAAGAAAACCCTGAATTCATTCAGCCTGAGTCCCGGAAGAATGAGATGGTGAATAACTTCATTAAGCCTGGTTTAGAAGACTTGGCCGTTTCAAGAACAACCTTTGACTGGGGAGTGAAAGTACCGGGAGATCCCAAGCATGTCATTTACGTGTGGATCGATGCCCTATCCAACTATATTACAGCTCTGGGCTACGGCAGTGAAAAAGATTCCAATTACTTAAAGTACTGGCCTGCGGATGTTCACTTGGTCGGAAAGGAAATTGTTCGTTTCCATACGATTTATTGGCCCATCATGTTAATGGCTTTAGATCTTCCGCTTCCTAAGAAGGTTTTCGCTCATGGATGGCTTCTGATGAAAGACGGAAAAATGTCAAAATCAAAAGGGAATGTAGTCGATCCTGTCACCCTTATTGATCGTTACAGTCTTGATTCTCTTCGTTATTACCTGTTAAGAGAAGTGCCATTCGGTTCTGATGGAGTCTTTACGCCTGAAGGATTTGTTGAACGCATCAACTTCGACTTAGCCAATGACTTAGGTAACCTGTTAAATCGTACAGTGGCCATGATCAATAAATATTTTGATGGGGTCATTCCAACATATGTTGATTCTAACGGTGAATTCGATCAAGCCCTCCTGGATGTGAACAAAGAAACCGTGAATAAATATGAAGAAGCAATGGAAAACATGGAGTTTTCTGTAGCTTTGTCCAGTCTATGGCAGTTAATCAGCCGCACGAATAAATACATTGATGAAACTCAGCCTTGGGCCCTTGCTAAAGACGAAAGCAAAAAAGAAGAGCTTGGCAGTGTGATGAGTCATTTAGCTGAATCATTACGAAGAGTCGCTGTTCTTTTACAACCGTTCTTAACAAGAACTCCTAAGAAGATTTTTGAACAATTGAATCTTCATGATGAAAGAATGCACACATGGGAAAGCCTGGAGAGTTTCGGGGCCATTCCAGCAGGAACGGAAGTGGTGAAAAAAGGAGAACCGATTTTCCCTCGACTTGAACTTCAGGAAGAGGTAAACTTCATCAAAGAGAAAATGCAAGAGCCTGCTCCTGTTGTTGAAGAAAAGAAAGAGCCTGCTAAAGAAGAATCAGAGGAAATCGGAATCGATGATTTCATGAAAGTTGAGCTTCGAGTAGCGGAGGTCATTGGAGCTGAGCCGGTTAAAAAGGCGGATAAGCTTCTGAAGCTGCAATTGGATCTTGGCTTTGAAAAACGACAAGTTGTGTCAGGAATTGCTAAATTCTATCAGCCGGAAGATCTGGTTGGGAAAAAAGTGATTTGTGTGACAAACTTGAAGCCGGTAAAACTGCGCGGAGAACTTTCACAAGGAATGATTCTTGCTGGTGAAGAAAATGGAACGCTGTCTCTTGCTTCCATCGACCAGTCTTTACCAAATGGGACAAAAGTAAAATAAGTAAGGTATTTATGTTTTTGTCTTTAAAGGGATGTTCCACGTGGAACATCCCTTTAGTATATTGAGATAAAGAAAATTCGGGATGATAATTGTTATGTTAGTAATTGTTTTCTCTCATTACTATATTGAGAAAACAATAATAAAGAAAGAAACAGATTGTTATGGTTCTGTGACTAAAATAGATAGAATGAAGAGTAAATGCGAATGGAACAGTATAAATAAAAAATATCCAAAGAAACCATAATATGTAATATTAATGTTACATGAATGTGATGCTTGTCATGCTTTTTTATATTAAACTTATCTTTATTACAAGGAGTGTCTTACATGCTATTTGATACACATGTTCATTTGAATGCTGAACAATTCGACGAAGATCTGGAGGAGGTAATTTCAAGAGCAAGAGAAGCTGGAGTTGAAAAGATGGTGGTCGTCGGCTTTGATCGTCCTACGATTAATCGGGCGATGGAGCTCATTGAGCAATATGAATTTTTATATGCCAGCATCGGTTGGCACCCAGTGGATGCAATTGATATGAAGGATGAAGATTTAGCTTGGATAGAAGAGCTCTCAAATCACCCTAAAGTAGTTGCCATAGGGGAAATGGGACTTGATTATCACTGGGATAAATCACCGAAAGATGTTCAAAAAGAAGTGTTTCGAAAACAAATTCATTTAGCTAAAAAGGTAAAACTCCCAATTATTATACACAACCGTGATGCCACACAAGATATAGTGGATATCTTAAGAGAAGAAGGAGCAGAGGAAGTTGGAGGGATCATGCATTGCTTCAGCGGAAGTCCTGAAATTGCTCAAGAATGTGTGGATATGAATTTCTACATTTCTCTGGGAGGTCCCGTAACCTTTAAAAATGCGAAAAAGCCAAAAGAAGTAGCAAAAGAAATTCCGTTGGAAAAGCTTCTGATCGAAACAGACTGTCCTTATCTGGCACCTCACCCGAACAGAGGGAAGCGAAATGAACCTGCATATGTGAAGCTGGTAGCAGAACAGATTGCGGAGCTTAAGGAAGTATCATTAGAAGAAGTAGAGAACATAACAACCGAAAATGCAAAAAAGTTATTCAACATAAACTGACATCATATATTGTCGAGAATTGAGAGAGCTTGTCCTAATAGCAAGTGAAAACAAAAAGTTCTACATAGGTTTCTGCTTTCATAGGATAATCATGTCGATAACTCTCTCTTTTCTTTTTCTCTTCTTTTATGCATAATATGGTTTGTGTTCCCTCGAGTTTCAATATTTTGCTAGATTAAGTTAAAAGAAGTAAGGGTTGACAGTCACTGGATTACTCTATATAATCACTCCGAGAAAAGGGGGCGTTTTTCATGAAGTTTAAAACCATGAAAAGCCTGTTTTCCAAGTCTTTGAGTCGAAGGAAATGGATTGTTACAATCGGAACATTGGTAACATCCGCAGCTGTATTTGGAATTCTTTTTTACGAAGGATCTAAAAACACTGTGGCATTGACCTTAGACGGCGAGCAAAAAGAGATTAGGACGCATGCGAATACCATTCAAGATATATTAAAAGAATTAGAGATTTCAACCCGCTCACAAGACTATTTGTACCCTTCGGGGAATACGAAGGTCTCAAATAATATGAACATTGTTTGGGAACCGGCAAAACAGGTAGAAGTAGTAGTAGGGGATCAGACGAAAAAGGTCTGGACGACTGCTGATACAGTAAAAGAGTTACTCTCTGAAAATGAAATTAAAGTAGGAGAACATGATAAGGTCAAACCCGGCTTATCAGAAAAAGTAACAGGGGACATGAACGTAAAGATTGATCCCGCATTTTCACTTAAGCTTGTGAACGGCGGAAAAGAGCAAAAGGTATGGTCTACTTCGACTACGGTCGCTGACTTTTTAAAGCAACAAGGAATTACACTTAAAGATGCAGACCGTGTTGAACCAAGTTTAGACAAAGTTGTTAAAGCAAATGATGTCGTAAATGTCGTTCGAGTTGAAAAAGTCACCGATGTAGTGGAAGAGACAAAGGATTTCACCGTTATTTCCAAGAAGGATTCCGATCTTTCAAAAGGAAAAGAGAAGGTCGTTCAAGAAGGTAAAAACGGCTTGGTTGAAAAGAAATTTGAAGTTGTGAAAGAAAACGGCAAAGAGGTTTCCAGAAAATTAGTTAGTGAAAAAGTAGTGAAAGAAAGCCAGGATAAAATCATTAATGTCGGAACAAAGGTTTTAGTGGCTCAAGTTTCACGTGGAAGTTCATCATCTAATTCATCTGCAACAGCCTCAGCTGCTCCAAGTGGAGGAAGAGAGTTTTATGTGAGCTCTACAGCTTACACTGCATCATGTAACGGATGCTCAGGCTATACAGCTACAGGACTCAACCTGAAATCAAATCCGAATGTTAAAGTGATCGCAGTAGACCCTTCTGTCATTCCTTTAGGAACAAAGGTATATGTAGAAGGCTATGGCTATGCCGTAGCTGCAGATACGGGTGGAGCAATCAAGGGGAACAAAATTGATGTATTCTTCCCGTCTAAATCAGATGCCTATCGTTGGGGAAGAAAAACAATAAAAGTAAAAATATTAAACTAAGAGCAGGGGTGTTCTCCTGCTTTTTTTTATTTATCGGTGAAAACCGTTATAATAGCTTTAGGTCTTCAATGATTAGACGAAAATGAAAGCAGAAATGTTTCAACTTTTTGGAGGAATTATGAAAATTAAAGAAATCATCGTAGTGGAAGGAAAGGATGATACGGTAGCCATTCAACGTGCTGTCAATGCAGATACGATTGAAACGAATGGTTCTGCTGTGTCTCCGGCTACTATAGAAAAAATAAAACACGCCCAGGAAAAAAGAGGCGTAATCATCTTTACCGATCCGGACTACCCGGGTGAACGTATCCGGAAGATTGTAAGTGATGCGGTACCGGGTTGTAAGCACGCCTTTGTACATAAGAAGGATGCGCTGCCAAAGTCAGGTAGAGGGATAGGTGTAGAACATGCTTCACCAGATATCATAAGAGAGTCTTTAAGAGAGGCCCATGTGCTGGATGTTGAGCAAGAAGAGGTCATTTCGAAAGAGGATCTGATTGATGCTGGTTTAATTGGCAGTTCTCAGGCGAAAGATCGAAGAATTGCTCTTGGTGAGAAGCTTAGAATCGGATACACTAATGGAAAACAGCTGCACAAACGATTAAGGATGTTCAATATTCAAAAAGAAGAGTTTAAGAAAGCTTTAATGGAAATTATTCAGGAGGAAGAAAATGCATAAAGATATTGCCACCCCGATACGCACGAAAGAAATATTAAGTAAGTATGGTTTCTCGTTTAAAAAGAGCCTGGGTCAAAACTTTTTAATTGATCCCAATATCCTCAGGAATATAACGGAATACGCAGGGTTATCCGAGAAAACCGCAGCCATTGAGATTGGACCGGGAATCGGTGCGTTAACAGAACATCTTGCGCGTACCTCAGGAAAGGTCGTCGCATTTGAAATCGATCAGCGACTCATTCCTATTCTGGATGATACATTATCCCCTTACAATAACGTTAAAATCATCAATGAAGATATTTTAGAGGCGGATGTAGAAGCCATTATTAATAATGAGTTTGTAGGGTTCGACGATATTATGGTAGTGGCCAATCTCCCTTATTACGTCACAACCCCTATCATTCTTAAGCTGTTGATGGAAGGTCTTCCAATCAGGGGAATCTGTGTCATGCTTCAAAAAGAAGTAGGGGACCGTATTTCAGCACAGCCCGGAACAAAAGCGTACGGATCTCTTTCGATTGCCATCCAGTACTATACAAAGGCCGAGATGGTCATGACTGTCCCGAAAACGGTCTTTATGCCTCAGCCGAATGTAGACTCAGCCGTCATCCGTCTAACGAAGCGTGAGAAGCCTCCTGTCGAGGTGATCAGTGAAGACTTCTTCTTTATCATTACACGCTCGTCTTTTGCTCAAAGAAGAAAGACCATCCTGAACAATTTAAGCAGTCAGCTTCCTCAAGGAAAGGAAAAGAAAGACATGATCCTTGAGGCCTTATCTGCAGCCGGGATTGAACCCACACGCCGTGGAGAGACACTGTCGATACAGGAATTCGGCCGGTTGAGTGATGCGCTATACCCGAATTTCAATTAAAGCTTGGATAGATGGCTAAACGTGAAAATGCGTTTAGCCTTTTTTTTGTTACCGTGTACTCCGCAGGGAACTCCCATTTTATTGACACCGAATAATAGAGGGTTGCATAGGTTATCACAGGGAATATTTACTTAATTAAGGATAAGGAACGTGTTGAGAAGGATATGACAAACGTTGATCCTCCTCGGCTTATTTATTTCCTTTTTTGATTTAACGAATGTTTAGCCCACGGGAGTGACTGATGTGAATATCGAAATCAATGATGTCGTAGGTCGCCTTTCATATCAATGTGATATTTTATTCAGGGTAATAGATATCCGCATGATAGATGGCCAAAAAACGGCAGTACTGTATGGTGAAGATTTTCGATTAATAGCGGATGCTCCTTTTCATGATTTGAAGAAGATGGACCCTAGAGAGCAGGAACGTATTACACAGGAGTTTCGTTCAAAAGAGGAACAATCTCTTGACCTATTTCGTCAGGATATAGAGCTTCTGAAGTATAAGCAGGAATATAGGGTAACGAATGCTTATCGAGACGATTATAACTATTTCCAGGTTCCAGGGAAAGTGCTTCATCTTGATGGAGATCCCAGCTATTTAAGGAAGTGTCTAGATCTTTATGAAAAAATTGGTGTCCCGGTAAAAGGTGTTCACTGCAGCGAGACAGAGATGCCTGAACGGATTGGGGCACTTATCGATAAATATAGACCGAATATTATTGTTTTGACCGGTCACGATGCCTATTCCAAGGCGAAAGGGACCAAAGCTGATATTAACGCCTATCGACATTCTAAATATTTTGTTCAGGCAGTGCGGGAAGCACGCAGCAAATCTCCACACCTGGATCAGTTAGTGATATTTGCAGGTGCCTGTCAATCCCACTTTGAATCCCTGATCCATGCTGGAGCCAATTTTGCCAGCTCCCCGTCCAGAGTCAATATCCATGCATTGGACCCGGTGTATATCGTGGCTAAGATTTGTTTTACGGGGTTTAAGGACTCGGTTAATGTGTGGGACGTCATCCGCAATACGTTAACAGGAGACAAAGGGCTTGGGGGAATCGAGACGAAGGGTGTCCTTCGTACAGGGATGCCCTATAAAATTTCAGAAGAAGAATAGGGAATGTTCGACAAAAATCAAATAGACCTTACAATTTACTGCGTGAATTGTAAGGTCTATTTGGTGTTTGGATGTATAGACTAGTAAGGTGGGTCTTTTAGTGGTTTTTATGCTTGCCGCCTCTGGGCAAAGCCCCCCTGCTTTTATTGTTATCCAGCTCCGGGGCTTAGAGGCTCGAGGTCATAAGTCAAGCATGCCAAAAAGGCAAAGGACGCCTTTCCGGCATGCTCGTCTTATGCTTGTCGCCTCTGGGCAAAGCCCCTCCGCTTTTATTGTTGTCCAGCTCCGGCGGCTAGTCCCTCGAGGTCATAAGTCAAGTGCATCAAAAAGGCAAAAAAACGCCTTTCTGATGCACTCGCCTTATGCTTGTCGGGCCTGACCAAGCCGCCTCCGCTTTTATTGTTTACATAATTTTTGAAGGGTTGGGGAATGTTAGGTGTGTAGAAAAAACGTACTTTTTGTTGAATAAAATATATTGACAGGTGTTCCATGTTCTTGTTAAAATAATAAATTTATTTGACTAAAATTACATAATGTGTTATATTTGATTATAGTGAGGTGGAAGCGAAATGCCAAAAACATTAGCCGACATTAAAAGATCCCTTGATTCTAATCTTGGGAAACGTTTAATGCTTAAAGCAAACGGTGGACGTCGAAAAACAATTGAGCGTTCAGGTGTTCTAGCCGAAACGTATCCTTCTGTATTCGTGGTTCAACTGGATCAAGAAGAGAATGCGTTCGAACGAGTTTCTTACAGCTATGCAGATGTTCTCACTGAGACAGTTCAATTAACATTTTATGATGAAGCAACAGGAAATATCATCTTTAGCCAGCAGTAGACAATCGTTTGCTGCTTTTTTATTTGTCCAATTTTCAGGAAGTACATAGTTAGAGGATTCCGCTTTTGTTATGTTTTGTCCTTTTGTACACATACTAAACGTGTGGTACATCTAAAGGAGGTAGACTTATGAGCAGAAGAAGAGGAATCATGTCTGATCAATTAAAAGAAGAAATCGCTCAGGAATTGGGGTTCTATGATGTTGTTCAGAAGGATGGTTGGAGTGGAATCACGTCACGAGATGCAGGTAATATGGTGAAGCGGGCAGTTGAACTCGCAAGTCAGCGATTATCTGAAAATCGTCCTCACTAACTCTTTTTGCGCATCTTTTATCAGTACCATATACAGGGTCGCCTTAAAAGTGTAGTGCTTTTCAGGTGGCCCTTGTTTTAATAAGGACAAGACATTCTTTCCTATCAGTACTTAACGTGATAAAATAACATACTTGTATGAGTATGTTTAGAAGTTAACACTCTCGATAATAAGTGTATGATACAATATAACAAAGAGTATTGGTAAGAAGGTGATGATATGAGGTTATTAGTGAAGGCGCCGGCAAAAATTAACCTATCACTTGATGTTTTACATAAACGTTCAGATGGTTACCATGAAGTTGAGATGGTTATGACTACAATTGATTTAGCAGATAGAATTGAGCTTACGAATCTTTCTGATGATACGATTAAGATTCTCTCGCATAATCGATTTGTACCGGACGATGGAAGAAATCTTGCCTATCAGGCTGCACAGCTTTTAAAGACCAGGTTGAATATCAAAAAAGGGGTAGCCATATCCATTGATAAAGTGATACCTGTAGCAGCAGGATTAGCAGGCGGGAGCAGTGACGCAGCAGCAACCTTAAAAGGGTTAAATCGATTATGGGATTTAGGTCTCAGTATGGATGAGCTGGCAGAGCTTGGTTCCGAAATTGGTTCAGATGTATCTTTCTGTGTTTACGGGGGTACAGCTTTAGCATCAGGGAGAGGCGAGAAAATCAAACATCTTCCCGCCCCACCTAATTGTTGGGTCATATTGGCAAAACCAACAATTGGGGTTTCGACAGCCGATGTTTATAAAAATTTGGATTTGAAAAACATTACACATCCGAATACAAACGCCATGGTTTCAGCTTTAGAACATGGAAATTATCATGATATATGCTCCAATCTTGGGAATGTGCTTGAATCGGTCACATTGGATATGCACCCTGAAGTGGCTCAAATCAAGGACCAAATGGAGCGTTTTGGTGCCGATGCTGTTCTAATGAGCGGAAGTGGGCCGACGGTATATGGATTAGTGCAATATGAATCAAGACTTCATCGAATCTATAATGGTTTAAGAGGTTTTTGTGATCAAGTGTTCGCTGTGCGCATGCTGGGAGATTAAGAGCTCTTGCCGAAATCCGTATATTAGTGATATATTTACATTATAATATTCGGATTTAGGAGGTTTCTTTGGTGAAGTTTAAGCGTAGTGAACGATTAATCGATATGACGCATTATTTATTAGAACGCCCCCACCAACTTGTTCCTTTAACTTTTTTCTCTGAACGGTATGGTTCTGCAAAGTCTTCCATCAGTGAGGACTTGACGATAGTAAAGGAAACATTTGAAGGACGGGGCGTGGGGACAGTTCAAACAGTTCCCGGGGCAGCCGGTGGAGTGCAATATGTTCCAAAGGTAAACAGTCAGGAAGCGAAAGAAATGATAGATGAGCTTTGTGTTCATCTGGAAAGCTCAGATCGTTTATTACCAGGCGGATACCTTTACATGACCGACCTGCTCGGTAACCCTCAGCTTATGAAAAGTGTCGGAAAATTACTGGCGTCTGCTTTTGCTGAGAAAGATATTGATGTCATCATGACAGTAGCGACAAAAGGGATACCGATTGCAAATGCCATTGCTTCATACTTAAATGTTCCAGTGGTCATCGTTAGACGGGATAGTCGTGTAACAGAGGGATCGACTGTGAGCATTAATTATGTCTCCGGCTCATCGAAGAGAATCCAATCCATGGTTCTTTCCAAGAGAAGTTTGAAGGAAGGGTCTAAAGTATTGGTTGTCGATGATTTCATGAAGGCAGGGGGAACCATCAACGGTATGAAGAATTTACTGGAAGAGTTCTCGGCTACTTTATCCGGAATAGGCGTTTTAGTTGAATCCAATAGTATCGATGGTCGACTAGTGGATGATTATGTTTCATTGTTAAGATTGTCTGATGTGAATGAAAAAGACAAACAGATTTCATTGACGGAAGGAAATTATTTTCAATCAAATTTAAGATTTCTACCATAAGGGGAGGCATTTAATATGCGTGTAGTTTCTACAAAGCAAGCACCAGCAGCCATTGGTCCATACTCTCAGGGGATTGTCGTAAATAATTTATTTTACAGTTCAGGTCAAATCCCTCTGACGGCAGAAGGTATTATGGTAGAAGGGGATGTAGCGGAACAGACCCATCAGGTGTTCCGTAATCTTCAAGCCGTACTATCGGAAGCCGGAGCGTCATTGGAAACGGTCGTGAAAGCAACTGTATTCATTAAGGATATGAATGACTTTGGTACGATTAATGAAGTGTATGGGGAATATTTTAGTAACCATAAGCCGGCTCGTTCTTGTGTAGAGGTAGCCCGCTTACCTAAAGATGCCTTAGTTGAGATCGAAGTAATCGCACTCGTGAAGTAAAATTCACGGGTGTTTTTTTTGTGTCAAAAAAGAAGTGTAGTTCAAATGAAATAGATGAAAGGATATAAAAAATAAAACTTTTCAAAAAATTTTACAATTTAAGAAGGAATATGTAAATAATTCGTTGAATACATAGAGTAGATTTCATCTAGGGAAAAAGGTGGTGAACAGAATGGAAGTAACAGACGTAAGATTACGCCGAGTAAACACCGATGGTCGCATGAGAGCTATCGCATCTATTACGCTGGATAATGAATTTGTTGTTCATGACATTCGCGTTATTGATGGGAACAATGGCTTATTTGTAGCGATGCCAAGCAAGCGGACTCCAGATGGGGAATTTCGTGATATTGCTCACCCAATTAATTCAGGTACTCGCGGCAAGATCCAAGATGCCGTCTTAGCTGAGTATCACCGTCTAGGTGAGCTAGAAGAAGTTGAGTTAGAAGAAGCTGGGGCTTCCTAATTAGTTCTATAACATCAAGAGCCTACTTTTGTAAGGCTCTTTTTTTTGTCTTTAGAGCCGGTCGTTTAAAAGTGGCAATTCTTACGCTTTTTGTATACCCCGATTTTTAGAGAGATGAAACCTATAATTATTATTTTTTTTATTATAAGGGGAAAGAAAATTCGACATTGATGTTTGAATATATGAAAACACCTTGAAAAACCGGGAGAGCGCCTTTCCGGGTTACTCGTCTTATGCTTGTCGCCTCTGGGCAAGCCGCCTCCGCTTTTCTATGTGTCCAGCTCCGGCGGCTAGAGGCTCGAGGTCATAAGTCAAACCTGCCAAAAAGGCAAAGAGCGCCTTTCCGGCAGGTTCGCCTTATGCTTGTCGCCTCTGGGCAAGCCGCCTCCGCTTTTCTAC
>NZ_QNRJ01000022.1:20551-56032 GCF_003315075.1 Rossellomorea aquimaris
GGTCATAAGTCAAACCTGCCAAAAAGGCAAAGAGCGCCTTTCCGGCAGGTTCGCCTTATGCTTGTCGCCTCTGGGCAAGCCGCCTCCGCTTTTCTACTTGTCCAGCTCCAGGGGCTTGGGGCTCGAGGTCATAAGCCAAGTAACCCAAAAAGGCAAAAGGCGCCTTTCCGGGTTACTCGTCTTATGCTTGTCGCCCCAGGGCGAGCCCCTTCCGCTTTTCTATGATGTCCAGCTCCGGCGGCTAGAGGCTCGAGGTCATAAGTCAAACCTGCCAAAAAGGCAAAGAGCGCCTTTCCGGCAGGTTCGCCTTATGCTTGTCGCCTCTGGGCAAGCCGCCTCCGCTTTTCTAATGACAAATATATGTACTTTTGTATGAATCCTTGAAATGATAAAGTTTTTAGGATATATTCGTTATGGATAAAAAGGTTATTGGAGGACCAAAAATGACAAATCGATATGCCGTTATATTAGCTGCCGGGCAAGGTACGAGAATGAAGTCGAAGCTTTACAAAGTTCTTCATCCTGTGTGTGGTAAGCCGATGGTGGAACATGTGGTCGACCAAATTTCTACACTTCATATAGAAAAGACTGTCACAATCATCGGTCACGGTGCTGAACTTGTGAAGTCGCATTTAGAAGGCAAGAGTGATTTTGCCCTTCAGGCTGAGCAATTAGGTACCGCTCATGCTGTTATGCAGTCTGAAGATGTGTTAGGTGATTTAGAAGGTACTACTTTAGTGGTATGTGGTGATACACCGCTCATTAAAGGGGAAACGATGGAAGCGTTAGTGAAGCATCATGAAGGACAAGGTGCGAAAGCAACGATCTTGACTGGTCACACTGAATCTCCTCATGGATACGGACGTATCATCCGTAACCAAGAAGGCTTGGTGGAACGCATTGTTGAACATAAGGATGCAACGGATGAAGAGCTAAGCGTGAAAGAAATCAATACCGGAACATATTGTTTTGATAATAAAGCGTTATTCGATGCCCTGAAAAAGGTTTCGAATGATAACGTACAAGGCGAGTATTATTTACCGGATGTAATTGAGATTCTTCAGTCTGAAGGTGAAATCGTGGGTGCGTACCAAACAAGTGACTTTGATGAGACATTGGGTGTGAACGACCGTGTCGCGCTTTCTCAAGCAGAGATCACGATGAAAAAGCGCATCAATGAATACCATATGCGCAATGGTGTAACGATAAAGGATCCAAACAATACGTATATTGATGCCGGTGTAACGATTGGCAGAGATACGGTTATCCTTCCGGGTACGGTTCTTACTGGTAACACTATAATCGGTGAAGATGCTATGATCGGACCAAATTCTGAGGTGAAGGATTGTCAGATCGGTGACCGAACAGTTGTGAAGCAATCAGTAACTCATGACAGCTCGATCGGTTCGGATGTTCATATTGGGCCATTTGCTCACATTCGTCCGGCTTCTACTATTGAAGATGAAGTGAAGATTGGTAACTTCGTTGAAATTAAGAAGGCTTCGTTCGGTAAAGCGAGTAAAGCATCCCACTTAAGCTACATTGGAGATGCAGAGGTTGGAAGTGACGTCAACATTGGATGTGGATCGATCACGGTGAACTATGATGGAAAGAATAAGCACCTGACAAAGATTGAAGATGGTGTATTTGTAGGCTGTAATTCAAATCTGGTCGCGCCTGTTAAAGTTGGAAAAGGTGCCTACATCGCTGCTGGTTCTACGATTACCGAGGATGTTCCAGGAGAGTCTCTTTCAATTGCAAGAGCTCGTCAGGTAAATAAAGAAAACTACGTTCAAAATCTAAATCATAAGAAATAATTGGAGGTCCACAATGCCAAACTCTTATATTAATTCCAAATTAAAAATTTTCTCCCTTAATTCAAACTACCATCTTGCAAAGGAAATTGCGGATGAAGTAGGAGTTGAATTAGGGAAATCTTCTGTTAAGCGTTTTAGTGACGGTGAAATCCAGATTAACATCGAAGAAAGTATCCGTGGTTGTGATGTATTCGTCATTCAGTCTACTTGTCAGCCTGTAAACGAAAACCTGATGGAGCTTCTTATAATGGTAGATGCGTTGAAACGTGCATCTGCAAAAACGATTAACATTGTAATGCCTTATTATGGTTATGCCCGTCAGGACCGTAAAGCGAGAGCGCGTGAGCCTATCACGGCTAAATTAGTGGCAAACCTGTTGGAAACAGCCGGTGCTACCCGCGTCATCACACTGGACCTGCATGCTCCTCAAATTCAAGGTTTCTTTGATATCCTGATCGATCACCTGATGGGTGTTCCTATCTTAGCGGATTACTTTGAAGAAAGAGGATTCAATAACGAAGACCTTGTCATCGTATCCCCGGACCACGGAGGAGTGACAAGAGCCCGTAAGCTTGCAGAACGCCTGAAAGCGCCGATTGCCATCATTGATAAGCGCCGTCCTAAACCGAACGTTGCAGAGGTCATGAACATCGTTGGTAATATCGATGGTAAAATCGCCATCTTAATCGATGATATCATTGATACTGCAGGTACGATCACGCTGGCTGCCAATGCGTTGGTAGAAAACGGTGCGAAAGAAGTATTCGCGTGCTGTACGCATCCTGTTCTTTCTGGTCCTGCGATTGAGCGAATCGAGAATTCAAATATTAAAGAGCTGGTTGTGACGAACTCTATTCCATTAGGTGAAGAGAAAATGATCGGTAAAGTGAAGTCACTGTCAGTGGCTCCACTGATCAGCGAAGCCATCATCCGTGTCTATGAACAAAAATCGGTCAGCACGCTTTTTGATTAAGAATTAATATTTGTAGTTTGTGCATATGAAGAAGAGCCTGTCCTTTATTTGGGACAGGCTCTTCTGTTATTCTTCCTTTAGACTCTTTTCACAAAGTTTGTGGTTATCTTAAGGAAGAATGTAGTAGTTGATTTCCGCTACAGGATGCTCGCTTTCCGCGGGGCGTGAGTTGAGCCTCCTCGGGCTTTGCCCTGTGGGGTCTCAACTTTCCCGCTATTCCCGCAGGAGTCGAGCATCCTTCCGCTCCAATCAACTTTCTGGGCATAAATTCTCATTAGAATGAGAGAAAAACAAGACTTTTAGAAAGCAACCTCATATCAGGTGAGTAAAGATAGATCTCCTTTTGAGGAAGAAGCATTCTGTTTTCTAGTTACATTGTTTTTCTCGCACACCTTAAGCTCTGTCACGAAAAATCTCTTAAAGATGGTGAGGGGAACTGCGTAGACTCCTGCGGAAGTACGGTCGTGCCGAGACCCCGGAAGCGAAGCTGAGGAGGCTCGGCCGAACGTCCGCGGAAAGCGGAGCAGTTCCCCTCACCATCCACCACATACTAATTGACAGAGCTCAAGCAGACCTTATGTTAAAAAGCAACAATCTGTATGAAAAGGGCCTTCTTCTAAAACGGCTATCTGACAACCTTCCATATGTACTCTTCCCGTCATAAAATGATTATTCTATGTTTATTTCAAATCACATTAGGGTAATTACTATATATAGAACTTTAACTAACATAAAAGATTAGGGAAGGTGTTGGATTAGACATGGCAACTGAATTAAAAGCGAATAAGAGAAAAGATTTTAAACGCTCTTCATTAACAAAGCTGAGACACGAGGGGAATATCCCTGGAGTCGTGTACGGCTACAAAGCAGATAATACATCGATTATGGTAGATGCTATTACGTTTATCAAAACGATTCGTGAAGTAGGAAGAAACGGTATTATTTCCTTAAATGTGGATGGCAATAAACAAAATGTCATTTTAAGTGACTATCAGCAGGATCACTTGAAGGATGCCGTTACCCACGTTGATTTCCTTGCTGTGAATATGTCGGAGGAAATCGATGCGGATGTTCGTATCGACCTTGTAGGAGAAGCAGCAGGAGTGAAGGACGGTGGCGTACTACAGCAGCCGTTGCATGAGGTTTCTGTTACAGCTAAACCTAAAAATATACCTGAATCAATTGAAGTCGATGTTGCAGATCTTCAAGTTGGAGAAACGGTAACGATCGGTGATATCCGCGATAAATACAGTGTCACTCTTAATGAAGAGGACGACCGTACAATTGCTTCCATTCTGGCTCCTCGCCAAGAAGAAGAAATTGACAGCGGTGAAGAGCAGGAAGCTGGTACTCCTGAGAATGAAGAAGGAAGAGAATCAGAGGCCAGTGAAGAAAGTGAATCAAAGGAAGAATAAAAATCAATATTTTTTGGCGTAACCTTTTGCAGGTTGCGCTTTTTACGTTATTCTAGAGGTATAAGGTCAGAAGAGGTGTTAGACATGAAGTTAATCGTTGGATTAGGAAACCCGGGATCACAGTATGAGAAAACACGTCATAATATCGGGTTTGTTATTATAGATGCTTTAGCAGATCGACTGGGGGTTTCATTGAATCAGTCAAAGTTTAAAGGGGTATACGGGACCCACCATTATAAAGGGGAAAAAATCGTTTTATTAAAGCCGCTTACTTATATGAATTTGTCTGGGGAAAGCATTGTTCCGCTAATGGATTATTTTAATATTGAAGATGAAGATTTGCTGGTCATTTATGATGATTTGGATTTACCTGTAGGAAAGATAAGGTTGAGGCAAAAGGGAAGTGCCGGCGGGCATAATGGTATAAAATCAACCATCGCTCATTTGGGCTCTCAGAACTTCAACCGCCTTAGAATAGGAATTGATCGACCTGTAAACGGTATGAGTGTCCCGGATTATGTTCTTGGAAGGTTTAGTAAGGAAGATCAAGGAGAGTTGGATAAAGTCATCTCTGCCAGTGTGGAAGCATGTGAAACATGGTTTGATAAACCTTTCCTCGAAGTAATGAATAAATTTAACTAACGAATTCATATACTACATTTTCAGGGGCAGAAAAATCCCGGCGACTTTCCATCATTCCTGTGGAGAGTTGAATAACTCCCCTCTATCAGGTTCATACTAGATGTATCAATGTGTATGGAGGGAAATGGTATGGCGATCCATTATCAGTGTCGACATTGCGGTACAAATGTTGGAACACTTTCAAACGTATCTGTCCATTCAGAGCAGCTCGGGATTCATACGCTGTCAGATGAAGAACGGTTACACATGGTTCAGTATCAGGACAATGGGGATATCCAGGTGAAGACCATCTGTGAAAATTGTCAGGAGAGTCTGGAGAGATACCCTGACTATCATCAATTAGATCATATCATTCAGTAAGAACGCTTTGGTGGAGAACCAAAGCATTTTTCTGTTTGCTGTTGAGATATATAGAAAGATCCAAAGGGGAGGAGCGTACACTTGAAAGGTATTTTAAAACAGGTTCACCAAAGTGAAGAAATTCAGTCCATCATCGCTGGAGTGGAGGAACAATTATCAGAACAACTTGTCTCAGGATTGTCTGGCTCATCCCGAACAGCTTATATAGCGGATGTATATTTACAAACGAATAAATCCACTATAGTGGTTACGCATAATTTGTTTCAAGCCCAGAAAGTCTATGACGATCTCATTCAGTTTCTATCGGAGGATGAAGTATATTTATATTCTGCTAATGAGTTAATCGCAGCCGAATTAAGTGTGGCGAGTCCTGAACTGAGAGCCCAACGTATCGAAGTGTTGAATAAGCTTTCTCACAATCACTCGGGTGTATATATTGTTCCTGTCGCAGGATTAAGAAAGATCCTTCCTCCGAAATCCATGTGGGAAATGAATCAAATCCGTTTTAAAACGGGTGAAGATATCGATTTGGATGAAGTGTTAAGTCAATTGGTTCAAATGGGCTATCAGAGGACGGGAATGGTCAGCACCCCTGGTGAATTCAGCCTTAGAGGGGGAATCGTTGATGTATTCCCGTTAACGTCGCAGAACCCGGTCCGAATTGAATTATTTGATACTGAAATTGATTCGATTCGCATCTTCTCTGTTGAAGACCAGCGTTCGGTTGATAAACGTAACTCTATGGAAATAGGTCCTGCCACAGAGGTCTTATTGAATTATGGGAACATCGAAAGGCTCATCCGCGAAATTAATGCTGGACTTTCCTCCAGCTTAAAGAAGGTGAAAGCGGCAGCTGTAAAGGAAAAGATGACAGAGTACATAGGGCATGAAGTGGATCAGCTTGAAAACGGACAAGTTCCTGAGCAAATTTTCAAGTATTTATCCCTGGCGTATGATCATCCTAGTAGTTTGCTAGATTATTTACCTGAAGACGGGGTCATTTTCTTTGACGAATTCAGTCGTGTACAGGAAATGAGTGAGTCCCTTGAGAAAGAGGAAGCAGAGTGGTATACCTCGTTGTTGCAAGAAGGACAGATCATCCATGAAGTACCGGTATCCCATGCGTTTTCCGAGTTGATTAGTAACACGAAGCTGCCAAAGGTGTATTTCTCTCTTTTCCTGCGACACATTCCAAATACAAGCCCTCAGAATATCTTTAATGTCTCTACAAAGCCCATGCAGAATTTCCATGGGCAGATGAATGTATTAAAGGCTGAACTGGACCGCTGGAAAAAAGGGAAATACACAGTTGTCTTATTGGGACCGGATGAAGAACGGGTTAAGAAACTTCAAAGGGTATTGGACGATTATGAAATTGAAATCGCCTTTGTGGAAGATGGAGATAAGCTCCTGCCTGGCACGATCCAAATGATCAACGGCAGCCTGACGAACGGATTTGAACTTCCCCTTCAGAAACTGGCCGTCATTACAGAAGAGGAACTTTTCAATAAGAAAACCCAAAAGAAGCCCAGAAGGCAAAAGCTCTCAAATGCTGAGAGAATCAAAAGCTATTCTGAGCTGAAGGTAGGGGACCATGTGGTTCATGTGAATCACGGGATCGGTAAATTCCTAGGGATTGAAACATTGGAGATCAATGGGGTCCACAAAGATTATCTCCATGTGAAATACCAGGGAAATGACAAGCTCTATGTTCCGGTTGATCAAATTGAACTTGTCCAAAAATATGTCGCCTCAGAGAACAAGGATCCAAAGCTTTATAAGTTAGGCGGAAGTGAATGGAAGAAGGTCAAGTCGAAGGTTCAGTCTTCTGTTCAGGATATAGCAGATGATCTTATTAAGCTCTATGCTGAACGGGAAGCGGCAAAAGGCTATGCATTTTCTCCCGATGGTGACATGCAAAGAGAGTTTGAAATGGTGTTTCCATACGAAGAAACCGATGACCAGCTGCGTTCTGTAAGTGAAATTAAGCACGATATGGAAAAAGAACGGCCGATGGACCGCTTATTATGTGGAGACGTAGGTTATGGAAAAACAGAAGTGGCCATTCGGGCAGCCTTCAAAGCCATTGCCGATGGAAAGCAGGTCGCTATCCTCGTACCCACCACGATCCTTGCTCAGCAGCATTATGAAACAATCAAGGAACGTTTTCAAGACTTCCCGGTTGAAATCGGATTATTAAGTCGTTTCAGAACACGAAAGCAGCAGCAGGAAACGATGAAGGGTCTTAAGAACGGAACCGTTGATATCGTAGTGGGGACTCACCGCCTGCTATCTAAAGACATTCAATACAGGGACATAGGATTACTGATCATCGATGAAGAACAGCGATTTGGAGTCACTCACAAAGAAAAAATCAAACAATTAAAAACGAATATTGATGTGTTGACCTTAACGGCTACTCCAATTCCACGAACTCTTCATATGTCGATGCTTGGTGTACGGGATCTATCTGTCATTGAAACACCGCCGGAGAATCGATTCCCGGTTCAGACATATGTAATGGAATACAACGGTGCTCTGATCAAAGAGGCGATTGAAAGAGAAATGGCCAGGAACGGTCAGGTGTATTTCCTTTATAACCGAGTGGAGGATATTGAAAGAAAAGCGGATGAAATTTCCATGCTTGTGCCAGATGCGAGAATAGCCTACGCACACGGCCAAATGAGTGAAAACGAGCTGGAAGCCGTAATCTTAAGCTTCCTTGCTGGTGAGTATGATGTACTGGTCACTACCACGATCATTGAAACAGGTGTGGATATCCCGAATGTGAACACATTGATTGTCTTTGATGCCGATCGGATGGGCCTATCTCAGCTCTATCAATTAAGAGGAAGGGTAGGGCGTTCAAACAGGGTGGCCTATGCCTATTTCACCTACCGTAAAGATAAGGTGCTGACGGAAGTTGCCGAAAAACGATTGCAAGCGATAAAAGAATTTACTGAGCTCGGTTCAGGATTCAAGATTGCCATGCGTGACCTGACGATCCGTGGAGCGGGGAATCTTCTGGGAGCACAGCAGCACGGCTTTATTGACTCTGTCGGATTTGACTTGTACTCTCAAATGCTGAAAGAAGCCATCGAAGAGCGAAAAGGAGATCTGCCGAAGCAGCCGGAGTCGAGCTTTGAAGTGGATATCGAAATCGATGCCTATATTCCGGATGATTATATTAAAGATGGACATCAAAAGATCGAAATGTATAAACGATTCCGCTCCCTCTCTTCGCTTCCTGAAATCGAAGAGCTGGAAGAAGAGATCCTTGACCGTTTTGGGGATTATCCAGAGGAAGTCGGCTATCTATTCTTAATCTCTGAAATGAAAATATACGCCAAAAATACAAAGCTTGAATCCATCAAGCAGGATAAAAAATCAGTGAACATCTTCATGTCACCGGAAGGAACGGCACAGATCGATGGATCCAAGGTCTTTAACCTATGCAACAAACACGGCCGGGCTGTCGGCCTTGGAATGGAAGGCTCAAAGCTAAAAATATCCATCAATACCTCACGCTTAGAAGCATCCAAGTGGTTTAATATAGCCTATGACATCATCAAGCACTTAGACGAAGCGTTAAAAGTAGAAGAAAACGCGTAATATTGATAAGAAATTCGTCACATTCATCAGATGAAAATACGGAAATTCTTACCTTCGTTATAATAATGTAACCAAAATGTAAACGCGCTGATTGTTTCACTCTACTATGATAAGGGTATTAGTATTTATGCAGCTGCCAACAATGGAAAAAGATACCTGCATTAGAATTTTAGTGAAATTACAGAAAAAATAACTGAATGTGTATAGAACTTCTAAGTTGTAAGATACTAAACTCAACAATGGTAAAGTATTCAATAACAAGTTGGTACATTGCCAAATAAAAATCATCTGATGAAAGTGAGGCAACTATAGATGAAAGCAACTGGTATTGTTCGTCGTATTGATGATTTAGGGCGTGTCGTCATTCCGAAAGAAATTCGTAGAACATTAAGGATTCGCGAGGGAGATCCCCTGGAAATCTTCGTCGATCGTGACGGAGAAGTCATCTTAAAGAAATACTCCCCAATAAGTGAACTTGGTGACTTTGCTAAGGAATACGGCGAAGCATTATACGACAGCCTGGGAAGCGCTGTGTTAATTTGTGACCGAGATGCTGTAATCGCCATCTCCGGCGCTTCAAAGAAAGAATATTTAAATAAGAACATCAGTGAACTGGTTGAGAAAGTTATGGATGACCGTACGTCTCTATTACACACTCAACAAGGACAAGCTGAGCTTGTCGATGGACACGGTGAAGATCTGGCTTCCTATACGATAGCCCCGATAGTCGCAAATGGTGACCCGATTGGTGCCGTTGCGATCTTCTCGAAGGAACGTACAGTAGGCGAAGTGGAACAAAAGGCAGTAGAAACGGCAGCTGGCTTTTTAGCAAGACAAATGGAGTCATAATTTAAAGGAGCGGCACTTAGCCGCTCTTCTTTTTTGTTTTTGGACAGATTAACGAAGCTGTGCAACGAAAACAGGCAGCTATTTATGGTAAAATGACCAGTACATAAACGAATTTTTTCTCTGCCTGGTCAGACTTAAAGAGCATTGAAAAAAGTGGTACAGAAAGGCAGGGAAACTGGTTGAGTAAGAAGTACTCTTCCAACCAATTTTTGAAAGGGGCAATGGTATTGACGGTTGCCGCACTAGTGACGAAGATATTAAGTGCAGTATATCGGGTGCCGTTTCAAAATATTGTTGGGGATATTGGTTTTTATATCTATCAGCAGGTGTATCCTTTTTACGGAATTGCCATTGCATTATCCACCTATGGATTCCCTGTGATCATCTCGAAGTTAGTTGCCGAGAAATTAGAAAATGAAGATGAAGAAGGAGCGAAGAAAGTAGCCGTCACCTCCTTCCTGTTTCTATGTATCGTAGGATTAAGCTGGTTTCTAATCGTGTACTTTGGAGCAGGGGTGATTGCGCGCTGGATGGGAGATCCACTCCTGAAACCGTTGATTCAAGTCATTTCTTTATCCTTCCTGTTGTTAGCTCCCCTTTCCGTTCTGAGAGGTTACTATCAAGGAAAGGAAGATATGGTGCCCACCGCTGTTTCACAGGTGACAGAGCAAACGATAAGAGTGGCGACGATCCTTGTATTTTCAACCATTTTGGTTTCTCAAGGATATTCCCTGTATATGGCGGGGAACGGAGCGCTATTCGGTTCGATAACCGGTGGACTGGGAGGCTTGTTGGTTTTACTTTTCATAGTGACTGCACGTAGGGAAAGGCTGTTTTCACGCAAGTCCCTGAGGTTGTCCCCTGAGTATGTACACATTTGGTCACGGTTATTAATGAACGGAACAGCCATTTGTGTGAGTGCCATGCTGCTGGTCCTTCTTCAGTTTGTGGATTCCTTGAATGTATATTCTCTCCTGACCTCATCAGGTATGGATACGGAGTCAGGGAAAACGTGGAAAGGAATTTATGACAGGGGTCAGCCCTTTGTCCAGCTCGGGACAGTAGTGGCCACCTCCATTTCCCTCACCATCGTACCATTGGTGACAAGTGCCTACTTGAAAAAGAAAGAAAATTTGATCAGGGAGTACAGTCAGTTATCCCTTAAAATCAGTATTACCATCGGATTTGCAGCTACACTGGGAATCATCAACATCATGGTTCCTACCAATACGATGTTATTCGAAAATGCATTGGGCTCAAAGGTGATTGCCGTTTTCTGTCTTTCCATTTTCTTCAGCTGTCTTATTCTTACGTTTGCAGGCATTTTCCAAGGAATCGGGAAGATTTATTATCCGGCAATATGTATTTTGATAGGCATTCTTTTAAAATATTTCGGCAATGCCTATCTCATTCCAGTCATGGGTATTATGGGAGCATCCGTGGCGACCGTCGTGTCTTTAACCGTCATTACCGGTATGATGATCTTACAGCTAAGGAGATTATTCCCTATTCGGTTTTTCCCCTTTTCTTTCTATAAAACCTTATTGCTGAGCGGCGCAGCCATGACGATCGTGTTACAGGTATTCCTGCAGATTTATGATACACTTTTAGATAATGGAATGCCTGAACGAGAGCTTTCTGTCCTTTTTTCTTTAGGAGGGGCATGCCTCGGTGCCATCATCTTTCTGATTGTTTTTTTACGAGGAAATGTCCTTTCGAGAGAAGAAATGGGTTTCTTGCCGTTTGGTAGTAAATGGGTAAGACTGATGAATATGATGCAACCAAAGTATAAAAAGTAGCGAGGAGATCAATATGCATACAATAACAATTGTAGGTTTAGGTGCAGGGGACATCGAACAGCTCCCATTAGGAGTGTACCGATTACTAAAGAATAGCTCACATCTATACTTACGTACGAAGGAGCATCCAGTCGTAAAGGATTTAACAGCTGAAGGAGTCGAGTTTCAATCCTTCGATGCTGTATATGAAAAGCATGAACAGTTCGACCACGTGTATGAAGAAATTGTACGTGAGCTGGTTTCGAAATCTGAAAAGCATTCAATCGTCTATGCGGTTCCAGGTCATCCATTAGTGGCTGAAAAGGCTGTTCAAATGCTTCTGGACCTTCAGAAAGAAGGAAAGATACAAGTGTCCATCGGCGGGGGGCAAAGCTTCATTGATGCTCTTTTCGCTTCTGTCGGAGCGGATCCGATCGATGGCTTTCAGCTATTGGACGGTACGAATTTAAAGCTTCACGATATTCATATGAATCAACAGCTCATCATCGGACAGGTGTATGATGCCTTTATCGCTTCTGAGGTGAAGATTACCCTGATGGAGCTCTATCCATATGATTATGAAGTCATGCTTGTCACAGCGGCTGGCAGCAAGGAAGAGAAGGTGGATAAAATCCCGCTGGTTGAACTTGATCGTGTGGCCCACCTCAGTAATTTAACAAGCCTGTACGTTCCGGCTGTGAAAGAAAGGGAATCCACGTATAAACAATATGCAACATTAAGAGAGATCATCTCGACACTAAGGGGTCCGAATGGGTGTCCTTGGGATAAAGAGCAAACGCATCATTCCCTCAAGAAATACTTACTCGAAGAAACGTACGAGTTACTGGAAGCCATCGAGGAAGATGATATTGATCATATGATTGAAGAGCTGGGGGATGTCCTGCTCCAGGTCATGCTTCATGCCCAAATAGGTGAGGATGAAGGAATGTTCACCATGGAGGAAGTGATTGAAAGCCTTGCTTCCAAAATGGTCCGGAGACACCCTCATGTATTCGGTTCGGTTCAAGTAGAAAATACGGAACAAGTGAAAGCGAACTGGGATGAAATCAAGAAGCAGGAAAAGTCGGATGAACATGAACCGATGCTTAAGAACGTTGCCAAAGGGATGCCGGCTCTCATGAAGGCATACGAATACCAGAAAAAAGCCGCAAAAGTAGGGTTTGATTGGCCAGACCCAAAAGGTGCCTGGGAAAAAGTATGGGAAGAATTAAAGGAATTTGAAAACGAGGTCGAGAATAATAGTGAAAAAGATATTAAAAAAGAATTTGGAGATATTTTATTCGCGCTGATCAATGTGGCCAGATTCTATAAGATCTTTCCAGAGGAAGCCCTGTCTATGACCAATACTAAATTTTATCGCCGCTTCTCTTATGTGGAGGAACAGGTTTTGAAAACGGGGAAGAGCTTTGAGGATTTCACTCTAGAAGAATTAGACCAATTTTGGAACGAAGCCAAAAAGATGAATATCGAATAAGGGGAAATGAATAATGGTATCCATGAGATTAGATAAATTTTTAAAGGTATCAAGGCTGATTAAAAGAAGAACGATGGCTAAAGAAATTGCCGACCAGGGCCGTATAACAGTGAATGGGCTCCAAGCAAAAGCGAGCTCTAACGTGAAGGTTGGAGACGAATTAAGCGTGAGGTTTGGTCAAAAGATTATGAGGGTAAAGATAGAAAGGCTTCTTGAAACAACCAAAAAAGAAGAAGCGAGTGGACTATATTCCGTCCTTTCAGAAGAAAGAGTCCGAGAAGAAACGGAATAAGGATTACATAGTAAGAGGCTCTATTTTGGTTCTATTTTTCTCCTGAAATCATAAACATAGTTACAAAGCTTGTACTATGGGAATGTGAGGGATGGATATGAATCAATATTATGATGGAAACAAAGATAAAACGACTTTTCAAGAACATGACGTCATGATGAGGGGCCGCAAGCTTCTTGATATCACGGGTGTCAAACAGGTGGAAAGCTTCGATAATGAAGAGTTTCTACTCGAAACCGTAATGGGGTTTTTGTCTGTCAGAGGTCAAAATCTACAAATGAAAAATCTGGACGTGGACAAAGGCATCGTCTCCATTAAAGGAAAGGTGTTTGATCTCGTTTACCTGGATGAACAAAATGGGGAGAAGGCTAAAGGCTTCTTTAGCAAGCTGTTTCGATGACACTCTCAACCCAGTTCTACACCATGCTCTCCATGATCGGAATGGGAGCTTTATTTGGTGCGACATTAGACACGTACAATCGGTTCTTAAACCGGTCTGAAAGAAAACGGTGGCTTGTATTCATAAACGATATTATGTTTTGGGTATTACAAGCCCTGTCGATTTTTTATATTTTATTTGTCGTCAATTTTGGTGAAATCCGTTTTTATATTTTCATTGCTTTGCTGTGTGGATTCGCTGGTTATCAGGCCCTCATCAAGCAGTTTTATCTCGCCTTTTTGGAACGGGTGATCTTATTTTTTATCTCCCTTTATAATTTTGGCGTGAAAATGGTAAAAAAATTAATATATTCACCGATAAAATGGATCATTGTGCTTCTCATTACCATGGTTTTATCTATAGTAAAAGGGCTCTTATCCGTCATAATATTCCTGTTAAAGGTGATTTGGAGGGTTTTACAATGGGCGATTAAGCTCGTAACGGCTCCAATATGGTGGATATTGAAGGGTATTTGGAATTTATTGCCGAAAAATCTTACAAAAAGAGTCGAGAAGTTATATAATAAAGTGGCAGGAATTTTTAAAGCATATATCAAAAAAGTATATAGAGTGGTAGAAAAGTTCAAAAAGAAACCTAAAGACAAAGAATAGGGCTTAAGGCTTTGCCACTCCATATTGTAAAGGAGGTTTGGGAATGAGAAAAAACGTGACACCAATGGAAAATGAATATGTTCGTCATCAGGAGCATATGCATCATTCGTCTTCTAAGAGAAAAAAGCGTTTGGTCCGTCGATTAGCAGTATTTTTAATTTTAGTATTGGCAATTAGTGGATTTTTAATTTCGACTCTCATTTCCAGAGCCCAGGTTTTAGAAGATAAACGTACTGAAAAAGCACAATTAGAAAAAAAGTTAGAACATCTAAAAGATAAGCAAACCGCGTTGGAAGAAGAGATTGTGAAGCTTAACGACGATGAATATATAGCCAAACTGGCGCGCCGGGATTACTTTTTATCAGATGAAGGTGAAATTATTTTCAACATACCTGAACCAGATAAAGAGAAAGAAGAAGAGGTGTCTTATTGACACTCTTTTTTTAAATTGGCTATAATATATAGTAAGGTTTATCTTTTATCATTTTAAGGAGGAGCATTTCTTTTATGTCAATCGAAGTAGGCAGCAAGTTACAGGGTAAGGTAACAGGTATTACAAATTTCGGAGCGTTCGTGGAATTATCGGAAGGTTCAACAGGATTAGTTCACATTAGTGAGGTTGCAGACAACTATGTTAAGGACATTAACGAGCACCTTAAAGTTGGCGACGAAGTAACAGTTAAGGTTATTAATGTTGAGAAAGATGGAAAGATCGGTTTGTCCATCCGAAAAGCGAAAGAGCAACCACAACGCCCGCAGCGCCCTCAGCGTCCTCAACGCCCGCGTAGTAACAATAACAAACAGAACGACACACGTACTAAAGAGAGTTTCGAACAAAAGATGGCACGTTTCTTGAAAGACAGTGAGGACCGTTTATCATCTTTAAAGAAAAATACTGAGTCTCGTCGTGGTGGAAAAGGGGCGAAAAAAGGTTAACTTGCTGTCTATTAACTCATATAGCAGGTTGTGAACGGAAAACAGGCATACTCATAAGGATGAGTGTGCCTGTTTTTTTATCTGATGATGATCTTCAACATTCGTTCTCAGTAGGAGATCAAGGCTTTACACTTGAAGAGTTTTTTGAAGACTTTATCGGTCATGATAAACATCACCAGGAGCAAATTGAAGCAGTCGTGTCTGCAGAAAAAACTTGATGTGCCTCTTCATACGAAAAGAACTGAACAAAAAAAGACTATCATAAATGATAGTCTTTTTTTTACTATGACCCGTACGGGATTCGAACCCGTGTTACCGCCGTGAAAGGGCGGTGTCTTAACCGCTTGACCAACGGGCCATGAAATATGGTAGCGGCGGAGGGGATCGAACCCCCGACCTCACGGGTATGAACCGTACGCTCTAGCCAGCTGAGCTACACCGCCATATTTATGCACCTTTTAGGCACAAAATCTATGATACATAGAAAGAATTATCCTGTCAATATAATCTAGTAAAGAATTTGTCAAAATTCCTTCAAGCATACTCGCATAAGCGTTTAGGACGAAAAAAATAGAAAAGAAGAATGAATGACAAGAGAATATTCTGAATATTTTACCGGAATCTATAGAAAGTCGTCGAAACTTTCTTGGTATGCATTCCCTCATTTTGACAAAGTTTTAAGCTTGTACCATTTATACTTAACAAAAAAGAAATGGGGAGTGTTTCATACATGGGGAAAGCCGATCAGTCGATCATAGAACCTGTTCAGAACGTGGACATTGAACACACTAGGGTGGAACTATCCAAAAGAATGAAGTCTATTTATTCGAAACTGGAGTGGCTGTTCGTAGAAAAGGGGATTGCCTTATTCGTTATCGGATTTTTATTGGGAAGAGCGTTGATCCTTTCACATTTAACGCCGTTTGCACTGCCGTTCTTTGCTTCTGTTTACATTATTCGAAGAGAGAAATCTCCCATTGCCCTAATCGGATTGCTTGCAGGAGCTCTCACCTTATCGCTTCCTAGTATCAGTTATACGTTTGTCAGTGCGGTAATATTCCTATTAGCGTTTCGATTGTCTCAGAAATATCACAAGAATAATTTGAGAGTCGTCGCTTTTTATGTTTTCTTCACAGTTATGGTAGCGAAGCTTTCATTCGATTTTATCCAGCAAGGACAAGCACTGACGGTGTACAACGGAGTAATGGCGTTAATAGAAGCGAGTCTTGCCTTTCTCTTAACGTATATTTTCATTCAAAGTGTGCCCCTTGTAACCGTTCAGCGTAGAAGGAAATCGCTGAAAACAGAAGAAGTGGTCAGTCTGATCATTCTATTGGCCTCTATCATGACAGGTACGATCGGGTGGTCTGTATACAATCTGTCTGTGGAACATGTGTTATCAAGATACTTAGTGCTGCTGTTTTCCTTTATAGCAGGGGCTACAGTGGGCTCCACAGTGGGGGTTGTCACTGGGCTTGTTTTCAGTTTAGCCAACGTATCCAGCTTTTATCAAATGAGCTTGCTTGCTTTCTCGGGGCTTCTGGGCGGACTTATGAAAGAAGGAAAGAAATTCGGAGCAGCAATCGGTTTGTTAATCGCTACTTTATTAATGGGAATGTACGGAGAGACAGATACGGTCATAACGAAAACCTTATATGAATCTGGGGTAGCGATTTTACTCTTATTTTTAACCCCTCAAAGTTTAACGTCTAAAATTGCCAAGCATATTCCGGGAACAGCAGAATATCAGCAGGAACAACAGGGATACATGCGAAGGGTGAGAGATGTGACCGCTAATAGGGTCACGCAGTTTTCCTCGGTGTTTCAAGCTTTGTCCAATAGTTTTCAACAAATAGAAGACCGATTTGAAGAGGAGGAAGATAAGGAGTTCGATTATTTCTTAAGCAATGTGACAGAGAAAACGTGTCAAACCTGTTTTAAGAAAGATCAGTGCTGGTCCCGGAATTTTGATAAAACCTATAATCTCATGAAAGATGTGATGACCGAGTATGATCAGGGCCGTGTCCCCCTGTCTTCAAAACTTGCTAGAGAAGTAGAGAAGCATTGTACGAGAGAGAAAAAACTGAAAGAAACCATATATCAGGAGCTGACCTTCTATCAAGCGAACCTGAAATTAAAGAAGCAGGTCCAGGAAAGCAGGAAGCTGGTCGCCGACCAATTACTTGGAGTATCAGAGGTGATGGGGAACTTCGCGAAAGAAATTCAAAGAGAAAGGGAGAATCATCATATTCAGGAAGAACAAATCTTATCGAGTATCGGAGAGTTTGGAATCGAGATTGAAAACATTGAAATCTATAACCTGGAACAAGGAAATGTCGATATAGACATGACCATGCCTTATTGCGGGGGACATGGACAGGGTGAAAAGCTGATTGCCCCGATGCTATCGGATATATTAGGTGAAAATATCATTGTTCAAAAGGAGGAGTGCGCTCAATTCCCGAACGGTCAATGTCACGTGACTTTCCAATCTGCCAAGAAATTTATAGTGGATACCGGGGCTTCTCATGCAGCGAAAGGGGGAGGACTGGTATCCGGAGACAGCTACTCGATGATTGAATTAGGAAGGGGAAAATATGCTGTTGCGATTAGTGACGGGATGGGGAACGGAGAACGGGCTCACTATGAAAGCAATGAAACGCTGAGGCTTTTGAAAAAAATACTCGAATCCGGGATTGAAGAACAGGTAGCGATCAAATCCATCAACTCGATTCTATCTCTCAGAACGAATGATGAAATTTTCTCCACATTGGATTTAGCCATGATCGATCTGCAGAATGCGTCATCTAGGTTCTTGAAAATTGGTTCAACCCCGAGCTTCATTAAGCGGGGGGATAAAATCATCAAGGTAGAGGCAAGCAATTTACCCATGGGGATGCTTCAGCAGGATTTCGATGTGGATGTCGTGTCTGAGCAGTTAAAAGCAGGAGATCTTCTCATCATGATGAGTGATGGTGCCTTTGAAGGCCCGAAACATGTGGAAAATTATGATCTCTGGATGAAGAGGAAAATCAAGGAGCTGGAAACGGAGGAACCACAAGAAGTGGCCGATATTCTAATGGAGGAAGTGATCAGGTCGAGCTCCGGCTTAATAGAAGATGATATGACCATTGTGGTTTCAAAAATCAAACATAATATACCGAAATGGTCCTCTATCCCTGTGCAAAAACCGAAACCAAAGGATAAAAAGAGAATTTCCTAGGACGTATATTTACCCTGTAAAAATAGTTAACTAGAGTATAAATCCCTCCTTATTCGGCGAAGATGGTAACAACTTTAGAATGAGGAGGGGAGTCTGATGAAGCCAGGTACACTTCGTCAAATTCTATTAATTACAGATGGTTGCTCAAATCAAGGTGAAGACCCGATTGCGATGGCGGCTCTTGCGAAGGAGCAGGGAATCTCAGTGAACGTCATTGGGGTCATGGATAATGATGTGATAGACGATAATGGAATGCAGGAAATTGAAGGGATTGCTCTATCGGGGGGTGGAGTAAGTCAGATTGTATATGCACAACAGCTTTCTCAAACCGTACAAATGGTCACGCGCAAAGCGATGACACAAACCTTGCAGGGGGTTGTAAATAAAGAACTGAAGCAAATTCTAGGGAAATCCGCATCCATGGAGGAACTTCCTCCCGAACAACGCGGGGAGGTCATGGAGGTTGTCGATGAACTGGGAGAATCCGTTGACATGGAAGTGTTGATTCTTGTCGATACGTCTGCGAGCATGAAGCATAAGCTTCCTACGGTTAAGGAAGCCTTATTAGACCTGTCATTGAGCCTGAATGCCAGAATGGGTGATAATAAATTTTCCGTCTTTGTATTTCCCGGGAAACGACAAGATGTCGAAAAATTGCTGGATTGGACACCAAAACTCGAAACATTGACGAGTATATTCTCTAAATTGTCTCCAGGTGGAATTACTCCAACAGGTCCAGCGATCTCAGAAGCTATCACCCACTTTAAGAAAAAACGTTCATTAAGGGGATTGCTCTCTCGTGGCGATGATGAACAATACTTCGAAGAAACCATTTAATTTCCCACCCGGAACAGTTATAAGAGGGAAATGGTATAAGCAGATCTACACCATTGTAAAAGAATTAGGGTATGGTGCGAATGGGATCGTCTACCTGGTACAAGGTTCGTCTGGATACCAGGCGTTAAAGATGAGTGATAGCAATGTATCCATTACCTCGGAAGTGAATGTATTAAAATCTTTCTCCAAGGTCCAAGGTGCTCCCCTTGGGCCAAAGCTTCTTGATGTGGATGATTGGGAGTATCGTGGACAGAAAATACATTTTTACGTGATGGAATATATTCAAGGTACTGACTTGCTGTCATTTGTTCAATCGAAAGGATTTTCGTGGACAGGTGTACTCATTGCTCAGCTCCTGACAGACCTGGAGCGAATTCATAAGGAAGGATGGGTCTTTGGGGATTTAAAACCTGAAAACTTGATCGTCACTGGACCTCCTTACCGAATTCGCTGTATTGATGTTGGGGGAACGACTATCAATGGGCGGGCAATTAAAGAGTTTACGGAGTTTTTTGATAGAGGATACTGGGTGGGGGGTTCGCGAAGAGCCGAACCTTCTTATGATCTTTTCTCTGTGGGGATGATCCTCATTAATTTAGCCTATCCAGGGCGTTTCACTAAGGCAGGAAACGGGAATATGCAACAATTAAAGCAGGCCATCGGTTCCAAAGACCAATTGAAGAAGTTTGAAGGATCGATCCTTGATGCCCTGGATGGGAAATTTCACTCTGCCAGTGATATGAGGGTCAGCCTCCTGAATGGACTTTCTCACTCTCAGCCAGCACAGCAGCCCAAATCGAAGCCTAAAGTCAGTAAACCTGTTTCAACAAGCGCTCATACAAGTTCATCCGCTACGCATAGCAGATATCAAAATCAACGAAATAAAAAATCCAGTCACTTTTTGGAGACTGTGCTCGTGGTGATGATTGTTTCGTTATTATATGTTTTGTATATCTATGGAGAATTGATGTAGCGTAAGAGTGTAAGAATTCAGCAGGTATTGATACAATGGGGGAAATGGTTTCAGGAAGAGGAAGCGTTATGTTAGAGCAAACGATTAAAAAGTTTATTCAAGACCATAGGTTGATTAATAAAGGAGATCGTATTATGGTGGCAGTGTCGGGTGGCCCTGATTCCTTAGCGCTGCTCCATTTTCTTGATTCGAACAAAGCTGAGTGGGAAGTAGAAGTCATGGCGGCTCATCTTGATCATATGTTCAGAGGAGACGAATCCTATCAGGAACTTTTGTTCGTCAAAGAATACTGCAATAAGCGAAACATCCCTTTTTACGGTGACAGAGTGGATGTATCAATGGAGATCGAGCGGACGAATGGAAGTTTGCAAGAAACTGCCCGTCAAATTCGTTATGAATTTTTAATGGAGGCCATGGAAGAGGCATCTGCTGCGACATTAGCTCTTGGCCATCATGGGGATGATCAAGTAGAGACCATCCTGATGAAGTTGACAAGAGGGGCAGCCGGGGCTGGCAGAGCCGGGATTCCCTTGAAACGATCCATTGCTGCAGGTTTGATCATACGGCCATTTCTCCCTGTTACAAAAGAGGAAATAGAGGCGTATTGTGAAAGGCACGATCTAAACCCGAGGAGGGACCCCAGCAACCTGAAGGAAGATTATACCAGGAACCGGTTCAGAAAAAAGGTTCTTCCTTTTTTGAAAAAAGAGAATCCTCATGTTCATCTCCAATTTCAACGATTTAGTGAAGAATTGGCAGAAGATGAGGCTTATTTAGAGGAATTAACAAGGGATAAGTTGAATAAGGTATGGAATGACACTGGGGATTACTCATCTTTACATATCGATGGTTTTCTTGCAATGCCTCAGCCTTTACAAAGAAGAGGGATTAATCTAATATTAAACTATCTTTACAAACTTAGACCATCTTCCTTATCGTCTATACATATTTACGATGTATTGGGTATATTAAAAGGAAAAACGCCTAATGCCAGCTTGGATTTACCAAAAGGGCTTAAAGTAACAAGGGCGTATCATACATGTTATTTTCATTTTGGAGAACTGGCGTTAACCGAAGCTCCTTATTGTCACGAGATACAGGTTAATGAAACGCTTGAACTTCAAGGTGGATATCAGTTCCTTCTTTATTTTTCTTCCTCGTTAGCAGAGGATCGTACCGGTGATATGATCTACATTGACCCGGACAAGGTTACCCTGCCTTTATATGTGCGTACGAGAAAGAACGGAGATCGAATGAAAGTGAAGGGGTTGGAAGGCTCAAAGAAGCTGAAGACACTCTTTATTGACGAAAAAGTTCCTGTTCACCTCCGTGACGAGTGGCCGATTGTAGTGGACGCAAATAACCACGTACTTTGGGTTCCGGGAATGAAAAAGTCTACTTACGATTTGGGAGAAGAGCAAGAAAATAGTTTGGTACTACAATTTAAGAGCAATCATCTTCTAGGAGGCAGTTGAACATTGTTAAACCAAGATATTGAAAAAGTGTTAATTTCAGAAGAAGAACTTCAAGAAAAGATTAAAGCATTAGGTGCACAATTAACAGAGGAATATCAAGATCGTTTTCCTTTGGCAATTGGAGTTTTAAAAGGTGCAATGCCATTCATGGCTGACCTTTGTAAACGTATGGATACGCATATGGAAATGGATTTCATGGATGTATCCAGCTACGGGAACTCTACTGTCTCTTCAGGAGAAGTAAAGATTGTGAAAGATTTAGATACGAAAGTGGAAGGTCGGGATATCCTGATCATTGAAGATATCATCGACAGTGGTCTGACATTAAGCTACCTGGTCGAGCTGTTCCGTTATCGTAAAGCGAAAACCATCAGCATTGTCACTCTGCTTGACAAGCCGACTGGACGTAAAGCTGATATCAAAGCGGACTACGTGGGCTTCATTGTTCCTGACGAGTTCGTCGTCGGATATGGTCTGGATTATGCTGAAAGATACCGTAATCTGCCATATATCGGAGTTTTAAAACCAAGAGTGTATACAACAGGAGAATAAGTATAATCTAAAGAGGAATCTTGTAAGTGCAATTTGTTGTAATGCCATGATTTTCTATGATACTATTTTACTTAGTTTGTTTACCGTGGGAGGAGGTAAGGGATGAACCGGATCTTTCGAAACACCATATTCTATTTACTGGTCTTTTTAGTGATTATAGGTGTGGTGAGTTATTTCAGTAACAACAACGAGCCAACCAAAAATATCGAGTACAGTACGTTTATTAATAACCTTGAAGACGGAGACGTTTCTTCTTTTTCAATTCAGCCTGGCAGGGGCGTTTATGAAGTAAAAGGACAGATGGAAGGGGCTAAAGAAGGAGAGTACTTCTTAACCTATGTCCTTACTACAGATGGAAAGTTAATGGAGAAAATCAATGCGGCAGCATCAGAGCAAGGAATTGATGTGGAAGTATTGCAAGCCAAAGAAACAAGCGGCTGGGTATCTTTCTTTACAACGATCATTCCATTCGTCATAATCTTTATTCTGTTCTTCTTCTTACTTAACCAAGCTCAAGGCGGCGGAAGCCGTGTCATGAACTTTGGGAAAAGTAAAGCAAAGCTATACAGCGAAGAGAAGAAGAAAGTTCGCTTTAAAGATGTAGCGGGAGCAGATGAAGAGAAGCAAGAGCTTGTAGAGGTAGTGGAATTCTTAAAGGATCCACGCAAATTCTCTGAAGTGGGTGCCCGCATTCCAAAGGGTGTCCTTCTGGTAGGACCTCCAGGTACAGGTAAAACCTTACTTGCACGAGCAGTGGCTGGAGAAGCAGGAGTTCCTTTCTTCTCAATCAGTGGTTCCGACTTCGTTGAAATGTTTGTCGGTGTCGGTGCATCTCGTGTACGTGATTTATTCGAAAATGCGAAGAAGAATGCACCTTGTATCATTTTCATTGATGAGATTGATGCAGTCGGTCGTCAACGTGGAGCAGGTTTAGGTGGAGGTCACGATGAGCGTGAACAAACCCTTAACCAGTTACTAGTTGAAATGGACGGTTTTGGCGCTAACGAAGGTATTATCATCGTCGCTGCAACAAACCGACCAGACATTCTGGATCCTGCATTGTTACGTCCAGGACGTTTCGACCGTCAAATTACAGTAGATCGTCCCGACCTTAGAGGACGTGAAGCGGTTCTTAAAGTGCATTCTCATAATAAACCGCTTGATGATTCAGTGGATCTAAAAGCGATTGCGATGAGAACACCAGGCTTCTCTGGAGCCGATTTAGAAAACCTTCTGAACGAAGCAGCTCTTGTAGCAGCCCGTGAGGATAAGAAGAAAATCGATATGCGCGATATTGATGAAGCAACAGACCGTGTCATTGCAGGTCCTGCTAAGAAGAGCAAAGTCATATCTGAAAAAGAACGTAAAATCGTGGCTTTCCACGAAGCGGGTCACACCGTTATCGGATTAGTCCTTGATGAAGCAGACATGGTACATAAGGTGACCATCGTTCCTCGTGGGCAAGCAGGCGGATATGCTGTTATGCTTCCGAAAGAAGATCGTTACTTTATGACGAAGCCTGAGCTTCTTGATAAGATTACCGGTTTACTTGGTGGTCGTGTAGCAGAGGAAATCATCTTCGGTGATGTATCAACCGGTGCTCACAATGACTTCCAACGTGCTACTGGAATCGCCCGTAAAATGGTCACTGAATACGGTATGAGTGAAAAGCTTGGACCACTTCAGTTCGGTCAATCTCAAGGTGGTCAAGTGTTCTTGGGACGCGACATCAATAGTGAGCAAAACTATTCAGATGCCATAGCATACGAAATTGACTTGGAAATGCAGCGTCTAATTAAAGAGAGCTATGAGAGAGCGAAGCGAATTCTTACTGAGAATCGTGACAAGCTTGAACTCATTGCGAAAACATTATTAGACATCGAAACATTAGATGCGGCACAAATCAAGCATTTAATGGATCACGGTAAACTACCGGAACGTACCTATGAATCCGACCAGGAAAATAGCGACGTGAAAGTAAATATCCAAAAGAAAAATGAAGAAACTGTGATCGAAGAAGACACGGCTTCAAAAGAAGACGATTCTAAATCAGATCGCACGTAATATTGAAGGATGCATCCATTTATGGGTGCATCCTTTTTTTGATTACTGAATCATATGCTTGTCGCCTCTTTCAAAGCCCTTGCGCTTTTATACCTATTTAAAATAAATTATGGTATGATGTTGGCAGTGTGAAAACAATTGGCTTAGTAGGTGAGGATATTGATTTTTGTAATGGATGTAGGGAATACCAATATTGTGTTTGGTGTGTATGAAAATGACCATTTAAAATATCATTGGAGAGCTGAAACGAATCGACATAAAACGGAAGATGAGTTTGGGATGCTTGTGAAGAATCTGTTTGAGCATGTGAAGCTGACGTTTGACGAGATTGACGGAATCATCATTTCCTCCGTTGTCCCTCCAATTATGTTTAGTTTGGAACGTATGTGTGAGAAGTATTTTAATATTACTCCGCTCGTCGTTGGACCTGGTATTAAAACCGGTTTAAATATCAAATATGAAAATCCAAGGGAAGTCGGAGCGGATCGAATCGTAAATGCTGTCGCTGGTATTCACGAATATGGTGGTCCTCTCATTATTGTCGATTTCGGTACAGCGACGACGTATTGCTATATCAATGAGGAAAGACAATATATGGGGGGAGCGATCGCCCCTGGTATAGGCATTTCAACGGAAGCCCTGTATTCGAAGGCGGCAAAATTGCCAAGAATTGAAATTGCCCGTCCTGAACATATCATCGGAAAGAATACCGTAACGGCTATGCAAGCAGGTATTCTCTATGGTTATGTTGGACAAGTAGAAGGTATCGTTCAAAGAATGAAAGCACAAAGTAAGAAGGAACCAACCGTCATTGCAACGGGAGGATTAGCGACATTGATTTCGAAAGAATCCAACAGCATTGACGTCGTAGATCCTTTCTTGACATTAAAAGGATTAAAATTAATCTACAAGAGAAACATGAACTAAAGTGAAAGGAGCTTCAACCATGAGCGACTATATAGTAAAAGCATTAGCCTATAATGGCCAAGTACGTGCTTATGCAGTAAAGAGCACGGATACAGTAGGAGAAGCACAAAGAAGACATGGAACATGGCCAACTGCGTCAGCAGCACTAGGCAGAAGCATTAGTGCCGGAGTGATGATGGGGGCTATGTTAAAAGGGGAAAATAAATTAACGATCAAAGTTGAGGGTGGAGGCCCGATCGGCGCCATTCTTGTAGATAGCAATGCAAAAGGGGAGGTCAGGGGTTATGTGACCAATCCGCATGTACACTTCGATTTAAACGAACAAGGGAAGCTTGATGTCCGTCGTGCAGTTGGTACAACCGGGACGTTATCCATTGTAAAAGATATCGGCATGAGGGATCATTTCTCCGGTCAGGTTCCGATTGTTTCAGGAGAACTTGGAGAAGACTTCACGTATTATTTCGTCACTTCAGAACAGGTACCTTCTTCTGTAGGGGTAGGTGTGTTAGTGAACCCTGACAATTCCATTCTTGCAGCAGGCGGATTTATCCTGCAGCTAATGCCCGGAACGGATGATGAAACGATTACGAAGATTGAGGAACGCTTAGCTAAAATCCCTCCGATCTCTAAATTAATCGAAAAGGGACTCACACCTGAAGAGGTATTAGAAGAAGTACTTGGAAAAGGGGAAGTCAAAGTACTTGAAACGCTTCCGGTGGCATTTAAGTGTCAGTGTAATAAAGAACGTTTTTCAAATGCCATCATTAGCCTCGGGGAGCAGGAGATACAAGAAATGATCGATGAAGATGGAAGTGCAGAAGCAAGCTGTCACTTCTGTAATGAAACGTATGTATTTTCTAAAGAAGAATTAGAAGAACTGAAAGCAAACACGAAGCAGTAAATCAGATTCAGGGAGAATGGGAGAAATGAGAATTAAACGGTCTGTACTCATCGTTATGGTTGGGGTACTACTTGTTACCAACATCATTACACTCGTGTGGAATCGCTCTTCGGTAAGTGGTACCCCCGAAGTCGTGGCGACGGTTGGCGGAGAGTCGATTACCCGGGAGGACTGGTTGTATTCACTTGAGCAAAAGCATGGCAAGGAAGAGCTGAAGGCCCTGGTCAATCAAAAAGTGATCGATCATTTAGCGAAGAAATATGATATCTCTGTTTCAGATAAAGAAGTAGAACAGGAATATTATTTTATACAATCTGTTTATAATGCCTACGATGAAGAAAATCTTGAAGATGAAGATTCACTAAAGACTCAAATCAGGTCTGAATTGTTATTAGAGGAGCTCCTCACGAAGGATGTCCAAGTACCTGAAAAAGAGTTGAAGAGCTTCTATAATCAAAACGAGCATTTGTACTCTATTTCTAAAATGTATAAGCTGAAGCAGTTGAAGGTAGCTGATCAATCAGAAGCCGCGCAAGCACTGGAAGAACTCGAGGCTGGCTCGGACTTTGAAGCATTGGCCATGGAGCGTTCAAGCGATGAGCAAAGTGCTCATTTAGGAGGAGACATTGGGTATGTTCCTCTGGATGGGGATTTCCTATCTTCAGAAGCGTCAGAAGAAATAGAGTCTCTCTCACCAGGTGAATGGACAAAACCGATTCGAGAGGATTCAGAGTACGTTATTTATTATGTAGACGATGTTTTGAAAGAAAGACATTTTTCGTTCAAAGACGTAAAATCTCAAATTCGAAGACAAATTGCTTTAGAGCAAGTAGAGACGCCTCTGCAGCCCGAGTCCTTTTGGGAAGAGGTTGAAGTGGACTGGTTTTACGGAAAACAGAATTAGAAGGGGCTGGCCTTTTAAAAGGTCAGCTTCTTTTACATAGAGAGACACTTTTTTACGAAACATAGGATAAATGAAATATGCATACATATAACCAAGGGTAGAGGCAATGGGTCACATCAGACCAGAAGAAAGAGAGCATGAGGCATCGATGATACACCTCCAACCAGAAATTTTTGGGGTGAACAGTGTGCATGCTTTTTAATTGACAAACTTATTGAATATTGTTACATTTTTATAAAACCAACAAATTTACTTGGAATTAGGAGTGATGAATGAATGGTGAGAGTAGCCAATTCAATTTCGGAATTAATAGGTCAGACTCCAGTGGTAAAACTGAATCGATTAGTAGATGAAAATAGTGCAGATGTTTACTTGAAATTAGAATATATGAACCCTGGAAGCTCTGTAAAGGATCGTATCGCATTAGCGATGATTGAAGCAGGGGAAGAAGAAGGTGTGATTAAACCCGGGGATACGATTGTTGAGCCGACGAGTGGAAATACGGGTATTGGTTTAGCGATGGTAGCTGCCGCAAAAGGATACCGTGCGTTACTGGTCATGCCTGACACAATGAGTATGGAAAGACGCAACCTGTTACGTGCGTACGGCGCAGAATTAGTATTAACACCAGGAGCTGAAGGGATGGGAGGGGCCATTCGCAAAGCTGAAGAGTTAGCGAAAGAAAAAGGCCACTTCATGCCTCAGCAATTCAAGAATGAAGCCAACCCTAAAGTTCATCGAGAAACAACCGGACCTGAGATCGTCGAGCAAATGGGCGATCAACTGGATGCATTCATTTCAGGGATTGGAACAGGGGGTACGATTACTGGCGCCGGGGAAGTGCTGAAGAAGCATTACCCATCAATCGAGCTATATGCCGTGGAACCGTCAGATTCACCGGTATTATCGGGAGGAAAGCCTGGTCCTCATAAAATCCAGGGAATCGGTGCCGGATTCATCCCTGATATTTTAGACACAGAGGTATATAACCATGTCATTCAAGTTGACAAGGATTCGGCCTTCGACTATGCAAGAAGAGCGGCTAAAGAGGAAGGGATCCTGGGTGGGATTTCTTCAGGAGCGGCCATCTATGCAGCTATTGAAGTAGCGAAGAAGTTAGGGAAAGGTAAGAAAGTTCTTGCCATCATCCCAAGTAACGGCGAACGCTATTTAAGTACTCCTCTTTACCAATTTGATGAAGAATGATTAAAAGTGCCGGATCCTGAAGGTTGAACTCTTCAGGATCCGTTTTTTTGTGTGGTCTATTGGACATTTCGTAGTGAAAGTCCCCATCTAAATCAATCCATTCTCCACCATCCCCCTCACATAAATTTCAAGTTTTTAACGATGAAACCTTCCCGAAGTTCATGTATCATGAAAGTAGATAAAAAATAGGAGTGTGAAGGGTCAGTGCAGCACCTATATTTTCATAAAAACCATTCAACCAAAGAACAATTTTTTGCAGCATACGAACAACTTAGTCAACATCAATCACATCATATATTGTTAGAAAGTGGACGAGGTGGACGATATAGCGTTGCTGGACTACAACCTGACGTCATTTTACAAAGTGTTCCGGAAGGGTTGCGCATACAAGACTCTTCAGGGGTTAAAACGGTAAATGGGGACCCATTGATTCAAATGGAAAAATGGATGAATCCCCTTCGGACGAAAAGAAGAGAGGATCTCCCTGATTTCCAAGGGGGCGTAATTGGGTTTCTTAGTTATGATTATGCAAGGAAGATTGAGAGACTTCCCGCTCTGGGGCGAGATGACCTGGAGATTCCGGACCTTTATTTCTATTATCTGGAGGAATGGGTGGTCTTCGATCATCAGGAAAATAGTTTGTGGACGATGATTCTTTCTGATGGGGAAACGGAATCAGCCGAGAATAAGCTATCAAAATGGACTTCCTCTTGGACAAATGCCTTGTCTTCAATAAAAGAATATGAGAAGGATCCTGTGAAACATGAGACAGCAGGCATCGAAGTATCGATGGATGAAGAGGAATTCTCAGGGGCTGTGAAGAAGATCCAATCTTATATCTCCCAGGGTGATGTCTTTCAGGTGAATTTATCTGTCCGACAATCTCAAGAATTAAAGGCTGAGCCCTACACGGTTTATAAAAAGCTTAGGGAATTAAATCCCTCCCCTTATATGAGTTATATTCAAAGCCCGGACTTTCAAATTGTCTCCGCGTCACCGGAACTGCTGGTAAAGAAAAAAGGGACCGAAGTAAGTACAAGGCCGATCGCAGGCACACGCTCCCGGGGGAAAGATGCTGAAGAGGATGAGAAACTTGCTCTTGAGCTGATCAATAATGAAAAAGAAAGAGCAGAGCACGTGATGCTTGTGGACCTGGAACGAAATGACCTGGGCAGGGTTTGCCAATACGGGACAGTTGAAGTGAATGAGTTTATGGTCATTGAAAAATACTCCCACGTCATGCACATTGTTTCAAATGTAAGAGGAACACTAGATGAAACTAAAACGGGAGCGGATCTAATCCGATCTGTCTTTCCCGGTGGAACCATTACGGGAGCCCCTAAGGTGAGGACGATGGAAATCATTGAAGAACTCGAGCCGGTTAGAAGAGGGATTTACACAGGGTCCATTGGCTGGATTGGCGTCAATGGAGATATGGAATTGAATATCGTCATCAGGACGATGCTTGTGAAAGAAGGTAAAGCCCATATTCAAGCGGGAGCGGGAGTCGTGATTGATTCCAATCCTAAGTACGAATACAAAGAATCCTTGAAGAAAGCCAAAGCCCTTTGGGTAGCGAAAGCCAGGGCGGAAGGAGAAACCCTATGATTCTCATGATTGATAACTACGATTCATTCACCTATAACCTTGTGCAATTTTTAGGAGAGCTGGGGGAGGAGCTGATCGTGAAACGTAATGACGAGATTACAATAGATGAGATTGAGGCATTGTCTCCGGATTACCTGATGATCTCTCCAGGACCGTGCAGTCCGAACGAAGCGGGTGTGAGTCTGGAGGCGATCAGAACCTTTGCCGGGAAGATTCCGATTTTCGGCGTTTGCCTGGGTCACCAATCGATTGCCCAGGTGTTCGGAGGCGATGTTGTTCGTGCGGAACGGTTAATGCACGGAAAGGTCTCACCCATGCTCCATGATGGGAAAACCATTTTCAAAGACATGCCCAATCCTTTCGAGGCAACAAGATACCATTCCCTGATTGTCAAAAGAGAAACCCTTCCTGGATGCTTTGACATTTCAGCCGAAACGAAAGAAGGGGAGATCATGGCGATCCGTCATAAACAGCTGCCGATCGAAGGGGTGCAGTTCCATCCTGAATCCATCATGACGGAACAAGGGAAACAGCTCCTCCTTAACTTTCTAACGACTTATAAAAAAATCGAGATGGTTTTATAAATGTACCTATATCTTAACGGTGAAATCGTTCATGCATCAGAGGCTGTCATTTCCCCATTCGATCACGGATATTTATATGGATTGGGCGTGTTTGAAACCTTTCGGACGTATGATGGTCATCCGTTTTTGCTAAAGGATCACTTAAAGAGGCTTTCTCATGGATTGAAGGAATTGAATATTGCAGCGGACCTGGATGAAGAAAAGATCAGGAACGCAATCAGAACGCTTTTAGATAAAAATGGCTTGAAAGATGCCTATTGCCGGTTCAACGTTTCCGGTGGGGAAGGTGAGATAGGTTTACAAACGGCTCCCTATGAAGATGCGACGGTGATCCTTTTTCAAAAAGAATTGCCTCCTTCTCTGCCATTAAAGGAAAAAGAAGGTGTGTTGCTTCAGTTAAGAAGAAACACACCGGAGACCGGTGAACGTTTGAAGTCTCATCATTACCTGAACAATATGGCGGCTAAACGGGAAATTGGGCCATCTCCTCAACGGGAAGGGATATTTCTTACAAAGGAAGGTCATCTCTGTGAAGGAATAACGTCCAATCTTTTCTGGGTAAAAGACGCAGAATTGTATACACCAGCTGTAGAGACCGGGCTCTTAAACGGGATAACACGTCAGTTCATCCTTGCCCTGGCAGATCGAATGCAAATGGGGGTTCGGGTAGGGTTGTTCGAACAAGAGCGATTACTGGGAGCGGATGAAGTTTTTTTCACAAACTCTGTGCAGGAAATCATACCGGTAAACAGAATCGACTCTATGAGTTTTCCTGGTCGCAACGGAGTGTATACCGGTCTGTTACACGAACGATACAGCCAATACACAGGCCACTTGAATTCAATAGAGGAATTATAGCAGGGGGAGTCGTGCAATGAAGTGCGGAAAATACGAACTTAATTTTTCAGAGAAAACCCTTATTATGGGGATTTTGAATATCACACCTGATTCATTCTCGGACGGTGGTTCGTTCAATGAATTGGACCGGGCTGTAGAGCGTGCGAAGGAAATGGTTGAAATGGGGGCAGACATTATAGATATAGGTGGAGAGTCCACTCGGCCTGGGCACCAAATCGTAGCTGCTGAAGAAGAAATTTCACGAGTCGTACCGATTATAGAGGCAATTTCCCAGGAAGTGAACGTACCAATCTCCATCGACACGTATAAGGCAGAGACGGCCCGTAAAGCTTTGGAAGCGGGAGCAAGCATCATTAATGATGTATGGGGTGCGAAAAAAGATCCTGAAATGGCACAAGCAGCGGCGGAAACGGGTGCCCCGATCATTCTCATGCATAACCGGGATAACCAGGAGTACAACCACTTCGTTCGGGATGCGATACAAGATCTGCAGGAAAGCATCTTCCTGGTAAAAGAAGCAGGGGTGAAAGACGACCAAATCATCCTGGATCCTGGAATCGGGTTTGCCAAAACAGTACAATTAAACATAGAGATGATGAGAAACTTGGATGTTCTTGTTTCACTGGGATATCCTGTGCTCCTGGGGACGTCACGAAAGTCTATAATCGGACATGTCCTGGATCTGCCCGTAGAAGAACGGATGGAAGGCACGGGAGCGACGGTTTGCTACGGGATTCAAAAAGGGTGTCATATCGTACGTGTTCATGACGTAAAGGAAATGGCCCGCATGGCTAAAATGATGGATGCCCTCGTTGGAAAGGAGAAAATGTATGGATAAGATTCTATTGAATGAAATGGAGTTTTACGGCTATCACGGTGTATTCCAGGAAGAAAACAAACTTGGACAACGTTTTCGTGTTAGTGTAGAGTTGCATTTAGATTTAAGGAAGTCCGGTCAAAGTGATCGGCTTGAGGACTCGGTAAACTATGCGGAGATCTATTCCATCACCAAAACTGTTGTTGAGGGAGAACCGAAGAATTTAGTCGAAGCGGTCGCTGAAGACATCTCTTCCCGGATCTTAGAAACATTCCAAGTCGTAGAGAGCTGTAAAATTACACTAATCAAGCCTGATCCACCTATTCCTGGACATTACCAATCGGTGGCGGTGGAGATTAATAGGAGTCGATAGGATGAATACTGCATATATTTCCCTTGGTTCCAATATGGGAGACAGGGCGGGTTATTTAGAAAAAGCCATAAACATCTTAGGCAGTCATGGTAAGATAGAGGTAACGAAACGATCCTCTCTGTATGAAACAGACCCGGTAGGATTTACAGAACAAGGTAAATTTTTGAATATGGTCATCGAAATTCGTACCAGTTTAAGTCCAGAAACTCTATTACATCAGTGCTTGCAGGTGGAAATCGACCTTGGTAGAGAAAGGGAGTTCAAATGGGGTCCTCGAATAATAGACCTTGACATTTTACTCTATAATCACGAAACGATTGAGTCAGAGAACCTTCTCATTCCTCACCCAAGGATGCAAGAAAGAGCATTTGTGTTAATCCCGTTATTAGAGGTTGCTCCACGTTTCGAGCATCCATCTTTTAATGCCCCGTTCGTTGAATTTCTGGACGAAATACCTGACAAAGAAGGAGTTCGGTTATGGAAACAGATAAATGGGGAAGACGCATTCGTGCATTCAGAAAACTAAAAGGATATACACAGGAAGGATTAGCTAAGGAATTAGCCATCTCCGTTTCCGTCCTTGGAGAAGTTGAAAGAGGCAGTCGAATACCAAAAGAAGATTTCTTAGTGAACGTTGCAGAAGTGCTGAACATCCCGCTGCACGATCTGATGCCGCAGGATGATTATGAACGTAGTGAGTGAATGTCAATATAGTCGAGTTATATATAGATAGGAAACGAATTAGGGGGTAAGGGCTTTGCTTGAGGCAGTATAGCCAAGCGAATGCCGGTTGATTCACCTGTATATCCTTTTATGTTATCCTAGAAAAGGCTGGAACCAATCCGTGACATGGTCACAAAGTTGGAGCGGCCTTTTTTAGATTTTTTTCAATATGTTTTCACGCACTAAAGTACGTTTCTGAAATAACTCATACTTTAGGGGTGTTACAAACATAGATATTGTGTAAAATAGTATGGTATATAATCGTATTAGTCTAGTAAAGCAAGTAGATAGAATAGGAGTGAAACACATGAGTCACGAAGAAATCAATGACCAGCTTCGAGTCAGACGCGAAAAAATGGAATCGATCCGTGATAAAGGAATGGATCCATTCGGTAAACGCTATGATCGTACCCACAGTTCATCCGAGATCAAATCTCAATTCGATGAATTTTCTAAAGAAGAACTAGAAGAGAAAGACATTGCAGTAACCATCGCAGGTCGTATCATGACAAAGCGTGGAAAAGGGAAAGCGGGATTCGCCCACCTGCAGGACTTAGCCGGACAAGTCCAAATCTATGTGCGTAAAGATGCCATTGGTGAAGAATCATACGAACTATTCAATACAGCAGACCTTGGAGATATCGTAGGGGTTACAGGTACAATATTCAAAACGAAGGTAGGAGAGCTTTCAGTAAAAGCGAAAGAATTCCACCTTCTAACGAAAGCGCTGCGCCCGCTTCCTGAAAAGTTCCATGGTTTAAAAGACGTTGAGCAGCGCTACCGTCAGCGTTACCTGGATCTGATTACGAGCCAGGAGAGCAAAGAGACGTTCATCGCCCGCAGTCGGATCATCCAATCGATGAGAAGATACCTGGACAACAACGGTTACTTAGAAGTAGAAACACCGATGATGCATGCCATCGCAGGGGGAGCATCTGCCCGTCCATTCAATACACATCATAACGCCCTCGATATGCCGTTATTCATGCGTATCGCAATCGAGCTACACTTAAAGCGCCTGATTGTCGGTGGACTTGAGAAAGTATACGAAATCGGCCGTGTATTCCGCAACGAAGGTGTGTCTACAAGACATAACCCGGAATTCACGATGATCGAGCTTTATGAAGCATACGCAGATTACCGAGATATCATGGCTCTTACTGAAAATCTTGTTGCTCATATTGCGAAGGAAGTATTCGGCTCTACTACGGTTCAGTATGCAGACTATGAAATAAATCTTGAGCCACAGTGGACTCGTCTTCATATGGTGGACGCGGTTAAAGAACAGACGGGTGTGGATTTCTGGAAAGAAATGTCCGATGAAGAAGCACGTGCCCTTGCGAAAGAACACGGCATCGAAATCAAAGACAATATGCAATACGGCCATGTGTTAAATGAATTCTTCGAACAAAAAGTGGAAGACAAACTTATCCAGCCTACATTCATCTATGGTCACCCGGTGGAAATTTCTCCACTTGCCAAGAAAAATGATGAAGATCCGCGATTCACAGACCGCTTTGAGTTATTCATCGTAGGCCGTGAACATGCGAATGCCTTCACGGAGCTTAATGACCCAATCGATCAAAGAGAACGTTTTGAAGCGCAATTGAAAGAAAGAGAAGAAGGAAACGACGAAGCCCACATGATGGATAATGATTTCATCGAGGCTCTTGAATATGGTATGCCGCCAACAGGTGGTCTTGGTATCGGTATCGACAGACTTGTTATGCTGTTAACCAACTCTCCATCTATTCGGGACGTTTTACTCTTCCCATTAATGCGTCATCGTGATTAATCGTATGTCAAAGAACAGCAGGGGCTAGAACGCTCCTGCTGTCTTTTTTTTGAAATTTAATGAATGATGGGTAGAGAATAATGATGTAAAAGCGCTGTTTAGGTCTATAGTCATCATATTTACACTATAGGATTACGGTAAAAAGAACGAAACGGATGCCTTTTGTCTTATAATTATTATGTGGTAAAAAAGATTTGAAAAAACTCTTGCGCCCATATTTGGAAGGTGGTATAGTATTATCTGTTGCCGCAAAAAGGCGACGAACTTAATAAAAACTTTTTAAAAAAAGTTATTGACTTGAACGAGTTGATAATGTAATATTTAAAGGGTCGCTTCAAACAGAAGTGTTACACATTGAACCTTGAAAACTGAACAAAACAAGACAATACGTCAACGTTAATTCTAGATTTATTTTTAAAGAGCTATTCAAACTTTTATCGGA
>NZ_QNRJ01000023.1:0-39825 GCF_003315075.1 Rossellomorea aquimaris
TTGCATAATCAGCCAGTTCATTCGTTTTTTTAAGAAATTACCTATTTTGGGCCCGTCCATGATTTTTTAAAAGTACGCATTATGAAATTGATTCAAATGCCTTAAATTATTCAAAGAAGAGTAACCTGTTCCAAAGTCATCCATGGAAATGATGACGCCCAGCTTTTTCAGCTTATTGAGAACGTTCGTTGATTTTTCGAAGTCCTGCATAATACTCTCCGTAATTTCAAGCTCAAGTCGATCCGGCTGAAACTGGAGTTCTGATAGTGTTTCTTTTACCATGTCAACGAATCCATCATCCTTTATCTGTCTGACCGATATATTTACAGCAATGGGAATGAGGCCTAACCCGTTCTTTTCCCACACCTTACTTTGTTGACAAGCTTCCCGAAGTACCCACTCCCCAATCGGAATGATCAGTCCCGTCTCCTCCGCCAGAGGAATAAATTCACATGGAGAGACCATTCCAAGTTCCGGATGTTCCCAGCGTAACAAGGCTTCAACACCTATAATATCCAGCGTTTCTAAATCCACCTTTGGCTGATAATGGAGAGTTAATTGTTTCAGCTCCAATACCTTTCTTAATCCATTTTCAAGCTCCATATTCCTTGAAGAAGCTTTTTCTAGTTCAGGAAAATAGAATTGATAGTTGTTCTTCCCGCGATCCTTCGCTAAATACATGGCTGTATCGGCATGCTTAATTAAACTTTCCTGGTCCTCTCCATCCTTTGGGTACATACTGATCCCGATACTCGGTGTCACAAAGAACTCCTGTTCATGTATGACGATTGGACTGTTGAAGCTATGTAATACTTCACCCGTCGTTTCTTCGACCTCTTTCTCATTCAAATTAGAGAGTAAGATGATAAATTCATCTCCCCCTTGCCTAAACACAATCCCTTTATCTTTCACCACATTCTTCAATTGGAAGGCAACCTTCTCCAGTATAATATCGCCAGTAGAATGCCCTTTCGTATCATTGATGACTTTAAATCGATCTAGATCCAGAAATAAGATGGCGATCGATTGATCAGGAACTTCACGAATCGACTCATTTAAGTATTTCTTAAATTTATTCCGATTTGGAAGCCCTGTTAGTGAATCATAATAGGCCATGGTACGAATGGTTTTCTCAGTCTCTTTACGATTCGTAATGTCTCGTCCAACCAGCTGTATGGCCATCCTTCCTCCATACAAAATGGGCATCGCGGAAATCTCCAACTCTATTGCATCACCGTTAAGGCGATAAATGGTCAGTTCAAATCGTTCCCCTGAGGTCGAATCTTTTGTCTGCTCCCTTATTTTCTTGATATTTTCCATACTGGTAAAATGGGAAACATCTTTATTCATGATGTCCTCGGGGCAATTGGCACCAATCAACTTACTGCCTGCTTCATTGATATAATCAAACGTTTGATTACTGATGACCGCAATAATATCTGGAGACATTTCTACTAAACTACGGTATTGATCTTCACTTTCTTTCCGGTTGGTGATATCAAACAACACACTGGTAAAAGAAATCATTTCTCCGTTTTCATCCAAGGTAGGAATGCCTCTATCCTGGATCCAGCGAACCTGACCATCCGGCTTGATGATACGGTAAACACTCACACAGGCCTGACCGGAACCAAGCTTTTCCTCCCTTTTATTTAAAACCGGCATATCTTCAGGGTGTATCACTTTTCTCCATAGTAGCGTATCCTGATAAAATTCATTCAAAGGAAATCCATACAGATTTTCAATACCAGGTGTAATCAACAGAACATCGGACTTCATATCATGAGACCAAATCGCAACGTCCAGCGTCTCAAAAATGTTGTTTAAATTCTTATTACTCTTCGTTAGTTCCTTGGAAGCATTCCAATTCCCTTTGTATAGCAGGAATAATTAAGTAAGCAGACAAAACACTATTCCTATATGGAGGAATAGGGATACTGCCCCATTGGAGTGAGTATTGGTTTCCCAAGACAAATCCGTGATTTGTAACAATAACATTATGAAAAATAGCATGAAGATTGTTTTCTTATTTTGTGTAAAATTCATTCATTACTCTCCTGGATATAAAAATTCTTTCTTTAATCAAGTGTACTATTTATGGCTATCATTCACAATATAGCTAATCATTACCTCTTATACTATATGAAAAGGACCAACTCCATTGACTGGAGCCGGTCCTATTCGTTTCTAATACGACACACCCGTCCGTGTATGCGTCTTCTTAAATTCATCCATATCCGGATCAAAATAATCCTCATTAAAGGCCGGCACAAACTTACCATCCTTTAAATAGCCTGACCCCCATGTCGGATCCAGGGTGACCCATTCCCCATCAAGGTTCGCTTCTACCCAAGCATGCCTTCCCGGGAAAATCCCGCCTGCCCTTCCTTCAACGAATCTCGCCTCGATGTCGCTGGCACGAAGCATGGCAATCGCCAGGTAGGCGTAGTCCTGGCACACACCCGTTTTGGTTTCCAGTGTTTTCAATGCACTGTCATCCCAGTTAAAGTCGTCATTTTCATATTTTTCAACGTCATAGGAAACAATTTTTGCGACATAATCATAGATTGCTTTCGCCTTGTCCCTGTCGCTTGTTTTTCCCGCTGTGACGGTTTTCGCCTGCTCCTTGATTTCCTCAGCATTTGACTGTACGCCACGGGATGGCAGAAGGTCCCGCTTGTCTTCACCTGTCGATTCCACTTCAAACTTCGCAAAACCGAAAAATCTGAAATAGTCACTATTCTCCTCCTTGATTTCAGGTACGCTGAGAGTCACCTCATAGGTACCGGGTCCAAACCGCAGATAAAAGGAATCCTCGAAGGTAAAATCCTCTACGGGAATCACATCCAAAGCTTCATCCTCCCCTTTTTTAGTGGTGATATAAATATGCGTCGTTTCCGGACCGAATTCAGCTTTTGGATCGATGCTTCCTTTGATGGAGTAAACACCATCCGACTTCTCCCCGCCAAATTGAGGAGATTCCAGAGTTACGCCACGCTCGCGATATTTATCAGCGTACTCAACCGGACTCATCACTCGATCAGACTCATTATCAATGATTAGAGTAGTGGCCGTCTGGTAGTAGTTTTCTCGATCTTCATCTGGTACCAGTACCTCAAGCTCGTGAATCCCTTCCCCATAAAATAAAGGAACTTCATAACCGAATTCTCCGTTTTTCACAGGAATGACATGTGTCCAGTTTTGCGACTCCTTCTTTAACCTAAGCATGATGGTGTCTTTGTCTGTCAGGTTAGCAGCTTCTCCTTTTAAAGGAAAGATTTCGTTCCCTTTGATATAGCTTGATTCAGAACTCAAGGACAATTCTGCTTCCTGGCCAAACGGTGTGAGCGTCACATCCCTCGCTATGTCGGGATTCACATTATGAACCGTGAAGGAAGCAGTATCATAGTAATAATTCTCACGATCCTTGCTTGGCAGTTGTACAGACACACTATACTCACCTTCTCCATTGAACAAGCGGATGTTCTGTTTGAACTTACCACCCTTGATGGGTGTGTAGTATTCGAGCAACTTTCCTGCAGGGCCTTCTTCACTCGCCCTGACCTTGATCCAGACGTAGTCCGACTTCAGCTCAGAATGCTGTTCAATTTCCCCGTCGACGGTCACTTCCCCATTCACTGCAAATTCCTTATATGACGGCTCATTCATAGTGACACCGATTTCCTCGCTATAGGAAGTTAACTGAAGTGGCTCCATTTCACCTATTTCATCGTCCATCTCTTTCTTTTCTTTTTCATACAGATCTTCTTCTTTCTTATCCGCCTTCGTTTCCTCTCCGGCGGTACTTGAATCACTGCATGCCGTCAAGAACAAGAAACTTATTAACAAACCCAAAAACAAAAACAAAAAGGGATTCCTCTTCTGCATATTTTCCTCCTGAATTTTAGAGGGACGGACCTCTAAACGTTAAATTTCACCTGAATATGGAGTGATTTGAGGATTTGAGGTCCGTCCCTCTTATTATTTTATTCTCGCAGTCTTCTAAATCTGTTTGTAGTAGATTATGGTTGCCTCTAATTCTCCAAAAGGTGATGCTGCGTAGTCGGGAATCCGCCCTCCCTGAACGAATTCCAGTGACGTATACAGATGATTAGACGGGGCCCCTTCGACCGTATCCAGTATGAGCAAGGTCCGTCCCTCTTCTTTCGCTCTTTTCTCCGCTGTTTGCATGAGTTTACGGGCAATTCCTTTTTGACGGAATTGAGGGTGGGTCATCATTTTTACGAAAAGAGCTTTTTTATATAATCAAATTATAACGAGGGACACTTCAATTATCTAACTTTTTATGGAAGATCCATTTTTGTTATACATAAACTAGAACAATTCTGTTATACTAAACATATAACAAAATAGGAGGTGAATCCTTGTTTATCCAAATTGAACTTCAATCAGATATACCGATTTATACCCAGGTCAAGAATGGGATCATGGAGGGGATTGTCCGCGGGGAATTAGTGCCAGGGGACATCCTTCCATCCGTTCGCAGCCTTGCCGGTGACCTGGGTGTAAACATGCACACGGTGAATAAAAGCTATCATGAATTGGAAAGCAAGGGTGTGATCCGGATTGTACCTAAATCTGGGGCTGTTATTTGTCCACCATCGGAAGGAGAAATTCCGTCATCCCGATTGGATCACATATCAGAAGAATTGCGGCCGATTGTAGTGGAATCATTGGTAATCGGCATGAGTGAAAAAGAAATTCAAGAATTAGTCTCATCTATTATGTTAAAGGTTAAGGGGGAGTAACAAATGGAAATGACGCTTTTATTTGTCACGGTGGGGTTTTTGATGGTTCTGCAAATCACCATTCCTTTTATCGTAAAACGAACGGTGGTTTTTGGTGTAACGATACCTGTTGATGAAATACGGAACGAACAGTTGCTGCGTTACAAAAAACTCTACGCATTGTTAACATTTTTCATTTCAATTGTGGTATTGGCTCTCTATTTTATCTGGTCAAAGGACATCTCGCCCTCTGAAAATCACCTCATCTTAGCAGGCTTATTACTGCCTTTTGACATCCTATTTATTTCTATGTCCCTTTATTTCTATTTTCATATGAAAGTATCAACACTGAAACGGGAAAAGCAATGGTTCAAGGATCGCAAACAGGTGAAGGTCTCAGAATTGAACCTAAGAACGAAAGATGAAATGCTCCCCTGGATAATGTATGTAATACCCATGGTGATCACTGCCGGATTAATGGTGTTTACATTGGTGAATTACAATAGCCTGCCCGATCAGATCCCTACCCACTGGGGACCCGATGGAAAGCCGGATGCTTTTACAACGAAATCGTATCTTTCCGCTCTGACCCTACCACTCGTCTTACTGGTGATGAATGCGATGTTCCTCGGTATTAACGAGCTCACAAGGAATTCCGGAATCAAGCTGAGTGCTGGAAATATAAAGGCATCACGTGTCCGCCAGCTCCGTCTGCGCAAGTACACAAGCTGGCTCTTATTTTTCATCTCCATTCTGATAAGCATGCTATTTACATTCCTGCAATTCACCACCCTGTATGAAAATAGCGTCAGCGACCTGCTGATCATCACCATGCCACTGGCCTTCTCTGCACTCGTCTTGATAGGGACGGTCCTTATGGCCATCAAGGTGGGGAAAAAGGATTCGGACTTGGACTTAGAAGTCATCGATGAAGGCACCGGCGAAGTGATCAATGCAGATGACGATCAATACTGGAAAGGAGGGCTCTTCTATTTCAACCCTGAAGACCCTTCCATCTTCGTCGAAAAACGCTTCGGAGTGGGCTGGACCCTTAACTTCGCCAGACCCATGGGATACCTCATCCTGGTCGCGCCGCTGCTCGTGATAATAATCATTACACTAATATAACGGTGAGGGACGGACCTCTCACATTGAGCGATAAAGTACCATCATCGTTCAGCTGAAGAGGGTCCGTCCCTTTTGTTACGTGACTTCCACCCTTCCTTAGCACTTGGGACCACTTTCTCTTGTAAATGAATCCGAGGTCCGTCCCTCCTGCTACTCTCATGCTACACTTACTACTAAAAAAGGCTCAATCTCTGGAAATTCGACTTTTGTTATGGACAGATTGTTCGGAATACTATATAACTAGTAGATGGAAACTCACAAAGAAAACGTTTACAACATGAGATGACAAGGAGGATTCTATGTTAGATGTGCTAGACAAGATTAATTCATTCTTATGGGGGACACCAAGTTTAGTACTGTTATTTGGGACAGGCCTTTTCTTGACGTTTATGCTTAAAGGGCTGCAGTTCCGAAAGCTATTGTATGCATTTAAACTTGCTTTTACAAAAGAAGAACCCTCTTCTTCTGCTGACAAATCGGAAGGGGATATCAGTAACTTCAAAACGTTGATGACGGCTCTGTCAGCGACAATCGGTAACGGAAACATTGCCGGTGTTGCGACGGCATTGACGATTGGCGGACCCGGGGCCATCTTCTGGATGTGGGTTGTCGGCCTTCTCGGAATGGCCACGAAATACGCAGAAGCCCTGCTTGCCATGAAGTACCGTGTGAAAAATAAAAACGGTGAATACTCCGGAGGACCGATGTATTACGTAGAAAAAGGTCTCGGAAGCAAGTGGAAGTGGCTGGCTGTTGCCTTCGCTTTATTCGGGGCATTTGCTGCCCTGGGAATCGGTAACAGCGTACAGTCCAATACGATTGCAGATGTCATGACATCAAGCTTTCAAATTAACAATCTCGTAACAGGAATCGTGTTAGCCGTCCTGACAGGTTTGATCATCTTTGGAGGGATTCAACGAATCAGTACAGTCGCTTCCTTCTTTGTACCGATCATGGCCTTCCTGTACATTGGTGGTTCATTGATCATCATCGTACTGAATTATGACATGATCATTCCGGCATTTGAAATGATTTTCCATTACGCATTCAATCCTGTAGCTGCCGCTGGCGGTTTCACCGGAATCATTATCAGTGAAGCAATCCGCAGTGGGGTTTCACGTGGGATTTTCTCCAATGAGGCCGGTCTTGGTACGGCTGCATTGATTGCAGGTAATGCGAAAACCGATCACCCGGTTAAACAGGCACTTGTCGCTATGACGGGGACGTTCATTGTGACGATTATTGTTTGTACAATGACTGGACTGGTTCTTCTGATCACTGGTTTCTGGGATCCTACAGGCGGAGCGATTTCAGGAGTCGAGCATGCTCCTAGCCTTGATGGCGGAGCGTTAACGAGTGCCGCATTCGGTCATGCTCTTGGGGTAGCAGGAGAATACATCGTATCATTTTCGGTCATATTCTTCGGTTTCTCAACGATTGTCGGATGGTATATGTACGGGGAGAAATGCTTCGAGTATTTGACAAATTATCGATTTGCAAACTCCTACAGACTCATTTACATTTTAGCAACCGGCCTTGGTGCCGTTGCTAACCTGGAGCTCGTTTGGGCATTTGCAGATATGTCTAACGCGTTGATGATGATTCCGAACTTGATCGCGCTTATTTTACTTTATAAGGTCATCGTTCGTGAAACGAATCATTACTTCAATGAGTACTTGCCGATGATGCAAGCTCAGCCAAGGAAGAAAGCCAGTTAAAAAGAAGGAGACTGGGACAAAACTAAAAAACCACGATATAAAGACGAACAATAGAAGTGTAGGTTCTTAATACCGCTAATGATTTCCGTGCAAGACTACGCTTTCCGCGGGTAGCTCGTGAGCCTCCTCGGCAAGCCTGCGGGGTCTCACATAAGCTACTTTTCCCGCAGGAGTCTTCGTCTTGCACTCCAATCAACCGCTGGAAAGAGCTAAAATCAAATGTACCGTAAATAAATAAAAAACCCGAACAAATCTGCTTAATGGAAAGCAGATTTGTTCGGGTTTTACTTAGACTAAAACACTTATGTCCCAGCCTCTTATATATATAGTATGATTTCATATTTACTGTGACAGCCGTGGATATGGATAACTTCTCTTAAGCCATATCGTTTTTGGTAAAAGTGTTCTATGCTTCATTACCCGTGATGCAATCAAAGCCGATAATTTTTTTTCCTGCTTCCTGTGCCTCTTTTTCGACCCAGTCCAGTAAGGCGTCACCTACTGCGTGATTTCTATGTACCACCAATCGAAGCAAATACCCAAAACCTTGTTTAGATCCTCCTTTTTTGTCTGCGTAATTTCATACACTTCTCCATCGAGTTTTAAACGCATGGTCTATTCTCCTTTCCAATCGGGTAGAGTACCCGCTTATCCATCATTTGGACATATAATTTGCCAATTTCTTCATTTTTTTTAAAAAAACATCCCTATTTACACACTAAACCATTCTGTTTTGAGGTGCTGGAACCTTAGATGGGATCATCCCTTCATATTGCATGAGAGCTAACTTATGTTTAGATAAGGAAAATTAAAGGAATCACCATTAACACCTTGATTAATCAACATATGTTTGATCAGGAGCGAATAGAGGATTTCTTGGGCTTTAAATTTCCGTTGTGAAGGTCAAGCTGGGTTTGCTCAAATATTCGTACCATAATTTATCTTAAGGAGGCACACGATGAAATTTGCAGGTATAGGTTTAGTTATGCTGGCCGCTATATGCTGGGGCATTAGCGGAGGGATTGCCGATGTTTTAATGAACAAGGGCTGGGACCCTATTGTGATTTCACTATACAGGGGGGTTGTTGGATTTATATGTTTTCTTGTGTGGTTTCTCCTTCGCTTTAGACAAAATCGGGGCCACTCTACCCGTTTATATATTTGGTCTCTAGTTGCAGGTGTGGGTGTTGCTGGAAATTTCACTTTCTATTTTCTAAGTATCGAAGCCTCAAGCGTTGCGGTTGCCGCTACTTTAATGTACACCGCACCTGTGTTCGTTCTATTAATCTCCTTCTTATTACGAATAGAACATTCTACTTGGTTTAAGTGGGGCTGTATTACCGGGGTTCTTTTTGGAATCATCCTGCTTACAGGTGCCTACAATACTGAATCGATTTCAGTGAGTTTTTTAGGAATGGCAGCGGGACTTGCTGCCGGCCTTTCCTATGCTTTGTTTATATTCGGGTTTAAAAATGCGTCTTCAATCGGAAACCCACACACTACGCTAACCATTGCTTTTTTTTCATTTTGTCTCATCCTTTTTTTCTTTACGGATAAGGATGAAGCAGCGTCGGTGTTGGCGTCAAGCGATATAGGATGGTTTTTACTTTTAGGGATCCTCGGGGCCGGACTGTCATTTATATTGTATGTGACGGGAATTCGATGGACTACTCCGGCAAATGCTTCGATGGTCGCTATGGTAGAGCCGGTGACAGCCTCATTATTTGGCGTTCTGGTTATCGGGGATCACTTGACCACCATTCAAACTTTTGGCATGGTGGTCATCCTTGTTACGATCACCGTCCTTAGTGTGAAGCAGTCCGACTGAGAAAGTTTATCTCCTTATTTATTTTTGTGAAACGGAATTCTCTCATTAAAAAATAAATAGGAAGGCAGTATATATTCCCCCCTGCCTCCCTTTGGTCCATGAATGGTCAAGACATTTCATAGTTCCTGTGTTCTGCCATTCACCACCAGAAAGTGGAATAAGAAATAAAACGTCCTGTGCCAATTCACAGGACGTTTTTAATGTCATTGATAGGTTATGCACTCCAAACAAGAACGGATTATTTACTCAAAAGGATGGTCCCATCCATCAAGCATACCACTTATGCCACATATGATCGTTTCTTCCTCTCACAAAGGTATCCACCCGGTTACGGCCCCAAGACACGGCTCCCGGTGAAGAACGAACGCCTCCCCTTGGTGCTCCAAGGTCTTCCCAGTTGCTCCAGCGGGAACCATTCCACCATTTGTGCCACATGTTATTGTTGTCTCCGCGGACAAAGGTATCGATCCGGTTCGGTGCCCACGAGGATGCTGCTGGAGCACCTTCAAAGCCTCTAGGCGGGGAACCGAGATTCTCCCAATTACTCCATCTCGAACCGTCCCACCACTTATGCCACATCCGGTCGTTGTTTCCCCTGACAAAGCAATCGATCCGGTTGGATCCCCAGGATACCGCACCCGGTGAATCCCTCAAGCCGCCTCTTGGAGCGCCAAGGTTCTCCCACTGGCTCCAATTCCTTCCGTCCCACCATTTATGCCAAAGATTATTGTCATATCCCTGGACGAATACATCCAATCGGTTGGCTGCCCAGGATGAAACCGTTGGATCCCCCTTGAAGCCCCTTGGCGGTCCCCCGAGATCTTCCCATTCATTCCATCTCGAACCATCCCACCACTTATGCCATAGAGTATCCCGATTCCCTCTTACAAACGCATCAATGCGGTTCTGTCCCCATGACACGGCAGCAGGCGAACTCCTTAAACCTCTTCGCGGGGCTCCGAGGTCCTCCCAATTACTCCAGCGGGAGCCGTTCCACCATTTGTGATACATTCTGTCATTCTCACCTCGAACAAACGTATCCAAACGGTCCGCCTGCCAGGAAGCAACAGCCGGCGACCCCTTCATCCCCCGTGGCGGAGCACCAAGATCCTCCCATTCCCTCCAGCTTGCCCGCCAATCAAATGGATTTTCATAGACAGCTTGGTCATAGAATCCTTGATAAGGATCATAGTAGTTCAGCTGTTGTGGATAATACGTGAACTCACGTTGTTGTTCGTATGGTGGATAGAACTGTTGATAAGTATGTGGTAACAGACCATCTTCATAATGGTTTCTGACTTCCGGCCAATACGGATAGCATTCTTGTTGTACATCACATGGTATCATTCGTCGTGGAAAAAACATACTGCATCCCTCCTCTGCATTTACTTTATGCAGGAGCCCAGATGGAGGAGTATGTACTTATTTTTTCTCAAAAAAAGATCCCTCCACATGTGGAAAGGATCCTGAAATGTCTAAACCATATACTGTTGATATCGTTCTGCATCACTCATCTTGCATTCTAGCGTCAGCTTCGTACCTTTTTCTTCATACTCGGTTTCTAACACATTGGCATTCTCATTAAAATAAGAAATCAAATGGCCTTTATCAAATGGAATCAGCATTTGACAGCGTTTATAGTCTTTAAAAATATAACTTCTCACCACTTGAAGCAGTTCGTCGATCCCAATTCTATTTTTCGCGGAAAAATAAATGCGGTCCTTTTCCACTCTGGGTATCTCTTCTTCCATCAGTTCAGCTTTGTTAAAAGCGTAGATGACAGGTGTATCACCTATCCCGAGTTCTTCAAGGGTTTGATCAGTCACCTTCATCAATTTCTCGTAGTGAGGATCGGAATAATCAACCACATGAATGATGAGATCAGCCTCCACCACTTCTTCAAGTGTTGAACGGAACGCTTTGACCAGCTGATGAGGCAGTTTATTGACAAAACCAACCGTATCTGTCAGAAGAAATGCCTTCTTGTCCGGTAATGTGATGTTTCTCACCGAGGTTTCAAGTGTCGCGAACAGCATATCCTTCTCAAACACTTGCTTGTTTTCGTTTGGATGGAATTTTTCTACGAAAGCGTTCATCGTCGTGGACTTCCCGGCATTTGTGTATCCGACGAGGGATACGACCGGGATTTCACTCTTTCGACGCTGCTTGCGCTGTGTAGTTCGCAGGTCAACAAGTGAATCAAGCTCTTTATTCAATGCTGTGATTTTCTCTTCGATTCGACGGCGATCAAGCTCGAGCTTCGTTTCACCCGCACCACGGTTGGCGAGTCCAGAGCCTCCCCCTTGACGGCCTAATGACTCACGGCGTCCAATCAAACGCGGGAGCATATATTGCAGCTGAGCTACCTCTACTTGAAGTTGTGCTTCCCGGGTTTTCGCACGTTCAGCGAAGATATCGAGAATCAACATCGTCCGGTCCATGACACGAATATCAAGTTTCTCCTCAAGTACACGAATTTGCGAAGGAGACAGCTCATCATTGGAAATAAGCACCTCCGCTTCCCATTCTTCAATGACTGGCAGGAGCTCTTCAATTTTCCCTTTGCCAATATAATGAACATGATTCGGCCGGGGCAGGTTTTGAGTCAGTTCGCCGACAACATCAATATGCCTCGCTTCTGCCAATCCATTCAACTCAAGCATCGAATATTCGAAGTCATTATTCTTATCCTTTGTATTAACGCCTATGGCGATTGCTTTTAAACGTTCTTCCATTCCTTCGTCACTTCCTATCTTTTAGTGGGTACAGAAAAAAGCACAGGCCCCTGCCTGTGCTTTTCGTAAATGGATTTGAATAAACCGGTGGCGCATGAAGAAGACCGCATTTTCTCCTGGCGTTTTCCCAAGAAAACACACAATATGGCACCACTCGGCAAATATTCAATTCTATTCTTTAAGAAAACAAGAAAGAGGAGCCATTCAGCCTCGCTTTCCTCCATTCAACGTCAAATGAAGAATTCCTTTAAAAATAGTCAGACCAATCCCATTTACCCTGCACACAGGCAGAGCCTTTGAACATATTCAATTAAGCGTTCAAATTGCGGATGCGTAGTCTGATTAAAATCAAAAGGAAAACCTCCATTTCTCATAAATTAATACCATCTTACCACAAACAGCCGACGATGGGAAGATATGGTTTGAGGGACGGACCTTCAAAGCTCTACATCCCTGCTCAATCAACTGCTAAGGGTATTTCAAGGTCCGTCCCTCAGTTCTTGATCGATACATTGACCTGATCGGAATGGGAGATGGTGATGGGGTGTTGTCCGCTTCCTAGTTTGAGGGTGGCGGATTTGTTTGGGATTCCTTCGTTGTTTATGTCAGTGTCGGATACAGCGGTTTGTTCTGTATATTGCCATTTAGCGTCCTCCCCCTGTATGTCCCCTACATTTTCGGCATTGATGGTCAGGTCCTCCGATGAAGCGAGAACGAGATTGACCCTTGCTGAGCTTGATACTTCCCATGAGCTTGAAATGGTTCTTGGCTTTAATGTGACTTCATTGTAGTCACTCAAGATTTCCAGGGACTTGGATCCCGGGATGACGAGTGTAGCATCTAACTCCCTCCCTGATTGCATCCAGCCATTGGAGTCGGGAAGACTTTTCAATGTGATATACAGCGTGTCTCCTTTTTGTATGGTCATCAGATAATCTTCCGGATTCGAAAGTAATGGTTTACCTCCTGTAGAGGAAGAACGATACGTACCAAACACACTCACTTCTTTATCTGTAACGGTTTCAATCGTTATCGGATAGTAACTGGAATCAACGACAATCCGCTTCACATCATCACCAACCTGATGGCTATAAGAAGGAAGGTCCGCGGTTTTCACTTCAGAATCAAAGAACGATTGCATCTGTCCCATCAATCCCGTTGCCTGCAGAACGGTAAATCCGATTCCCAACGTCCCAATGACAGCCACAAATATTATACTGAGGAAATCATATTTTAATATTGGCTTCTCCTGCTTTGATAAAAATAAGTACACTAAGATCTCTGCCCCTAACACAATCAGCAGGACAGGCCACCAACCTGCTAACACGTACGCTGAATCCCATTTTAAAAGCTGCGATAGCAGTAAAAAGATTCCTAAAAAAAGCAGGGATGCCCCCATTGATATAGATCCGACTCTCCAAGTTCTCATTCTGATACCTCCTCTTTTGAATGGGCTTTTTTACTTCCGGCCACCAATTTAATTCCTCCCCCTATAAGAAGAAGGCAAACAATTCCAGGCTGGATATAGCTATACATTACATGATACAAATCAATGCCATACGTCTCTAAAAACGGTAGTGATAGGGGCATAAGGATGTTCGTAGCCAAGTAATATACTCCAAGCAACATCAATCCGATTCCCACCCACTTCTGCTGATTGATTAAGTAAGACACGATCGGCGTATCTTCTAAAGGTTCCTTTCCGTGCTTAGAAGCCCGCTGCAATCCATCAAAGAAGCTGTAGAACCAGATGATCGGAACTAAGAATAGAAAAATCCCTAACCGAAGTACGTCTAATATATAGATAGAAAACAAGAACACTGCCATAAGCTGAATGCCCCGTCGCTGATAACCAAGATACAGATGCCCCGCTCCAGGAAACATCGATAAAAATGTGGCGAATGCCTTACTCTTTCTCCCGCCTTCATGCTGGGCTTCCAGGTCTTCCAATACAGACCGGTCCGTCAGCACTTCCCCAGCCTGTTTTTTATTCAATAATTGCATCGTATCGAAGAAGTTGTATACCCATACGACAGGTAGAACAATCAGGAATACCATAAACTCCCCTCTCCCCGTCATCGCTGTCACAAACAGAATCATCGCAGCCACTCCGAGAAACGTTGCCAGAAATGTGACCCCCCGGTTCATCAGTCCCAGTTGGAAATGACCGAGCCCTGGTATCATCGATAGGATGATGGTATAGAAGCGTTCGGTGCTCAGCTCTCCTGAATCACTTTCTACCACCGGTTCTCGTGATGCTTCATTCGCTTTCAACATTCTGGATGCGACAAGTGCCGTATTAACGATACTGATGAGATATAATAGGAACGCAAATCCAATGGTGATAAAAGCAAATCCATCCCAGTTCAACACTTCCGCTCCCACGAATGCAACAGGAAATGACGCCATTAATACTAGTAAAAATAAAACCCCTCTAAAAACCTTCCCTAAATACATCAATCCCACACCGGGTATAAAAGCCAACAAAAACGCAATGATCGGATTCTTCTTTTTATCCATCTTACTCTGCCTCCTGTTCTTCAATTTCTTCAACACTATCCAGTAAAGCCGTTGTTTTATTTAAAATATTTTCTGTAAACGAAGGCTGTTGATTTTTTTCAAAATCAGTCGTGATTTTCGTTAGTTCACCAAAAATACCAGATGCCATCAAAATCAGCGTCATCGCCGTAGCCAGCACATAATGAAACACCTTTTCCTCATACCACGGTCTCTTGCCCGGCTTCATCACTGGATCCCTTTCAACCGGAATTCGCTCCATCACCTGTTCTGTATAGAGGGACGGACCTTCAATGGAAGGAAGCTCATCCTGAGCTGCCTCGACCGCTTCCATATAAAGACTCATGCATTGATCGCAACTGTATAGATGCTCCTCGTATTCGGTTCGCTTATGATCATCCATTTCATCTCTGGCGTAATTCTTCCATTCTTCCAACGCAATATGGCTCATATGAAATCCTCCTCCTTCCAATGCTTCCGCATCCAAAGTCTTGCCCGGTACAGCTTTGTTTCAATCGTCTTCACCTGCACATGCTGTTCATTTGCAAGCTCCTGATAGGACTTTTCTTTTATGTAGAACCCTTCAATCACTTCTCTGTAAGATTCGGGAACTTCTTCTAAATGACTTAACACGAGCTGCTTTTGTTCTTTTCTTAATAATCGTCTTTCTACAACATCCTGTGACTCTTTCACAGGGAGATCGTCGACCAGCTCTTCCGTCTGTCTTGCCTTCCTTCGCTTACAATCAATGGCATGGTTCACTGCAATTCTCGTCATCCATGTCTTGAACCCTTGATGCTCGTACTGAGGGAGAGAGGTATAGATCTTCATCCATACTTCCTGTGATGCATCTTCCGCATCTTTCTGATTTCGCAGAACCCCGAAGATGCATTTAAAAACATACTGCTTATGCATTTCGATCAACATCCGAAACGCATGCTCACTTCCATTCTTCGCCTTTTCAATTAGCGGATCCACCAACCTCTCTCCCCCTTTCTTGTGGTCTCATAATAATAGACGAAAGAAATTGGTGAATCCCTACAGTTTTTTTGAAAATATTTTTTTAATTGGTGGTGCCTGGTACATTTGATGGAATTCGGAGCTGATCATGGCTCGTAACTTCACGGTTTGGGATTTCGCCGTTGATTAAAATAGAAAAAATCGCAATTTATATCACTCTTCCACCCCCATCTGCCACATCCATCCAGAAAACCACCCGTATTTACCACCTAACACGATTTCTACATTCCTGATATACTCGTAAAGTACTTATCTTTATAAAAAAGTGAGTGGATATCATGAAAGAAGGCATTACCTTAATAGTGGAGGTCATTAACAACCTCCATGACATGTTAATAGGAATAACGAGTGATCTCGGTTTCACCCTTACGGATAAAGATTTGCATTTTTGGATTATGGGCATCATCGGAATCTCCGTGTTCTTTTTTGTATACATTGTGTCTAAGATTCTATCGAAGCTTAAGTTCGGCATCACCGCACTGGCTTTCTTCTATACCTTGACCTTCATGTTTGTGTTGGTCTTTGCCATTGAAATTCAGCAGGCAATCACAAACCGGGGGCAGATGGAGTTCATCGATGCCATCATTGGTTTATGGGGATACATTGTTTTTTTCCTCATGTATATTGGATTGGCAGCTATTATTCTACTGATTAAGTTTTTCTATCAAAGGCTTTCCCGGAACAAAGAAAAGACCCTGGAAAGCGACTAGGATCTTGCTCTCCCCGGGGTAATACAAGCAGTTTTTCGAATGGCACTGCTGATTGATCATGACCTACCAAAAAAAGGAGCAAACGCCATATGCGCTTGCTCCTCTACTATTTCATCTTACATAAATACTTCAATTCTATTGGATACCTCATTCAAAAGACTCTCAAGAACCTCTCGCTTAATCCTCATACCACCCGTACGATATCGATTAGAAATCTCTTCTGTCTTCACTTTTTCACCATTTACCACAATGTTGCCACTCTCTTGCCCCATGTGATAAGTGAATGTAACAGGACGATTCATAAATTTGAAATCAAAGGTCAATCCGTCAAATTTCTCTGGTAAAACGGGATCAATGATCAAGTCTTCCCCTTCTTGGCGGATGCCCAAGCAGTTGGAGATTAATTGGTTCATGTAGATTCCCGGTCCGCTTGAGTAGATTCTCCAGCCGCCTTTTACCGGTACGGTCCCTGCGCGCAGCTCGTTGAAGCGTTCTTGCGCCTCGTATCGTGTATTGAATTTACCGTCGGAGCTGCTGAAGTATGCGTTACTTTGTCTTCTTTCAGCGTTTGGAACGACTTCTGTCAACCCGACAGGATTGATGATTTCAAGTCCCTTCCACACTTCTTCCGTATTTCCGAGCTTGGCCATTGCTTCAACAAAGCGAATATGAGCGTGAACATATTGCAGACCGATTTCGCGGCCGAAATTGGCTGCTTGTTCTGCCCGTTTGAAGTGTGTGCTTATTCCACCTTTGTAGTTTGCAGGGCGGTTCATCAATCGGACGCCGTCTGGACAATAGAGGTGTTCCTTTACCAATTGGTAATGGGATTCTGCTTGTTCCGGCGTGAATAATTCAGAGATGATACTGCGGTTCATCGGCAGCAGTCGATACTCTATGCCCGTTTTCGTATCCGTCGGGTGAAGCATTAATTCTGCATGTGCCGGATCTTCCATGTAAACAAAGCCCGGTATCACATCATTTTGTAAAATATAGCGATTATAATCATTCTGTATTCCTGATGCGAGTGCTTTGAATTCCGAAGCTACTTCATCCCGGACTCCCTGAAGTACGCTAGACAATTGATTCAATACCTGATAAGTCAGGGCAACTGTCCAGCTGCTCGCCATGAATTTTTTCAGCTGGGAGTTTGCCGGTTGAAGCGTATCATCCCAATCCCCATCGCCGTATGATGAAAGGAATGTGTCATGCAGGAAATGTTCTTTAATATAGGCGATTTCTTTATGAATATGGTCTAATAACGTCGCCCTTCCTTCCGATAAGTCAAAGCCATCCCGGGTCGTATAAGGGATTGGTTCCTCCAGAATGCTGTAATCATTGGTTGCCGCGATATAGTCACCGACAACCTTTAACGGCCAAACAATGATATCTCCATGACTATCATCCTGCTGGATCTTGAAGTAACGGTCAAACATGAACCATTGCGGCCAATTGCCGTTGTCTTCATATTGATGAGAATAGACGGTTTTGATGATATCTTTCACACTTTGGTAGTTGTGAGTGGCCATGAAATACTCCGTCGGGCCCTGACACACATCCCGGGTTCCCCAAGCCGCTCCGCCGTATTGCTCCAGTCCATGTGGCACCGAGAAATGGACAAGCATATTGTGTGTGTACCACCATGATAAGGAATTGACTTTGGCCAGTTCACTTGGAATCTCCCCATGTTGAGAAAGCTTGAACCCATTCATCACTTGATGATAGTACTCTCTATAGCGCTCAATTTCAACGGTCATATCAGACTCTTCGAATTCTCTATCTTCCCCGTGAAGAAGACCTTGAAGGGTCATGGTCCATTCTGTTGTCGCAGTTAAGTCGAGAACACAAAGAGAGGCACTTCCAGCTGGGACGTTCTTACCCAATCTTTTCTCGTTCCCGATGCTCATGTCAGCCCCATCGACCTTTATTTTGTAACACAGGTCAGGGTACGTTTGGCTGCTTTCAGATTGAGAATCAGCAGAAACGGAAAGGATATCCCCATTTTTTTCAAGCTTATAAGGGACTTCATATTCATTGTTGTTCATTGTAATCTGATTCGAAACAAGATAACGGTACTGTTTTCCGTTCTCAGATCGTACGTTCAGCCGGACTTCAGGCGTATCAACCGTCGTATAATTTGTGATGATGATTGTATCGTCCTGTGTCTTGTAATACCAACGCGCATAGTTGAAGCCTAATTCAAACAAGGAAGGCATGGTTAATAAACGATACACTCCTTCAACCTCAACATAAATGCGTTGACCGGACGTTTTCATGACGTTTAAATGATTCCGGGTATTCGTTAACATCTTGTTGAAAGAAGTATTTCCAATCACCAGTTGGGAGTTGAATACTCCGTACATGAAGGAAGTGGATGTGATAGTTCCTTCCTTCAGCTCATGATTTCCTCCAGACATGAGGATGTGTCCATGAGGGCGTTCAACAACCAATTCTTTTTCTTTTAACACGACATGTTCGTGAGTGTCTGTGAAGAAGGAAAGCAAACGGTCGCCATCCCATTCTTCCGTATGGCGCTCAGTAAACAGACCGTCAATTTCTTCTTTGGACATCTCTTCGGTTTGAAGGGGTTCGCCCATTTCAGGTGCTAGCGCAACTTTTTCGAGTGGAGCACTGAACTTCTCATGAAGCTGCTGTACTCCTTCCCATGCCTGTTCCACTTCCTGTTGATATTCTAATGTCGTGATCGCTTCAGAATGGTTTTCTTTAAATAGACCGTAGAAGACAAAATGTTCTTGTCCTGATAATTGGACCTTCTCTGATTGCAGGGCCGTATAAGCAAATTCATATTGATAGACTTCGTTTGCCAATGAAGGCTGCGTCAAGATTTCGGGTTGGTTTGTTTCCTTGTAGGATAAGCCGAAAAATTGGAATCCGTCCGTCGAGTAGCCAACCGTCTTTCCAATGGACCCTTGCTGAATATAGGGAAAACCATTCGATTGTGGTTGATTTTGACGGGAACAGACAACAAATCCTTTATCATCATCTTCAAATACTTTGTGATCTACGTATTGGGACATATAGGCTTCATTCGAGCGGACGCCGCCTTTATCTGCCAATCCTAAATCTTGTCCATAAATGACATCGATCTCCGCGTCTTGTCCATCCACCATCACATCCCAGAACCAAACTCCTGTTTGTGACAATGTAAACGTCACTTCGTATTGAAGAGCCTTATGGTTACCTGACCATTTCACCTGTGATTCTGAAAATGAGACTTCACTCGTTGATTGAACACCGATTAAGGGAACAATCTCGATTTCGGATGATTGATAGATTCGTAAATAAAGATTGTTTAACGAGCCATCGATGGGATTCGTCAATAATTGATTGATCATGGTAGATGCATGGTTTATTTCAAAAAGATCGCCACTATTTAAAAAGGTGAATTGAAGATCACCGGATGTAAGCTTTTGTGTAGAATTCATTCTGTTCCCCTCGTTTCGTCTATTTTACTAATGTAAAGGATTGCTCCATTCCTTCTTTGCTATGTGGACCTGCATAGGCAATAAATGTCCCCGGGTCACTGTCAAACTGTAAATCTGAATGATGATAACGAAGCTGTGGTTCCGATAGGATAAAGGAAACATGCTTCGATTCTCCAGGTTCCAGGTCGATTTTTTGGAAGTCCTTTAGTTCCTTTAATGGTCGAGTCACTTCCCCACTCACATCCCGTACATAAAGCTGAACGACTTCCTCGCCTTTCATAGAACCGCTGTTTGTTACGGTAACAGAAACGGTAATCGGCTGATCGGGTTTCATAATGGATCCTGAAAGAGTCATGTCACTATAGGAGAATGTGGTGTAACTTAAACCGAAACCAAACGGTAGGAGCGGATCATTCGGAATATCCAGGTATTGTGAGACATAACGGACCTGGGCATCCGGTGCTCCCTTTGGCCTTCCTGTATTGTAGTGATTATAGTAAACCGGCACCTGTCCTACACTATATGGGAAGGACATGGTCAGGCGGCCGGACGGATTTTCATCCCCGTATAGTAGATCGGCAACCGCTGCCCCGCCTTCCGTTCCAGGGTACCAGGCTTCAAGGACCGCATCGGCCTGGTCTATGACCCCATGTAAATCCAGTGGTCTACCATTAAACAGAATGGCCACCATTGGTTTATTTAATTTCTTTAAGCGCGATACAAGTTCAAGCTGGGCATCAGGTAGTTTAATATTCGCTCTACACCCTGCCTCCCCACTCATTTCAGAATCCTCTCCAAGTGCCAGAACGATAATATCTGCTTCTTCCGCCACTCTCTCTGCCTCAAGCAATTGCTCTTCTGAAACCGATTCGATTTCAGACCCTTTTGCGATTGTCAGGTGAGAAGATTCCACTTTCATACTCATTCCATCCATTAATGTCACGGCATCTTCTTTTGATCCTAACCATGACCATGGTCCCAGGATGTCACCATTTTGAGCAAAAGGTCCAATGAGTGAAATTTTCTGTTTGCGTTTCAAAGGTAAAACGCTCTCATTTTTTAGTAGAACACAAGACTTTGCTGCTAGTTTACGAGCTGCCGCCCGGTGTTCTGAGCTCAACACCACTTCTTGTTCAAGCAATTCATTTGCACCTCGGTAAGGATTCTCGAATAATCCCAACTTTTGTTTAAGCTCTAATATACGCAGTACACCTTCGTCGATGATGGATTCATCAACTGCTTTTTCTTCCACCAGCGTCTTCAAGTATTTCACATACGCCGAGGTCATCATTTCAATATCAACACCCGCTGTGATCGCTTTAAGGGCGGCTTCTTTTTCATCCTCTGCCACACCATGAGGGATCATCTCTTTCACTGCTCCCCAATCCGATATAAGAACACCGTTGAATCCCATTTCCTCTCGGAGTATGGATCTCATAAGCTTCTTATTTCCTGTAGCAGGAATCCCAAACACCGTATTAAAAGCGGTCATGACCATTTCACAGCCTTCATCAAGTGCCGCTTTGTATGCTGGTAAATAGGTTTCCCTTAGTTCCCGCTCCGACATATCAACCGTGTTATAATCACGTCCGCCTTCAGCTGCCCCATAGGCGGCAAAGTGTTTGACACAAGCTGCCACACGATTATGATCATGAGTTAGATCCTTCCCTTGAAACCCTCTCACAAACGCTCTGCCAAATTGACTGTTTAAAAAGGAATCTTCACCGGTAGACTCCATCACTCTTCCCCAGCGAGGATCGCGAACGAGATCAACCATCGGGGCAAACGTCACATGGACTCCTGATACTGATGCTTCTTTTGCAGCAATTTCCGCACTCTTTTCCGCTAACTCCAGGTCCCATGAGCATCCGATCCCAAGAGGTACCGGGAAGATCGTTTTGAAGCCGTGTACAATATCAGACATGACTAATAAAGGAATGCCCAGTCTGTTTTCTTCCATATGAGTGCGTTGAATGTTAATAACGTTCCTTGCACCGGAGGCTCCCAATACGGATCCACTATTTCGGACAACTTCCTCGTCGATCCCCATGTCGACCATCGGGCCGGTAATTTCACCCTGATCGCTTGCCCCTTTGAAAAAAGGCGTAGCAAGCTGGGTAAGCTGGGCAATTTTTTCATCCAACGTCATTTGGTTAAGCAATGCAGTGAGTTTATTTTCATTCATTGGTAGAACCTCCAAATTGTATTTTATTTTGGTTCTTTTAATTTTTTGAAACGTTTCGATTAACAATTGAAGAAAAGTATAAAGGTAAATGGTTGGTCAGTCAACTATGGAATCCCACTCTACTATTCTCCTTAAAACATTGCTATAACAACACATAACAGAATATATATATAGGTATAATATGGAATGAAACTTAAAATTCTAGTATTTTTCAGAAAAGTATTGAAAGCGGATACACCTTTGATTATAATATAGTCATCGAAACGTTTCAATAACACCTGGTAAGATATTTTCCTAATATGAAAAGAACTCTTACCACCTCTGATTCAATTTTTTCAATAGGGTTTCAAACTAATAGAAATGGAGATGAAGATATGAAAAAGAAAACATGGTCTTTCTTAATGATTTGTGTGCTGGCGCTATCTACTGTATTAGCAGGCTGCGGTGGCAGCGAGTCAGAAGATGGAAAGAAAACGATTACTGTCTGGGCAATGGGTGAAGAAGGTAAGAAGCTTAGTAAACTTGCTGACGAATTTGAAAAAGAAAACACAGATATCAAAGTAAAGGTACAAGCGATTCCTTGGGAAACAGCTCATGACAAACTATTGACTGCAGTTGCTTCAAAAAATGGACCTGATGTTCTTCAACTGGGAACAACCTGGGTTCCGGAGTTTGCAGACGCAGGAGCGTTACTCGATCTGACTCCATATTTAGAAGATTACCCGGATTTCAAACCTGAGAACTATTTCGCGGGTTCTGCAGACTCTATGACCTATGATGATCAAGTGGTCGGGATTCCTTGGTATATCGATACTCGTGTTTTATACTACCGTACTGACCTGTTAAAAGAAGCAGGATACGATCAAGCTCCTGCTACTTGGGATGAAATGAAAGATGCAGCGAAGAAATTAAACGACAGAGGCGATGACGTTTACGGCCTTGATATCGACCGCAACGATCAAATCACACCGTTTATCTTTGCTTGGCAAAATGGGTATGAATTTGAAGGTAAAGATAAGATGAATTTCGATAGTCCGGAATTTAAAGAAGCGATGGAATACTATACAAGCTACTTTAAAGAAGGAATCAGCCCTACTACTGAAGGAATGGATATTGTACAAGCGTTTAAAGATGGCGTGAAACCGATGTTCTTCAGTGGACCATGGATGATCAATATCCTTAATGACCAGGCTCCGGACCTTAAGGATAAATGGTCAGTGGCTGTTATGCCGAAGAAAGAAAAGAATACATCAAGCATGGGTGGAGCAAACTTCTCTATCTTCCATAATTCAGAGAATGTAGACGAGTCCCTTAAATTCATCTCCTATGTGAACGAAGTGGATACACAAATGGAATGGCTGGAAATGTCCAATACTCTTCCATCAAGAAAAGAAGCATGGGAAAAGCCTAAATTAAAAGACGATCCACTATTATCCGTGTTCGGGGAACAGCTGAAATCGACTAAAGCTTCTCCACAAATCAAAGAGTTTGAAAAGATCGCACAGGAATTCCTTTCAACAATTGAGAGAGTTACCGTTGGCGACGCTGACTTAGACAAAGAATTAGAACAGTTCAATAAAAAAGCACAAGAAATGGTAGAAGAGTAAATCGAGTCATTTAAGACGAAAATAAATGAAACAAACGCTTCTATTATGAAGTCATAGTAAGGTACATTTGGAGTTACAGGCATATGGATCACACCTTTGCCTGAGCTCCATTTTTAGCAAGCTGGCCTTTACGAAGCGTAGTTTTAGTTAGGTGGGATATCATGGGCAATGGATTCAAATTCAGTAAAAACAATAAACATCCATATGTGTTTATAGCTCCTGCGGTTATCATATTGACTGTCTTTAGTATCATTCCGATCATTGTAGCGTTCTTTATTAGCTTTACAGACCTTGACTTAAAAGGCTTAGCCGATTGGTCCAATATCAGTTTCATCGGTCTTGAGAATTATTCCAAATTGATAACGGATGATCTATTTCATAAGTCGATCATTAATACATTGTTTTATGTTGTCATCGGCGTTCCCCTCGTCATTATATTCTCATTGGGAATCGCCTTATTGCTTAACTACGGAACAAGCTCATTGTTCAAAGTGTTTCGGGGTGTATACTACATGCCCTCCATCACAAATATCATTGCCGTCGCAGTGATTTGGGGATTTCTGTACAACACTGAGTACGGTTTGTTTAACTACCTATTATCACTATTGGATGTGGATAAAATTCCTTGGTTAGGAGAGCCAACGATTGCGAAACTATCGTTGATTGTTTTAGCCGTATGGAAGGGAATCGGAATCAATATGATCATCTTCCTCGCTGCCTTGCAAGGAATACCGAAGTCCTACTACGAAGCTGCTGAGATGGATGGTGCCAATCGATTGCAGGTACTGTTCAATGTCACGATTCCATTACTCCGGTATGCTACATTCTTCGTGACGATCACCACCCTGATTGGCTGGTTGCAATTCTTCGAAGAACCATTTGTCATGACTAATGGCGGTCCATTGGATGGTACGATCTCCATGGCATTATTCATCTACAAAAAAGGCTTCCAATTCAGTGAATTTGGTTATGCCGCAGCAGGTTCCTTTATTCTATTTATCTTTATCATTATGATTACGTTATTCCAATTCAAGCTTAGAAAATCTGATACAGAATATTAAGTCTGAAAATTTATTAGTATCGGGGCTGAAACAATGAAAGCAAATACAATGAAACGAAAAACCGAAAAAACGCTGGTAGCCTTACTCATGATTCTCGGTGGAATCCTTGTTTCCATCCCTTTCATTTGGATGATTTCAAGCTCATTCAAACCTGAAAGTGAAGTACTGCAAATTCCACCTACCCTGTTTCCAGAGAATCCTACATTGGAAAACTATCTTAACTTATTTGAAAGCATGAACTTTGGTGTGTATTTAAGAAATACCCTTGTCATCGTCTTATTTTCCTTTTTAGGATTATTCTTTAATGCCATGGCTGGTTATGGATTTGCAAAGTTTCATTTTAAAGGGAAAGAAAAAATCTTTTATATAGTGCTGGCAACCATGATGATTCCTGCACAAGTCACGATGATTCCCGTTTACCTAATTTTAAATGAGATGGGCTTGACCAATACGATGGCCGGGATCATCCTCCCTGGGCTTGCTGCAGCATTCAGTATCTTCCTATTTAGACAGTTTATGACTACGATTCCAACTGACTTGCTTGAAGCAGCCCGCCTTGATGGGGCAGGAGAATTCTATATCTTCTTTAAATTAATCGTTCCCATTGCGAAGCCGATCTTTGCTGTACAGGGAATTCTGACGTTTATCGGAGCATGGAACAGCTTCCTATGGCCATTGATCATCGCCAATGATGAAAGCCTCTACACCCTTTCAGTAGGACTCTCCCTCCTTCAAGGGCAGTATGCGAATAACTTTGGTCTTCAAATGGCTGGAGCAGCATTCATGGTCGTACCGATTATCATCATCTTCTCTTTCTTCCAGAAGTATATCGTCGAAGGATTCACGATGTCGGGGATTAAATAGTGACAGGGAAAACACCACCCTCTACTAGCCGAAAGTGTGAATGACTATACTATAGATGTATAATGGATTTTGGATACAGAGTTGAACAACCGCTATTCATATAGCAATCATAGGATGTGAATAAATGGCAACAATCAAAGATGTAGCAAAGCTTTCAGGAGTAGCCGTTTCAACGGCCTCCTACGCTTTAAATAACAGCACCAAGGTAAGCGAAGAAACAAGGAAGAAAGTATTGGATGCAGCAAAACAATTGAACTACCAAAAGAACGGACTCGCATCCGATTTAAAACGGACCAACACGAATACCATCGCCTTGATTCTAAGTGATTTATCAGGTCCGTATTATTCTGAATTAATTAAAGGCGTCCAGGATGTGACCTCTACGAACGGGTATGATCTCATAGCCTGCAGTTCAATTGGCGGTGCCCAATCTACGGCCATTAAATTTTTGAAAGAAAAACGAGTCGACGGGGTCATCATCCTGGCCCATAACATCACGGACGAAACGATATTGGAATCCACTCGCGAAGGATTCCCTATCGTCGTGCTGGACCGGGATATTAAACATGACTATGTTCTCCAGGTGGAAGTCGATAATGTCGAAGGTGGATTTCAGGCTACTGAGCATCTGATTAAGAAAGGTCACCGGAATATTGCTTATATTAGCGGACCTTATAACTCCCATGACAATGAACTCCGCTTCCAGGGCTTTAAGCAAGCCTTGGAGAAACATGATATTCCTTATCGCTCTAAATGGAAAACATCAGGCGGATTCACACGTGAAGGCGGATATAAAGCAACGAAAATGCTCATTGCCCAACAAGATATCCCCCAGGCAATTTTTTACGCCAACGATGAAATGGCCATTGGCGGATTACAAGCTCTATCCGAGAAAAATATCCGGGTGCCGGAAGATATCTCGATTATCGGATTCGATGATATTCAACTGGCAGAGTACGTATCTCCCCCATTGACGACGATGAGACAGCCAAAGTACGAAGCAGGCGCACTCGCTGTTCACCTTATCTTTCAGAAGCTTGCGAAAGAGGAAGTGGATCCTTATTATAAGTTGACGACTGAATTGGTGGAACGGAGATCGGTGAAGGACAATTAGTAGTCTTCTTAGCAGCAAACCCGTGAAGATGGGTTTGCTTTTTTTTGTCCCCTTCGTGAAACACCTCTAAAAGCTTACGTATCCTTTGCTGATAACATTTCTAATGTCACCTCTACAAAAACACATTCCAACTCCTCTCTTAAAGTGTCTCCTACTAGAACCTCCCCCACATCCGTTAACAAAACCTTCACAAATACTGGGTACATTGTGTGATTGAGATGGTATTTTACTGGGTATACAATGGAGGGGAATGAATATTCATTCCGTATTTAACCATGAAAGGCTGAATCCTTATGGCAATTGCAGTAAATAAACGAGACAGCATTATATCAAGCGCTTTGATTCTTTTTGCTGAGCGTGGATATGACGCAACTACGATTCCAATGATTGCGACATCGGCAGGAGTTGGAGCCGGTACCATCTATCGTTACTTTGAAAATAAAGAAGTGCTTGGGAACAAACTTTTTCAAGAGTACGTAAGAATATTTACGGAAACCCTTGAAAATGAATTCCCTTATGATGAAACCATTCGCGATCAATTTCATCATATATTTCAAGCCATGATTCTATTTACAACAAAGCAAAGCCAGGCACTTTATTTTATAAAAACGCATAGCAGTGCCCACTTTTTAGACAAAGCAAGTCAGAACAGCTTTCAAGGACTCCTGGATATCCTAAAAAATTTCTTTGATACTGGAAAAGAGAAAAAAGAAATTAAGGAGCTTCCATCCTCCGCTTTGATTGCCATCGTTTATGGAGCGTTTCTTGAGCTTCAACGATTGGTACGTATTGGGGAGCTGGAACCGGAAGCAAAACTATTAAAAGATGTTGAAGAAAGTATGTGGGACGCTGTTCGCTTACATGAATGAGAAATGATTTGTTTCTCATTATCCCAAACGGAATGAACGTTCATTCCGTTATAAATCTTTAAAAAGAGGTGCTACTAAATGACAAATTCAAACCAACTACCGCAGCCAAAGACGTATGGACCCCTTGGCAGTTTGCCGGTCATCGATAAAGACAAACCCCTTCAATCCTATATGAAGCTTGCAAGAGAGCTCGGCCCGATCTTTCAATTTCAATTTCCGGGACGTATCAGTACGTTTGTATCGAGTGCCTCCCTTGCTGAAGAAATTTGTGACGAAACACGATTTGATAAGAAAGTCGGTCCTGCCCTGCAAAAAGTAAGAGCATTTGGCGGCGACGGCCTTTTCACAAGCGAAACGAAGGAAGATAACTGGAAGAAGGCCCATAATATCCTGCTGCCAAGCTTCAGCCAGCAGGCAATGAAAGGCTATCACGCGAAAATGATCGATCTCGCCACCCAACTAATTCAGAAGTGGGCCCGCCTTAATCCGGCTGATGAAATCGATGTTCCTGAAGATATGACTCGCTTAACCTTGGATACGATCGGTATCTGCGGGTTTAATTACCGCTTTAACAGCTTTTACCGGGAAAACTCCCACCCATTTGTCGACAGTATGGTCCGGGCAATGGACGAAGCCATGAGCCAAACGCAGCGGCTTGGTGTTCAAGATAAATTGATGGTTAAATCTAGAAAACAATTCAAAGAGGACATTCAATACCTGTTCTCTGTCGTTGATGAATTGATTGCCGAACGGAAACAAAATGGTGATCAGGGTGAGGATGACCTGCTCTCCCACATGTTAAAAGGAACCGATCCCGAAACGGGTGAAGCGTTGGATGATGAAAACATCCGTTTTCAAATTATTACGTTCTTAATTGCAGGACACGAAACAACGAGTGGTCTATTATCATTTGCCATTTACTATCTCATGAATAATCCGGATAAATTGAAGAAAGCACAGCAAGAAGTCGATGAAGTGCTCGGTGACGACGTTCCTGATTATAAACAAGTAAAGAAATTGAAATATGTTCGCATGGTGCTTAATGAAGCTCTTCGTCTATGGCCGACCGCACCGGCCTTTTCCGTTTATGCAAAGGACGACACGACGCTAAACGGTAAATACAAAGTTAAGAAAGATGATGTATTCACCCTTATTATTCCAGAGCTTCACCGTGATCCATCCGTTTGGGGAGAAGACGCAGAATCGTTTAGACCAGAGCGCTTTGAGGACACGTCTTCGATTCCATATCACGCGTATAAACCTTTCGGAAACGGGCAGCGTGCCTGCATTGGACAGCAGTTTGCCCTGCACGAAGCGACTCTTGTTCTTGGTATGGTTTTGCAGCACTTTGACCTGATTGATCATAAAGATTACCAATTGGAAGTCAAAGAAACCTTGACCCTCAAGCCAGATGGTTTGACGATGCGCGTTTCACCACGGAAACCGGTCATGTCCTTTACCTCTGCTTCTTCTGAAGAAGTGAAATCTGAGAATAAAGCAACACCAGCTTCAATAGAGTCGTCTCATGGTACACCACTCTATATTCTGTTTGGTTCAAACATGGGAACAGCTGAAGGAATCGCCCGCGATCTTGCTGAAACGGGGCGTCAACAAGGTTTCATAACCGAGGTTGCCCCTTTAAATGATTATACGGGTGGACTCCCTACAGAGGGGGCTATTCTCATTGTCTCTGCTTCCTATAACGGAAATCCGCCGGACAATGCGGACGAATTCGTCACTTGGCTAAAAGAAACCGGGGAAGGTACACTGAACGATGTTCGCTATGCGGTATTCGGATGTGGCGATCACAACTGGGCGACTACGTACCAACGCATTCCTACCTTCATTGATGAGCAGCTTGAACAAAAAGGGGCTCAGCGACTGTCGAACATCGGGCATGGAGATGCAAGCGACGATTTTGAAGGAGATTACGAGAAATGGTCGGAAGCACTTTGGCCAAACCTGGCGAAAGAATTGAACATTGAACTTCATCAAAACGGAGAAGAAAGCAGCTCGATGACGATGAAGTTTGTCAGTGATGTCAGTGACACACCACTTGCTCGCACCCACCACGCCTTTACATCGGTGGTAAGTAGAAATATTGAATTGCAGCACGAGGAAAGCGGAAGGAATACAAGACATATTGAGTTGACTCTTCCAGAAGGTGTTGATTATCAGGAAGGAGACCATCTCGGGGTGCTTCCACGGAATCCGAGCGCTCTTGTTGAGCGAGTGCTCAGTCGATTCAACCTGAATGGTGAGGACTATGTACAACTTTCTGGAGATACTGGAAAAGCAGTCCACCTTCCAACAGACAAGCCAGTGAATCTTAAGGAATTACTCTCTAATTATGTGGAATTCCAAGAACCCGCCACCCGTTCGCAAATCCGGGCACTTGCGGCTCACACGGTATGCCCTCCCCATGTAATAGAGCTTGAAGAACTATTGGAGGATGAAACGTATAAGAGGGAAATTCTCGGTAAACGGATCACCATGCTGGACTTGGTCGAAAAGTACCTTGCCTGTGAAATTCCGTTTGAAGGGTTCCTGCTTTTACTCCCGGCACTAAAAGCAAGATACTATTCTATTTCAAGCTCACCTCTTTACAAAGAAGGAGAAGCGAGCATCACGGTCAGCGTCGTTCGTGGAGCTGCATGGAGCGGAAATGGTGAATACAAAGGCATTGCATCCAACTATTTGGCAGAACGTTCCGAAGGCGATAAGGTAGCGTGCTTCATTTCTACACCTCAATCGAACTTCCAGCTTCCTGAGGAAACCGAAACACCCATCGTCATGATCGGACCTGGAACAGGAATTGCACCATTTAGAGGATTTATCCAGGCGCGCCGCATCCTTAAAGAAAAAGGAGAAACCCTTGGTGCAGCCCATCTTTACTTCGGATGTCGCAATCCTCAACATGATTTCTTATATCAAGAGGAACTGGAGAAGGCCGAACAAGATGGAATCGTCACTCTTCACACGGCTTTCTCAAGATGCCCTGGTCAAGAAAAGACGTACGTCCAACACCGATTGGCGGAAAATGCTGAAGACATCCTTCCCTTACTGAAAGATGGCGGCCGCTTATACATCTGTGGAGACGGTGGTAAAATGGCACCCGATGTGGAGAACACATTAGTGGAAAGCTATATGCATTTCTATCAAACAACGAAAGAAGAAGCTGCCGCTTGGCTGGGATCTCTTGAAGAAGAGGGTCGATATGCCAAGGATGTTTGGGCAGGAGCGTAATGAAAAGGAAAGCAGCGAGCCTATGTTCGGTTCGCTGCTTTTTTTGGGGACGGCCTTTCACTATTTCCCTCCTGTAAACGATATTCCTTTAATAAAGTAGCGATTAAAGAATGCGTACAGAAGGAGTACCGGCAAAGTAAAGACCATGGATGCCGCCATGATGTAGTTCCAGTAGCTGACGTATTGGCCTTTAAAGGTGTTTAAACCTAATGGCAGTGTATACATTTCTGTATCGGTCATGACAATCAATGGGGTCATGAAGTTGTTCCAGAATCCCATGAAGACAAAGATTGCTTGTGCGGCCAAGGCTGGTTTTGCTAACGGTAAAACCACTTTGAAAAAGATTCCGAACCGGCTTAGACCATCGATTTGAGCAGCCTCTTCCAGTTCCTTCGGGAAATTGATGAAGAACTGTCTCATCATGAAGATGAAGGTTGCATTGATCATGGCCGGTACGATCATCCCTTGATACGAGTTAAGCCAGCCGATTTCTTTTAAAATTAAATAGTTCGGGATCATCGTGACTTGCGCCGGAATCATAAGGACAGCCAGGATCATGATGAATAATGCCTTTTTCCCTGGAAAGCTTAAGCGCGCCAAGGCGTATCCAGACATGGAGTTAAAGATGATATTCAATGCTGTCCCGATTATTGCGATGAATAAACTATTGAATAACCATCTCGGAAATAGCTCCTGCTCAATGAAAATCTGTTTATAATTATCCAATGTGAAATTCTTCGGTATGAAATTCATCGTTCCACTAATGATTTCTTCTAATGTTTTAAAAGAAGAGGAGAGTGCCCATAAGAATGGAATCAGCGTTGTGATCGCATAGCCTATCAGGACAATGTATAGAAGACGCTTACTGAACGTCTTTTTCTTCGAATTCATGCTTCCATCCTCCTTAATAGAGTGATTCTTCTTTAGAGAATTTACGTTGAATCAGTGTCGCCACCAGGATGATCAGAGCAAGCGCGAAGGCAAGTGCGGCTGCATATCCCATGGTGCCCAATGATTTAAAGGCATATTGATAGATTAGGAGGACAACTGTTAACGTCGAGTTATTCGGTCCACCGGATCCACCTGAGAAAATATACGATTGATCAAACAGCTGGAACGTTCCGATGACCCCCATGATCACCACGAAAGATGTAACCGGTCGCAAAAACGGTACGGTCACATAGAAGAACTTCTGGATTGCGTTCGCTCCGTCCAGTTCAGCCGCTTCATATAAGGAGTCCGGAATATCCTGAAGGGCTGCAAGATAGATGACCATGAAAAACGGTGCCGTCGCCCAGATGTTCATCAACATAATCGCATTCAGGGCAATGTCAGGATCACCTAAGAAATTATACGTCGGCAAACCCACTTTTCCCAAAAGGTTGTTGATCAGCCCTTCTTTGTTATACATCCACATAAAGATCAGCGTTAATACGGCTGAAGACGTTAAGGTCGGTAAGAAATAGACAATCCTGAAAAGCTTCTCACCCTTTAATCCTGCGTTTAACGTTGCAGCCAGGACCAATGCCAGAAAGGTTTGCGTCGGTACCACAATCAGTACGTACTTTGCCGTGTTTTTCAATGCGATGATGGCCCGGTTGTCTTCCATGATCCTCGCAAAGTTTTCAAACGCAACGAATTCAAAACTCATATCCCCCAACAGTTGAACCTTATGAAAGGATAAAAAGATGGCATAAAGAATCGGTCCAATAATAAACACCGCTAATACAAATAGCGTGGGAGACATAAATAAGTATCCTTGTCCTGCATCCTGTAATCTCTTCTTAGAAGATTGTTTGTTCATTCTTATCCCTACCTTCTATCTGTCTCTAAAATCTTCAGCAATTACCTGTATTCTTTCCGCCCAGGTCCGCGTCCAAGACCTCAAAAGAAAGAATACAGTCAATGGTAAAGCCGTACCTGACACCATCATCAGTGCCAGGTACCTTTAAAAAGATTATTGAATTTCGCTATTCGCTTGTTCTTCTGCTTCTTTCAGTGCTTCATCCAGAGGTCTGTCTCCCAGGAAGGCAGCGATAAATTGATTGTTGAAGTTATTCATGATGATCGGCAGGTTCTTTCCTTCTGCCCAAACCGTTGCATATGGTGCTCCGGCTACCAGTGCTCCGCGTAATTCATCCTTGTCATACCCTAGTTTTTCCGCTACTGACTTACGAGTCGGAAGGGCAAATCCTTTGGACGTCCATGTTTCCATTCCTTCTTTACCAGTCAGATACGAAATCAGCTTCCATGAAGCTTCCTTCTTTTCCGATGCCGCATTCATCACATATCCAACCGTGTAGGCCATTGTTGCTTTTTCACCATTGATGGTCGGTAATTCAGCTGTTCCGTATTCTACATCAGGGAACGTATCCGCTAAGAATGGGATTGCCCAGTTCCCTTCGATGACCATGGCAGCTTTTCCTTGACCGAACATTTCTCCTCCCCAGTTCGCTCCCACTTCCGATGCCTGTGCAGAGGTTTTGTCTTCGTTATGCTGGTCGATGATTGGCTGAAGGGCATCGACCACTTTGTCTGAAGCAAAGTTCGCCTGATCATCCTTCACGACTTCCCCGCCGGTTGACTGAGCAATGTGATAAAGACGGGCAAGTTCTGGCGCCACGCCAAATCCATAAACACCGTCTTTCGTCAGCGCTTTTGATACTTCACGGAGTTCATCCCATGTTTTCGGAACTTCCACTCCTGCTTCTTCAAACATCTTTTTATTGTAGAATAAGGCTAGAGTCGAATAGTCTTTCGGAAAACCATATGTCTTTCCATCAACCTGGAACGCTTCAAGCATCGGTTTCTCGAAATCCTTCACATCGAAATCTTCGGTTACGTAATCATCCAGCGGCTCCACAACCCCTGTTTCAATCAGGGCAGGTGCTTCGAGTGCATCCAAATAGAAAACGTCAGGACCTTCCCCACCAATCAAACGTGTTTTCAATACGTCCATATACTGCTCAGAAATGACTTCGTGCTTTACGTCAATATTCGGATGCTTTTCTTCAAAGTCAGCGATCGTTTGGGTCAAAAGCTTTTGTTCAGAAGGATTTCCTCCCCAGCCGGCTAAAGTGATTTCGACCTTCTCGCCTGCTCCATTTGAACTCGTCTTCTCATCTGATCCACTGCATCCTGCCAAAACCGTTCCAACCAACATCGTCGTAATACCTAGACTCGCGATCCATTTCTTCTTCGCCATTTTCATAACCCCTTTTTGATTTATTTAAAATAGGATTGTTATTCCTGGATGTGATTACACCGTCTGCTTTTCTCTCACAATGTCGTAGCCTGTTGAGTTTTCTATAATGGTGGTTTCTACTTTGTCTCCTTTTCGTGCTAAGGATAGAGACAGTACTCCATCACCAATCGTAATATCGTGCACCGTCAATCTGTTCATTTCATCAAGTAAAATCGGATTGAGATGGATTTCTTTTGTAAGACTGTTTGGGAATAGACCTAGCAGGGATTGTATAAACACAAGTGGTGTCCCCGCTGCCCATGCTTGAGGAGAACATGCGACGGGATACTTTACTGCCTTCCCGATCGTTGACTCATATCCACAGAACAACTCCGGCAAACGATCATACTCAAAGTGGCGGGATGCATCAATCAGTCCACTCATCACCTTTTTCGCTTCTTCGGTAAATCCTAATTTACTTAATCCCAGCAGAGTCATGCTGTTATCGTGTGGCCAGATGCTTCCATCGTGATAGCTCATCGGGTTATAACCAGCCTCGCCTTTCCCCATGGTACGAATTCCGTATCCTGAAAACATGCTGGCATTCGTTAACGTTTGACTTACTTTTTCAGCGCGATTCCCTGACATCATTTCCGAATATAGAACATGTCCTGGATTGGATGTGATCGTCCCGACCTTTTCCTTGTTTTGATCAAGGGCGATGGCGTAGAATTCCAGGTCGTTCATCCAGAACTCCTGTTCAAATCGTTCTTGGAGGTTTTTCGCTTCTGCTTTTAATCTAGAGGCCGTTTCATTATTCTCAAGTGCTTCATAAACAGCAGCCAATCCACGTTTCGCCTGGTACACATAGCCTTGAACCTCCACTAAAGCAATCGGTGTATCCGCGTAGTCCCCATTTCGATGAACGATGGAGTCCCCGGAATCTTTCCAGCCTTGGTTGGCAATCCCTTTGGATGATTCCTGGTGGTACTCAACAAATAGATCTCCATCTCGATCTCCGTACTGGTCGATCCACTCTAGGGCTCTCTTCACATTGTCTTCAAACTGATGGAACGTATCCAAGTCACCCGTCCATTTCACATACTCTGTCAAAAGGACAAGGAATAACGGTGTTGCATCAATCGTTCCGTAATAAGGCGTGAACGGAATTTGGTCCGTATTCGCAAGCTCTCCGTAGCGAATTTCATGCATGATCTTTCCTGGCTGTTCGTCTCTCCAAGGATCCACCTTCGTCCCTTGCTCACTGGCCATTGTGAACAGGGTACCTTTTGCAACCTCGGGTTGGAACGCAATCATCTGGAGGGCCGCAATCAGACTGTCTCTTCCGAACGGAACCCCGAACCAAGGCAGACCAGCTACAGGAAACTTGCCGTACCCAGTGTCCGTCAGCAGTACACGAAGATCTGATAATCCTCTGTCCACCAGGCGTTGAAGTGGCTGGTAATCCGTTTCTACCTTCGTTAACTGAACGGACCATTCTTTATAAGAAGCCTTTAATTTTTGAAGAGCCTCTTCGACAGGTAAAATGTCATCTCTGGTTTCTACATTTTCCAGTGGCACGATCATAAATGTAATGGACTGTTCTTCCTCGTGCTGAAGCTCAACCTGGAAAGTAATCTCCCCATTTTCCTTAACGTATTTCGCCTTGGCACCCCACTGAATCTTCGTGGCACGATTGATATCATCTGCTCCTTCATATTGGAAGGTGAGGGACTGATCTTCCGCTTTCTGACCTGTTCTCTTTCCTGTGTTTCCAGTTTGGAACCCGCGTACGATAAACATATCGTTGAAGTCCACATCGACTTCCACATTCAACTCAAACGATACCGGCTTCGGGAAATAGTTTTTCGTCTTAATCGTTTCATATAACACATCATCATAAATAAAGCGCTTACGTTCGATTTCTACTGATTCCCTCCAAAGAATAAGATTTCCATTCTCCTCTTGGTGGGGATTCGTCGATAGAATCGTAGACATATAGTTTTCGGATCCATCCGAATGTAATAGAATCGGTTTTTCATTGTTGATTTTCACATTCAACTTGCTAAGATACCTCGTGTCATTCTTGTATAAACCAAGGCCATAACTATGATCTGTAACGATATCTCCTTGCTCATCTGTAAGAAGAAATAAGTTGTTTTCTTTAATCACTCTGTAGTTCATTTTCGTTCCTCCTACTTTCAAAACGCTTTTGTTTGTGAATCCTTTTATTGTTTCCCGAAACGTTTTGGGAATTAGGTAAAAAATAATATCCGTTTTCCAAAACGTTTCGGATTACCCCCTAAATAAAGGTTGGCTTTTACTCCTCTTCATTTAAGAAGGCTTTCACCAACATTTATTCATTTCTATGATTCGAGCTTTCTCTTCTGATTAACTTTGTCTCCAACACCATTCGATGGGTCTTTGACTGATTTGATAACAAATCCAGCAATAATCTAGCCCCTTCATACCCCAGCTGAAACTTATTTTGTTGGATGGTTGTCAGCTTGGGACTAACGTAGGAAGCAAGCAATATATCATCATATCCGACAATCGAAAGTTTTTCCGGCACCTGTAACCCCAACTCTTTTGCTGCACTCATCGCTCCGATGGCCATTAAATCGCTTGCGCAAAATATAGCAGTTATTTCAGGATGCGAGGTTAACAATGAGTTAGCCGCTTCCTTTCCACTTTCTTCTGTGAACTCTCCATTGACGATGTAGTTGGTATTGAGTTCGACCTGTGCTTCTTGCAAAGCGTTTTTATACCCTTCCAATCGCTGCTGACTAACAAACGCAAACTCATGTCCATTAATCATCCCGATGTTCCTGTGTCCATTGTCGAGTAAATGTTGAACGGCTTTTTTGGCTCCTAATACATTATCCGTTGTCACATGACTCACGTTCTCGGATTGGAGGGGAATATCAATTAATACGCAAGGAATATCACTTTCGACGACTTCATGCAAATAAGGATCATCGGTTCGAATTCCTTGGATTATGACCCCATCCACTCTTCTTTCTCTGCAAAGTTGAGTATACGTCTTTTCACGCTGCTTTGAAGAATTGGTGTTGAATAATACAAGATCGTAGTCAGCACCTGAAATAAATTCATTAATTCCTGCCAGCACTTCCACGATGAAATTATCCTTCACACTTTCCTTTGTAAATCCCGAAACGAGTAAACCAATCGTCTTTGACTTCTTCATGACCAGACTTCGGGCAATCGAATTCGGACTATAATTTAACTCCTTCGCAACTTCTGCAATCTTCCTTCTCGTGTCTTCGTTGACATCAGAATATCCATTTAACGCTCTTGAAACAGTCGTTACGGATACCCCTGCCACTCTGGCAATATCTTTAATCGTAGTCACTTGCACATCTCCCAAAACGTTTCGGATTTCCTTTAACTGAATAATACAACAGCTTGAAAACGATTACAACATTATTTTTCTATAACGTTGTGTTGGTGGGACGTGGGTGTCCCACTTATAGCTGGTTGGTCCTTGGTACTTGCTCCTCTCTTCAATGCTTCGTTCGCCGTTATATTTTGGATATCGCCGTTAAATGGATTACTGCTCTAATTGCGAAGCGGGGACAAGCAACAATTTCCGCTTGGTACCTACTCTTGATTACCATCATTCGCTGATATATCGGTCACCCTAAAAAAATGTCCCCCTCATTTAACACCCGAAGGACTATCTCCTCACCTTTTTTCTCTGATTCACCCATCATTTATGTACCGTAACATAAAAAAAACAGCGAATGTCACTACATTCGCTGCATGTCTTGGCCTCCTCTTTAGAGAAGGTACACCCCATATTTATTTCCTCGCTTCATGAACCTTCAGCATCTTTCCTTTGACCGTGGTTTTCTTCATCGCTTGCAATACCAGTGGCCCTTTACCATTCAAAATCTCCACATACGAAAGGTTTTCCTGAATGGTTATGATGCCGATGTCATCTGCGGTGACTCCATCTATTTTCGCAATGGTTCCGACGAAATCGACAGCCCTGATTTTCTTTTTCTTTCCGCCATTGAAGTAGAGCTTCATGATGTCTCTGTTCAACTGCTCACTCTTGTCTGATTTAAAATCAGGTTCGGTGTCTAATTTTCGTTCAAAATCCGTCTTTGCATTTGCCACTGTGTCCTGTGACGGCGGCTGCAGCTTTGGAATCGTAAACCCGATATAATCTTCAATCTCGGCAAGGAATTTATCTTCATACGGCGTGCAGAAGGTGATCGCTTTTCCTGCTAGACCAGCGCGGCCCGTTCTCCCCGTACGGTGAACATAGCTTTCTTTCTCCATGGGGATATCATAATTGATGACGTGGGTAATATTTTCGATATCAATTCCACGCGCCGCCACATCGGTTGCGATGAGATACCTGAATTCCCCTCTTTTAAAATCGTCCATCACTTCAAAGCGCGCTTCCTGAATCATACCGCCATGAATTTTATCCACAGGGTACCCTGAGCGGTCCAATTCTTCACAAAGTTTATCCACATTTTCTTTTGTTCGGCAAAAAATAATGCAGCTATCTGGATTCTCAACGGTTGTGACGTTTTTCAGTAGAGTTAGCTTGTCTTCTTCTCTCACTTCGATCAAAGAGTGATCGATTTTATCTGTCGTAATGCCCTTTGCCTTGATTTCAATATGAACAGGTTTCTTCATATATTTATGGCAGAGTGCTTCGACATCCTCTGGTAATGTAGCAGAGAATGTCAACGTTACCCGTTCAGTTGGCAGCTCCTGAATAATCGCTTCCACCTGTTCGATAAAGCCCATGTTCAGCATCTCATCTGCTTCGTCGATCACAAGGTACGCAAGCTTTTCCAGTGGGAATGTCCCTTTTTCAATATGATCGAGTACACGACCCGGGGTGCCGACTACGACATGATTTTTCTGCTTAAGCTCTAGCTTTTGTCTATGAAAAGGAGATTTCCCGTACACTGCAGCCGCTTTGATACGCTTATAACGTCCGATATTCGTGATGTCTTCTTTTACTTGGACCGCGAGTTCACGGGTTGGCGTCAGGACAAGAGCTTGAGGCTTATTTTCTTCCCATTCTACCATCTCACTAAGCGGAATCCCGAAAGAGGCTGTCTTACCGCTACCTGTTTGGGAACGCACAACAAGATCCTTCTTCTCCAGGGCCAATGGAAGCACCTTGGACTGAACCTCGGTTGGAGCTTGATAGCCTAAATCGGATAGTGCCCTTACAATATCATCACTAAGCTTATAATCCTTAAATTGTTTTATACTCATTTCAATACCTCATTTATTCCTTCATTTAGTCTTATTCTCATAGGAAAGTGTCGATTCTATTCAATGGAAAAATACCCCTTGCAAATTCTTTTCAAATATCTTTAGGTATTCCATCAATAGTGTGTTATGCTTTACCTAACCATTTTTAACTTGTAACATGTTGTCTCCGGGACCGACGAACGCTGTCGGTCTCTTTTTATGTCCAAAAGCGGAGGCGGCTCGTTCAGAGGCGACAAGCATAAGATGAATTGGTCGGGAAGGCGCTCTTTGCCTTCTTGGCCAATTTAGCTTATGACCTCGAGCCTCTAGCCGCCGGAGCTGGACGACACCAAAAGCGCAGGCGGCTTGCCCAGAGGCGACAAGCATAAGATGAATTGGCCGGGAAGGCGCTCTTTGCCTTCTTGGCCAATTTAGCTTATGACCTCGAGCCTCTAGCCGCCGGAGCTGGACGACACCAAAAGCGCAGGCGGCTCGCCCAGAGGCGACAAGCATAAGATGAATTGGTCGGGAAGGCGCTCTTTGCCTTCTTGGCCAATTTAGCTTATGACCTCGAGCCTCTAGCCGCCGGAGCTGGATG
>NZ_QNRJ01000023.1:39831-55280 GCF_003315075.1 Rossellomorea aquimaris
GAGGCGACAAGCATAAGATGAATTGGTCGGGAAGGCGCTCTTTGCCTTCTTGGCCAATTTAGCTTATGACCTCGAGCCTCTAGCCGCCGGAGCTGGATGACACCAAAAGCGCAGGCGGCTTGCCCAACACCGCCTAAATAATCTCCACTTCCCCAACAATAAAAAAAGGACCCTCCGAGAGAGTCCCTTCATCAAAAGCTATTACGCTTTGTTTACGTTAGTCGCTTGAAGTCCACGTTGACCTTGCTCAGTGTCAAATGTAACTTTTTGACCTTCGTCTAAAGATTTAAATCCTTCGCCTTGGATAGCTGAGAAATGTACGAATACATCTTCTCCACCTTCGATTTCGATGAAACCGAAACCTTTTTCTGCGTTAAACCATTTCACTGTACCTTGTTGCATAATTGTTTCCTCCTGTGTGGATTTGAATCCACGATTTATTACTATCGTTGCTCAATTAGATATCAAAGGCGAAAAGTTTAAATACTTTCTTTCCTTACAGACCGAACAAAAATAATTCTTACTTAGAATAACAGATAACCTGAGAAAAAGCAAATCCATTCCTATATTCTTTACAAACCAATGATCATCTCCCCTTATTTCATCAATTAACTCAGGCGGCTCATTTTGAAATAACCTTTGAATATTTACCCTTAAACTCTCTATCCGTAAAGGAGAAACCCATCCTTGTGTCGAAAGTAAAAGATAAAGGGGATGACCCAATGAATAAAATTGGATTATTAAAAAGTTTAAATCAAGCCAGCCGCGGAAACTTCTTTTCAATTGAAATTCCTATGACGTCAAAAGAAGAAGCGCAAACCATTGAAAATCTGGCACATGAGTTAGAAAAAGAAGGAAAAATCAAAATCAGGGAATGTGATCAGAAGGAAACATCTGTTTACATTCAAGGAATCATCAAGTATGCGTTAACATAATGGTGGAGGGTTGCCTGCAACTTGTACGACAGGCACCTCTTTTTTTTTGACAAATAAAAAAGGACTCTACGAGAGAGTCCTTCATCATAAAGCTATTACGCTTTGTTTACGTTAGTCGCTTGAAGTCCACGTTGACCTTGTTCAGTGTCAAATGTAACTTTTTGACCTTCGTCTAAAGATTTAAATCCTTCGCCTTGGATAGCTGAGAAATGTACGAATACATCTTCTCCACCTTCGATTTCGATGAAACCGAAACCTTTTTCTGCGTTAAACCATTTTACTGTACCTTCTTGCATGTGTGTATCCTCCTGTGTGGACTTTGCATCCACGATTTATTACTATTATTGCTCAATTAGATATCAAAGGCGAAAAGTTTAAATACTTTCATTCCTTACAGACCGAACAAAAATAATTCTTCTTTAGAATAACAGGAAATCGTAAAAAAAGCAAATGCTTTTGATACTTTTCTTTAAGACGCACCATAAAATCCTTTAACTTCCTATATAAAAAGCCCACTTCCCGAAAGGAAATGGACTTTCATATAACTACTTATCTTCGTGCTTACTCCCATGCTTCACGCCTTTACTTATATAAGGCTTGTTGCTTTTCTTCTTATTGGCCCCGGCCTTCCAGCGATTCCAGCCTTTCTTTCCTGTGCCTTGGCCCGTTCCGCTCTTTTTCTTTGGTTTACTCATTTTTTCACTCCGTTATGATAAGGTTCGTTCTTTCACGTTCGTCTCCATATCATAACACTTATTGGGGGTGTAGAGTACTTCTTGTTTATTCCACTTCTTTTTTCTGCCCTGTATAGATGTGAATCGCATCCCGTAAGAACTCGGCCATTCCCTCTTGTTCAGCGTCATAATAAGATGTGAACCGTTCATCGTCCACATACATTTGAGCAAGGCCGGCATGGGCTTCCTTGCTGTAATGCCCCCAGTAGAACGAGATCCATTGCTTATGGAGGTCAGCCGCTTTCTGGGCAGCATCGCTTGCAGGATCACCGGTTTGAAATGCTTCCCCTAAGGATTGTTTAATTTTCTTTTCCAGTTCTGTGACCATTTCATGGTCTTCCTGAGACATGTTCATGACTCTCGTATTGGATTCGTCCACTGCCTTGTCACCGTATTTTCCCCGCACTTCTTTTCCGTACTTTTTCTCGTTTTCTTCCACCATTTTCTCCTTGAATCCTTCAAACTTTTCTTTATCTGTCATGGTGATTCTCCCTTCCTTTACCCGTAATGTTTTATCTACATTCGCAATCAGTTGATCAAGTTGCGCGCGTCTGTCCAGTAAGATTTCCCGGTGTTCCCGTAAGGCATATGTTACGTCAAAGGCAGGATCATCCAGAATACCCTTGATTTCATCCAGTCCTACACCCAGTTCTTTGTAAAAGAGGATCTGCTGCAGGCGGTCAACTTCCTTCTGCCCGTATAGCCTATATCCTGACGAATTGGTCCTGGCCGGCTTCAGAAGCTCAATTTCATCATAATAGCGCAAGGTCCTCGTGCTCACACCAGCAATCTCCCCAAGTTTTTTGACGGTATATTCCATGATGTCACCTCCTGACAATTCTTACTTTACAGGTTGACGCTGCGTAAATGTAAAGGGGATATCGGAAAAAAGTTCGCGTTTTTTATCTTTCATAGGATAGCCCGACTGCACGGGATCTATTTAGTGGAATCCCTTGAAAATAAAGTGCCAGTCCGATATTCTTAGATTATTAATTATCAGTTTAAGGTTGTGTTGAGCATGCGTATCAATAAGTATATAAGTGAAGCTGGGAAGGCATCCAGACGCGGTGCAGATAAATTGATTACCGAAGGAAGAGTGACCATCAACGGGAAGATCGCGAAGATTGGCGATCAAGTGAATCCCGGCGATGATGTGAAGGTTAGCGGAGCTCCTGTCAGGGTAGCAAGAAATAATGTGTATATTGCATTAAATAAACCTGTTGGGATTACGAGTACAACTGAAAAGGGCGTCAAGGGGAATATTGTGGATCTCGTCAATCATCCGCTGCGTATTTTCAATATTGGACGACTGGACAAAGATTCAGATGGCTTGATTCTTCTGACGAACGATGGGGATATCGTCAATGAAATCCTCCGTGCGGAAAATCAGCATGAGAAAGAATATATCGTCACTGTTGACCGCCCGATTTCAGATGATTTCTTAAAGCAGATGTCAGAGGGCGTTAAGATTCTTGGAACGAAAACCCTGCCTTGTAATGTGGAGCAGGTGTCAAAATACGTGTTCCAAATCACGCTGACCCAAGGATTGAACCGACAGATCCGCCGCATGTGTGAAGCCCTTGGATATGAGGTCTACAGACTGCAGCGCACGCGTATCATGAATATTCAACTGGGGAATCTGCCTGTGGGACAATGGCGCGACCTTTCTAAGAAAGAGAAGACGCGACTGTTTCAAGATTTGGATTATGAACCGAAGGAATGGTAAACATTAAAGGGCCTGACCTCCACCGCGTTAATTGTTAACGCAAGTGGGGGTCAGGCCCTTATCTAGTTTTCACCCTGCAGGTGACTTCATCTTATTCATGATCATTGTAAAATAGTTCTTCACAGGGCCTGGCGGGTGGGAAATGTGGAATGAACCAGACTCCTGAGACTCCTTATCCTCTTCGATTAATTTCGGAGAATAGACCCGCTTCCCTTCCACTATGCTGCGAATCGAGGAAGTCAGCTCTTCACTTGGACTGTCCTTTAGTAAGTACCCACCTGCATCGAATTGTTGAGCCCGCTCTAAATAACCCTTTTTCGGGAAGGTCGTCAATACAAGCAGATGACATCCGACTGTCTTCACAGCTTCCAGAGGTCCGTCCCTCTCAAGCATTTCAATATCCATGATAAAGAGGTCCGGTTTTAATTGGTGAACAAGGGCGAGTGCTTCTTGCCCATCCTTTACCTGGCCGACTACTTCCATGTCGTCTTCCAGGTTGAGGATGGAGGTTATGGTTCCACGTAATAATTCCTGATCCTCTGCGATGACGATTCGAATCATGTAGGTTCACTCCTCTTAAAGGCCTTATCAAGTAAAGACTCCCCTTATATGAAAGGTTCATAAGGAGAGTCGGTCAGGATTATAATTCAGGTTTGGCTTCTGTTGAAATTCTTGATTTCGACTTATCCAGGGACTTAATACCTCTAAAGCTTACAAATGTTTTGTTTTCTTCATCCCAAAGCTTGAAACGTAGTGATTTTAAGCTTGTTAATAGGGAAATGGTTGGTACTTTTTGTAATGGCTCTGAGTTTTTATGTGCTTCTTCGAGTTTGTAGTTCGGTACTCTCGGACTTAGATGGTGAATATGGTGATAGCCGATGTTGCCTGTAAGGAATTGCATGAATTTTGGAAGCTTGTAGAAGGAGCTTCCTTCAACAGCCGCCAACACATATTGCCATTCTTTGTCTTCTTCGAAATACGAGTCTTCAAACGTATGCTGAACGTAGAACAACCAAATACCGATCGATCCTGAAACCATAAAGATGGATCCTTGTACAAGCAGGAATTCCTGCCAGCCCAGTGTCACACATAGAAGTGCGATGAGGGCTACGATGATCACGTTCACTAAATACGTGTTGTTACGTTCTTTCTTACGTGCATTTTTACGGTTAAATCTATTTTTCAGAAGGAATACATAAATCGGTCCTAATACAAACATAACGAACGGATTGCGGTAAAAGCGATACGCTAAACGAATCTTAAGAGGTGCTGCTAAATATTCATCAATCGTCAGCGTCCAGATATCACCTGTTCCACGCTTATCCAGATTCCCGCTTGTCGCGTGATGGACAGCATGCTCATGTCCCCACTGATCGAACGGGAATAGCGTCAATACACCCATAGCGGTTCCGACGATTCGATTTACGCGACGGCTTTTAAAGAAAGAGAAATGGGTACAATCATGAAAGATGATGAAGATTCGTGTCAGGAACCCTGCAGCGATCACGATTGGAACGAGTGCCAGCCAGTACGATACTGAAAGGCTTTGATACGCAAGAAACCATAATAGAAAGAATGGCCCCAGCGTGTTGATGATCTGCCATACACTTTCCTTTGTTGTTGACTTTTCATAAGGAGCAACTTCTTTTTTCAACGTTTTTATATTTGTCATGTCATAATTCCCTTCATTTAAGGCGTTGAATTCATTATAAGATAAGCGATATCATCGTGTTAGTAGTAGGTGTCATATGCTGGGCATGACAAATGTCATAAGGGAGAATTTGTCATGAGCCCACCAAAGCTCTTTCCCTTGCTACTACTGGATTCCCAACGATAGCAGGACGCTTCCAATTGGTTATATTATTTTTTGAGATTAGAAAAATATTCTTGTTAGGGGGATTTTTTATAGAGGTTTTATAAAAATAGCTTCAAAATAACAAAAAGAGCCTGGATTCATCCAGACTCTCTATCCTGATCATTCGCAAACCAGCACCTGCCGGACAAATCTTCCTTTACTCACTTCACAACGATCGACGATCTTGAAGCCCGCTTTTTCAATATTCGCGTCCACATCTTCCAAGGTAACGATTACGACCTTCTCTGCAAATCGTCTCGCACTGCGGAGCATGTCAAGCTGCTCGTCATTTGTAATCACTGAACAAAGATTGTAAGGTAGATCGATCACAGCTACATCATAGTGGTAGGTTACGTCGTTAATATCCTTTAAAGAGACATCCCCTTTGTATCCAAAATGAGCGATATTCTCTTTCACTCCATCGAGGATCAATGGATTGCGGTCACTCCCGACGATATCGATTCCCATGGATAGTGCCTCCACAAGGACCGTCCCTATTCCGCAGCACGGGTCGATCATTTTGATTCCTTCAGGGTTCGGTGCTGCGATATTCACGACGGCTCTTGCCACACGAGTGCTGAGTGCCGTCGAATAGCTGTGTGGCTTTTTCACATGGTGCAGCCAAACCGCTTCATTTCTCACATACTTGCCAAACACCCAGCGCTCATTGGTCTTCATCACCCCGAACCAAATGTCTGGATCGACTAACTCCGCTTCACCTTTTAGATGCATTCCTACTTCTTTTTCAATCTTGCGAAGCTTTTTGAAGCCTACTCTTTCCTCATCAAGATTTTGAACAAAAACGACTTTGAACCCATCAAGCGCTTCTAATTCTTCTATTTCTTCAAGTAGTTCTTGAAACTCTTTCCCTTCGCAGATAATCTCGATTCTCTCCCGGATAAAAGGACTTCTGCTGGGGTCTATTTTCACTGAACTTTCCAGAATGCTGGATTCAGGGCTCTTTCCGAATAACACTCTTCTTTCCAAGGCACATAGGGATTCCTCGTTCGGCTCCCATGAATAATGATAGATATATGTTTTCGTTTCTATTATGATCAACTCCGTGTGATGATAAAAATGTTGTGTTGCATTAGACCATTGTAACATAAAAAAAAGACCTGACCCCCGGGCATGCTTAGCATTTATGCACTGTCGGTCAGGACCCGTAATTATTTATTTTCCATCATGGAAATATACTCTTTCACCACTTCATAGACATACTCCTGATTCGACGATGCGGTTTCCGGGTTGTATGCTCCACCATTTGTCTTATTATTGGACAGTACACGGATGCCCAGGAACGCTACATCATAAGCACCTGCAATCTGTGCTGCTGCAGCCCCTTCCATTTCCTCTACAGAAGTACCGTATTTCTCATGGAACCATTGGATGCGGTCCACTTCATTATTCCACACGTCAGCAGAACCGATGGTACCTTCGACGACCTTTCCGTCGGTGTATGTATCCTTTACTGCTTTGGCAGCTTGGAGTAAGTCCTCGTCTCCATCGTAATAACGAATCTTTTCAGCATTTGGATCTTCACCTGCACTGCCTTCAGAAGCCATTAAGTCCATAGGCTTCCAGACGGTTGGATCAATTCCTTCGTTATCAGCTTTGTCAGCTGTTTTCAATGAACCCAGGTTCACGGTTCTTTCTCCTAATACGATATCAAATACATTCAGTTCAGGGTCATGTCCACCTGATGTTCCTTGGTTGATGATGGCGATCGGATCGTATTTCTCAATGGCTACCGCAGTAGCCGCCGCCGTGTTTTCCATCCCTTTGCCGGTTTTGGCAACGATGACAGGATAATCATCGAGCGTTCCTATGTAAAAAACAAATGATCCCGATTTTTCCTCTTTCACATTTTCTAATTTCCCTGCAAACTTTTCAGCTTCAATCGGCATTGGACCCTGAATCATAATGGGTCTCTCTGCCTTTTCTTCCTTAGCTGCAGTCTGTGAAGTGGAACTGCACCCAGTAAATAAGGATAATGCGAGTACGGATAATGATACAAATAAAGCCAGTTTCTTTTTCATCAAAATCTCTCCTTTTTCGTTTTTTTCTTGATGGTGATCTCTCGCTGTTCTGCCCAAAAGAAAAAGATCTAGAACATGTAGAGTGGTTTCTACTTTCCAGACCTTCGAAGTTAAAGTATACGTGAAATGACAGGAATGCCCATCACAAAATGGCAACGGCAAAAAACCGAAAAACCGAATACTTCAACTCGTAGTCCAGTTCTTATAATGGGAACCAGGTAGAAACACTCGGACCATATTACCGAGGATATACGAGTAACGATATGTAATTAGTACAGTGTTAATATAACAAACCCTCCTTCGATAATCAACCAAAATACGAATTTTATTTAAATTTAACATTTTAATGTTCGTGTTTTAGCGAACCCCTCCCAACTCATCCCCATCTTGATCACTCTTAAATTTGATATATAAAAAGAGAATAATATAATGAAAGAATGATACACAAAAAAACAACGGGGTGAAAAACATGAAAATCGGACTTATTGGATTGGGAGACATCGCCAAGAAAGCCTACCTGCCAGTTCTCTCTGAAAAAGAAGGCATCGAGCTGGTGCTTTGCACAAGAAATGTTGAAACTCTAAATGCTCTGGCAGATAAATATCGGATACAGGAAAAGGTTCAGAATGTGGAAGAACTGATTTCAGCCAACATTGACGCGGCATTTGTGAGTACCGCTACCGAAGCCCACTTTGAAATAACGGAAAAACTACTACAGAACGGCATCAACGTATACATAGACAAGCCGATTTCCTTGAACCTTTACGAAACCGAAAGAATCGTTCAGCTTGCAAAAGAAAGTGAAAAAATCGCCATGGTCGGTTTCAACAGACGATTCATTCCAAAAGTGAGAGAGCTAAGGGAGCATGGCAACCCGAGCTTCCTTCTTATGCAAAAAAACAGATACGCCCTACCTGATTACGCCAGAAGGTTCGTCGTAGAAGATTTCATCCATGTCGTCGATACGCTGCGTTTCTTAATGGATACAGAGGTCCAGGATGTAAAGGTTCAGTATTTAAAAAAGGATGACATGCTCCACCACTTAGTCGTCCAGCTCATCGGTAAGGAATGCACCGCAGTCGGGATCATGAACCGGGACGGCGGTGTGACGGAAGAAATCATCGAGTACTCGGCAGGCCATCATAAATATGTCGTCAACAGTCTCGTTGAAACGACTCATTATCATAATAAAGAAGTAAGCCTTTCTTCATTTGGAGATTGGGAGCCTACTTTGTATAAGCGAGGATTTTATGATTTAGTGGATCATTTCATAGACTGTGTGGAAAATGGTACAACCCCTGACCCATCGATTGAGGATTCGCTGGTTACCCATGAGATTTGTGAGAGGATCGTCGGGATGATTGAATAGAAGAGCAGAGGGATAAGCTCCAGTTCGGGAAAGGGGGGCGTTGGGAGAAAGGATGATCCTGTTCCAACGCCCCCTTTTTAAAACAAAGGGTTTTTCTCTATTTGCAACCAATGCTCAGATTTCTCCATCTCTCCAGCCAACTGCAACAGCAGATCTTCTCTGCCTTTTGCTGCCATCACCTGAACTCCGACGGGCAACCCTTCAGAAGTTTGATGTATCGGAAGTGACATGGACGGCTGTCCTGTTAAATTGGCCAACTGTGTAAAAGGGGTACGCATCAGATTCTTCTGTGCAATCTGATCAACGATCCCAATCTTTTTCACCAGTCTTCTGAGTCCCAATTTCCCTACTGAACTGATCAAGAATTTCTCTGATTGGGTCGGCTCCAGCTCTCCTATCTTGGCTGGAGGAAAAGCGGTAGTAGGAGTAAGGTAGAAATCATACGTTTCATGTAATATTTCCATTTGATAGGCTGCTTTGTCCCACTCCCTAATACTCAGGATGAATTCTTCTGCAGGAGTGGCCTTTCCGATCATACCCAGGAGCCAGGTGGAAGGTTCCACATCAGTGTAAGTAGCTTTTCGTCCCAGCACTTCTTCCAACGAAGTTAACAATGCAGCGGTTTCTCCAAAATACATGGTTAAGAAACTTCTCGCAATCTTATGTCCATCCACAGGCACCTCTTTTTCTTCCACATCATGACCCATGGACTCTAGTACTTTAGCAGCTTTCACAACAGCCTTTTCGCATTCGGGATGTACTTCAGTTCCTATGGGAGAAGCTGTGGAATAGGCAATCTTTAATTTCTTGCCTAATGGGGTTTGGGATGCTTCCAAGTATCTCCCTTCAAATGGTGGAGCATAAAAAGCAGCAGACTTTTCATACGTTCGTAATTCATCCAGCATGGCAGCACTATCCCTGACCGATCGGGTTAAAACATGCTCAACAGAGGCACCCTGCCATGTTCTTCCGTAGGTGGGACCAACAGGTGTTCTACCCCTGGTTGGCTTCAAACCAAATAACCCGCAATAGGCAGCAGGGATTCTGATAGATCCCCCACCATCATTGGCACCCGCAATCGGAACAATGCCGGATGCTACCGCAGCTGCTGAACCGCCACTAGAACCTCCGGGTGTATAATCCAGGTTCCACGGATTTCTTGTCGCACCGTAATGTGAAGGCTCCGTAACAGCCACTAAAGCAAATTCAGGTACATTCGTCTGCCCCAGAATAACCACGCCAGCTTCCCGCAATCTCCTGGTATACTCTGAATCTGTCTTCGCTCGGTAGCTTCGAAGAGATCTTGATCCTGCTGTCATGGGCTCCCCTTCCATCTCTTGAGTGATATTTTTCAATAGCATCGGTACACCGGCGAAGGCCCCAGTAAGCTTTTTGTCTGCAACCTCCCTCGCCTGTTCATACATTTTATGAATCACTGCGTTCAACTTCGGGTTGTGGGCTTCTGTTCTTTTAATGGCCTCTTCAACCAATTCTCTAGGATGAACCTCTTTTTTCTTCACTAATTCTGCGAGCCCTAAACCGTCGTAGTTTTTATAATGAAAACCCTGCATCCTGCTCACCCCTATTGACTATGTATCTATGACTTTCTACATAATAGGAGAATTTCCTTTTTTTAATAGAAATCAATCACACTGCAGCCTAAAAAAGTTGGTAGTCCCCCAAAATTGTAGCACCTATGATTGAGGGCAGTGTCTGGATCCAGCAGTTACTTGCCGATGGATACTGGTATAAAAGACTCAAAAAAGAGGTCAAATACCCACGGTTTATTTTCAGATAATTGTTACTATTGAGTGATATACGTCTTTTGATCACTCTTGTATACTTTTAATCGAAACGTTTCACTAAATTGAAAGGAAGTGTCCTATTTGAAGAAATATTTTTCATTGCTGTTAGTTTTATTGCTAATCGTCAGCGCTACGCTCCCAGCTGCGGCTTCTGCAAAGAACACAAACAAAGGAAAAGAGATCGCTTTATCCAAACAATTGAAAGCGATTTCAAAAAATACCTATCGATACTTCGAAGATTTTACAGATAAGAAAACGGGACTCACTTACGATGCCGTCCGAATGGATAACGGGGAAATCAATGCCCAGAAATTCACTTCTCCCACGAACATTGCCATGTATATGATGAGTACGATTTCAGCGGAGGAAGTCGGCCTGATCTCACGTGAAGAAGCCGTGACCAATATCGAAAAGACGTTGAATTCATTAAAAGATATGGACAAATGGAACGGATTATTTTACAACTGGTACTATACAGAAGATGCAACGCTCATGACGGATTGGGGTCAATTCATCTCAACTGTAGATAATGGATGGCTGTCTGCAGGACTCGTTGTAGTGGGACAAGCGTATCCGGAACTCTATGAAGAGACCCACGCATTAGTTGAAGACATGGATTATTCCACTCTTTACACACCTGAAGTAGGACAAATGCGGGGCGGATATGATGTAGCAACCGAGAGCTATACTGCTCACCATTACGGTGCCTTTTATACGGAACCACGCGTTGCAAGTTACATCGCAATCGGGAAAGAAGATGTACCGGAAGAACATTGGTGGAGAATGTTCCGCACCATGCCTGAAAGCTGGGATTGGCAGGCTCAAATTCCAGAAGGATATACAGAAACTTATGATGGTGTAGATGTCTTCGAAGGACATTACAGTTACAAGGGCACCAAATATGTACCAAGCTGGGGAGGAAGCATGTTTGAAGCATTGATGCCACAGCTTGTACTAAAGGAGAAAGAACTTGGGAAGAACGCACTCGGCTTGAACAATAAGCGTCATGTAGACATCCAGATTCAATATGCTAAAGAGCAAGGATATGCAGCCTGGGGCATGTCACCAGCAGCCACACCAGATAATTATTCAGAATTTGCCGCTACTCCATTAGGTATGGACGGTTATAAGTCTGATGGTACTGTCACTCCACACGCCACTTTCCTGGCACTGGAATACGCACCGATGGAAGCGTTCAATAACATCCAGGCGTTGAAACGTTTCGATATGTACGGGAAATACGGGTTCCTTGATTCAGTCAATGTAGAGACAGGAGAAGTGACACAAGCCTACCTCGCTTTAGATCAAGGTATGACAATGGTCTCAATCGTCAATTATTTAAAAGATGGAGTCATCAGAGATTACTTCCATCAAGATCAAATCGGGAAATCTCCAGAAGACCTGTTAATGAAAGAAACATTTTCGATTCAATAATCAATGAATTTAACTTTCACTAAACGGAAAGTCCAAGTATTTCTGCTTGGGCTTTTTATCTTTTCCCAAGGTAGAAACAGTTTGAAAGATTATATCGGAGTAAGACGGGGAACATCTATACTAAAACTAAAAAGGAGTATAGATCATGCCAGAAGGTCCGGAAATCAGACGAGCCGCAGATTCGGTTGAGCGTGCTCTTAAAAATAAAACCGTGGAAGATATTTATTTTGCCTTCCCTCATTTAGAAGACTACGAGGATCTGCTAAAGGGGTCAATCGTGACAAGAGTGGACACAAAAGGAAAAGCCATGCTCATCCGCTTTGACAACGGGTACACCATTTACTCCCACAATCAGCTTTACGGGAAATGGTATATCAGAAGCACATATAACTACCCCAAAACAAACCGACAGCTCAGGTTGGCTCTACATAATGAAAAAAAGTCGGCACTTCTCTATAGTGCATCGGATATCGAGGTTCTTCGTGACGAAGAAGTGCCCGGGCATCCATTCGTCTCAAAAGTGGGACCCGATCTTTTAAGCGAAGAGGTATCAGTGGATGAGCTGATGGAACGGATGAAGGACAAACGATTCCGAAATCGCAAATGGGCGATTCTATTGCTCGATCAAGGTTTCGTAGCCGGAATCGGGAATTATTTGCGATCTGAAATCATGTTTGTTGCTGGCATACATCCTTCCCTCAGGCCAGTCGACTGTACACAGGATCAGTTAAACAAAGCAGCTCATGCTGTCATGGATTTAGTAAAGCAATCGTATGAGACTGGTGGGATCACCAATGATCCCGACCTTGCACAAAAGCTGAAAGGCCAAGGGGTGAAGCGCTCCCGCTATCGTCACTGGGTCTTTAACCGGGAAGGTGAATCTTGCTTCATCTGTGGGAGTGAAATCGAGAAGACGGTGGCAGCTTCAAGAAGGATGTACTATTGTCCGGTTTGTCAGGGAATCGAAGGATAACGCAATATTTATCAATCCATTTGTTCCTTGAATCGTCAAATAAGGCCTGCCCCCACACGATAATGGAGTTAACGTGTTGGGACAGGCCTGGTTTCGTATTTATCGGGCGGAACGAACGGCTCTCTTCAATTCTCTCGCCGCTTCTCTGATGTTTTCGGCCCCTGATATGGCCGAGATCACCGAGATTCCGTCGGCACCAGCTTCAATGACTTCTTTGGCATTCATTGAACTGATGCCTCCAATCCCCACAATCGGGATAGAAATATCGTTTATTCGAAAGCTTTTGATGATGTCCAAGCCGTGAATTTTGACTATGTCGTCTTTTGAAAGGGTGGGATAGATGGAACCAAGTCCTAAATAATCCGCCCCATCGTCAATCGCCTGCTGCGCTTCGGCAAGTGTATGAGTGGAAACCCCAAGCCATTTGTCACCGATTTTATCCCGTACGATGCTTGCCCTTTCGTCTTCCTGACCGATATGAATGCCATCAGCATCGATGGCTAAAGCCAATTCCACATCGTCATTTACGATGAAAGGGATCCCGGCGTCCTTGCATACCTTCTGAAGTTTCTTAGCAAGTTTCATCTTTTCCTGTCCTTCTAAGGCACCGAGCCCTTTTTCCCGGAATTGAAAGAGGGTTATGCCTCCTTCTATTGCCTGTTCTAACACATAAACCGGATCCTTCATGCAGTTTGTGCTTCCCATAATAAAATAAAGAGTAAGAGAATCCTTTAATTGCTCCCGTTTATCGATCATTTACGTTCGCCTGATGCCTTCTTATTATAAGCCCAATGATTCGTCGGGCCATGACCATTCCCAATTCCAAGCGGGTCTTCAATGGCTGCCCGGATAAAACCTTTCCCCGTCTTGACCGCTTCCTTGATGTCCATTCCTTGAGCTAATTGAGCTGTAATCGCAGCCGAGAAGGTGCATCCAGTTCCATGCGTATGAGGTGTCTCGATTCTCGGTGAGACCATTTCCACAAATTCCTCCCCATCATAAAAGAGGTCGATTACCTGCTCGCCATCAGCATGTCCGCCTTTTATGACGACGGATCCGGCACCCATTTCAATCAGGATCTTTGAGGCGTCTTTTCGATCGTCCAATGTTTCAATCTTTATACCGGTGATGACTTCCGCTTCAGGTAAATTGGGTGTAATGACAGCAGAAAGAGGTATTAATTGTTCCTTTAACGCACGAACGGCTTCATCTTGTAAAAGCTTGGCTCCGCCTTTTGCAATCATGACAGGATCCACCACAAGATTCGTCCAGCCATAATGACGGATTCGTTCACTTACTGCCTCAATGACTTCGCCGGAATGCAACATGCCTGTTTTTACCGCATGTGGTCCCAGGTCCTGGCCAATAGAATCCATTTGCTGAACGATTCCTTCCATGGAAACGGGATACACTCCTTGAACGCCTAATGTGTTTTGAGCGGTTACGGCAGTGATGACCGACATCCCATAGGAACCAAGCTCCTGGAATGTTTTTATATCTGCCTGAATGCCGGCTCCCCCGCCACTATCAGAACCTGCTATCGTCAATGCCTTATATACAGACATGATTGTACCACCCTTCCTCTTTAGATTCTCTCTACTTTTGCAAGTGCAGCATCTTCTTCTCGAATGGAGGAAAGTTGATCGATGAATTCAATTTGAAAACTTCCCGGACCTTTTTCAGATGTCACACCTGCTGCTTTTTCTGCTGCTATTCCATAAACGGCAACTGCCGTTACAGCAGCTTTTAATAGATCTTTCTCAATGGCTGCAAAGGCACCGATGACCGAAGATAATAAACAGCCCGTCCCCGTGACCTTCGTTAAAATGGGATGACCATTCGCCACTGAATAGGTTCCTTGCAGGTTTGAGATGATATCGGTTTTCCCGGTTATGACAATCGTACAATCCAATTGCGCCGCCGCCTTTTGGGCTAATTCCAACGTGTCTCCCCCATCAGAACCGGCGTCCACACCTTTGATCGTCCATTGTTCTCCTGCAACATGAGCCACTTCCGCTGCGTTCCCTCTTAAGATGGAGACGTTTACTTCATTCAGAATTTTCCTTGCCATTTCCGTGCGGAAGAAAGTCGCCCCTGCTCCAACCGGATCCAATACAACAGGTATCCCTTTTTCATTGGCCGCTTTTCCAGCGATGATCATGCTATCGATGATGTCTGTCGATAAGGTTCCAATATTAAGGACAAGGGCTCCTGCCAACTTCGCCATATCCCCTACTTCTTCTTTCGCATAGGCCATCACAGGAGATGCCCCGATAGAAAGCAAACCATTGGCCGTAAAATTCGTGACCACTACGTTTGTAATATTATGTACTAATGGATTTTCTTCTCGTACTTTCTGAACTAAATCATACATTCTCCTTGTTCCTCCTTTGTCATTATGAAAGAAAGACGGGACCTGCCCTGATATGCTACTACTATAGCATATCAATGTAGAATCCAAATGAGAAAACACTTCAAAATGGGAAATCGAGTAGGAGGGGGTGACTAACCCCCGACCTCTCACACCACCGTACGTACGGACCCGTATACGGCGGTTTCTTTAAGGTTGACGTATCGTT
>NZ_QNRJ01000024.1 GCF_003315075.1 Rossellomorea aquimaris
TTTTGCTTCGAAGCTTTGGACACCTCGTATGATACCAAGAGGGCTCTTTTTGTTTCAAACCTCAAATTTTCTTCTTAACAGGAATGCTCCTATATCTAGTCCAGTTTCTTCTCTCACTTCTCGTCTTGCAGTATCTTCTAAACTTTCTCCGAGTTCCATAAGACCTCCTGGTAAACCCCAACCACCGTCAGTTCTATGCTGTAATAATAACTCATTATCTTCATTCAATATTAAAACAACGGAGCCAGTTAATATTAGCGGTCTATGACCAACCAATCTTCTTAAATCCTTAACATAATCCATATTTATACCTCCTATAATTGCTGAAATCAACTGTGGTTTTCCGCCAATTTGTTTTGCTTTTCTTACAACCTAGCTTTTTAAGTAAAGGCTTTAAGCAATCAGTCAATTGTTCTTGGGTTAACACACTAATAATAATTACCTCAAACTGATTTATGTTTTCTCTTTACTCTTCAACTAAACTGCTGCCCGGTTGTTGAATAGCGCGTTACAGATTAATATAACAATCAGTTGTTTAACTTCTTATTGATCTCCTTAATTGCTCTTGAGGTTTGAACATGGTTCAACCAATCTTCATCTACCGTTTCATGCTCTTCCATCAAGATTTCAACTAGATCTATATCTTTTAACTTTGTATATATATGTTTTTGCTCACCATTTACTTTTGCACTGTACATCCTTGTTGCTAATGCAGAATCTAAAAAGAATGCAAAATCTAACGCGGTAGAACCTTCAGGTAGGGAAACTACGTCCATTTTAGGAGTGTAAACTGTAATATCATTTTGCAGTAATTCGAATGATATTAATTCATAAAATTCTAAAGGGTCATTAGAAATAGCCTTAACTGAATGAATTGAATCTCTTAACAGTTCGGAACTGAACGTTTCTATTTCTGTGACAGAAAGCCCTTCAAGTAAATTAAATATACTCAAATTCATTGAACTTTTAGTTTTAATTTTAAAGTTGATTTCAACATCATTAACTAAAACTGCTGTTTTAAGATGGCATTCAAATTTTTTCCTTTGACCTGAAATTTCATCTCTGAATTTATTTGGAACAGGTCTGAACGAATTATGTATTATTCCTAGGAGTGTATAGCAGTTTATTGAAGTATCTGTGATGACATGGATGGTGAAAAGATTAGGAAGAGCCTCTCCCTCTTGAAGTTTTGAATAAGAATCGTAGATGGGTACAGAACTCCAATTCATGTCCACACTAAATGGTACAGAATTATTTTCCATGATTTCTCTTTTACAATAATTAAAGATGTTAGTAAAAACTTTTTCGTAGTTATCTTTTAGTTTCTTTATACTTAAATATCTTTGAGGGTTGAGGTACTTAAAAGCAAGTTCCTCAAGTTCCAATTGAAATTCAAATAACCCTAACCGTTCACAAAGAGGAGAGAAAAAGATTAACGTTTCATTTGCATAGGGAACTTTCTTTTCCATTTTCTTAATTTCAAGAGTTCTCATGTTATGCAGCCTATCTGCAATTTTAACAATTGCTACTCTAATATCCTGGGCTGCGTATGAAAGAAGCTTTTCAGAATTCCAGGCATCATAGAGCTCTTTGTTTATGGATCCTTTTTCAAACTTTGTTAAACCATCTACAATTAAGGCAACCTGGGCTCCAAACTTGTTGATAATATCCTCTATGGAGAAATCTGTGTCTTCAACTACATCATGAAGCAGAGCTGCTGTAATAGTTGTAATATCCGCTTTGTAATCCAACAAAATTTCACACACTGTAAATGGATGACAAACATAAGGTTCACCAGTAGCCCTTTTCTGTCCAAAATGTGCTAGTTCTGCAAATTCGATGGCACTCTTAAAAACATTTAACTCCTTGGGTGTTAAATAAACAGCCTTTTTAATCAAAAAATTTCTTAACTCAATTGCCATATTATCTACTCCATTTTTCTTTTGGATAATTATAACATTATCACAAAGTCAGTGATAATAATCTTAAAAAATGCTCAATGGCTAAAAGAGGTCGTATACGAAATTCAATCCTCCGTTTTTCAGGTATTAACCACCTTTTCCTTCGTCCACCTTAGAAAAAGCCTGATCTCCTACGCTAAGAAGATTATGCTCTGGGTATATTCTTTAATTTAATCCTAAGTCAGAATACAAGACATACCAATATCCTAAACAGTTTCAGAAGTTTGTGTCTCATCTTTTTCAGTATAAAACCCTGATTTAGAAGGCTGCGTATTAAAGAAAAATAATATAATCGTTACTACAAACATTATTAAAGTTCCAAATATGACAATAAACTGAATAGATATCACTTCAGCTATGATTCCAAAAGTTATAGTTCCGATAATGATTAAAAAAGCTTCGATGAAACCATAAACACTACCAACGCGCCCCATTACTTCGACAGGAACATTATTTTGATAAAAGGTATAAAACCCTGTGTTAATAAACGCCATCGAAAATGATAGAATGAAAAAACCAATTGCTGCTATCGAAAATTCAACCGAGAAAGCATAAATCATATAACCGCTTGAAACCATCAGGGATCCAAGACCAATCAGCCAAGAGGTAGCTACTTTTTTAACAATTATTATGTTTACTAAGGAGCCTGCAACTATTCCAGCACCTGCAATGCTTACCAGGAAACCATAATCTCCCTCTGATAAAGAAAGCACTTCTGTAGCAAATGCTGCTTCCAGAGAGTCTACAGCAGTTGCCAAAACCATCACCCCACTAAATAGTAAATAAATGATCATTATATATACGTGTTTACGACTAAAATCAACCACTAATTTCCAATCATTTTTCAATACCTTTAAAGTTAGTTTTTCGCCTTTTGTTTCTATAAAATCATTTTTGTCAATATTAGGCATGAAAATTGTGATCAGTGATGCTAAGAAAAGGGCTATTGCATTAATATAAATCGCAAAATCAGGGGTGCCACTCATGAATATGATTCCCGCAATGGCGGGTCCGGTAACAAATGCTTTAGAATCAATTAAACTTACGAGAGAATTAAATCGTTTTCTTTGAGCTTGAGGAATTAACTTTGTTATATAAGTCATTGTTGTAGGACCGGCCATGGAACTAGCTATATTTATCAAAAAGACCATACCGTATATTGTCCAAATGGATGAAAATAAAGGCAATAAGGCAATAAACACTGCTTGGAATATAGTAAGCCACACTATAAGATGCTTTTTATTCAATCGATCAATCAAACTGCCCGACCAAATGTTAGTGAATAATGTAGATAAAGCTCTAAGTATATATAGACCTGAGACAGCAAGTACCCCCATCATATCAAGAACAATTAAGTTTAACGCTAAAAAGTACACCCATTCCCCTATACTAGAAATTCCAATAATAGTAAGCAAAATAGAAGGATATTTCCACGACCTTACACTCATTTTTATGCGCATTTTTATTTCCACTCCCTTTTAAATTTTAAACTTGGACAATAAAAAAAACTCACCCCCAAGACAGTTGTCTTGAGGACGAGTTATTGCGCGCCGTGGTGCCACCCCAGTTTGGTAATATGTTCCCATATTCCCCTCATTAGGTACGGTATGAACCTCATACATATACCCTAGCTCTATAACAGGAGCTCCTGTCACACTATCACCTAGATGGATCCAATGTGCTGCTCAGAGGCTTGCTTCAGTAAATAAATCCTTACTCCTTTTCACCAACCGGAGCTCTCTGTGAATGATTACCTTTACCTACTCTTCTCTTCATTGCATTTAATATTATTGAACATTATCCAATATTCAACCAATTATGTAAATAGTTAATTTGAAATTATTTTAAGAACCAATATATAAATATACAATTAATTATTAACTATTCTTAACAAAAGGCACTTTCCCTAATCTTCCATTAAATGGCCCTTTAACTGAACAATACAGCTAAAGTTCCAGACCATAAGAAAAACCCTATATCAATACAGGGTTTCTCTCAAATTATGATATAAATAATTCAACCTTATTAAATATCAACAAATAAATACCGAATTGTTTTTCTGATCAGCAGCCAAGAAAACGCAGGAACAATCCTCCCCGTATGGTTACAATCTGGCGCCCGCAAGCATCGGTGATCACTTGTGGAGCAAAGGCAAATGCGCCGACCGTATCAAAACAGGTCCCTTGACAATTTTCCGTTTTGCAGATCGTTTGGATCACTTGATTGACCGGCACGGAAACATCGCTTGCAAGAGTACATGGAATATCACCAATTTGAAGTCCCCCTTCAATCGGTGTCAAGTCTCCCACGTTTATATGAAATCTGGCGGTACCAACAAGGCGAACGGCATCGATCGCAACAGGACACGTCAACGTACCACCGCATGGGTTCTCAACAGTCCCTTCCGCCTCCTGCTCTTCCAGCATACATACAAGCGCACTCAAATCAGAGCAGGCCGTGAAGCTATCGAACGTAGTGAATCTGAAAGTATATCCATCCGGAACAATAGCGGTTGCACAATACTCTATGGAGCGGTCGCAGCTTTCCTGCTGGATATCGAGTTTGTCTACCATTTTGCCTTTTGAATCATAATACACGACATTGTTTTTTAACATATTATCCCTCCCCTCTACTACTATCTATATGCATTTCTAGTAGATTTGAAAGGGACAGACACCTTTGATGATAAAACTTCTTTTTTATACGACTAACAACAACTTTCGGTGGTCACTGCAAGAAAATTATAATTTGGGCTTTCTTGCTTCAGAAGCAATAGTTGATCATCCGTCAGTTGTTGAGAAATCTCCCTGCTTTCCCGTCATACGTTTCAACACTCTTTCCATGGTGCATTGATAGGCATAAATGATGACAGCCAATGACAGAACAATCATGTAAAACAGGGTGGAGCTCAACTTTCTTAGTTTAAAGGCACCCACTCGATCGTAAAACTTCACAATAGGAAAGGCCAGCAGGAAATCGATCACGGCATTTAACGCGAAATACTTTTTAAAGTTTCCGAAGGTCAGCTTAAACACCCAAAGGGTCGTAATATAATACATTCCCGCCACAAACGGAATATCGATATGGACATTTTTCAAGATAAAAGGATCCGCTTTCCACCACCGCTTTTTATTGGCGAATACACTGAGGATACTCCAAATGACGTTCGTAAATATAGCTACGGATGTATAACGAATGAATACCTTCTTGCCTAAAAATGGTGCTGTGAACCATGGCAGAACCAAGGTACACACAGATAATATGGTTGAATTCTTATTAGACACGTTACGTCCCCCATTATTCGCTTAGATAGTTGTAACGTTCTCTTATAATAGGGGTTTTATGTATGGATCGTGATTTTCAGCATCCAAGTCGGTTGGTAGTATAGCGGCTCGACCCTTCATAGGGAAATTGAATGATTAACCTATTTATACCCGAACGAGAATTATAAAGAAATCGTCTTATTCAAAGGTCATTACTCCCGAATAATAGAGATCGTTTAGGTGTTTTGTATGGAACATATTAAGGGGTAAAGGATGATGGTTTTAGGATCTGTCATCTTTTTCTTTGAGTGAAGTGAATTACAATCACTAAGTGTAGACTAATTCCTGAGTAGTGCTGTGTATGTCATTAATCTTTAATGAATCAACAAAAAAAAGAACCCCTATTTTGAGTGATGGGTCCCTACTTGCACGATACATCTACTATTTATTTTCACCAGGAAATAAAGCCGCAATAATAAGTACTTCATGGTCTACTATTCTAAAATAAAATTGAAACTTCCTTACTACAATTCGAGATATTCCTTTATACTTTCCAAATTCTTCTGTGTAAGTCTTCCCGATCACAGGATTTTTCAACAAATCCTCAGTTTCTAATATAACTTGGGAGATATAGTCGAGTGTTTCAATCGGCGTAAATCTTTTACTCCTAAACTCTGTAAGCTTCTCTCTTACAATTGGAGTCCATACAACATTACGGGACATTACCTGAAATCCTTCTCTGACAATGATTTTAAAAGGTCCGAAGTTGAAATTCCTAACCCTTTCTTGTATTGCTCTTCACTTTCTTTAATCATACGTTTTAAGTGGGGATGTTTCTTAATATCTGCTTCAATTGACCGTTCATCCTCTTCTTGTAGTACAAGAGTAAACTTACCCTTTCCAGGGATCGAAAATTGAACAACTGAGTTTTCACTATTCATATCATCAATATACTTCATAAGCTCTTCTGAAGAGTGAACCTTTCCCATACAATCACCACCGTGTAAAAATAACTTATATTCTCATAATACCATACTCCATAAATTCAGGTGAAACAGCTTAAACTGGTCTCATTTCTCAACTCTTTATCATGCCCTGTTTTTCAATCACTTACAAAAAAGCAGAGATGGGACAATCATCACACACTTCTCTACACTAAGAAATCAAACGTATAACCAACCGTTATAAAGATGATGAAGAATACAAGATCCAGGAGCGTCATGATGTACTCCCTTTCAGCTTTTTTCATTCTCCATTGCATAAAGGCCTCGAATCCCATGAGTAAGACAATGATCATCGCCCCGACCAGTTCTGCTTCGAAAAACACGGCACATATAAAGAAGACCGTCCAACCGATTCGGATAACCCAAGTGTGAATCGTACCATGTCCTTCGAAGCCGGATTTTCTGTTATAAGGGATGTTCCACCCTCTCCTGGCAATCTTCTCAACGATAAAGTACGCCGCCGAGGTGATGACAACATAAAAGATAAAACTGTACATGTGATCCCCCCAAAAAGGTCCTTCTACAGGTTAATGGTGCTTGCCTAAGGCTTTATTTAAACGACTCCGCCATCTTAATCATGTCTTTTTTAGACAGAGTGACTTCAGATCCCCCTGGCAGGAATTCGATTTCGTATTTGATGGTTTCCCCTTCAATCCATATCAAGCGGCTGACCTTTTCAGCTCCCACAGACTCATAATAGCTGCCCTTGGATTGACCGACTTTCACTTCGTCCCCGGACAATGTTATATCCGATTCTGGTTCAATGGATTGAAACGTCAGATGGATCGTTTGCCTTTCCTTCCCCATCAAGGTCACCCTCTCTATCTTTCCTAATGAATCCTCGCCCGTCTCCGTCGTGACCTGCTCTACTTCAAATGGAGCCTTTGTAAGAAACTTGAATTCTGCGCCAAGGGATTCAGGGCGATCTTTGGCCACGTATTGATAAAAGGGGGCACTGGCGTTATTTCCGTCAAAGAGTCCCAATTGTGTTCCACCGAAATAAACGAATAAAGAGAGGCATGCGGCAACAAATACAAAGGACATCAACGGAGCGAATATCGGTTTTTTATTGAATGAGAAAGCTTTGGATGAAGGTTTCGAATGAACCTCTTTCAGAATGTTTTCCCTCATTTTATTGGTGAAACCATGCCCTCTGAAGGTTTCTTCTTTCATCAGACCCCGCAAACGTTTAAGCTCATCCATTGTTATACACCTCGTTCCGTTTAATTGCTGAACCGAGTAATGCCTTACCTCTTGTCAACCGTGTCTTCACCGTATTGGTGTTCAAATCCATACAGGCCCCGATCTCAGACAGCTTCATTTCTTCAAAATAGTAAAGAAAGATGACCTCTCGATACTTGATGGGCAGGGCCAACACGCTCTGGATCAGCTCTGAGTTCTTTTCCTTCTCGATCACGGTTTGTTCCGGAGCCCCCATTTTCCCTTTGACCATGTCATTGATTTTATTCGATATACTGACCATACGTGTATCCCACCGTCTCAGATAATCCTTGCAGTGATTGACGGCCACGCTGATGATCCACGTTTTGAGAGAGGAATCCTCGCGAAAGGTATCCATCTTTTGATAAAACTTGATGAAGATCTCTTGTGTCAGATCCTCCGCCAGGCTATGTTCCTTCACATAGGAATAGACAATATAATACACATCATTTCCGTATTCCGTCATGGCTTTCTCTAGTAGTCGATCTTTCTCGGATTTAGAAATAGTTCCGGATTTCAAACACTCACCTGCTTTGTATGTATCTTCACTAAATAAGACGTTATGACTATAGAAAAAGTTTGGATTTTTTTATATTTTGTCAAAAAAACACGCCTGGCGAGGTTTATCGTCAGGCGCAAACACTGATTACATGTTCATACTTTTTCCCTCTTCATGCCTGACTGACTTCCCTAAGCTTGCAAGGCTATGGGCTATCAGGAACTGCGACGTGTAGTAGGTTGTCATGATCAGGACATCTGAATAAGGGATGGCTGACACGAACATATTCCATGACAGAATCGAGTCCGAGATGACAAACAGGATGCTGCCGGCAGTTGCCCATCGGTTACCGGTCAGGATGGCGGTTAGGGCCATCAGGGAAATGACCAGCATATAGGCAATAACCGGGATCACGAGTCCATCATTTCCTTCGGTTTGGAGCGCGGCAATCAGTTGTCGGCCGATGATGAAGGAATACAACCCAATCGGCAGTAGGGTTGCGAGGCGCGTCTTGTTCATTCTGGACATTTTGATAAAGCCCGTCAAATAGAAGACGTGTCCGATGAGGAATGCTCCTAGACCCGCTACAAATTGTACGGCAATAAACCCATCGCCCAACATGCAGAAAAACAGGCCGATGATGATGAGGCGCATGGCCGGTGCCGGTTTGGCAGGCAGCTGACGGAATGCGTAGAGAATGATGAGTAGCATGGGGATCAGCTTGAAGACGATTTTCAATGCTAATGGTTCTGCTGGAATAATAAATAGGTAGAGGGCAGCCATGATTCCGATCAGAATGGGGAGGAGCATTTTTTTCAACATCGTTCACATCCTTTTTCTTATTTCAATGGCATATATACTCTCTTGGAAGAAGAAATTCCTTCTTGAGAACAGAAATCGTGGGAAAGAGTCTGAAATGCCCCCGCCTCTTTCGTAACTCAAGCTAGTAATTAAACCGGTCTGGACGACTTTCAATCCTGATTTCTGATAATTGATCCAGTTTCGAATGGATTGATCCGGAATTTAATGAATTGATCCATTTTTTCATATGATTAATCCCCCGTGTCGAATTTTCTTGATGCCCTCCCATTCCTCAAAAAAATGAACGCAAGAGCTACTCATAAGTTAAGTAGTTCTTGCGTCATTCATTAGAATGAAGTTGACTTTTGGATGATTTCCCCACCAGGACTTACACTATAATGAGCAATCGAGTTGGTTGCTGAGTCTTCGCTAGTGAGCCCATCTTTATAGTTGAACGTGATTTTCCAAGCCTTTGCTTCACTACTGAAATGGGTTTCTTTTGAAAGGAGTTCCACGTCATCCATACTGATTTTTTTAAAGCTTTTTTCATTATGTTCCTGTAAATCTTTTTCAAATTGTGCCATGGCAATCACTTCCGCTTTCTCATTGTCAATGCCGCCTGTTCCATCTTCCGCACAGCCGAACAATGAAAGGACTGCCATCAAGCTTACAACGGTCATCATGATTTTCTTAACATGTGCCAGAGACTTAACCATTGGGACCTCCACCAGAATGATGATTTGAATTCATGGCTTGTTGGGAATACCGTGCGGACTTCTCATAGGCCTCATCCCTGGAATTTCGGGACGTATTCTTGATGCTATCCCCATAAAACTCCATCTTCCTGGAACCGATCCAAATTCTAATAGCAAAGTATAGGACCAGGATTCCGACGAAAATAAAAAAATACATCATGTTGTTTCCCCCTCTTTACTGTTTATGTTCGCTTAATGTCAATTATTTCAAATATTGTGGGGTGGGGCAATAGCGAATAGTGATTGAATCCCTCACTGGAACCATGGGGACAGGTACCTTGGCTCCATTCCTAGATCTGTCCCCATGGTTCATTCTTGCTTTCTCCAATAAAAAAAAGCCCCCTTTAACGGGAAGCGTCATCCTTAGAGTCATTAAACGAATTAACCACTATGTTTTATGTCGATTTTAAATTTATATTTTCTTATGCTCTGCCAATGCTTTTATTAAGTTATCCAGTTCTTCCTGTGAAATTTCAAGTGCATCCATGATGTAATCATCTGATTTTTTTCTTGATAAATGACTTTGAACAAGTCTTAAAAGGGTTAGTCTTTCTCCTTCTTTACGCAACTCAGCATCGTAGTTTTCTAGAATTTGACTCATTCTTAATGCCTCCTTTAAGTCTTCTTCGTATTGTTCATTCATTGCTTTAGAAACAAGAACAGCTACACCACCAGCTACAATATTTTGTTGATCTTCATCTTTAATTTTCTTTGCCAGTTCGAAGAGGTCAATCGCTCTTTTTTAAAAACTCTCTTTACTCTTCATTAAAATACTAAATATGAGCTTAGATAACTCTTCATTTGTTAGTAGACCTTTTTCTTCTATTTTACCCATCATCTCGACTAATATGTTATCGCCGTCATAGTTATAAAGATAAATGGCTTTAGGATTGTAGGTTACATCCCCATATTCTAATTTCACCTTATCTCGCAACCAAAAAAAGACTCGTCTCATCGACGGGTCTTTTATTTCATACGAATAAAGTATTTCTCCATTTCCTTTTCAGAGATCATCATTCTCCTTGATAAATCTCTCGTCCGTAAAACATGGAGCCATGGGGACAGGTTCCTTGGCTCCATTTCACCCTCAATTTAGTATACAATTTGTCATGCTAAAAATGCTACACAACACATTCAAATCCCCTAAATATGTTAATGTGAAGTCTTATACACCAGTGATATTTAAAATAACCGGAGTTTTTCCGTTTAGTTTGCAGAATAGAGCTCGGTACGGGGTATATAGGCGGAATTTTTCCGGTTAAGCACATTAAAATTACCCAATTTACACGTTTTACGAGTCAATAGTCGGAATCTTTCCGTCTATTTAAGGTATTTTATATTCTTTTTCCTAATTAAGCGAAATTTCTCCGCTTATTTATCACAGCATGCTGATTCCTCATCTCTAGGTCCGTGAAAGGCCGCTCCTTTACCTAAAATAGAGGTTAAACGGCTCAATATAGTGAACTGAGCCATTTATTTTTAAACGCAATAACAGATATAAAAAGTAGTACAAATTAGGCTGCATTTTCGGCTTCTGCGACAGGAAACGTTACCCGTTACTCATCGACGGGTCTTTATTTCATAAGAATAAAGTATTTGTCCATTTCCTTTTCAGAGATCATCATTCTCCTGGATAAATCTCTCGTCCGCAATACATACTCCTTGATGCCAATATACTCAGATTCTGCAATCAAATAGAAGAGGGACCCCTTTTGGAACCCTCTGAAATCGCTTTTTAATTGATATCTTTTCAGCATTGTGTCTCGTAACTCCTTGGTTCATTACAAGCCGTAATCCCCACAGATCACTGGCTCTGCTCCACCTGATACGACTCCGGCTGAATCGTCTTGATTTTTTTTATGAAATAGTAATGTTTATATAAAGCGAGCCCGATTAAGATGATCCGGACAAACAGGATATCTACGAACACTACTGATAGCAAAATAAAGAAATCAGCCGTGACGTTGATTCTGATTTTTTCTTTCCGGGTCATCCCCTTCTTTTGAAGGAGGGCGAGAACATATTTATCATATATGACTGTACTCTTAAACCAACGATCGATCCGCTTGGAGCTTTTCGCAAAGCAAAACGCGGCAAATAAGTAAAAAGGACCTCCCGGCAGAACCGGAAGCACGGTGCCGGCAATCCCGAACACCAGGGATATCGAGCCAAGCAGCATGAACAGGATGCTCTTTATCTTTTTTAGTGTCATGATTGATTTCCCCTACCATCGCTAGATTCATAGACAAGTTTCTACTTTCATTCAACCTTCATTGTACTATAACTATAACAGGAAGTTCCGGGTACTTGTTTAGGGGATTTTTGTTAAATGTGACGATTAGTGGGCGGTGGAGGAAGGGGGTGATCCTACAGATCAAGACCATGTTGTTAAAACTGGATTTTCCGTTATTTAAATGAGTTCATATAAACAAGATATTCTGAACTATGCCGAAGACGTGAACGATATGGATAGCAGCCCATTTGAAAGCTTGCGAATGCTGCACGATCGATCCGCCATTCAAAGAGTTTATGACCAATTAGAATTCGATGAAAAAGTTCATCTTGCGCTATATGATTTGAAATTGATTGAACATGCTGAAAAGATGGTCGAACATATCAGTAAAGTATACGACTTTAACCTATCAGACGAGAAGCAAATCCCACTGGACGAGTGGTGGTGGCATTTGAATAAAATTGTGAAAGGAACAATGGACTTTGGTGTATCGACCGGGATTGGGAAAGTGATGTGATGATAGGCAAGTCGTATAAAGATCAACTTTCAACCATCCATCCCGGTCTTTTCAGCTGTAACGGTCTTTGACTAGCTTACAAGTTTCGACAAACGGATCATAAGAGGGCAAAAGTGGTTCATAAATCAGATTTTCGGATCAAATATTCTGAAACCGGTTCATATATTCCAAAAGCGGATCATAAAGTACCAAAACCGGTTCATAAAAGTTATAAGAGGGTGGATCCTAAAAGGATTTGCCTCTCCAATCAATCATTGAAGCCTCATAATCGCATTTTATGAACCTAAAAGGGAAGAAATGACCCTCTTTTTTTAAAAAAGGGGGAAATTGGTGTGTCCCCGAGGGTTGAGAAAACGGAAACTTAATCCCTTGGCTCTGCTGGATATGTTATAACTAACACTTACCCCTCCTTGCCCGATCCCACTCATATTTTAACTCCGCCAATGACTGCTGGCGCTTATCCCTGTCATCACTGACCGCCTTCAGCGCCACTTCATATAACTCCTTACTCAACCGCCACTTTTCCATGGACCGGTCTTTTTCCCCGCCAAACAAGGCGAAAGCGGTAGCCCCCATGCCATATACATTCGTGATTTCATCAATCGGTGCACCAGGTGTGAATTCCTCCGGTGACATAAAGCGTGATGATCCCCACATCCTGCCCATCGTATTGATATAGGGCATTTTGGAATAGAGATCAATATCACAGATGAGGGTCTTTTCCTTGTGAAAATCATACAGGATGCTGCCGTCATAAAAGTCGATGGCCACATATCCCTGCTTGATCACGTGAATGTGAAAGTCCAGGATGTCGTTGAATACCTCAAGCTTGGTACTGTCCGGCATCAGCAAGAATTTCTCCCTGGACAGTGGATACATTTTTCCCATGCACTCACTATCTGTCCATTCAAATATGGCGGCAAATCCTCCCCCCACTTCCTCCGCACGAATCAACCGGATCAAATGAGGATGCGCCAAATCTTGATACACCTGAACGGCAGCTGTAAGACCAGCGACGGCATCTTCAGGTTGGCCGGCATATCTCTCAGTCGGGGCACCGGCGAATTTGATAAAATACCTCTCATTCCCGTCCTTCACCCCAAAGCAGATATTGCCCGAATCCTGATCATCATACACTTTGAAAACCTCACCATATTGCTCGATGAACGAAAGGTCGAAAGGAGACTTTAACTTATATGGAATCTGATTGACGTACTGAATATAGAATTCCTCCAAATACCAGGTCGGCACTGGATTATTCATACCATCAAACCAGCCCATCACTTCCTTTGCCTGATCCTTCATGACGTTCACCTCTTCCTCACCGAAAGCAATGGCCCAGGGAACCGACGACAGCATATTGCTGCTTATGTAAAAAGCCATGAGCTTGAAGAACTCCTCCGGCGGCCTTCCGTTAAAATAACCGTTGAGCTGGCCGGTGGCAAAGTGCGGACTGACCGAAGCGCTCCATACGATGCGGTTGAACTCTTCCCACGGATCACCGAAGTCATGACGGTTGAAATCGATGACGGAGAGTTCCCGTTCCGGCGAAATGACCATATTCCCCACATGATAGTCTCCATGATGAAACGATTGCGGCCTCCCCCGAAGAAGATGCCTGTTTGCCTCTATATAGGCAATGATTGGGTCGCCGTCTTCTATTTTAATGGGGCAGTCTTTGTACTGCTTGATCTTGCCATCCGCTTTACGGTTGAATTTCGCTTCCCAGTCCTCTTGGTCAGCCGGCGCAGGAATGGAGTGGATTTCCCTCAGGATCCGCCCCGATTCAAGCCCGAGTTCATATTGCTCGGTCTCGGTCAACTTGGGCAACACGATCTGGGCGTCTTCTCCCTCGCACCATGTAAAAAGCGAATAAACAGAATCGCCGTTATCACAAATGCCAAAATCGATCGGCTGCGATATGGGGAGTCCCCTTCCAGCCAGCCGTTTCATCACCTCAAACTCGCTCTTCTTCATCTCATAGGCTGAACGATCAGCCGTTCGGAGCAGGAGCTTCTCGCCCGTATCGGTTTTAATATAGTATTTCTTGTCGCTGGACCAGCCCTTGTTGATCGGCTCAATTTTTCTAAATGTGCTGTAGCTTTTTATATCCTGCAAGATGGCACCTTCCTTTTACCATTTTCAACACTTACCGGCCCCGTCAAATGACACCTGCCCTGCCCCGCCTTTTGTCACGTTGTCAGGGAACGTGAATCAAGACCCAAAGAATCTATGTTAAGATGAGGGGAACTTCATCACCTTAGGAGGCTGCTAACATGAATAGAAGAATAATTGTATTATCGATCCTGATGATTTTCCTTTTAATCGGGATAGCTGTTTTGTTTATATAACATACATAGTAGGAACATCAATCCCCATTTAAAAACCATGGTCTCTTAATCTCCTTACTTATTCCCCGAACGGCGCCTGACTATCGGGACAAGGTGCCTGTCCCCTCTGTCCCACCGCGGCCCGTGATCTAAAGACCTCAACAACCGTTTTGGCAGCAGGGGATAAGCTCTTTTCAGAATCCAGACTTACCAGAGCGATTTCCCGATATAGTAATGGGAAGTCTGCTGGTTGTATTCTGACTAACTGATTGGTTTCCAAGCCGTTCTTTACCATTGATTCTGTGACCAGGGCCACTCCCTTGTTGGAAAGCACCAAATCCAAAGCAGTGGGTGGGGGTAATTCTATGAAGTTCATGCTGAGATTCGTCATTGATTTCTGCCAATGTTTACTTTCAGTACTCCAATCCACCATGATGTAGGGATCACTCTTCTCTATGATTTCAGCGGATGTTCGTCTTTCATCAGATGCTGAAGCGAGAGGATGAGAAGGGTGTGCCACTAAAATGAGCGGTTCCTTTAGAGTAAGGATGGTTTTAACGTCTGTATTATAGTAGGGATTGGTCACTAACCCCATCTTAATAAATCCGTCATACAGCATTTCAAGGATTTCCTGATTATGCCCCGTGTGTATTTCGACGTGAATCTCGGGAGACCACGTATTGAGATGAGCCATCGCTGAACTGAATACCCCGGAAGTAAATGTAGGGATAGTCCCGATCGTAACATGGCCCGCTTTCCCTTCTTGTATGAGACGCGCTTTCTCCATCCCGTTCGTGACTATTTCAATGGCTTGTCTCGCATACGGCAGGAACCCCTTCCCTGCATCTGTTAATTCTACCCTCTTTCCGACTCTGTGAAATAGACCCCTTCCAACCTCTTTCTCTAAACCCTGTATCCTGACACTAATCGTAGGTTGAGAAAGATTCAGATGCCTGGCAGCTTTACTAAAACTGCCGAACCGGACGACATGATCGAAAGCCTTTAGTTGATTCATATCCAAATAAATCACCCCTCTTCTATTAAAAAAGTTAATACTAACTATAAGGATTATCACCTTGTTTAATATGTTGATTATACTATACTTTTCTTAAGATTCCGTATATGGGGAGGATCAGAACCAGATGATACGAAGCAAATTAAAGGAATATGCTGATCAGCAATATCAATTACCTAAAGGAATACTGGGACGATATTTTGGGGAAAAGATGGTCTTGCAACATCGGACAGAAACACGCTGGACATTGAACTTACTAAATGTAACGAAGGAAGAACGAGTATTGGAGATTGGATGTGGCGCAGGCTACGCCATCAAACAACTGCTTAAATCACCTGATGTCGAGTATGCAGCCGGACTCGACCTGTCGGATTCCATCCTCCGGTCAGCAAAGTCCAGGAATAGACGGGCCATTAAAGAGGGGCGGGCTGCGTTCATACAAGGAAATGTATGCAAGATCCCCTTAGACAATGACATGTTCACCAAGATCTATAGTATCCACTCGATCTATTTTTGGGACGTGACGATCGAAACCATTTCTGAGATTCACAGGGTCCTGAAGAACAACGGTTCCGTAACGATCACACTCTGCACCGGCAAGAATGGGGAGACCTGGAGTGGAGTCCACCACATGTTGAACACCCAATTACTTCCCTTAATGAAAAAGGCCGGCTTTAAAAACGTAAAACTAGTAAAAGGACCGGACTCAAGACAATTTCAAACCGTGGCAGTCATTGGCGACAAGTAATCGTCACAGTGAGGAGGGACGGACCTTACTCTATTCACTAACATCAGAGCGGCGGCGGTTTATAGGGACAAGTGCTCTGTCCCTTCTAAAACAAGGTCCGTCCCTCACTCCTTTAACGCAGTGAGGGACGGACCTCTGTTGTTTGTTTCATTCTATTTAGGTTTCCCTCTTCTTTATATATCGGAAAGGAGAGGATGACGGAGGTTCCTTTGCCCGGTTTGCTTAGGACTTTGATGGTGCCTTTCATGCCTTCGACGAGTTGGAAGACGGTCATCATGCCGAGGCCGGTTCCGTTCTTGCCTTTCATGGAGAAGTAGGGTTCCCCGAGGCGCATGAGTTGTTCCTTGGTCATCCCGGTTCCCGTATCGTTGATGACGATGAACACCCTGTCTCCCTCCTGATAGCTGAAGATTCGAAGCGTACCGCCTGTTTCCATCGCTTCCAGCCCGTTTTTCATCACGTTGATGAGGACCTGCTGCAGCTTATTGGGATCCCCTATAATGGAATGGTGATGGAGGATGTTTGCCTTCAGGACGATTCCCTTTTTGACCGCCAGGGGCATGATGATCTCCGTCGATCGGTTGATTTCATCCCGGATCTCCACTTCCACCTCAAGCTCCGGGTGGGGCCTCGCAAAGTTCAAGTATTGGTTGATCACTTCTGTGGCGCGGTCGATCTCACTGACGGCCACCTTTGAAAGCTCACTATTGATGCTCACGTTGGAAGGGTCTTCCTGAATCAGCTGAAGAAATCCCTTCACCGTTGTCAAAGGATTCCTCACCTCATGACTCATGCTGGCTGCCAGGTGACTGACCACCTGCATTTTCTCATATTTAATCGCTTCCAGCTGAAGGGTATAAATCGTCCGGATGATTTCACATAAGTAAAAGACAAAGAACGTCGACCCGCTCAGGACAGCAGAATAAACCAGGAACGAGCTCGTATAATCGAAATCAAATACGAGAGACGGGATCAACAACGAAAGAACCGAGTAACCAAACGACATCAACGTATACCAATATACCCTCGCTTTCCAATCTTTGCCCTCCAATCTCGGTCGCATATACATAATCACGAACGTGAAGAGAATCGCCATGATGATCGTCACCACTAACCCCGGACCAAGCATCGGTACCCGGACCGCAATCATCGTGACAGCAAGCCAAGGTAAGACCCTGTTCCCACCATATATCCCCCCGAGTAAAAAAGGGATGAACCGCAAATCATACACAAATCCATCTTCCAAGCGAACAGACAAAGCAAGACTAAGCAACAGGAGAAGCGAACAGGCCACATAGATCGACAGTGGTTTAATGTGGAGCTTATGTACTTTATTTCGGGAAAGATACTGAAAGCTTATAAGTAAAATCATGATCAAAATGACAAGGAGATTAAGAAGTAAACCGGTCAATAACTCAGAATGATACGTCGGCATTGCTTCCCTACTTTCGATAATTTTTTAAAAATTAACAAAACTCCCTTTTTATATTCTATTATAACTGAAAATGATCGAATTTGTTTTATAGTTTCAACATTTCATAGGAGAGACGCCTCTAATCAACTTAATAACGTCACCCTATCATAGAACAGTTATCCAAACTTTACACTCAATCATGTATAGTGATCCCTTCACACTGGAATATCTTGTCGATATCTTTGAAAAAGCATTCCTTGAAGAAATGAACTGATTTTACCCCATAAGAAAACCGCGTGGATTGTTGGAGTCCATGCGGTTTTTTTTCTTGTTTGAACCAAGGGGACAGGTACCGAGGCTCCAATCCAAGACCGGGCCAAGGTACCTGTCCCCTTGGTTCGTTCCCTGACTCCTTGATCCACTACCTACAACGGCAACCGAATCACAAACCTCGTACCCTTCCCTTTCTCACTGAAAACCTCGATCGTCCCCTCATGCATGAGCACCAATTGCTTTACGATGGAGAGTCCGATGCCGAATTCACCGTATGGATTATTCGTCCGGGACAGGTCCGCTTTGTAGAACCTGCGCCAAATCGACCGGATTTCTTCGGGGTCCATGCCGATCCCTGTGTCGTCGATTTCAATGACGGTTTCAGTCCCGGAAGACGAGCCGCTTAACGTGATTGTTCCCCCGGAGGTGAATTGGATGCTGTTTTTCGTGATGTTGATCAGAATTTGGATGAGCCGGTCATAGTCGGCATATACCGTAGCAGCAGAATCTGCCGAAATCCTGATTTCGTTCCCCTTTTCTTCTGCCTGAAAGTCGAGCTGTTCCTTGATGACTTCGAGGACATCCAGTAATGGTAAGGTGACTTTCGTGATGGTTACCTGGTTGGAGCGGATTTTTTCATAGTCCAGGTTTTCGTTCACCAGTCTGATCAGGCGCCTCGTTTCCTCGCTGACGAGTCCGAAGCTTTTCTCTTTCTGTTCTTCGGGGATCATATCGTTTCTGATTCCCTCGATGACACCGCGGATCGTGGTCAGCGGGGTTCTCAATTCGTGTGATACATCCGCCATGAACTGCCTTCTCCGGTTCTCCAGAGTATCGATTTCCTCTTTGGATGCCCGGAGTTTCGTGACCATTTCATTAAAATCTTCGGCAAGATCGCCGATTTCATCGAAGTTCGAGCTTGGGACTTGAACATCGTAATGACCGGATGACACACGGGAAGTGGCGTCCCGGATCCTCTGAATCCTTTTCACATGGAGCTTTGACAAGAACAAGCTGATCAAGAGGGAAATCGCCAGGGACAGAAGTACGATATACAGGAGATATCGATTGATTTCACTCAGCATTTCCCTTGAGCCGCTGATCGGTGAAATCAGGATCAGCCCGCCCGTCAGCTGACCATCCACAATCCGGGGCATGATGACGAGGGATACAGCCTGGTCAAAACGACCGAAATCTTTCTTCAGCGGGACGGTTTCACCGCCCTCGATCTTTTGCCACTCATCCTTTGAGAGCTCGATTCGCGGGTACACCCCTCCCCTGGAGAATGATACCTCCCCTTGGCGGTTGAACGTGATCACATCGATGTTCCGGGCATGAAGCAAGTTGCTGTATTCCTCCAGATAAAGAGGCCGTCTCGGACCTGGCCTTTCAAGATCTGATAAAATTTTATCCCCGTACGTCCTGAGTTCCGTGACCTTATTTTCGTAGACAAGATTTTCGACATAATGGGAAAACAGGGTGCCAAGGATCAAGAAGGCGATGATGAGTACGCTTGTATGGCTGAGTAGCAGCTGATAAAGATATCTAATTTTCATCCCCGGCCGCCGCCTCATCGAATTTATACCCTACTCCCCAGACCGTATGCAGGTACGGCTTTTCCTTGCTGCCGATTTTGTTGCGAAGCCGCTTGATATGGACATCGACCGTCCGTTCATCCCCGTAAAAATCATATCCCCACACGCGTTCGAGAAGCTGCTCCCTCGAGAACACCTGCCGCGGGTGACGTGAAAGATAATAGAGCAATTCAAATTCCTTTGGTGTCAGATTGGTAAGGGGAACGCCTTTCAGCAGGACTTCACGGGTTTCCTTACTGATCTGGAAATCTGCCGTCGAGACATCGTGACTTCCTGACCCGCTGCTTTTCTCCCCTTGATACCGCCGCGAAACAGCCTTTATCCTGGCCATCAGGGCAAGGGGGGAGAAGGGCTTGGTCACATAATCGTCGGCACCGAGTTCGAGGCCAAGCACCTGATCCGATTCACTATCCTTCGCCGTCAGCATGATGACCGGGATCTGTGACCCTTCCTCCCTGATTTTCCGGCAAATGGTGACCCCGTCCATCCCAGGCAGCATCCAGTCCAGAATGACGAGATCCCAATCACCGTCTTTATAACGCCGGTACCCTTCAGCCCCGTCGTGGACAAACTCCCCTTGAATCCCTTCTTTTATAAAAAACATCTCAAGCATGCTTGTGACACTCTTATTGTCTTCAATGACCAATACGTTCATCAACATCGCTCCTTTCCCGACTGAACCATGGGGACAGGTACCGTGGCTCCATTCCAATACTGTGCCAAGGTACCTGTCCCCATGGCTCCCTATCTAAAGTATAGTCGTTTTGACTGATTCATTCTAATGTAACCTCCTAATGAAAAACCCCCGCACATTTGGCGGGGATTTCAATCCTTATAATGTATCACTTTCGGACTCGGCAGCAGGTGCCTCACTTTGTTCTGCCTCAGGTGCTCCTCCATATGGTCCTTTTCCATGACCAGGACCATTGTGGTGGCCTTTCCCACCCATGTGGAAGAAGAATCCCTCTTCCTTATTGAATGGGAAGAAATCCAGTTCCTTCGCTTCATCGGCATGATCGGTCACGATTTCTTCCATCAGTTCTTTGGACGTTTTGCCTTCTGTTTCAATACCCAGTTCTTTGGCGGCTTTTAAAATGGAGGCTTCGAATATCTCTTCTTTTAATTCAGGATGCTCTTTGCCTTCTGTCTCGATGCCAAGATCTTTTGCCTGATTCAGAAGTGCAACTTCCCTTACTTCATCTGCAAGCTCATCCAGTTCCTTGCCCTCGGTTTCCACTCCAAGTTCTTTCGCTTTCTGTTTAAGCAAAGCTTCCCTTACCTCTTGAGAAAGCACTTCCTGGTCTTTGCCTTCCGTTGATATCCCCAGCTCTTTCGCTTTTTCATTCATTTCCGCCTGGCGGATTTCATCCATGACGGCACGGTGATCCTTTCCTTCTGTTTCAATGCCCCATTCTTTCGCTCTTTTTTCGAGTTCGGCCTCCATGATCTCTTGGGCCAGTTCCCGTGAATCCATATCGGTGCTGTCGATTCCAAGCTCTTCTGCTTTTTCCTTCAACTGTTCCTCATCCATGTGGAACTTTCCAGGTCCACCGCCGTGATGTCCGCCAAATGCCTGCTTAGCAACCGCCGAGTCGTTCGTCTCAGCAGCGTCCTCCTCAGCCGCAAAGGCGGGAAGGGCTCCCGCGATCCCGATCGCTAATATACCTGCCAACGCGAGTGTTCTCTTATTGTTCATTCCATTTCCTCCTTATATAGGTTGCAGCTGCACGATCATTATTTCCAGAACATATGACGAAATCATGAACAAACCATGGCCGGATTATGAAACTTTCAAAAGATTTTCGATCTTGTAATCCTCTTTCTTTTTCTGGATCCACGTTCCATACTCGGTTTGAAGGGCCTGATCAAACAGGATGTCCTTGATTTCCTCTTTACGATCGGCAAGAACCGCTTCTTTCGCGTCTTTCTTACCCGTCACCTTGATGATATGGTAGCCAAATTCCGTCTTAACCGGCTCACTGATTTCACCCTTCTTCATGGCAAACGCCTTCTCATCGAATTCCGTCACCATCTCACCTTTTGCAAAAAAGCCCAGCTCCCCGCCTGACTCGGCATTGGACGTATCAGTGGAATATTCTTTCGCAAGCTCGGCAAAATCCCCTCCGTCATCAAGCTTTTTCTTCACTTCCTGAGCCGTTTTTTCATCTTCAACCAGAATATGACTTGCCTCTACCTGTTCTTCCTGGGCAAACGTATCCTTATTCGCTTCAAAGTATTCTTTGATCTGATCATCCGAAATCGAGATTCTGTCCTTCAGCAACTTTTCCGTTATTAAAAAGGATCGGATATTCTCTTTGACACTATCAAGACTCGCTCCGCTCGAAGCCAATGCCTCATCGAATGCCTCTTCGCCTCCATAGGAGTCTTTCATTGACTTCAGTTCCTCATCAATCTCACTATCCTTGACGCTGATGTCTTCTTTGTCACCCTCTAGCTCCACAATCTTCTCGGCAATCAGTGTATCAAGGGCTGCTTCCCCATACTGATCCACAAGCGTCGAATACAAATCCTCTTTACTGATCGACTTGCTTCCCACCTTCGCCACCACTTCCTCTTTCGAAAAACCAAACATCGCAAGCATCGTGCCGACGACGACAATGCCCCCTATAACACTCCATAACGTGATCGAACGCTTCTTTTTATCCACTTATCCGCTCTCCTTTGTCATTCATTTTCGATTGTACTTGTTGGTACCTGGTACCATTTTCTTGGTTTGTGCCTGGTACAATTCACTCGGTTTGTGCCTGGCACCAAACACCCAATCCGTACCAGGCACCCCTCACAAAATCAATTAGTTAACCATCGCATTACTAGTCAAAGTCAAACTGATCGTCATTTCTTCTCCACCACGGAAAATGGTCAAATCAATCATATCCCCCACTTTCAGGTCAGCGTACAACTGCCTTCTCAAGTCGGCCACATCCGCTACTGATTGGCCATTAAGCTCGGTGATGACATCGCCCTCATTGATTCCGGCTCCTGCTGCCGCGGATGTTTTATCGATATTGGCGACAATCACCCCTGCTTCTACTTCACTCGGCAAATCTTTCAAGTATTGGCGGGGAACATCCGTTAGATTCGTCATTCCAATTCCGATATACGGACGCTCCACCTTACCTGTTTCGATGATTTCCTTGACGATCGGCTGGAAATCCTTACTTGGAATGGCAAAGCCAAGTCCTTCTACACCGGAGTTTGAGATCTTCGCGCTGTTGATTCCGATCAGCTCACCCTTTGAATTCAGAAGTGCCCCTCCACTGTTACCCGGATTGATCGCCGCGTCTGTTTGGATGACATTCAATTCAGATTCACCTTTAGATGTCTGAACCGGGATGGTACGATCGACGGCACTGACAATTCCTTGTGTCACCGTTCTTGATAGATCGAGTCCAAGGGGGTTCCCGATCGCGATCACCTGTTCACCGGCACGCAATGCACTGGAGTCCCCTACTTCCAACAGATTGTCCGCATATTTCTCATCGATCTTCAATACGGCAAGGTCAGTCAACGGATCGGCCCCGACCAGCTCCGCGTTGGTTTTTTCACCGTCATGGAGGGAAACCTCAATCTTGGAAGCCCCTTCAATGACATGGTTGTTGGTGATGATATAAGCACTGTCCCCGTCTTTTTTGAAGAGAACGCCTGAACCTGTCCCTGCTTGAGCAGCTTGTGAAGCCCCCATGCCATTCTGTTGCTGATAATTGACGATTCCGACAATCGATTCAGAGGCATCTTCCACAATGTTCGCTATATCGCCACTACTTGTTGATACCGTTGTGGGATTGATTCCCGAATCACCCGAAGACTCCACCTCGCCTTTGTCACCTGCTGACTGTTCGATGCCCGGCTGAGCCAGGTTCTGATAGTAGTCGGTTTGAGGCAATACCGTCAGAGTCAGGACCGAACCGATGATCCCGGCACCTACAGTGTTTAGAAAGCCCCGTCCTTTAAAAGGCTTCTTCGGCTTCGGGCTTCTTTGCATTTCCTCTTTCTTCACGGATTCCGTATTGTCTGATTCTATATGCTTCATTTCTTCATTTTGATTATGTTCTAGCATTTTTGTTTCCTCCTCTATTGATTTTGCTCGGTTGAACTTTGCTGTTGATTTCATCTTAGAGGGTAAATATTACGAAACTATTAACAATGTATGTACAGGATGGGAAGTTTTTAGGAAATCATTACATAATGGAAGAATAAGAGATTGTAGCCCGTAGGAATATTGAGCTCACGGGTAACATGAAGGGAATGGGAAGAGCGCGGGTTGCAGGGACCAAATTTAGCGGCAGGCTGTCGATTTGTCATTTTTCGACAAACGGATCATAATTAACGAAAACCGGATCATAAATCAGGCGAGAGCCCTATATTACCCTTATTTCCCCTGTCAGTCTTACGCAAAAGACATGAAAATCGACTAAATGATTCAATTTCACTTAAAAATTCATTTGTTTGGTGTAAAATAGGGGCAATCATGCCGGAGATGAATTGAAATCCAGGGTGGCCACGTAGCAATCCAGCCCTTCACCGCCAAACAAAAAAGTCCCTGAAGCAGACTACTCAGGAACTTTTTTCAGGTACTCAAATGACCGTTGTAAAAGCAGGATTATCCGCTAGATCAACCCACCTTCATCACTACTGAAGATGTTTCGGAGGAGGTGTGACGGCAGAGGGATATTGGATCTCTTTAAATATATCTTCCCCTCCTACTTCGTGACTGACCGGCCTTCTCGTGGAAGGTTGTACTTCAAGCATAGTGATCAGCCTCTGTACTTGTGCCTGTAGTTGTTCAAAATCTTTCATTGTCACCGGCTTCGCCTGGGGCATCAATTCCACCCCGACTTGTCCATTCGGCTCCAGCGTCGCCCATTTCACATCCGAAAGTTTACTGACTCCCTGCTGCCTCAGTTTCATTTCAAGCTGATCCACCGTCATTCGTAACTTCTTAAAGTTCTTTTCAATCAATTGGCCATTTTCCATGAGAAGCTTGGATTTCCCCGTGATCATTCGTTCTACACGATCGGATTTCACCTGCAAATATTCCATGACCATCAGCGTCAAGACCAGAACAAGCCCGACACCGATCGTGGTCCAGATATTCTTTCCGGCAACCGGTTGAATTAATAATGATCCGATTCCGATCATAATGACCGTCTGCGTCAACGTCATCTGGGAAATCGACTTCCTCCCGGCCACTCTTAACAATAAAGTTCCCGCCACAACAATGAGAACCGCTTTCCAAATCCAATCCAACTCCATTACACATTCCATCCTTTCGCCCTGTTCATCGCTAAAAACCCTCTTCTCAGGCAGAAGAGGGAAAACGGTTTATTCAGATTAGCTTCCCCTACAGGGATGGAATTATTCCAGGGACCGCGGGAAGTACCACGGGGACAGGTCCCTTGGTCTGTTAGAAATCATACTAAAGACAAAATCCCCAAACAATATTACTTCTGATACGATACCAGCAAGTACCGATGATTCGTCTACAGAAAGTACGGTGGAATCCGATAAGAACGAGGAGAATCAAGCGGAAGAATCATCAGTGGAAGATAGCAACGCTCAGGTAGACAGTAGTGAGGAAGATCATACTCCCCTATCCAAAGTAGCGGGTAAAACAGAATATCTGAACAAACTGGACAACATCCAAAAGGAACTTGATGCCATGCCAGATAAGAAGGATTCAGATAAAGGCGTGACAAACGCTATGAAAAATTACTATGGGGTGTCTTACGAAAGGTATGACGATGCATTAAATGAGATTTATTCCCTTTTGAAAAAAGAATTATCTCCAGAGGTCATGAAGGAGTTAAAAGCGGAACAGGTTAAATGGATCGAACAGAAAGAAGCGAAAGCCGAGAAAGAAAGACTGAAGTATGAAGGCGGGACGTTTGAAAATGTGGCGTGGTACATTTCTTTATACGAGTCGACGAAGGATCGGTGTTATGAGTTGGTGAATGAGTATATGACGGATTAGATGATATATGGAAGTAGGTTATGGCACCCTTTTAAAAAGACTATTGTAAGAAGGTTTAATTATACTACTTCCATAGGAGTTCTTTAAATTTATTAAAGGGACACACACCCGAGAAACAGTAGCCATGAAAATTCGTAAGAACACCCCTTAGAGTTTTCTGAATATTCTATTATTACTTTTATTGAATTACAATTTTATGGTAAAATAAAGAGATGAAATAAGGAAGGCGATGATCGAAATGGTTTGGTTAATTATTTTGTTACCCATTGTAGGCATTTTGCTCTTTGCAGTATGGTATGACAAAAGACATTCGTATAAAAAGCGTAGCTACACTGAAAATGAATTTTCAGCTACACAGTATTCATATACAAATCATCAGCAAAATGGTAATCACGGCCCAGTAGATGGGGGTAACTAAAAGCCACGGGGACAGGTACCACGGCTCTTATGCAAAATTGAACCAAGGTACCTGTCCCACCGGCTCCCTAATTCTCAACAACTATTTCCCCTTCCCCCTCAGGAACTTCAAAACCATTCAGGTAGGAAGTTAACACTTCTTCTGTAATCGGGAACGCATTGGCATCACAGCGCTTGTTCCTTATTTTAAGGCGTTCACGCAGATCATCAGGGGAAACGTTTATATAAATCAGTTTCCATTTTCCCCCAGACTGTTCGATGAGTTGTTTATACTCGTCCCTCCTTGCACGGTCCCAGAAACTGAAGTCGATGACCACCTGTTGTTTATCGTGAATGAACTTCAATAAGTGATTGCGCAATTTTCTTTCTGCCTCTTTCTTATACTCCTCCATCTTTTCCATAGGGAAATCAATCCCATAACGACCATGAGTCGCCCATATTTCTTCATCAATGGATAGACGCACAAACCCATTATTCTCAAGTTGCTGCGAGAATGTCGTTTTCCCCGAACCGGCCACACCACACATCATGACGACTAGTGGTGTGGAAACATCTCGTTCCCTGTAAATCGTTTCAAAATTAAAATGGTTGAACATGTAGGCACTCTCCCCATTTATAAAGTTGGCTTTTCTTTTTAGTTACCCCAAACTTGTCAACAACACCATCATTCCATTCGTTATACCGTGGACCAAAACCGCTGGCCAGATGGAATGGGTACGTTCATACGCTAAAGCAAAAAGGACCCCGCTAAAGAAATTTACCGGCATGACGTTATAAGTCGGGATATGGATGATGGTAAAAATGAGCGAGCTAAGGATGAGCGCTCCAGTAAATCCTATTCGTGTACGCAACCAGCGATATAAGAAGCCCCGGTAAAAAATTTCTTCGTATATTGGTGAGATAATGGCCGCAGAGATAAAGGCAATCATTATTGTAAAGATCGTTGCATCTTGCTGCATGGCCTCTGTTTTGCTGTTCTCCCACGAATTGCCTATGAAACTGGTCAGTACTACAATGATCACGGCACCAACCAATAAAATGACAGAATAGGTGATAATGATTTTCCAATCTTTAACAGAGAAAGATTTAACCCCTACTTCACTCCAGGAAAGCTTTTTTGGACGGAGTGCAATCAAATAGACACCTGAAAGGAGGATTATGGCTATGTTTAACCCTATTAATGTTCCGGCATACAGTTCATTTCCAAGCCAGTCAGAATAAAGGGGCTTAACCACGAATTTAATACATCCGATCACCAAACCAAATTCAAGAAACATCAATGATATGAATTCTTTCCAACCCCACGCGTCCTGTTCTTTCCAGTTCCTTTGACTCTTTTCCATCCATCTTCCCTCTTCCTATATATGGTATAATCCAACTATAGGAGATGACGTTACGTCACCTGCAAGCTTTTTTTTCAGGAGGGAATGGAATGAAAAGATGGACCACCGGAGAGGTAGCCAAAGAGCGGAATATATCCATTCGCGCACTTCGCTATTACGATCAGATTAACCTCCTTACACCAAGCTTTAAGGATGCGAGCGGAAAGCGTTATTATTCAGAAAAGGACTTATTTACATTAGAGAAAATCATCATCCTAAAATCTTTATCACTCCCCTTGGAGGATATTCGCGATATTTTAGATAAACTATCTTTCAAACAAGTTCTCGTCTCACACTACAATTACCTGCAAGAACAACTTTCGACACTTCAAACAAGCATCTCCTATACGACTTCATTAATTCATATGATGGAACTGGAAGAATCTTTACCCTGGGAACGTGTCTCCGAACTGGTCCGCCGTTCACAACACAGCTCAAAGAAGTGGATGGATTATTTTCAAGAAGATGAACAGGTCCTCTTACAAAAGTCCGTCCCAAACCTCAGTGACAACGACGAAACAACCCAGCAGTATATTTCATTAATCCGGCGAATGGAATCATGCATCAAACACAGTGTGAAGCCTGAATCAGAAGAAGGCTTTCAAATCGGGACCAAGTTACTGGAACTATCAAATGACATGTTCCAAGGAGATAAAGAGTTAATGGATAAATTCTGGGAAGTACGGAAACAGCCTGTAGAGGAAACCGGCCTGTATCCGATTTCGGATGAGGTACTGGAGTTTGCGGAGCGTTGTATTGAGTATGTGATGAGTTAAATAGAATGCTAGAAGGTAAATTTAATTGATTATTTGTGGTAGGTCGCGGGAACCACGTTGTTTAATAAGATATTTATGCAAGATAGTATTTTCTAAATCTAAGGATGGGCGGTAAATCCCTCCTTTATGAAGAATACGAACCTTCCCCGTCCAACCACCAGCATGAACGTTTAGATTAAAAATTCCTATCAATTTCTTTACATAGGTTTCATGTACAGGAAAATGTGTTAAAGTCCTCCATATTCTTCTATATAAAAAGGGTGTGTGAGGCAATGAAAAAGGTATCGCTGCTACTTGCAGCCGGGGTACTTATACTGGGAGCGTGCGCTGATCCTTCGAGCACAGAGGAGAGTAAGAAGGATGCGCCGTCTTCCGAACAGGACAAATCAAACGAGAAAAAAGCGGAAAACGAAAAACCAGAAAAGCCCGAACAGCCCTTTAAACCGTTGAAACCGTCTGAAGATGCTGTGGCTTTGGATAAAAGCCTATCAGAAAAGGAACAGCAGGAAATCCCTGATATGCAGGCGTTGCTGGGCGGAAATCCAGAGCGTACGGTTCCTGCGGGTGAAACGCTGGCAGAAGGGTTGGAAGATCCATCCGATGGACCATTAAAGAATCATCGGTTGGTCGCCTATTACGGAACGCCAGATTCTGAAAATATGGGGATTCTGGGCGAGTTAGAGCCTGAGGAATACATGAAGAAGCTGAAGGAACAGACGCAGGCCTATTCCGACGCTGATCCCGACCGGCCGGCGGTACCGACGATCGAGTTGATTACGACGATGGCCCAGAGTGAGCCGGGTCCTGATGGAGACTATGTGCGCATGACGTCGGAAGAAAATATTGAAAAATATGTGGAGCTTGCGGAGAAGCATGACGCTCTGGTGTTGCTCGATATTCAGCTCGGTACAGACACCGTCATGGAGCAGGTGAAAATGGTCGAAAAGTGGCTTAAGCACCCCCATGTTCACCTGGCAATCGATACGGAATTCCACGTAGCTGAAGGGGAAAAACCCGGAGATGATCTTGGACAAGTGGACGGGAAGGAAATCCAGAAGGCAGTCGAGTATGTATCGGAGCTTACGGAAAAGAATAACCTCCCGGATAAATTCGTCCTCGTCCACCAATTCACCGGTGCCGTCCTATCGAATAAAGAGGCGATCCAACCAACAGACAACGTCGAAATCGCCATAAACTTCGACGGCTGGGGAGCATCCGCAGACAAGCAGGCCCTGTACGGGAAGTACATACGTGAAGAACCGAAACAATACGGGGCATTCAAGATCTTTTATAATAAAGATGTGCCGGTCATGGAGCCGGAGGATGTGTTGAAGATGGAGCCGAGCCCTGCTATCATTAACTATCAATGATGCGAAACAAAGCCGGTAATCGCTATGATTACCGGCTTTGTTATGGAGCATTCGTACACCTGGCTATCTTAGTCTTCCATTAAAATACTACTAAACCCCCGAATAAGACATAAATCCACCATCAACAGGTACCGTAATACCTGTTACAAACCCTGCTGTATCCTCGTCAACAAGCCATAATAACGTACCCAGTAAGTCCTCAGGTTTACCGAATCTGCGCATGGGGGTTTGAGAGATGATTTTAGTTGATCTCTCTGTTAAACTGCCGTCTTCATGAGTTAATAATGTCTTGTTTTGCTCGGTCAAAAAGAAGCCTGGCGCGATGGCGTTGATGCGAATACCAGAGTCCGCCATGTGAACCGCGAGCCATTTGGTAAAGTTATCGATCCCTGCTTTCGCTGCACTATAGGCGGGTACTTTCGTCATGGGAGACGGTGAGCTCATGGAGGACATGTTGATAATGACGGCACCTTTCCGATTCACCATATTTTTCGCGAAAACCTGGGTCGGAATCAGTGTACCGAGGATATTAAGGTCAAAGACAAATCCAAATCCTTCTGGAGAAAGGTCAAAGAATGTTTTGATCCCTTCTGTGTCCAAGTCTTCCACGTTTAATGTTTCGTTAGAAGTGGTACCACGAGGGTCATTACCTCCTGCTCCATTGATTAAGATATCACAAATGCCCAATTCCCCGATGATAACCTTTTCCGCTTCCTTCACACTTTCAGCATCAAGTACATTACAAGAGATGGCAATGGCTTCACCGCCTGACTCTCTGATTTCTTTAGCCACTGCTTCTCCTTTCTCTGCTGTCCGATTAAGGATCGCGACCTTCACTCCCTGTCTGGCGAGTTCTAGTGCCATCGAACGGCAGAGTACTCCGCTGCCTCCCGTAACTGCAGCCACTTTTCCATTCAAGCTTTCATGTTGAGGCAGCATTATGCATTCCTCCCAGCACGTTCTAGGGAATCCCATATTCCCCATAGGTACATGATGCCAAGCCCTCGATCATAAAGGCCATATCCAGGTCTGCACTCTTCTCCCCAAATATGTCTGCCATGGTCAGGTCTTGCATATCCTGTAAAGCCTTTTTCATGGTAGGCTTTCATGATTTCAAGGATATCGACAGACCCATCCTTCGATCTGTGGGAAGTCTCTATGAAATCTCCATTTTCATATACCTTTACATTTCGGATATGAGCAAATGGAATTCGATTGGAGAATTCTCTGACCATATCCGCTACATTATTCCCAGAGTTCGCACCGAGGGATCCGCTGCATAGGGTCACCCCATTGGAAGGACTGTCCACAAGAGAAAGGACTCTCTTGATATTTTGTTTATTTGTTATAATCCTCGGCAATCCAAATATAGAGAAAGGAGGATCATCTGGGTGGATTCCCATTTTGATATTGTTCTCCTCGGCAACCGGTATGATTTCTTTTAGAAAATATTCGAGGTGATTAAATAAGTCTTCTTCCGTGACCTGTTTATAGGCTTCGAATAATTCCTTCAGCTTCGACAATCTTTCCGGCTCCCACCCAGGCATGGTGAAAGCGGAGTTACTTGAGATCTTTTCGACCAATTCGAATGGATCCATATCTTCCACTTTTGCTTTTTCAAAAAATAGGGCTGTTGAACCATCTTCCATTTCCTTAAATAATTCGGTTCTTGTCCAGTCAAAGACCGGCATGAAATTATAGCAGATCACTTTCACACCGGCAGCGGCCAATTTTTCGATCGTTCGTTTATAGTTTTCAATGTATTGGTCACGTGAAGGCAAACCAAGTTTTATATCTTCGTGAACGTTTACACTTTCCACAACATCAATGTTCAAACCGAATTGTTCAGCGTGGTTCTTGACTTCCTCTATCTTCTCTGAGGGCCACTCATCCCCGGCAGGGACATCATGGAGCGCCCAGACGATCCCTTCCACACCAGGTATCTGTTTGATCTGCTGGAGGGAGATACTATCATTTCCTTCTCCATACCATCTGAATGTCATCTTCATCGATTGAACCTCCTCTTCTTATGTATACATTTTTGCCGTTCTTGCTTCTCTCACAATCTCGCAATATTGTGTTGCCAATTTTGTCACTTCATCATAGTTTCCAAGGGACGCAGGCTTGGTCAGGTCGCTTCCGATCCCTATGGCAACCGCTCCGCTTTTGATCCACTCTGCTGCATTTTGTAGGTTGACCCCTCCTGTAGGCATCACAGAGATTTGAGGGATCGGCCCTCTAATGGATGAAATGATGGAAGGTGCGAACGTATTCCCAGGGAACAACTTCACGACATCGGCACCATATTCCATAGCGGTCTTCATTTCTGTAATCGTCATGCAGCCCGGCATGTATGGAATCCCATATCGATTGCACAGCTTAGCCGTTTCTCTATCAAAGCAAGGACTGACAATATACTCTGCACCCGCCAATAGGGCGATTCTGGCTGTCTCGCTATCCAGGACACTTCCAGCCCCAAGGATGAGTTCTTCTGTTCCAAACGTGCTTTTCAACGAGCGGATCACCTCTTCAGCCCCCGGGACCGTGAAGGTGACTTCTATAGCCTTGATCCCACCCTGGATGCAGGCATCCGATATCCGTTCTGCATCTCTCTTATTTTCTGCACGCACCACTGCCACTACTCCGGACTCCATCATTCGATTCAGTATGTCGATTTTTTTGATCATAGCGTATCTTCCCTTCCTTCATTAGAGTCTCTTGCCTCACCCGAACGAAATAACCACCTTCCGTACGTCTTCTGGTGATGTCTCGATTAAGCGGATCGCTTCTTCGATTCGGTCTACCGGGAATTCCTGCGTCACCATTCCCCTCGTATCGATTGTCCTGTCATTGAACATCTCGATGATGATCGGGAATTGATTGGTCTGCAGTCTTGAACCGGTGATCGTCACTTCCTTTTTCGTGATCGGCAGCTGCGTGATCTGAGATGGCCTTTCGTCGAACCCGAGGACAACGACCCGCCCTGCTGCTGATGCTGCTTCGATGGCTTGTTCAAAGGTTTGCGGGATACAGACGGCATCAATGACCACGTTTGCTCCCTCCTGTTTCGTCATCTTCATGACTTCATCTATGACATTAACGTTAGAAGCATCTATCGTATGATCCGCCCCCCACTCTTTGGCAAAAGCAAGACGGCTTTCATTTAAGTCACTGATGATCACGGTAGCGCCTTTTGTTTTCGCTACTTTAAGACAACATAGACCGATCGGTCCGGCGCCCATAATGAAAACAGTGTCCCCACCCCTGACATCACCGCGCCAATTCGCCTGTGCACCGATTGTAAACGGTTCGACCAGGACCGATTCTTTATAGCCCAATTCTTCGTCCACTTTATGGACCAGCTTTTGCGGTATGACCATGTATTCCTGCATGCCTCCGTCACGGTGGACACCGTAAACTTCGAGGTTACTGCACACATTTCCCCGGCCTGAGCGGCATGCATAACACTGACCGCAGGACTCGATCGGTTCAAGGACTACCTTATCCCCTACAGAAAGCGTGTCTACTTCATCCCCGACAGCCTCCACTACCCCTGTGACTTCATGTCCGATGACTCTCGGTAAGGTGGCAAGGGGGTTGGTACCGTGATAAATATGAATATCCGATCCGCAGATGCCGACCATTTTCACTTTGATCAAAACATCTTGTTCATGGGTGATGACAGGCTTCTCTCTTTCCACAATGCTCAACTGATGTGGTCCGGTGACTTGAACGGCTTTCATGGATAAGCAACTCCTTTTCTTTCTATTATTCTATTTAAATAAACCAGGAAGGAATAGAGTGATTTCAGGGATGAAGGCTACCAGTAAGAGCACGACGAGACTCGCTCCTAAGAAGGGCAGCAATGCCTTTGACGTTTTCCCGATGGATACCTTCCCGATACTCGAGGCAACGAATAAGCACACACCGACTGGGGGGGTGGATAATCCGATGACCAGATTCAGCACCATCATCACGCCGAAATGAACGGGATCCATTCCGACACTGGATGCCACCGGTAACAAGACCGGAAATAATATGACCAGCGCTGCGATGGTTTCCATGAATGTCCCTACAAACAACAGCAACAAGTTGATTAAGAGAATGACCACAATCGGATTGTCCGATATACCGAGGATTCCATCTGCTACAAGAATAGGAATCTGCTCACTCACCAAGATCCATCCGAACAGATTGGCAAATCCGACCAGGAACATGATGGAGGCCGTGCTGACCATGGAATCCAGCAGGATCTTAGGAAGATCTTTCAATTTAAGTTCCTTATAGACGAACATCCCGACCACTAACGCATACACGACGGCTACGATTGAAGCTTCTGTTGGCGTAAAGTAGCCTCCCAGAATCCCAAATAAAATAACAAAGGTCATTAATAATGCCCAGAAAGCACCTGTAAACGATTTAGCGATCACACCGATCGGCTGTCGTTCACCCTTCGGATATTTCCGTTTCACCGAAATGACATACGTGACGAGCATCAAACTTAATCCCAGCAGGACACCAGGAACGGCACCGGCCAAGAACAGATCCCCGATCGATACGCTCGCGAGAGTTCCAACAATGATCATCGGCAATGACGGTGGAATGATTGGACCAACAGTCGATGATGACGAGGTGACGGCTGCCGAGAAGTCTGCATCATACCCCTCTTTTTTCATCGCCGGGATCATCACGGCCCCTATACTCGCAGTATCTGCGAGGGCTGTACCCGAAATACCGGCAAACCCCATGGAAGAGCCTACATTCGCAAGACCCAGTCCCCCTCTGATATGACCGACGAAATTATTCGTAAAGCCGATGATGCGCTCTGTGATCCCACCTGCATTCATCAAGTTTCCTGCTAAAATGAATCCAGGTATGCACAGCAGTACGAAGGAATTCATGCCTGCAAACATTTTCTGAGGGACGATGGAAAGAGGGATATCAGCGATAAGCAGATAAATGATGGAAGAGATCCCTAAGCTGAATGCGATGGGCACACTGATAAAGATAAGAATTAAAAATGAAATAAATAAAATAGCTGCTAACATCAGCTTTCACTCCTTTCTTTCGGACTTATGAATGCGTTCATGACATGCATGATCGCATAGATGGCGATGAACACAAAGGATATAGAAATACTCGCATGGATAACTGACATATCCACGGCCATTGTCGCTGATGTCTGCCCTTTTCCGACAGAAATGAACGTATATCCATGATAGGCAATGACAAAGGAAAGAACGACAACGACTAAATAAATGAATGCTTCGTAAATTTCTTGAATTCTTTTAGGCAATAACCCCGTTAAGATATCCACGCTGATGAATTCTTTATTCTTCAGTGCAAGCGGTGCACCGAAGGAGATTGCATAGATAAACAGAAATCTCGTGAGTTCTTCTGTCCAAACGGCTGTGTATGGCAAATACCGGGAAAGGATTTGTATCAGCACCACTATGATGACACCGAGAAACGATAAGATCGTCGCCGCTTCCAGTGATCGTGTAAGGATGTTTGTCCCCTTCATTCTCCCTCACTCCTTTCTATAAAGAAGGCATATGTTTAACATATGCCTTACATGGTTTATTCCACTGCCAGGATTTCTTCATATAATTTGTACTGTTCCTCAGTCAAGCTCTCTTTGATCGCCGGCTTCATCACCTCGCGGAAAGCATCCTGATCGACTTCATTGAATTTCATGCCTTCATCTTTCAGCTTCTTCTCATATTCTGTGATCTCTTTGTCAAAAAGGTCTTTTCCGAATGCTTGAGCTTCCTTGGCCGCTTCTTGAACCGCTTTCTTGTTCTCATCGCTCAATTTTTCAAATTGCTTGTTTCCAACAAGGATATAAATCCATGAATACACATGCTCTGTTTCATTCACATAGTCTTGCACTTCATATAATCCGCCGCTGTGGATAAGGTCAACAGGATTTTCCTGACCATCGATCACATTTTGCTGTAAGCCGGTGAATACTTCATTGAAGTCCATGACCTGAGGTTTCGCTCCTGCCGCTTTCCATGCATCAAGGAATAAAGGAACGTTCGGAACGCGCATGCTGAATCCTTTCAAATCGTCAGGTGAACTGATCGGTTCTTTTGACGTTAAATTACGAGGTGCACGTGTATGGTAATAAAGAGGTGTCAGACCGACTTTATCTTTGATCTCTTCTTCAATCTCTTTACCGATGTCTCCCTCAACCACTTTTTGAAGGTGGTCTGCATCCCTGAATGCGTATGGTACCGCCATCAAGGCAGCTTTCGGTGACCAGTTTGCCATGGTTTCACCTGAAATGACCAGGTCGGCCGTTCCCGCTTTGATGCTGTTGATCGTATCGGTTTCCCCTCCCAACTGATTACTAGGATAGATTGTGATTTCAATTTGGCCATCCGTCTTTTCTTTGACTAAATCAGCGAACTCCAAAGCTGTTTTATGCCAGATATGATTCTCATCCGCCAGGTGTCCGAATTTCCATTTTATTTTTTCTTCCCCGCTGCCTGAAGATGATTCCGATCCACAAGCTGAAAGAAGCAGCATGATCGCTGTGATCATCGCAACCCATTTGAATTTTTTCATTTTCATTTCCCCCTTGTTTTTTCATTTCCACCTTGAACATGCGTTAAAGAGTTTGATCTTCCTGAAGAAAACACCCCTCTCCTCATCACCCCTTTCAAGGTAAATTGTCATTCTCCTGATTGCAGATACTGATAAACGGTTTCGGTCATCGGGACCCCTTCTCTCAGATGTTTCTCTTCCTTTATCTGTTCCGGCTCCCCGGGTACGAGTACCTGATCGAAACCTTCAGCAGGCTTCACCCCATGAAGCTCATCGATCATCCTGTCCATCGAGCTGAGGAAATCCTCTTTATTTGTAAAAAAAGTAGGATTGATCGCGCAGACATAGTGTCCCAGTTTCCGATGCTGGTTATAGTCGCCATACATTTTCGAAATATGGGGACCAAAGGCTGCGCCAGCTAATAGTCCTGAGAAGATATCCACCACCATGCCGAGTCCATATCCTTTTGGACCTGCAAATGGGGTTAATGCGCTTACATTATTTGGGTCCGTCGTTGCACTTCCCTGTTCATCTACACCCCAGCCTTCAGGGATGTCCTTCCCTGCTTCCTTTGCGTAAAGGATTTTTCCAAGAGCAACATTGCTCGTCGCCATATCCAAAATGATAGGCTTGTGTTTCTTTGCCGGGAATCCATACGCGATCGGATTCGTTCCTAGGAAGGGCTCCGCTCCTCCAAAGGGGACGACGATCTTATCGGTATGCGTCATAGCGACACCGATCAGTCCTTCTTCAGCAGCCTGCTGGACAAAATAGGATAACGCTCCACAATGGCTGCTATTTGTGACGGTAATCATTCCGATCCCACTTTGCTTGGCGAGTTTGATCGCCTCTTCCATGGCGTTCTTTGCGACTACATGACCGAGGCCGTCATCCCCGTTGAAAATTCCTGAACAAGGTCCGGTTTGTTCAAACGAGAACGATGGGTTCTTATTCACTCCCCCTTCATGCAACCTTCTGACATAGTGCTCGGTTCTCAGGACCCCGTGGGAACTGACGCCTCGGAGGTCGGCATGAACCAGGACATCGGCAACAACCCCGGCGTGATGTGAATCCAAGCCTGCCCCAACAAGTTTTGCGGTAGTCAATTGCCGCAGCTCCTCATGTGATACGTTCACTTCCCCCATACTCTCATCTCCATACTAAATTTGGATTATTACTCTACATTCGCATGTCTTTGCAACAGTTCGCCGTTATGATCCTTTCCTTCAAGAAGGGCTAGAATGATAGCATCCAGCAGCAGGTGTGCGCTTTGATCGAATTGGCTACCAAGCGGCTGAATCGTTGCAGGCTCTTCCTTGCGCCGTTGCTTCGTCGCTGCAGGAATTATAAGTGTTGCTTCCGGGAGCAGCCCATGTTGGGTAGACGCTGTTACTACAAACGTACTAGCACCCACTTCTACCGCTTTCGAAAAATGGTGTAAAAGCGAAGGCGAAGTGCCCGATGCACTGATTCCTATTATGAGATCCCCTTTGTCGATGCTCGGCGTGATCGTCTCGCCAATGACATACACGTCGTATCCACAGTGCATCAACCTCATCGCAAATGCCTTACCGATCAACCCGGAACGTCCTTCACCATATAGAAAGATTCGCGTTGCTTCCTGAATCTTCTTGAGCAGCTCATCGGTTTCTTTCTTGTCAACTCCCGCCAACACAAGTGCATTCTCATGAAGAATCGTTTCAATCATCCGCTTCATCATCGAGTGAACTCCCCTCCCCTCTCTCCATCTTAGGAATCCAGTGAATCAGCGTTCGATAAATTCCTTCTCCCCCAGCTGGACCAGTACATCTTCCAGATAAGGAAGTCCCTCATTATCACCGGATACACTGACCACCATGGAACCGATTGTGTTTGCAAACATCAATATCTTCTTTAACGGCCATTGCTGCAGGACACCATATAGAAAACCAGTATCGAATCCGTCTCCCGCACCCACTGTGTCGACCACTTTCCTAGCTGTGACAGGAGCTGATTGAATGATTTCCCCTTTGTGATAGCCAATCGAACCTTCCTCACCTTTTTTCAGGGCGATATAGGAGATCCCGAGCAGTTTCGACTTTTCGATGATTTCCTTTTCATTCTTGGTGTCAAACAGGATCTCGGCCTCATCCGTTCCTGTCAGCAGGATATCCACGAATGGAAGGATGTCTGATATCACTTCCCTCGCCCTCTCTTTGCTCCACAATTTCAATCGGATATTTGGATCGCAGGAAACGAGGACGTCATTCTGTTTCGCCATAGTGATCGCATGCTTGATGATTGCCACATTTTTTTCATCGATCGCTAGAAATACTCCCGTAATATGTAAAATTCTCGCATTGGCAATATAGGATTCTTCCAAACTATCAGGCGTGAGGGTCAGTGTAGGAGAATTCAACCGGTAATAAAACGTCCGGCCAGTCCCATCTTCCAGTACTTCTTTGAAATTAACGGAAGTAGGATACCCGTCTACTAGCTTCAGCTGGGAAGTATCGATTCCTTCCCCCCTCACGAAATGCTGGATATAACGGCCGAATTCATCATTCCCCAATCGGCTGATCCAGCCCGTATCCAACCCCAGCCGCGCGCATCCGATGGCTACATTTAATTCCGCCCCCCCTACATTCCGTTCAAATGAATGAACGAATCTCATAGGTCCTTTTGATGTCGGATTCATCGTAATCATGGCATCTCCAATGGTGATTACATCTTTCATGGTGCCATCCCCCTCTTTCTTCCACATTTTCAGCAAGACTGCCGAACCACCAGTTTCGGTTGGAATCGATATATATGCTTTTCCTCGATAAAATTCGGGTCTTTTATTTTGTTCAATAATAATTCAGCAGCCTTTTTCCCCATTTCGAACGTCGGTTGAGCAATCGTTGTCAGTTCCGGCGTAAACAAACTCGCAAATGATACATCGTCTATCCCGATCAGTGCCAACTCCTCCGGCACCTGGATATGATTTGTCTTTATATACCTTAAGATCTCGATCAACGTCAGGTCGTTCCCGGCAATCAATGCCCGAGGCGGTTCATCGGCTGATAGCATTTCATGGAGACCATCCTGTATGAATTCAACTTCCATTGACTTGATATATTCTTCACGGACAGGAATTTTCTTTTCTCGCAGCGCTCTTCTGAAGCCGTTGATCCTTTCCACACGGGGAGTCACATGTCGATGCAAGGAAGTGGTCATGATGCCGATCCGTTCGTATCCCTTTTCAGCAAAGTGATCGACGGCCATTTTAATAGCGTTTTCATTATCAAGCATAATCGATGACGTTTCGAGACCCTCCACAATCCGGTCGACAAATACGAGAGGATACTTTTCCTTTATCATCCTTTGATACAACTCTACGTTCCCGCCCGTCGGAAAGATGATGAGCCCGTCTACTTGCTTCGCTCTCAGCATCTCGATGTATTCACGTTCCTTTTCAGGATTGTCATCTGCATTACAGACAATGATATGAAACCCCTGCTCATTGCAAATGTCCTCCACTGCCCTGATCGTCTGAGTTGAAAAGGTGTGTAAAATATTCGCCACTATCACGCCAATGGTAGACGTCGACTTCTGCTTCAAACTTCTCGCGACGATATTCGGCTGATAGCCCAACTCCTCGATCGCCATCCTGATGCGCTCCTTCGTTTTCGGTGCCATATAGTCGTAACGCTTATTCATATATTGAGAGACGGTGCTTTTTGATACTTCGGCATGCTGTGCCACATCTGAAATCGTTATTCTTTTCATAAGTCCTTCTCCATACCCTTTTTACTAAATCGGTTTAGTAACAAAGGAAAAAATTTTGTTTGTAATTTTTTTCTTTTCGTTTTCGTATTCTTTAAATGAGTAAATCGGTTTACTAAATCGGTTTAGTTGTTGATTGTTTTCAATTATAAGAAAATTGAAAGCGTTTTACAATAGTTTTTAGAAAATTTATAAAATATTTTTCGAATTAAGGTTTTATAAAGGTAAAGAACGCAGCGATCATATGATTTTTGATTAGAGTAGTTCACATTTCCCCTTTATAAAAAAGGGTGAATAGATTGCCTGTGCCCCTCTATTTAGCCTACAATCTATTTCGGACAGTTGTTCATCGGAGTGTCCACCCCGGAAGAGCTACCGGGACAATAGACCTATCCCCACTATCCCACCCTCACAAAATATGGTAAAATAAAGAAAATTCCAAATAAAGGGTGAACTCATTGAAAAAATATTGGTTGTTGGCATTTGCCATTCTTTTCACTATTGCCTTAACGGCTTGCTCCGAGGATATTCCGGAAGCGAAGGAATTTCAGGTGAAGCATAACGGGCAGACCTTAACGGTTATTCCGCTTTATGACAGAATACTAGATTACACATCAGAAGCGAAAGGTAAGAAGAAATACGAAAGAGAAGATTTGTACCGCGAAAAAGTCGTTCAGCCTTTCCAGGAGATGGCCGAGGAAAAAGGGATTGATATCGGAAGCGATTATTTCGCCTATTTTACTGGAATTACGGATATCGATCAATTGGAGAAAAACACCTTAGAATTATTACAGAAGCAGGAAGAGGTTCAAACTTTGGTGGAAGAAGCTTTCATGGAATCTGCTGAGCTGTTGCCCGGGAAGGATAAAGCCGTGTTCCTGATGCCGATCAATCCCGACTTCACCTTTCCGATCGAGAAGATGGAAGGGTCGACGGGTGTCACGTTTACAGAAGACTTTATGCTCCTTCAAACAGACCCTTCCTATGCAAAAAGTGCAGTGAAAAATACGGTGGCTCATGAATATTTTCACTCTGTGGATATGGAACACCAAACAGGACGCCCCACTGTATTCGACTCCATCATCATGGAAGGAAAAGCAGACTCGTTTACCCGAATTGTTTATCCTGATTACACTCCTCCTTGGACCGAGCCCCTGACCACCGCACAAAAAGAGAAGGTCTTCAATGAGTTGAATGGTAAGCTTGATTCGTACGATTTCGAGGAGTACCAGAACCTTTTTGCCGGAAACCCGTCAAAAGGAATTCCCCTCTGGTCGAATTATAAGATTGGATTTGAAATCATGCAGGGGTATTTAGCTTCAAACCCTGAAATGACTCCAAAAGAATGGGTACTAACGGAAAGCAAAGATACGCTGGAGAACTCTTCGTACAAAGAATTGTTGGCACCGAAGGAATAGAAAAATGGTGCTGCCCCCCGGTAGTTAAAGCTTCCCCTTCCTCGGGGGGCAGACACCAACATCTTAAACCAAAGAATGGCACCAATAAAATGAAATAAAAAGAATAATGGTCAAAATAAGTGCTGTTTTTTTAGCCATGTGCCTTAATGCCCTTCATTAATTTCGTTAGGTTCATTCCGCATCCTTACCTTCCTTCAAGTTTCATGTGTGCTTATCAGGAAACACTGTCACGATCACACCATCGACATTGTTACCTGAAATCTCATAACGAAGATCTGCCGGCACTTGAATAGTCGTACTTTTCGTAACAGGGTAATAAGAAATCTCATATTGTTTCCCATTTACATTAGCAGAAATATTTTTTTCTTCTTTTAGGTATTCCATATATTCTTCTAATACGAAATTCTTTGATTTCATAATGGCGCTATGAGGGAAACCAACATAGCGGATGTGCCACGGTTCATATTCAATTCCTGTTATATCCTTTTTATTCTCTGGATAACGTAAAATGAAGCCGTATTTCCAAGCGTTTTTTTCTATCCACTTTCCTTCTGGTGCATTAGCCATCTTCATTTGAGTGGATCCTACATCAAGGGATAAGCCCAGATTATGTTCACTGTAGCCTGCAGGCAACGCATAGTCAGAACCCATATCTTGATAAAGCACACTTTGCTCATCAAAGTCCCGAAAGCCGCTCGTAATGGCGAAATGTTGAAGAGCATCTTTTTTAGCAGCAGAAACCATCTCTGAGAATGCATGTGCAATATCCTCTGATAAATAAATGTCACTGCCTAACAACACGTAACCTTGCGCCAGTTCATTGCTTGCAGATAAATTGACAATATCCGATCGAATACTGTCTTGATGAACAGGATATTCACTGTTGACCAAAAGCAGATCTCCTTGATAGATTTGATCCTCAGAAATTTCGATTTCTTGGATATCCGCACCCTCTGCGATCCCATTTTGAAATTGATCAAAGTTTTGAATTTTCACTTCTGGTTCAGACAAAGGTCCCATATAGGCGAAAGTTAAACCTAGGCAGGATAATAATAAAAAGCCCCACTTCTTCATTTATTCGTTTCCTCCTTACTCTTGATGCTTATAAGTGTAGGGAAAACTTTTTAAATAAAGAGTGGGGTAATTTTTAAATTTTTCTTAAATCCTTTTATCTACATCCTGCGGCAAGCGCACTTCAAAAATGGTACGTATGATACTACTTTCGGCCGTAATGGATCCATCATGCTGCTCCACAATGTTCTTGGCAATGAAGAGGCCAATCCCGGTGCCACCTCCTTGATGGGTTCGTGCTTTGTCACCGGTATAAAACATATCAAAGAGATGAGGCAGCTCATTCTCAGGAATCGGATCTCCATAATTCACAATCTGAATAACCACTTTCCCGGAATCAAGGAAGCCATTAATATCCACAAACTGGCCATCGTTACCATAGCGATTCGAATTGGTCAGAAGATTTTCAAACACACGTGCCAACAGCTCTCCATCACCCAAAACGGGTAAATGTGGAGTAACATTCACTCTGGCGACCAGATCATTCTTCTCGAAGACAGGATACAATTCTTCCTTTAATTGATTAAGGAGATCACTTACATTTAGATGATTTTTTTGAATGGGCAATATGCCATAATTCATTCTCGTTATTTCGAATAGTTCATCGATGAGTCGTTCTAAACGCTGGGATTTCGTAAAAGCTATCGTTAAAAAATGTCTGACTTGTTCTTTTGTCAATTTTTCATCCTTAAGAATCAAATCTAAATAACCTAAAACGGAGGTGAGCGGTGTCCGAAGATCATGAGCTAAATTGACGACTAACTGCTCTTTACTACTTTCCGAGAAGTCTCCCCTTTCGATGGCTTGTTCCAATGTTTCACTTGCGAGATTGATGCTCTCGGCAAGATCACTAAATTCATCATTTGACACGATTTGAACCCGATGCTTAAAGTCACCCTGGGCGAGAGAATGAATTCCTTTTGAAATCTCATTAAAATAGGCAGAATAGGGTTTTGTCAGTAAAAAGAAGAAGAAGATCGAAAGCAGGATAAATAATAGTAAAAAGGCCTTAAAGTCTCCAATATTCCGGATGATATTGCGAAAATAACCTAGTGTATCTCCATAATTAACACTTGAATAATAATACATTTGAAGTATTTTAAAGAGTAGATAGGTTATAGCGCCAGACAACAACATGCTTAGTCCCAGCAATAAGATCATTTTTGAACGGAAGCTTCGTAGTATTTTACCCATTGAATGTATACCCTACGCCCCATACTGTTTTAATGAATTTATCTTTTCGTTTATCCTCTTCAAGCTTTTTTCGTAATGTGCGGATATGGACCATGACGGTATTCCCACCTTCAAAGTATGCATCGCCCCACACGTGCTGAAAAATATGTTCCACACTGAATACTTTACCTGAGTGACTGGCCAGTAAGTACAAAATATCAAACTCTTTAGGCGTTAGTTCAATGGTTTCACCATATAGAGTCACTTTACGTTGATCGGGAGAAATGACCAATCCACCACTTTCCACAGTGGCCTTCGTTTCTGTTGCCGTCTTAGGTTGATTAAGTTTCAAAAAACGGCGGAGCTGAGCATTCACACGAGCAACCAATTCGATCGGGGTGAAGGGTTTCGTCATATAATCATCGGCCCCAATGACCAGGCCCTGTACTTTATCGAAATCAGATGTCTTGGCACTCAAAAAGATGATTGGCATATTATGCTGATCCCGAATGCGGCGGGTGACTTCATATCCATCCATTTTCGGCATCATGATATCCAAAATCAGCAAATCAATGACCTGAGTCTCGACCACTCGAACGGCCTCTTCCCCATCCGATGCTTTCGTCACATGGTATCCTTCTTTTTCTAAATGGATGGCGATCAGATCAGCAATTTCCTCCTCATCATCAGCGACTAAAATTGATAAACGTTTCACTTTTTCACTCCTACTATGGTGACATCCGCTAAATTTCCAACAAGCCTTACAATGCTGCACCCGACATAGGGATGCTTCGTCATCATGATCATATCCTTCGCGGCAGCTCCTTGAATCATTTAGGGCTTTCACTTATTTTCCATTATTTTTTTCATAAGCATACCCTTTGGAGAGAAGTTATCCAAAGGGATTTCATCATCGATTATAAGTATTGTTTACTTAAACATAAAATAAACTTCAAGTGTGATAGTTTAAATGAAATTCCTTAAAAAAATCATGTGAGAATTCTTAAATTTTTCTTAAGATAGAAGCCAAGGGGACAGGTACCGCGGTTCTTAAACAGAAAAAGCCAAGGGACCTGTCCCCTTGGCTCTCCCTATACACTCCCAGGCAAAAAAACCCTAAACACCGTCCCCTGTCCCGGCTCGCTTTCCACCTGTATTTCCCCTTTCATACGTTTGACGATTTGATAGCTTACCGTCAATCCAAGTCCCGTCCCTTTTTCCTTGGTGGAATAATAGGGTCTGCCCAATACTTTGAGTTGTTCCGGAGGCATGCCGACTCCATTATCTTGAATGACGATCATGATCCGGCCGTCTTTCTGTACATGGGCTGCCGCCGTGATTTCTCCGTTTTCTTTGACGGCCTCGATGGCATTCTTCAGAAGATTGAGCAGAACTTGCTTCACCTCTATCTTCATTCCTTTGATCATCAGGCCATCTTCCATGTTTTTGTTGATTTTAATGCTATTCATCACGGCATAAGTAGACATCACGTCAACGGATTCATTCAGGGTATCGGTAAGACTGAACACCTCGTATTCCTCCGTCTGGGGCTTGGCAAGGGAAAGGTATTGATTGATGACGTCCTGTGCGTGATCTAATTCCTGGATGGATATATCGATAAAGCTCTTTTGTTCCTTGGTTAGTGTTTCTCTCTGCAGGAGCTGCATGAATCCTCTTACCGTCGTCATCGGATTCCGGATTTCGTGTGCCACGGATGCTGCCAATTCGCTGACTACGTTAAATTTTTCAGCTTTGATGAGCTCTTTTTTGATCCTGACTTGTTCCAATCGATTTTCAATCAGATAAATGGTCAGAATCAGTGTGATCCATATGATCAAGGTGGAGCTTGCCACAAGTGGGAGCTGCTCTAATTCATTGTTCTGAAGCAAAAAAAGAGTTCTTGTAACCGGGACGAATAAATAAAAAGCCGAAATCAGAATGAGCTTGTTCTTCCAAGATAACCGCTTATACCATTTGGAAAGAGGGATCAGCAATACTCCATATATCGCATAATTCACGACCAAAAAAATCCATACATGGTGGGTAAACCAGCCCATCACAAGCAAGGCGATGAACGTACTGAACCCCACTTTCTTCCCTCCATAGAGAAAGGCAAGGATTATGGGAATGACTTTGAAATCGTACACATATCCGCTTGAGTAAACTACGGGGAAGATCATGGTAAACAGTAAAATAGCCAGATTCATGAGAAAGAACTTAAAGGTGAACCCTTTTGTGCCGCTGTCCGATTCACTCGTAACCATTTGAAAAACAAGAATCGTAAATAGGATAAATACCACATGCAAAATTAAATGATGGACAGTCTCTACCATATAAGGTCTCCTTTAAGAAAATAAGCGTCTACTCTAATTCTTCGACATCCTTATGGGAAATCCTTTCCATTCATCACGGAAATTCGACAATAATCAGGACCTTTTGGTGATGCTCGTGGAATGGAAGAACCACGGGGAAGAACCATGAGGACAGGTACCGTGGCTTCTTTAATAAAACGGTCCCAGACTCCGGAACGCTAAAAATTTACCGTACTGGGGTCTGCCACCGATATTTTAGATCCTATTAATTCTGTGCTTTCATATATGCTCTATTACGCAAATGGAAAACAAGATATGTAACCAAAAACAAGATAACTCCAACCTTATTAAAAAGGAAAAATACGTTTACTGCATCTCTAAAAGAATCAAGCGGATAAAAACCGCTCAGAAGTAAAGTGGGAAAGACGGTCAACAGCATGACCAAATAATGAACCATAATTTGTTTTAAAAAACGCCATTTTTCAATTTCATATACGACGCTTGCCAATCCCAGGAAAAAAGCGATCAGACCATAAAAAAAGAATGTGTTTGAAATATCTGTTGACCCTTGAAATTGATTCCACAGCAGCGAAATGATGATCATGAAACCAAATGGGATGATTCCTCTAATCAATCCTTTTATCCATAAATTCATTGTATGTTCCTTTCTTTACGTCCTCTAATTTTTCAACGTTGCCGCCCAGAACAAATGGTAAACGGGTGTAATCAAACAAATACACAATAGAACGATGGCCATTGAAAAAGGCAAACCTGACTCCATTCCCACTGCATTTCTTAGAGCTGCTTCATTAGCAAATATAAAGGTTACAGCACCCATGTATTGAATGATTACCATTACTTTTTCAGCTCTAGCATATTGTATTTCTTTGTTGCCCTCCGTTAAGTTAACATAGTTCAACTTCTCTGGTTTTTTGACTACTAATCCAATAAGGAACCAGGTTATAATACTGACAACCGGCATGATGAACAGGATGTATTTTGAACCCCACTGATCAGGTTCTCCTTTACGAAAATGGATGGCGATTGTATTTGGAATCTCTGACCAAAGATAAAATAAATGAAAAGCATGATAAAGAAGAATAGGTGTGGAGATTATGATAAGAGTGAATTTTAGAGGCTCGTTTCTCATTTAACCGTCCCCCTTGCATTGCTGCGTTAGTAAATGTTACTCGAAATTTTTGTCTATACAAATTATACGATTCACTTGGCGTTTCGTTTCAATATTTATTAGGAAAGTGAGGGAACGAATAAAAATGGGCTCTCTTCTAAAAGAAAGCCCATTTCCCTATGCTTAATTCAATTTAACTGGTGAATGGAGATCATCAGAATCCCGGTAGGATCGATAGGAAACCAATTCCTTTCCACTTAAAGAACCATCCAGTTGTAAAATACGTCCATTGGTTGTTTCTAAATAGAATCGATAGTTGTTCACGTTTAATCTAAAGAAGGTATAGGTGGTGCCAAGAAGCTGCTTCTTGATTTCATGTGTGTCAGGGTGTATCTGAATGAAGTCCGCCAGCTCCTGAACGGAAGCTGTGGGAATATCTGCAATGGAATAGTACGTCCCCTTCATATTGTGTTTGAACTTACTCATTGCAGCCATAGCCCTGTCTTTAAACTTTCTGCCATCTAACTCCATAGGTCCACTCCTCTTTCGTTACTATTAAGAAGAATCCCCAATTCATCATAGAATAAACCAAAATAAAAAGGGCCTTCCCCCTGCACGCTGAATACAGCACGTAGAGGAAAGGCCACGATCTTAAGACTTCTGCTCAATCATCTGAATAAGGTTTCCACATGTATCGTCGAAGACAGCTATAGTGATGTCGCCCATTGCGGTAGGCTCCATCGTAAACGTTACACCTTTTTCCACTAACCGCTCGTGCTCTTTGTGAATATCCGAAACCCCAAACATGGTTACAGGAATACCGTCTGCGAATAGTTTCTCTTGGTACTCTTTCGCAGCCGGGTGCTCATTTGGTTCGAGTAAAAGCTCGGTCCCGTCTTGTTCATCAGCTGAAACAAGGGTCATCCACCTGTGTGCTCCCGTGGGAACGTCGTGCTTTTTCACAAAGTCCAGCGTGTTCGTATAAAACGCTAATGCTTTGTCCTGGTCTTGAACGAATATACTGGTGATAATAATTTTCATCATAATTTTGCCTCCTCCAATTCTTTGCGATGACACATTCTCTTCTGCTGATTTGTGATAAAACCTTTAAAGTCCCATTCACTATTTAACTGATTTTCTCCGCCAACTCTAAAATAATCCCTTCTGGACCACGAACGTAGCATAACTTATAACTGTCTTCATATTGCTGTATCTCACTAAAGATTTCTGTGCCCTTCTTCTTCAGATTGGCAACAATCGTTTCAATATCTTCAACGGCAAAACAAATATGCCGGATCCCCAGCGTATTGGCAAAAGGTTGCAGAATACCATTTTCATCTGACGGTGTATGAAATTTGACCAGCTCTATCCATGCCTGACCATCTGACATTCCCAATCCTACACATGCCGTTTTAACATCTTTAAGCCCAACTATTCTGTCCAACTGCTCTCCATCCAATTCCCATTCCGCTTGCACTTCAAGTCCTAAATCCAGAAAAAACGCCTTGGCCTTTGAAAGATCATTAACGTTTATACTCACATGATCTATTCTATTAATCTTCATATCTTATACCTCCTTTGTTTCTGTTATTTCAATGCCTATGTTCTTGTAAGGTTCTTTGTGTGAACCATAGGGACAGGTACCGCGGCTCTTTTTTAATAGAGAGCCATGGTACCTGTCTCCATGTCTCCTCTACTGGAAGATATCACAGATCAAATTGCAAAAAAAGGAAAATAAAAGAAATTCTATGATAAAATGAAAGAAAATTGATACCGTTTACTTTACTAAGTCTTTGAAACTCAAAAATTAATTGATGTAAGGGGCCATGGAACATATTGATTCACATATTAAAAAGATTCTATTTTATGAAAAAGAAAGAAATCTAATCCGTGGAGATCAACATATAACGTGGTTTCTTAGTACATTGTCCAAACCTTTTATCATTATGTCTAAGGATTGGGAGTAGTTTTCGAGGATTCGAATCCCTTCCCCTCTATAGAATCGGTGCCACTCGCATCTTATTGTCTAATACCTGTTCAAGTGAAATGATAAGGCATCTTACTAAAATAGATCTGAAACTGGGAGGAGTAACGTTGAAATCTATTAAAACAGTTACATTATGTGCATTGATCCTCATCCTCTTAATAGGATGCAAATCCAATGAAGAAAATCAAGTAGAAGTAAAGATGAAGAGTGATGAAGAACTGAAGAAAATAACGAATACCTACACGTATGAAGATTATAAAAGGGTTTTCGACGAGGTTATATCCGAAGCAGAAGAACTGGGGAAAGAGGATAAATTAAACAAGTGGGTTATTCGGATATTAGCTCAAGAACAGTTATCCTATGAAACCGACTTGACGGATGAACAAGTAATACAATTAGCTGAAAAGGCGATGAAAGAAGATAAAGTGTGGAAAACCATTGCTCAAGAGGAATACGGCATTTCAGTTACGAAAGAAGAAGTAGACAACTATATTAAGGAAGGACCAGATACAAGTGAATTGCCCCGGCACCTTGCTTATGCAGATGCATTAGGGTTGTCCCTGGAAGAACTTAATCACGATTTTGATCACGATATTTATGAAAAGAATGTCATATGGTTAAAACTAAAGCCCAAACTTGAAGATAAATACGGGATCACTGATAACAATAAGCAAGTTGAAAAATATGAAAAAGAGGTAAAAAACCAAGTTCACTGAATAAGAAATGAGGTCCTAAAATAATGAAAAGCCTAATTCTAAGACTATCAATCCTTGCCTATGTACTAAGTGGTTGCTCCAATAGTGAACAAGTGATGGAAATCGATCATAAAGAAAAAGCAGGTTCCTTGTTTATTCAAAAAGTAGAAAACCATACATCGTCTGAAGAATTGACTAAGGTTGTACAAGATAAACAACAAATGGAGCAAGTATTGACGATGGTAGAAGGTCTTAAAGTGGAAAAGAGTAGTTCAGAAGAGATGATGGCTAAGATGCAGTCAGCCGACACGTATATGTTTGTCTTTTCTGAAGGCAAAGAAATGAAGTCTGGGACAGCAGCACCGTTTGCTTTTCATGTTTTGGAAGATGGAACCTTCCTTTTCCCCTACAGTGGATTTGATTCACCCCAAAAACCTCTAATCACAGTCGAAAAGCATCAAGAACTATTAGATGACTTGAAACAGTTGTTAGGAATTGAATTTTAGATTCTTTTCTCCTTTTCGTTTCCTATAATCCCCCTCTAGTAATATAAAAACCAGAGGATTCCCGAATATCCAGGAATCCCCCCATTACTTTCCTCCACTCGCACCAACACCACTGTCCAACACTTTCGCCTTTACCCAGCTCCCGCCAAACAATCCCGTATAAACGAGAACGGTACCGAGCATGACGATGAATCCGATATAAACACTCATCATCGTCGGCATCAAGAAGGCACCGATGATAATCGTCGACCGTGCGACAAGATCTGCTCCGCTGAATGACAAGTTAGAAAATGCGGAGTAGGAGCCCCTTTTGTCGCTTGGGATCATGTTGGCCTGCTCTGCGTTCCGGATCGGGGAGTAGATCAGTTCCCCCATTGTCGCAATCAGGTTGAAGGCGATCAGGATGTACCACGTGTTGGCGGATGTGACCGTCACATAGCCGATGCCGTACAGGATGAGTCCGATCAAGAGGGCGTTCTTCTTATTCAGGCGGTCTGTATAGCGGTTGATGATGAACGTGAGGCAGACGACGAGCATCATGTTCTGGATGTTCAAAATACTGAGCATCCTGACCCCGACGATTTCAAAATTCCCGATGTTCACGGCCTTGAAGGTTTCCGCAAGACGGATCCCGATATAGCTGTTCAGGGAGAATTCCGCTGCGAAGATGAAAGTGGACCCTGCCACCACTTTCACGAATGCCGAATCCCTGAAAGCAATCCGGTAATTGTTCACGAGATCGATTAACACATTCTCGTGCTTTTTCTGCAGCTGATCCTTGAAGTTGTCCTGAAGCCAGATCCCATACGCAACGGGAATCGTCGTCGACGTGAAGGTCAGCATCATAAATAGCTCTGTCTGATGGTTCAAATACAACAGCCCCCCGAGGGCCGCACCGATGGCCATAGACAGGTTAACGAGCCAATAATCCAGGGCGTAGACGGCTTTCCTATTCTCCGGCGTTGTCGAATCGATGATGATCGCATGCATTGCAGGACGCCCCAGGCTGCTCGTGATGATGAACCCGATATAGGCACCTGCAAATAGCAGGATCAAGTTATCTTTCGGAAAAAGACTAACGGTCATGATGAAAAAGAACATGGCGTTCAGCCAGGACGTTGTCAGCAGTACTTTCTTACGGGGAAAGCGGTCTGATATATATCCCCCGACCAGATTGATGAAAAATCCGATCACCACGGTGACGATCAGGAAGATCCCTGCCCAGATCTTATTCAGTTCCTGTGCAAAGAACAGCGCCATGAACGGCATAACGGCGGATGAAACGGCACGGTTGAAGAATGACGTGATCATCCGTACTTTTATATTTTGAGGTAATTCCTTCCACTTCATGTTGTTCCCCCTCCTCTATTTACTGTATAGTAAACTAGACGGAAGATTAAAAAAATAGACACTTTTCAAATCTATGTCCCCTTTTAGGAGGAGAAGCAACATGGAAAACAAATTACTCACCCTTTGGAGATACTATCCCTCTGGCAGCATCCGTGTGGAGGAAATCTCGGAAACCCTTCAATTGAGCCATAAACAGACAACCCGCTATTTGAAAAAATGGAATGAAGAAGGCTGGATCACCTTCACACCCGGTCGCGGACGGGGAAATGTCTCGACACTCCTATGGAAGAAAGATGTGGAGGAAGAGTTCGAAGAGGAAGTCGTAAAGCTTCTGGACGAGGAACCAATTGAGACTAGCAGCAAATATCTCATGTATAACTGGTCAACCGACAGCAAGATGAGGCTGATGAATAAATTCCACAGTAAACTCGGATTTGTGAAAGAGCCCAAAGATAAGCTGATCGTGCCGAAGAGATATCCCTTTTTCTCCATCCATCCATTGGAGGCGGCCGACGTCCTCAGCGCCCATCTAGTGGCGAACGTATTCAATCGCCTCGTCTCCATCACAGAAGAAGGGGACATCCTACCGGAACTTGCGCACAGTTGGGATGCTTCATCTGCGAAACTGCGACTATATGTAAAAAAGGACATCCGATTCCACGACGGGGCCATCCTGACGGCAAAGGATGTTGTCCATTGTCTCGAACAGCTTCGGACATGCCCTCATTATCAAGATCTATGGGAACCAGTTGAAAGGATCGAGGTAAAGGCCCCCCTCATCATCGATATGCATCACCCCCAGGGCTGCAGCTACATCCTCCCCATGCTCAGCATGATGTGTGCGAGCATTTATAAAGAAAACAAGGGACGGACCTTCGGAACAGGATGCTTCTCCCTCGAGGAGAATACCGATGCGAAGACAACTCTCGCTGCCTTTAAAGAGCACTTTCAGGAGAGGCCGCTCCTCGATGCAGTAGAATTTGTCCAGGTGCCGAAAGACTTCAAAGGAATCTATCATTCTCACATTGAAGAGAGTCAGTCTTCTTCTGTTGAGGTCGAGAGTGACTCGGGGTTCGGGATTGTCGTCATGAATGCTCTCCCTGGACGAGATTCTCAGATTCAAAGAAACGACGTCCGGGATTATCTGCACTGGGTGATTGCGAAGAACCGCCACACCCTCCGTGACCTCGATCCCCGCCTGACACCGAACGGCAAGAGCATCCTGATCGGACAGGATCAAGCCATGACGATCACCGAGGCAGAACGTCCCTTGTTTAAAGAGCCGATCGTGATCCGTTGTGCCAATCATACAGCGAAAACCACCGAGTGGCTTGTGGAGGTTTTTGAAAAAGAAGGCATTCCAGTCGACGTTAAGTGGTTTTCCTTTGCCGACACCCTGACGAGGCAGCCCGATACCTTCCATGTGGACCTATTCGTTCACGGAGAAATCTTTGAATCCAACCAGAACTTCTCGTTTTATCACTTTTTGAAAAACGGGTATTCGCCTCTTTATCCCCTTTTTGAAAAAGACAGTACGTGGAAAGCCTGTCTGGAGGAATATCGTCAAACGTCATTCGAGGACTGGACCGCCTTGAATATGAATCTGGAGAATAGGCTCATGAGAGAATCGATCATGATTCCACTCTATTACGAGAAACGATATATCCCTTTTTCGACTGACATTATGAACATTGAAATCAAGCATTTTGGGTATGTGGACTTTTCGAAGTTATGGGTGCGGCCGGAGATGTGAGAGCCAGGGGGCAGGTTCCGTGGCTCTTGGCTGTTGATATCTCTTATGCCATGATACAGAAACTAAAAAAAGGAATGCTGAGAATAAAAATAAGTAGTTCAGATAACGTGGAGAAAACATAAAATCACTGCCCTAAAAACATACGTTTTCGCAACTAAAATAACAAGTGAATTAACAATACAATTAACACAAATCGAGTAGGAGGGGGTGACTAACCCCCGACCTCTCACACCACCGTACGTACGGACCCGTATACGGCGGTTTCTTTAAGGTTGACGTATCGTT
>NZ_QNRJ01000025.1 GCF_003315075.1 Rossellomorea aquimaris
ATATCTTGAGACGTCCAAGTAATAAAGAGAAGTTTCATTTATATGGAAGATTACCCGAGCTCTGAAATAGAGCCTAAACATAATATACGAGGAGGTAGTGATGGTGAAATTTGATTGGGATTGCAGAGATTATCATCTGTTTTCTACAAGTAATATTGAAAATAGAGTAAACGGAGATAAGTTATTCGTAAGCTTCTTGATGGAGATTGAAAATCAACAGAAAGACATGAAGGGCAGTTTTAGAATAAGTGAGATAGCTGATCTTATACCTAAAGGGACGGCAGGCATTCAAAATCATTCAACATATGGGTACTCCTTTATGAGCATGCTTAGCACTCAGAAATACAGAGATTATTTTGTTTTTGAAAATAAGAACATTCAGGATGAGCTTACAACTATCTGTAATAATAATTCCAGTAGAGACGATTATTATTGGAGAAAACATTATATTAATGAGAAAGTTAAGGTGAATCCGAAGTATATAAGGAGGCAACCAATGCCCACTCCCATCACCATCAGCAAAAATAATCAACTATTATATAAAGCTACTAATATTCAAGAAGCTGCTGAATACCTTGCTACTCATCTCAATATAAAGAAGTCAAAATGCTATGATCCAATCGAGAGGGGATATGTGTACAATATTCCCTACCAATTCGAAGGAGATGAGTATCGTTTTAAAGCGCCACCTGAGATTGCTGCTAACCGCCGCCAGGAACTAGAAGAAAGAGACCATAAGAATGCCCGCCGTATTTGGCTGGTACCTGCGAATCCAAACGAATATGACTTAGAGAGGGCTTTCAGTCATTTTAGTACTTTGGACTGGAAACGTTCCTTCAACTATGAAAATGGTGATATCCTATTTTTTTATGTTTCAGGTAGTGTCAGAAAGATCAGGTACAAGGTGGAAGTAATAGAGGGATTGGTTCAAACGTATGATACGATCTATGATCAGTCGTTTTGGGTAGATCAAGAGAAATATGATCAATCCATTGGCGGAGACAAGACGCGTGTCCGCTTGGTGGATGTGGTTGATACCGATGATTTATCTCTTTATCAATTAAGGGAGCATGGATTAAAGGGTAATATTCAGGGTTCCATGAAACTTACCGGTGAGCTCCGTGACTATATCATGTCGTTCTTTCAGAAGGATTTGTCAGCTGAGGTCTATCCTGACGAAGTGCCAGAAATGTGGGAAGGGAAGCGAAGAACGATTACTGTGAATTCATATGAACGTAATCCTCTTGCCCGCAAGCGGTGCATGGATCATTATGGCGCCGAGTGTCAAGTGTGTAAAATGGACTTTGAAGATACATATGGGGAAGTGGGGAGAGATTTCATTCACGTCCATCACATTACACCCCTTCATGAAATTCAAAAGGGATATAAGGTGGATCCGATAGAAGATCTTATTCCTGTGTGTCCGAATTGTCATGCGATGCTTCATAGAAAAGAGGATGGAGTGTATTTAACGGTAGTGGAATTGAAAGAACGTCTAAAAATAAAAGAAGTCATTTTATAAAAGAGAAAAAGAAAACCGCAGCTTACTCCCGTAGTAAGCTACGGCTTTCTCTCTTCGCCAACTTTATAACTTCCGTCACATCCGAACCCCTATAAACAGAAGTCCTTCTATTTTCATATGTAAAATAAACCTCCCCATAATCATGCTCACGGTTAAAGCCGACAATCGTAAAATTGTATGTTTGCTGACCTTTTAATAGGATCAATTCTTGTTTTTTGATGGTAATCCCCCCAATTAACTTCCAAGTCATGCTTCTGGCTTATTCTCTTTTTCTATTCTATCAATTTCCTGAAAAATCTGGTCAATACTAATTCCTGTATTATTATGTATTCTGCTTAGTGTTAGTGAGGTTGGAATACTTTCTCCTCTCTCGATCCTTCCGTAGCCTTCTTCAGACATTTTAGTGATCCAGGCAAACTCAGCCTGGGTCATATCCATTTCAATTCTTCTTCTTCTCAGTAGTTTCCCCAATAGTTCCGCAAAAGGTCTATTTTCTTCTTTTACCAATGGATTCTCCCCTTTTTAGAACCATTATCAAATCGGGGGAAATCATGTACCACGAACAGTAAGTAGGAATATTACAAATTATGTAAAATAACACTAAATTTATTTTTGTCACTGTTCTTTTTCAGAAGGAATTACTACATGCAGACGACTAATAGGGATATGGAAAATGGGAAAAAGTAACTGTTGTGTCCAACTTTGCTCTATGGACTCCCTAATAAAATGTTAAAATATAGATAATACAATCCATAGGAGGTCACCAACATGCCGACCTATAACAAATTGGTACGGGATAAAATCCCACAGATTCTTGAAAATAAAGGTAGGGAGTACTCGACAAAAATCCTTAACGATGAAGACTACATAAAGTATTTGAAAGAAAAAGCTTATGAGGAACTTGATGAATACTGTGCGGCTGAAACGAATGGGGAAGCTGTGGAAGAGCTTGCTGATTTGCTGGAGGTTATTAGGTCTTTGGCTAAGCAGCATGAATCTACATTTGAAGACGTAGAAGCAGTGCGGAAAGATAAGGCTGAGAAGCGTGGGGGATTTCAGGATAAGGTGTTTTTGATGGATGTGGAGGAATAAGTCATTGAATTTTCAAATAATCTACTATATAGATTATCAAAATCTGCCTATATATTGAGTGATGCACTATCTGTTATAATAAACTTTTGATTATTATTAAATTATTTAGCCTAAATAGTTGATCTTTTAGTCAATATTTATTATAATTAACTTAAATATATACCGAAAGGATGTTCGGTTTTGATAAATGTTATAGAATTATTTGCTGGCGTAGGCGGATTCCGAATCGGGTTGGAATCTGCTGGCGGTTTCGATGTAGTATGGGGAAACCAATGGGAACCTTCCAAGAAGGCGCAACATGCATTCGACTGTTATGCACGTCGTTTTGAGAATCAAGGAATACACTCCAATGAAGATATTAGTACGGTTGATGGAGAAACTTTCAAGAATCAGGATATCGACATGATTGTGGGCGGATTTCCTTGCCAGGATTACTCTGTTGCGAGAAGTTTGAGCGGGGAAAAAGGGCTTCAAGGTAAGAAAGGCGTACTCTTTTGGGAGATTACCCGGTTGATGAGGGAGACGAGTCCTAGATATGTGTTGCTTGAGAATGTCGATCGGTTGCTGAAGTCCCCTTCGAAACAACGGGGCAGGGACTTCTCCATCATGTTGGCGAGCTTCAGGGACTTGGGCTATTCAGTGGAGTGGAGAGTCATCAATGCGGCTGAATATGGACAAGCCCAGAGAAGAAGGAGGGTCTTCATTTTTGCCACTAAGAATGAAACTCCTTATGTAATTAATAGAAGAAGTTTCGATGAATCCCAGATGATACACGAGGAAGGCTTCTTTGCAAAAGCATTTCCGGTGAAAGAAGGTATTTCTGAGAAGAAAAAGCCTCAATCATTCATTATGAAGAAGGATCTTGTGGAAATTTCAGATGAATTTTCGATGAATTATTATAATGCAGGTATTATGAGGGACGATTTGGTCTATACGGAAGAAGTCACCCCTGTAGAAGAATCATCAGTTCCTTTAAAGGAAATACTTCAGTCTGATGTTGATGAAAGATATTATTTATCTGAAGCAGCCATTGAAAAGTTCACTTACTTAAAAGGTCCTAAAAAGATTGAAAGAACGTCAGCAACCGGACATAAATACGTCTTTTCCGAAGGGGGCATGGCATTCCCTGAGTCTCTGGACAAGCCTGGAAGAACGATGTTGACGAGTGAAGGCACTGTCAATCGGAGTTCCCATGTGGTGGAAGATCCACAGACAAAAAGGCTGCGTATCCTCACGCCGGTAGAATGTGAACGCCTGAATGGATTCCCCGATGAGTGGACGGAAGGTATGACGGACAGGATGCGATACTTTTGCATGGGGAATGCCTTGGTCGTCGGTTTGATAGCTCGCATGGGTAACCGGATATCGGAAATTGAGAAAGAAAACATAGATGGGAATCAAGTTGAACTTGATTTGGTGTTTTCGGAACCGGATGCAAAATAAGCAAAAGAACTCTCCTGACTTGATTAGGAGAGTTCTTTATTTATAATCCATTTTCGCTTCATTAATGAAGTCACTGATTTTCTGGATTGCGGTTTCAAATTCCCCGCGAATTTCATGTTCCCAAAGGCGCAAAATATACCATTCCTTTTCCTCGTAGTATTGAGTCACCTCCTTGTCACGTTCTTGGTTCCTGGTCAGCTTTTCAGTCCAGAACTCGACGTTTGATTTAGGTATCTTGCCATGAATCGGGCAAAGGTGCCAAAAGCAAGAGTCGATGAAGACCACTACTTTATACTTCTTTATGGCGATGTCGGGTGTTCCTTTTAATGACCTTACATTTCTCCGAATCCTGTAACCACGGCTCCACAATTCTTCAGTCACCATGTTTTCCAATTTCGAGACAGCTTTGATGGATCCCATGATTCTGCTTCTTTCCTCCGTTGTTTTAGGGTTCTTCATTTTAACGAACTCCTTTTTATGGTATATGTTTATACTACCTAGCTTTTTGCAGGGATAAACATAGGAAGCCATTAGATATCAAAGGAGAGGATTTTATTCAACATGAAAGCCACAAGAAGAATCTCCTGCGGCTTTTATTTTATTCATCATATAAAATTTTTTGTATAAATTCCCTATCCAACCAGTAGCTTTGTTTAGTGATCCATTGGCCATCTGGAAGTAATGTTTTATCTTTCCCATTACTGGCTTTGGGGCGGAGGTGGCTGACGCCGTTAAACGATGGTCCAGGCAAATTGTTGAAGACCCGTTTTCCTTTTGGAATCAATTCGACTCCCTCATCTACAACTTTTCTTAATTGCATCCATAAATCGTACAGTTCACCTTCGATGGTCTGCTGCGGCATATTCCAAAGTTTTATTCCTTCAAAATAAGGAATTCTTTTTACTTTTGGTTTATAGCTTTCGGTGTATCTAAATACTAGGAATAGGTACTTTTGCTCTGCAAACAGCTGATATAGTTCACTTTCTTCCCACTCTTCGACTATTACCGTATCAAAATTTACTTTCTTGAATGACATGTGTTCACGGATGCTATTGTCAGGTTCTCGGCCCACAGTCTTGAACTTGATGTTTGCTTTTGAAAATTCCTCGATTTCGTTGATATCGTTTTTCTTAACACCGAGCAGCCGGGCCATCAAATGAGGTATCATGGATTTGTTGCTAGGGTTGTACTTTATTCCTACTTCAGTGCATAATCGATCCACTCTTTTCCCGTAATGAGGCTTGAACCTCTCATTCAAAATTTCCTCCAGTGATTTTACTTGAAGCTCGCCTTTTTTTGAAAAGGATTCCATGTGTTCTGGTGTTAGATATTTGCGGATTAAACCTGTCATGTAAGAAGCCTTAAGGGAAAAGGCACGTTGTTTTGCCACCAATGCTGAATAAGGTTGAGGGCGGACGCTCAATTTGTTAGCACCTTTGGTAGATGCCGATAAATACATGGTATCTGCTTCCGATATCAAATGAGCCTCACCATTCCTGATTTTGGTAACGATGGTTTCCCAGTCCCGTCGCATCACTGCCAAGTCTTCTTCTGAGAAATCATTCAGGAAGGCTTTGAAAATTTGATAATCATTTATCTCTACATCCGGCTTGTATTGATATAACATAATCAACATTTTTGCTGCCTTACTCATGAATGAGGATGTCTCGAATGTCAATTTGAATTCATTCATGTAATCGATGATATTCAACACCAATCGCTCTTTTGCAGAATATGTACCATTTTTATTTTTCTTAAAGGGTGTGACTTTGAGTTCGACGCCCAGGTTTTCAAAGTCTGGTTTGGAGACCGAGTTTATTTCATATCCAAAGTAGCTTTCCTCGATGATGTTACCCAATGTCCCTTTAGATCGTAAGTTTTTTATTCTGCCAGTGGTATCTATTTGTCCAAAGGTTTTCCCTTCTGCAGCTTGTGCTTTGATCATCAATTCTTCTATCGTTTCGTATATCATTTATTTACTCCTCATTTGAAAGAATTTCTAGATTTCATATTTTTAATATTACTAGAAAAGTAAAATTATGTATATGATTTGGGTTTAAGGAAGCTAGAAGAATACTTCCCTTTTCCTCCCAATAGTATGCTAGTCTAGAGTCATAACTAACAATAAGTGGGTGAACACAATGCTCAACCTTACATACTATCAATCATTATTCAATGAAGACAATACCGAAATGAGGTGCCGCAGGGTCCTTGATGAAGTGGCTCCTCAAGTAAACAGGGTATTTGAACGATTCATTACTTACAAGGAAATCCCTTTGGGAGATAAGTTATACATCCGTAACTACGATACTACTTTGACGACAACTTATCATGATGCTCGGAATCCAACATATGCAGAAAAGAAAAAGAACTCTGATATGGGCAGGAAATACTTTGTGGGTCTATATATGAAATCCGATGAGAAGGAATACAACCTTTTGACACTAGAATTTAATGGAATTGATCAATCGTTATTGATGCATACGGAAATAAGCCTCATACCTTTTTGGTCCTGGTCCAGGAGTGGTGTCATCCGGGACGTGTTGTCCTCGATTCCTGATGAGTACTCGATTTTCACTGGATGGAAGGAAAAGTCGAGAGTGCCTAAAGAAGAATTTGAAGATTTTGTGAAAAGTTGTATCAAACCAAGAAAGAGGCCATGGTTCCAAGTAGGAAAGAGTATGGACCTTGAAGGACAGTTCGATGAGGAAGAACTGAGTGGATATTTACAGGAAGTCTGGGACGGGTTGAACGAATTCAGGGAATTCATCAATATGGAAATACAAACAGGACAGAGGGCTTGGACTGCATTAAAACAATTGTCTTCCATACGTGATATTGAAGAAACTCAACTGCTTGGACGACCTTATTCAGTAGAGGTTTCTTCTGTTGAAAACCTTAAATATCAAGGGAAGAGACAATCTTTTCAAATCAATGATGGAGATCAAATGATTACGAAAGGTAATATTGATTACCTTGATTATCATGACAAAGTCACCCCATACCAAACGATTCTCTTGAGGGTGGCAGGAGGCAACCAGATTTTCACCAATGTACGTGAGATCTTGGCTAATGGCACCAAGGAGTGGTGGATCAAGAAGCTATTTGCCACTCAGAGTATGGATAACCATGAAATCAAGGCGGAAGCCATGCGCTTGCTTCAGAAACATGGGATACAGGTGGAGGATGCTTCTTATTGTGTAGGCACATATGACAACGATAGTGAAACCTTCATTGAAGGGGCTCATCAGGTCAAGAAGAACTTTATTGATGCAGCTCTTCTGTTTGCCCATGCACGCAAAACGGTGGAGCTTCCTTCTGATAGTGTAAACAATGAATTGGAAATGGAAGGAGAAATTGAGCTTTCCGAAACAGAAACACTCGAGCCTAATTTCAGGTTCACAGAAATCCATGACATGATTGATAACAGTCAATTTACTTTTTCCAAATCGATTGTAAGGGATCTGCACTTGAATCTGACGGCGCTTGATGACAAGCATTTCGTTATACTAAGCGGAATTTCCGGGACTGGGAAAACACAGCTTTGCCGTTTATACGCCAATGCTGTATATGGGCTGGAGTATGAAAGTGAAAATCCATATTTCAGCATTATACCGGTCCGACCTGACTGGACTGATGCCAGTTCCTTGTTCGGGTACTACAGTTCGTTCGAGAAACGTTATGTGAAAACGGAATTCTTGAAAGTGATACTGAATGCATTGAAGGAACGGGAAAAGCCACATTTCATTCTACTGGATGAGATGAACCTGGCCAGGGTGGAGTACTATTTGAGTGATTATTTAAGTGCGGTGGAGTCGAGAAAAGAGATCCCTCTTCATCAGGATGAACATATAACAGATGTTCCTCACAAACTGAGCATACCGCCTAATGTTTATATACTAGGGACGATCAACATTGACGAGACCACTCACTCCATATCGGATAAAGTATTGGACCGAGCTTTTGTCATGACATTATCGGATGTGGACTTCACTTCCTTCTGGGAGAGGGTGGACCAGGACTTGAAGGATTCACTGTTCCAGGAATTCCTTCTACTGAAAGAGTTGCATGCCACATTGGCTGTATATGAGCTTCATTTTGGCTACAGGACCATGGGTGAGATGCTACAGAAACTTTACGCAAATCATCAGCTGGGACCGGATCATGCAATGGATTCCAATGAAGCACTCGATGGTGTGATTGCTGAAAAAGTGTTAACGAAGATTCGGGGGGACGAACGAATATCGGAAATGCTTATAGAATTGAATCGCTGGTTGACTGCCAATCTGGAAGGCAGTTCCGTCTCCTTGCAGCATGTGAAACGGATGCAAGAGGAGTTGGAGTACTATGGCGCCACTCAATTCTGGAGATAGATCATTGGAAGTATGGATGACTTCAGAGGGCTGGATTCCCTTTGAGGAAGCTTTTTTAACAGAGGCAACGGAATACAAGTTACGTTATGAGGGGGCTGGTATCGATTTAAGGATACATGGCGTACCGATACCTTTTCATAAGGAGGGGAACCTGTTCTTCACTTCACTCATGACTCCCTTCCAGAGCGGATCGGTACAAGTATTCCTCAATGGTAAGGAATATGAAACATTCATTTATCCTGATTCCCGTAAACTATCAGAACAGCAATTTGATGTAATGATTGAGGAGATATTAGAGGAAAGCAACAGCTGCTTCCAATTGAGCGGATTGGAGAGGGAAGTTTCCGTATCCGGTAAGAGCCTGGGAGTCTCCTGGACGCAGTGGATTTACATTGAAAGGTCCATGCAAAAGCTCCGTCAGATTTTTGCCCGTATCGAAAAACAGCCATTCAGTAGGCTAGTCAAGCTTCCGATCGTTCAGAAAAGGGAAAGGGTACAACAGGTTGAACAACCGACTTTACACTGGCTTGATAAGAGAGGGTACGGTGAAGATATTCCCCTCAATGTCGAGACGACCAAAACTTTCGAGACAGTGGACGTGTATGAAAATCAGGTCTTGAAGAAGCAGCTGTTTGACCTGACTACTCTCCTTAGGACATACATGAAAGTGGAAAGAGTGGACATTTCCAAGAAAGCGGCAACGTTTCATTCATTGATAAGAAGGTGGATCAACTCTCCTTTTCTACAGGAAGTTTCCATGCATCAAGGGACATACTCCGTCACCCAGAAATTCAGGAAACATCCTATTTACCGACAGTGGTATAAGTGGTTTGAGCAGCTATACAAGCATGATAGGGAAGGAATCGGTTTTGATTACCCCATTGCCATGAAGGATACTTTCGAATTATATGAGATGTGGTGCTTTTTGAAAATCGTCAGGATTTTGAGGGAGCTGAACCTGGTCGAAGAAACTAGTGGGTTATACAAGAAGACGGAAAATGGAATCTTTATCGACTTGGCCAAAAACAAAGAAAGCCAGATTACCCTACAAGGTGGTATGACTCTCTATTTTCAACGAACCTATCAGTACAAGACAAAAGAATTCTTCACGTATACTCAAAGGATGATTCCCGATATTGTGTTGGAAAATGGAAAAGAAATCATCATATTCGATCCGAAATACCGGGTGCCTGGGAACCTTGGTACCGCACTTGGCGAAATGCATAAGTACCGTGATGGTATCGTTCACAGAGAAACAGGGGAAAGAACTGTCCGTGAAGTGTATATTCTGACACCGACGAGGGATGGTTCAGTGGAAACATTGAGGTATTTTCAGGAAGGGTACCATGATAAATATAAAATGGGAGCATTACAGATGATTCCTGGATCTGGAAATAAGAAAATGCATCAAAAGTTATTATCGATTTTTAATAACGTGAAAGTTGATACTGAGTAAAGCTGCGACGGTCTAAGACCATGGAAGAGGCACCATGACCGAAGGCCGTACCTGGAGAGAATAGTGAGGAACAGACGACCATGTTGGATAAGAACGGTAAGGCGTTGCCGGTTGTTCGGATGAATATGTTGTTGGAGGATGAGGTGGAGAGTTCTTTGTATCATTATTTGATTGAGGAGTAACATAATATAACAATTATCTTCATAACTAATAGGAGATAAAAAAGGGGGTGGGTTAATCAGCTGTTTAACAGACTGTTGATCGTGCTCTCTTTTGAATTATTACTAAAAATAACTACCCCTATAATAAGCTCCAGATACTGAGTTTTGAGAGTGTCGTATCTGGTCCAAAGAAATGGCAAGCAGTGGTGCAATCATTGTCGGATTATTTAAGTACTTGAGAGATATTTATTAAACACATGATAAGTAAGTGGTAAAATAAGGGTGTGGATTCATATAGTGAATTATAACCTATTTTTTGAAGACTACAAAAGAATGAGCAAGTTAGGAGGGATATAGATTGAAAAAGCAGAAATCTCCAACCGTTGGCTACATTTTGGCATTTTTTCTAGGTATCTTAGGTATTCATTTATTTTATTATCGAAAATACATAAGAGGAGCATTATATTTATTATTTTCCTGGACCTACGTCCCAATGGTATTGGGATGGATAGATATGTTTTTTATCAAGAGGTGGACAAATGAATTAAACAATAATGTAATTGGACAACGCTCCAAAACATCCCCAAAAAATCCTGTTGATGTAAATGAGAAAAATTTGGTCACTCAAAGACCGGAAGCAGAAGACATAGCACCTTTTAAAAATCAAGGTGACACTGAAACTATTGAAATGCCTACTGAAAAACCTAATAGTCTTTCTATGATAAAAGATGCTTTTACATTTTACTCAGAAAAAGACATTGTATTACCTAAATACATCCATTTAAATACACCTATAGACATTAAAGCTTCCATTGATAAATTGAAGAAGCCAAAAAATAACCGATATGAAAAAAGTGGGATTGTATTCGAGGTATCGATATCGAGCTCTCATCAATCCTTTATTAGGGATTCTTTAAAACATTCGCAAACCAGAGGGATTGAGACGAAAGAAGTTCCGTTTCAATCGTATTGGCCAACATTTGAACATTTGGATAAGAAACAAAGAAAATGGTATTTCTATTGGAGAGAACAAGCCCTTAAAGGCCACTATTTGGATGTGGATTTAAGTTATATATTCATATTTGTCTATGAACTTATTAATTACTCTTTTAATATAAATGCCGCTTTTAATGTAAGTATGTTAGTCCGCCTAAATGAAGCTTATATAGAACGCCATCCTAAGTTGAATAAATATTTGAATGGATGGATTGCTGATATGCTATTTGAATTAAATGAACGAGAACTGGCGAATGAATTTGTAGAGGAGAGCTACAATACATCAGTACCAAGGCTATATACCCTCATTCAAGAAAATCAAGATTCTTTGGAGTCTATATCCATTACGTATTGGAAACCTTATATTAAGAATTATCGGGAGACGGAATTTTTTAGCAAAAACAAAAATAAAATTTATAAAAGTTTTAAAGAAAGTATCCCTTCATTAAAGAAATTATATGAAAAAGAGGGAAAGGGTTTACTTGCGGAGTGGTTCGAAATTAAAAACGAGCGTGAAGTACGTTACCTATACAGTGGGGCTGTCTTGGGTAGAGAATATCATGATACTCATGTGCAAGTGGAGAAGGTGTATGCGACGGAGGATTTAACGAAAGTTGTTTCAAATCTATTTCGTCTTGCGGAAAATGTCGTCCGTTCAGAAAATAATGAAAAACGGAATATCAAGGTGGATGAAAGTATATTGCCTGAGGATATGAAAGAAGTTATGGTAAAATCACGCTTTAAAACAGTTAAAAAGCGTGATAAGAGAATTAAGGGAAGTAAGATACCTGTACCACAGAAAGAAGAACAAACAGCAGAAAAAGAAGTGAAAAGAAATGAGATACAGTTTGATTGGGATGAAATAAGCCAGAAGGATAAGGAACTAAACCTCATTAAAGATAAAATAGAGGCGAAAGAAGCTAATGATCAGATTACTGGAGAAGATATTTCGGTTTCCCCAATTTCAGGTGCCGAAAATGACCAGAATAAGAAAGTCGCAGATGCAAGTAATGCTCAATCCCCTAAAGTTGACAATCAACAAGGAGAAAAAAGATCTTTTTCGGCTGATGTGATAGAAGTTGGAGAAGATTATGATGGCTTAGTTGAAGCTCTTTCTTCCTCTCAACAGGAGTTCCTTTCTTTAATAAAAGTCGGAGAAATACGCAAAGCTAAAGCAAGTGAATTTGCGAAACAGAATGGAAAGATGTTAGGGGTTTTCCTCTCAGAGATAAATGAGATAGCAATGGAACATATAGATGACACGCTTTTAGAAGAGAAAGATGACAAAGTAATTATCATAGAAGATTATGAGGAAGTTATCGATATGGTTAGGAGTGTTTTGATTGAAAATTAAAAAGAGAGATTCGACAGCGGTGTTAAACTCTTTATCAGGAGGTGTGGTCCCTGCAAGGGGTTTGCATCACATTATGGTTGGTAGAGCGGAAGAAGCTGATCAAATCTTAAAGGATCTAGAAAATGTAAAAAAGGGTTCTTCTATCGTGAAATTCTTCATTGGTCCATTTGGGAGCGGAAAGAGTTTTATACAAGCTTTGATACAACAAATAGCCTTTAATGAGAAGTTTATTGTTGCAAAAGCTGATTTCTCACCAGAGAGAAGGCTTTATGGAAGTGAAGGAAAGGCTGTCGCTATTTATACAGAGCTAATGAAAAATCTTGCAATCGCTACAAAGCCTGAAGGAAATGCACTAGGAACCATTTTAGAAAAGTGGATAAGTGATATTCAATCAAAGGTTGTTCGTGAAAAAGAATATGGTTCCGTAGAATTTGATAATCCTGAGTTTGTAAAAGATGTGGAAAAGGAAATTTCTTTAGTCGTGTCACAAATGGACGAATTAACTGGTGGTTATGATTTTTCGCGCATTCTCACAGCATATTTTAAGGGGTTCATAACAGATAACAGCGATATTCAACGTTGTGCTCTACGTTGGTTACGTGGGGAATATGGGACGAAAACGGAAGCTCGAGTTGACCTAGGAGTCCGTGATATTATTGGGGATAACAACTACTATGACTATATTAAGGTGATGGCTAAGTTTGTATCACAAATTGGCTATGCAGGGTTGGTTATTAACTTGGATGAGGCCATTAACCTTTACAAAATCACACATCCTCAAACGAGAGAGAAGAACTATGAGTCCATTTTGAAGATATACAATGATGCTCTTCAAGGAAACGTCCAGGGACTCTATATAACATTTGGAGGTACACCGGAGTTCTTGGAGGATGAACGTAAAGGACTTTTTAGCTATGGGGCTTTAAAGAGAAGGTTAGAGAGTAACAAATTCGAAACAAGTGAATTTAGGGATCTTTCTCAGCCTGTTATTAAGATAACGCCATTAAATCATAATGATACATTTCTTCTTTTATCAAAATTAACGGAGATTCACGCCGCTCATTATGGATATGATTCGTCGGTGTCAAAAGAGGAAATTGCGTCATTTCTGAAAATGGAATATAGCCGTCCAGGTGCAGAAGAGAATCTAACGGTTGGGGATATCATACGCAATTTCTTGGGGGCTTTAAGTATTCTTCATCAAAATCAGGATTATAGTAGGGAAAAGGTTTTCGGTAAGATCGAAAAAGAAGTCGTTTCTTCTAGGAACATTTCCTCTCGTTTTGCGAGCATGGAGGATGAATAATGAGTTCATTTAATCTCTTATCAAAGGCCATTCAGAAAATGGTTTGGAGAATGAAATGGGAATCCTTCACTCCTATTCAAGATATGGCCATACCAGAAATTATTGAGACAAAAAATGATATTATCTTATCCTCTGGTACAGCTTCTGGTAAGACAGAAGCTGCTTTTTTGCCTGTTTTGTCTCTTGTTGAAAAAGAAGCAGAAGAAGTACTTAAAGTAGTATATATCTCCCCTTTAAAGGCTCTAATCAACAATCAATTTGAGCGGATCGAATCACTTTGCCAGGAGACCAATATTCCGATTCATCGTTGGCACGGGGATATATCCCAGTCAAAGAAGAAGAAATTTATTCAAGACCCTGCAGGAATCCTACAGATAACTCCTGAATCAATTGAAAGTTTGTTTATTAATCGTACTGAACAATTAAAACATGTATTCAAAAATGTTGAATTCATTGTTATTGATGAAATTCATTCTTTTTTAGATGATGAGCGAGGAGTTCATCTAAGATCTTTGTTATCACGTATGGAAAGCTATACAGAAATGCGCCCTCGCGTTATTGGGTTATCCGCTACTATCGATAATTTCTCTTTCGTAAAGAAGTGGGTGAATCATAAACATTTGGATTCTGTATCTATCATTGAATCTCCTGACAGTGATAAGAACTTGCTTTATAGCTTAATGTACTTTGAAAAAGGAGAAAGTAATAAGAAAAAACTTGAATTATACGAAGATATCCGAGCATTAACGCGTGATCATAAAGCATTGATTTTTTGTAATAGTCGAGGAGAGGTAGAAGAAAAAACGGTCATGTTGAATCGATTAGCAGTTAGAGAAGGTAATGGTGAAATGTATTATCCCCACCATTCTTCTATTGATAAAAAAGAGAGAGAATTTGTGGAAAAAACTATGTCTGAAACCACCATTCCTAAGAGTGTGGTTGCAACAAGTTCCTTAGAGCTTGGTATAGATATTGGTAGTATAGATATTGTTATTCAGATTGACAGTACCTTTACCGTTTCCGCTCTCAAGCAACGATTGGGTCGATCAGGTAGAAAGAGGGACTCAAATCAAATGTTACAACTGTATTCAACTGATGAAGACAGTTTAATCCAATCTCTAGCTGTAATGGAGCTTGTTCGTGAGAAGTGGGTTGAGCCTGCCAAAGGGTATTTGTTACCTTATGATATTGTTTTTCAACAAATTCTTTCTTTATGTGAAGAAACTAACGGAATTACGCTTCGTGAATTGATAGATAAAATCAAATTGAATGATATGTTTTATGAATTAGACGACCAAAAGATTCGTCAATTGATTGACCATATGCTGAAGAATGAGCATCTTGAGCTCATCAAAGGGCCAAATGAGTTAATCGTGGGTTTTGAAGGAGAGCGCTTGGTTCGAGGAAAAGAATTTTACTCCGTTTTTATGAGTACTGAACAATATGATGTACTTGAGGGTGTGAAACGGATTGGCACGCTGGATAAGGTGATGTTTCTAAATGAAGGAGATAATATTATTTTGTCTGGCAAGTTATGGACCATAAAAATAATTGATCCCAAACGGAATAAAATATATGTAAATAAAGCCGTGGATGGGAAACCTCCTAAGTATACAAGTGGTGGGGTCAAAATTCACAAAAGAATTGGTGAGAAGATACTGGAGATACTTTGTACAGATCAAAGCTTTGGATATGTAGACGACAAAGGAAGTGCAGCTATAGAAGATATGCGTAGACCTTATCATTCTCACAAGGTATCACAGAATGAAAGAATCATTTGGAAGACAAGAACGGGTCAATTGTTCGAAACATATACAGGCACAGTAATCACTAACACCTTGGTATGGATGCTAAGAAGCATGGGGGTGAAAATTAAAGATAGAGATGGGTTAGGTAGAATAGAATTACCTCCTGATTGTAGAATAGAAGAAGTACTGAGGGGAATTGGTGCGAAGAATTGGAATCCCGAAGAACTAATTGAGCATACCAAGCAACCAGAAATATTTGTATCCAAATACTCTGAAGTAATACCAGAGTCTCTTAAATATGAAATGCACACTGCTCATGAAATTGATATTCAAGGAGTTAAAGAATATTTACGCGAGAATCGATTTAGAGTAATAGAATTATAAGAGGAAAAACTCTGGTTAACTTATTAAGGAAACGGGATTAGACGCTTAAAGCTCCCTAGCTTAAAGTGTCTAATCTATTTGAAGAAGATGGTGTGAGTTAAACTATCTAACATCTTTTTTATTTCTTCTTCTGAAAAGTTCGGATTATCTTCCTCTAATGCCTTCGATAATTGCTTTACCTCATCAGGGTCAGTCACTTGATAACCGGCATCTTGACTGACTTATTTTACTTCCATTAATAAGTACTTTCGTTTTCCTACTTGGAGACATATATTACCTGATTGAAATGATTTTAATTTTAGGTGAATTGAGCTCTGGAAACAAAAGGGTATATTGTGGAGAACTCATATAATGGACATTAGAAAATTATTGTGCAGCAAGGATCTTCATTTTTAGATAGTAAAAGTATATATAGTTGGCAGCATATTAAGAAAATACATATATATTATTCCTTAGTTAATATGACTGTTTCTTTTAGAGTTACAAAATGGTTAGAATATCACCACTTCTACGATAAGAATTATACGAATTAGAGGATTGTCTCCCTTTTTGTCGAATTAGATTGATGAAAGGGTGGAGTTGAGATGGGAATATTGACATCAATTCTAGCGTGGCTTGGTGGTGGAAGTATAGTTTTATTTGGTTTGTTTAAATGGATTGGGAAAATAACGAACGATCGTTTTAAAATCAAGTGGCAACACGAAAACCAAAAGGATATTGAGGGCTTTAAAGCTTTGGTAAGTAGTAATACAGAATTTTTAAAAGCTTCATTGGCATCATTAGCTAACGAGTATAGTACTGCACAAGAAAGAAGGTTAGTCGCAGTTGAGAACTTATGGAATTGTATAATACTAATTCGAAAATATAACAGTCCTATAATAAATTTTTACAGTATATTATTACCTAAGGAATATAAAACAGTATTATATGAAAATAAAGAATTTCTTGGGGTAGAACGAATATCTGAGGATACTTTATATGATCTTAACTTAAAAGTTGATAATATTGAACAACATAGACCTTTCATAGGTGAAAATCTGTGGAATTTGTTTTATTTATACAGGGCCTTTATGTTAAGGATGTGTTATCTATTTATTAAAGGTAGAAAAAAAGAGGATATAAAATCTTGGAGTGAAGATAAGCATTTGATAGAAATAGCTAATTATCTTCTGGGTGAGAAACTAAAAACTGTTGAAGTTTCTTCCTTAAGTTCATTGCAAACAATTATTGGTCTATTTGAGCAGAAAATCATTACTGAGATGGAAAAGTTAATATCAGGTAAAACAGCTTCTGAAATTAGTTTTAACGAAGCAAAAAAAATATTGGAATTAATAAATGAAGTAGATAAAGATAAGTATTAATTAATTTATTAGATTTAGTATTAATATATAGTAGTTAAGAATTTATATTCAACAGTCCTGCATTATTAAATAAGGTATTATATACAAGTTATGTAAAAAACTTGTATATAATGCCTTGATTTCTATTCGGAAAACATACTTACATAACAAAATTGCCATAGATAAAAAGGGGGACTCCCTTCTCATTCTCTTCTAACCAACGTTAACATTCACCAGTCCTTTTCCTTCTCTTTATACTGTACCGCTGAGGATTTCTCTAAATAAACGGATATACAAGCTACATCCTCCTGATGCTCTTTGCCGCCATCCTTAGGAATATAAAACTTCTCTTGAGACTTCCCATCCCCATCATAAAAAAGAAGATGTCTGGAAGTAGATACTACTTTTAGATTCTGACCAATCCCATGTTGTCGATTTCCAAGCAAGAAGGCATTCTGATCCTGGTCAAACACAATCTTGTATTCCTCACCGTTTGCTGGCTGGTATTTCTCTTTTAAACGTCGGGCTGATTTTTTCAGGGAAGCATGGATTCTGAAGCGGAAATAGAAATACAACACGAGGTGTACGACAAGGGATAAACCGAATGCCAATAGAGCTGGGAACATCACTTGCGATATAAATGCGAACATCACTGGGGAAGGTGTACTTGCTGATTCTTGAAATTCATGATTCCAGTACAAAAATAATACTGTAGTAATCACGCCCAATCCAATGTTTCCAAAGAAGTAAACTTTTCTAAAGTAGGGCATGTTTTTAAGGAGCTCATAGTATCCTTCATCAGACAGCTTGAATGTGAATGCTTTATTTTGCACATATGGTCCTCCTCTCTAATGGTCATTACTTTAAGTCTAGTTTATATAGATGAAAGTTCAAGTGTTTTCATGCCAATGAATTCTGATTGAATGGTGTATTCATAAGTTCATATGTCCTCCTACAAACATTCGGACCCCACCCGAATGTTTTTTTTATAAAAAAATTTCCCCAAAGGGTGTCCATTCCCTCCCCATTCCCCTATATAAAAGATGAATACAAACTGAAATAGGAGTGAATCAAATGAGCGGATGGAGAAAACTAGAAAAAGATATGGTGGAGACGGAAATTTTTCATCACCCGGAGGATATTCGAATGTATGTATGGATTCTGATACATGCCACTCATAAAGATGGGGTTCAGGTTGGGGATGTGGTTCTTAGAGAGGGACAGTATATCAGGTCGATCGGGAAGCTGCAGGAGGATTTGTGGTTTTACAATGGGAAGAAGAAGGATGCGTATGCGACGTCAAGGATCCAGCGTTCGATTAAGCGGTTGGAGAAGTGTGGTTGGTTGAAGGCGGAGAAGTTTAAGCATGGGTTTATCTTTACGGTTCGACCTGTGAAGGATCCGAAGTGTGGGGAGTATTTGAAGTGGATGGGGATCCCTATGGAAGTAAAAGGGGATGATGGATCCACTGATGACCAGCCTGATGAGGGGGCTGGTACCCTTTTGTCCTCGGTACGTGAATCAGATATGAAGGAGGAGCGAATGAGTTGTGAAAACAGACTTAAGAATTTAGAGAAAGAAGAGATAGTAGAGAACAACAGCATCAACACCACTGCCACTAGAGACGCTAAGGATGTAGATAGGCTGCAGGCGCTGATCGGGCATTTCGTTGGCAGGAGGGGGCGAGGCTTTCTGTTGACACCGATGGATCACGTGGCGATGGAGCGGATCAGCTTGAGTGAGTTGTCGACGGATGAGCTGATTGTGTTTATGGATGAGCAGTTTGACAAGCAGGAGAGCATCAATCCGAAGCTGACAATCAACAGTCCAAGGTATTTAGAGAAGGCCCTTGAGGCGTATATTTCTCCTCGGGAATCGATGCAGCACATAGATGACCTGCTGGACGGGCTGGAGGAGATTGTGACGGAGGCATGACGTTCAATGAATTCAAGGAGCTGGTGAAGATGATCCAGGGAGCTTACCCTCAGCGGCTGCTCAGTCGTGAGACGGCTGAGATTTGGTTTCAGCACCTGCAGAATTGTGATTATCACGGGGTGAAGAGGCGGATCGAAGCCCATATCAAAGTGAGCCAGTATATGCCGACAATTGCTGAGCTGTATGAACAGCCGGTGGAAGAAACGACGATACTAGAAACCATTCACATTTGGGAAAAAGAAGGAGCGGAACGAATTGAGAATGAACGACGAAACGAGTGGGCACGACCTGCACCACCCTGGGCACGATGAACAGCTGCTACGCGAGCTGCATGAAGCGGAAAGCATGATCATTGGAGCTGTACTTCTGGAAGCGGATATTCTGGATACACTGACCCTGGAGGAGAAGCATTTCACTCTGGTGAAGAACCGCCTGATTTTTAAAGCGATGAAGGGGCTTCAGAAGAAGAGGCTGGAGATCAATCTGGTCATGGTGGTGGAGGAGCTTGGGGATGACATTGAGAATGTCGGAGGGGTTCAGTTTCTCCTGGCCCTTGCCAACTACTGTCCGACGACGGTGAACATCGAGCAGTATGAGCAGATTGTCCTGAAGTATTACGAACTGAGCCTCATCAAGAACTCGGCCCATCACTTCCTGAACTCCTACACCCCGGAATCCGCACAGGGCCTCTACAAAGCACTCATCGACATGCACACCAACACGAATACAGACGAAGAAACGAAGGACGACATCATAATGGATCTCTATGAATCTCTTTACATGGAGAGGGACGGACTTCCCGGTGTCTCGACGGGATTCGAGAGCCTGAATGCACTGACGGGAGGGTGGAAGGAAGGGGAGCTTATCATCTTAGCGGCGAGACCTTCTATGGGGAAGACCGCTTTTGCGATTCAGCTTGCTTGGGAATGTACGAGGGAGAAAGGCGTGAGCATGGTGTTTTCCTTGGAGATGAGTTCGAGGCAGATCATGCAGCGACTTCTTTCAAGTATCACGGATATTAACATGATGAAATGGCAGAATCCGTATAAGTATTTGACGAAGGACGAGATGCCGAGGATGCATGGGGCGATGAACGCGGTGTACAAGGCGAAACTTGAACTCTCGCAGAATGGCATGATTACGTTGCCGGAGATCAGGCAGAGGATCATGAATCTGAAGCGGGAGTACCCGACGGAGCCGTTTCTCGTGGTGATTGATTACCTGCAGCTGATCACGGTGAAGGAGCGGTTTGACCGGCATGATCTGGCGATTGGACATATTACGAAGCAGCTGAAGGGGATGGCGAAGGAGTTTGGGATTCCGATCATTCTGTTGTCCCAGCTATCGAGGGGAGTGGAGTCCAGGGATGACAAGCGGCCGAGGCTGTCGGATCTGCGTGACTCAGGGAATATTGAGCAGGATGCGGATGTGGTGTTGTTTCTGTACCGGGATGATTATTACTATCCGGATTCGAAGAGCGGACAGGAAGTGGAAGTGAAGATTGCGAAGAACCGGAATGGGCCGGTGGGGACGGTGAAGTTGGAGTTTGTGAGGGAGTTTGGGCGGTTTCGGGGTGGATGGATGAAGCGGGAGCAGGGGGACGGTTGTGTTGCTTCGGTTTGAGTGGGGCGGGGGGACAGGTCCGTTGGCTAAGAATAAAATGATGAAAAGAGGAGGGATTGGGATGTTGGTGACGGAGTATGCGAAGGGGAATGAGTTGGATTTTCGGATGGAGAGTTTGAAGGTGTATGGGGTGTTGATGGGATTGTTGGGTGAGGAGCGGGAGAGGCGTGAGGATGGGTATGTGTTGGTGAGTTATCGGGAGTTGTGGGAGGGGTGTAAGGAGGCTGGGGTGTTGAGTGGGGTGGATCTGGGGTTTGCGGTGATGATGGATATGGTGGGTGTGGTGGAGGATGGGGGATTGATTTGGAGGGAGAGGGTTAGTGGGGGGAGTTGGGTAAGGAGTGTGGGCTGATGTGTTTCTGATAGATGAAAAAAGGAAGCATGAGACAGGAAAGAGTGGAGACGATCCGCACTCTACTTTTCTCTATTTTACAAAGAAAAAATCATGTCTGACTTAAGAGGCTGTCCTTAAAGTAAGCAGTTGCTACTTTGGGGACAGCCTCTTTTCCATTAATAGTCCTTATTCTTTTTTTACTCAAAGTATGTGTCCATCACTCGTTTGGAAATGGTCTTATTGATATAGGGATCGTGTTTCTGGTGAGACCATGGAACGACGGTTGCAAAGGCGATTTCAGGCTGGTCAAACGGTGCGTATCCGATCAGAGAGGTGTTGTAGGTTGGTTGTGCCTTCTTCATATTCGGACCTTTGTAAAACGCCTCTGCCGTTCCTGACTTACCGGCTGCATTGTAGGAGGCATCTTTGAAGAGGTTTGCCGTACCCTCTCTCCCGTGAAAGACCCTATAGAAGCCTTTTTGTACTTGATGGATTTCGTCTCGTGAGGCGTCTATGCGGTTCAGCACCTCTGGCTCCTTCTTATACACGACACTCCCTAATGAAGGTGACTGGTTGGAAGGTTCGCGCACCCCTTTTAACAGGTGAGGCTGAATCCGCTCCCCGCCGTTTGCGATGGCTGAAACGTACTGAGCCAGCTGCATGGGGGTGTACGTGTCGTATTGCCCGATGGCAAAGTCGAGAAGCAGTCCCGGGTGTTCCGCTGTTCCCTGATAACCCGGTGATTCACCGGGCAGGTCGATCCCTGTCGGCACGCCCAGTCCCATTTGGGCAAAATGCTCCCTGAATGTCCGGAAGGCGTCTCCCTTCAGTTGAATGGGTGCTTCCGGAACATATCTGCTCCCTGCAATCCGGAGTGCCACTTTCCACATATAGGAGTTAGAGGATTTCTCCAGTGCAAATAGATCAGAAATTCGGCGTGTACGCTGCCCCCATTCATTGAACCAGGAAGCCTTCTTTGGTGTTCCTTTAATATAAAGGGGTTCATCCACAATCCTTTCCCCCGGCTTGATTTGATTGGTCATATAACCGGTTAAGAGGGTAGCACCTTTCACAACGGACCCGGATTCATAGGAAGTGGTGTAGGTCCCCAAGGAATAATCCTGGAATTCGACTTCCCCATTCGGGAGGATTTCCTTCACTTTCTGGCCGACCATGGCTTCGATTTCCCCTGTGTACGGATCCATCATGACCACGAATGCCCGATCCAGATAAGGAGAACCCTTCGTACCGATATGTTTTGAAAGCTCTTCCTGTATGATCTTCTCGATCTCTTTTTGCAATTCGACATCAATGCTTAACACAAGGTCTTTCCCGCTGTGGCCCTTTTGGATGACCTTTGTCCCAATGACTTGCCCGTCTTTTATGATGTTTTTGACTTTCTTTTTTTGTCCATTTAAGAGGTCTTCATACTTTAATTCCAAGTAGCTGGTACCCACGCGGTCATTTCTGTCATAACCCTCCGCCAGATATTTTTGGAGGAGATCTTTAGGAATCCCTTCCCTGGTTGAAGACACATCTCCAAGCACAGAGCGGAGAGTGTGGTCAAGTGGATAAGACCTTGTCCAATCCGTTGTGACGTTCACACCCGGCAATTCGTCGAGGTGGGCACTCACTTGTGCATATTCGGTGATGGAGACCCCCTTGTTTTTAACGATTTGAGGGGAGAGGGCATACCCTTTGGAAATGTTTTGATAGATGGCTAGCATCTCATATTCTTCTCTCGTAAAAGAGGCCCATTCCCTTTCGCTGATTCGTTCCAGCATTAATTGATAAATCTTTTGGTTGGCTTCTTTGGTAGAAAGACCCTTCTCGCTTTGGATGCGGTCCACTTCGGAAGCGGACACTTTCTTGTCGGCTTCTGAAGGATTCATCCAGATCCAGAAATCCTTTTTATCTCTTTCTGTAAGTGACTCGATGTTCACGTCAATCATATCGGCTAACTTCTTTGAAACCTTCCGTAATTCTTCTTGACTCGTATCTGATGTCCGGGTATAGGTGATGGCCCTCTGTGGCTTATTGCCGACAATCAACTTCCCGTTTCGGTCATATATTTCCCCCCGAGGCACGGGTGAATTCACTGTCAGACTTTCCTTTTTCTCTACTACTTTTTCATAAGACTGTCCATTCACAATCTGGACCATGCCCAGTCTTACGATCAACATGCTGAATAAGAAAAAAACAGTCACAAATAGAATCTTCATCCGCTTAGGATAGACTTTCCTGTTCATTCGTCGTTTTTTGAATCTCTTTCTCATTTTTATCACCATTGTATTTCTGACTTATTACAATTAAAACAAAGGAATAACAAGAACCCAAGGGATATGCTGAAACGTTCATGAAATTGTTTCATCTATTACAATCCCGTTTCTGGAGTGGGTAGAGTGAGGACTGAAACCACTCTACTTTTTTCTTTTGATAGAAAGCCACGAGGACAGGAACCACGGTTTTTTTATAATAAAAAGGTCGAAGTACCAAAACTTTCTGAATTTTGATAAAATTGAAGATACCTAGAACAGAAGGCGAATGGTGCCCGGATGAGTATAGTGAAAGATTTCCTGCTGCAATTTACATTAATGGTTATTCCGATCTTCAGTTACTTTACGTTTATTCTGGAGAAGGTGAAAGAGGACCGGTCGATCAAGATGTTCATGACCATTTTATGGGGAGTGTCCATCCTATTGTGCATGTCCTTTCCCGTGGAATACGCTGGGGGGGCACGCCTCGATATCCGGTTTATCCCTCTGCTATTCGGGACGTTATACCTCGGAGTTCGGTCTGGCGTGTTTCTGTCAGCCTTAATCATTCTATATCGTCTGTCTTTCGGGATCAGCATGGGGGTCGTGACGACAGTCGTTGTGCTCATCATTATGCTCCCTGTCATTTTTTACGTTCAGCGATTATTTTTACGTGTGAATAGGGATCGAAGGATCATCATTGCAACGGGATTATCGTTCCTGTACTGTGTCTGCGGCATGTTGGTATTTGCGGGCATGAATGGATTCTCCATCCCTGTGTTGAAAGTTCAGGGTATTCATCTGCTTTTTACGATTGCCGTCACGTGGTTCTGTACTGTGCTGATTGATAAAATTCGTGAGATCCATCAGCTCAGGCTGGAGGTCCAGGACTCGGAAAGGTTCAAGGTGATCAGTGAACTCACCGGTGTGTTTGCCCATGAAATCCGCAACCCTTTGCAGGTGAGCAGGGGATTTCTTCAACTCCTCGATGAACCCGATCTCCCTTTTCGCCAAAAAGAATACATCAAGTTGTCGATTGAAGAATTAGATAGGGCCAATGAAATCATCCACGACTTTCTCGCTTTAGGCAAACCCTCCAACAGTACATATGGAACCATCAATGTCAGTGAACAGCTAAAACGTACAGCATCGCTGATTCAAACCTTTAATGTGAACCAGCAGGTTGAATTTCAAACCGACATCCAGGATCACTGCTGGATGAGAGCAGATCCCCAGAAGCTGAACCAATCCCTGCTCAATATTTTGAAAAATGCAGTGGAGTCCATGCCGAATGGCGGTACCGTGTCGCTTTCGTGCCATCAGACCGCCGATGGACACATCAGGCTTACGGTCAAGGACCAGGGAATCGGTATGAATCCAAAACAGGTCCAGCGCCTGGGATCTCCTTATTATTCTCTGAAGGAAAAAGGGACAGGCCTTGGGATGATGGTCAGCTATCAAATCATCCATTCCTTTAAGGGGAAGATCAGTGTGGAAAGTGAGGAAGGGGTGGGGACGGAATTTGTTATTGAGTTTCCGGGTGTTCGGACATGAAAAACGGCGTTGACCTTTTGTTGGTCCACGCCGTTTTCTTTTTTGAAAGCAAAGTAACGGTTCACGTGCTTTCTAAGCATGAATCGTTCTAATGATTTTTGATCAAAAAATAGCCAGTAATCTGCATGTGAAAACCTGTGTTACCAAGGGATACACTCTCTTTACTAACATAGGTTTTTTGTTGTATTTTTTAGATAATTCAATATTGACAATCGCTCATAGTGGGTGGTTCAAGATGAAAATATGGGGATAAACTAAACGGGGACGTATCTTACTTTGCTAAAGGCTAAAGGTGGGATACGTCCCTTTGTTTATGTTTTCACCCATTTAGAAGGATGTGTTCTACGGACTGAAGATCAATCATTATAAATGGACGATGGGAATCGATGAAGAACAAGATTTCACTGTGGCAGAAGCCCCTCCACATCGAACCATGACCCAAACACATTCAAGTTTTTTCTTAGAGGCAGTTAGGGTATAAGATGAGTGTGGAAGATACAGACTTGATGTATTGGAAGAAGCAGGCCAAACCGGGTCTGGTTCCAAGGGTCAAAAGGAGCTTGGCATAAGGTCAGGCAGATGTTAAAAGTATTTAAGATAAACATACATATTCCAAAACAAGATTTCCGAACAGGAGGAACGGAACCATTGAAAAATAAAACAGTACTGATCATTGGAGGCGGACTCGGCGGGGTGTCGGCTGCCATTACACTGGCACAGGCGGGATACGATGTCTCTTTGTATGAAAAAAACGATCATATTGGAGGAAAGTTGAACCGGCTCGAGCAAGACGGCTTTGGGTTTGATCTGGGCCCGTCCATTTTGACGATGCCGCAGATCTTTGAGAAGTTGTTTGCGGCCAGTGGTAAATCCATGAAGGACTATGTCCAGATTGAGAGGCTGGATCATCAATGGCGTTCCTTCTTCCCCGATGGAAATGTCATAGACTTGTATGAAGATGTGAACGACATGCTGGAGAAGAATGCCTCTCTCAGTGAAAAGGACATTCGTGAATATCAACGTCTGTTGGAGCATTCGAAAACCCATTACGATATGACGGATAAAACGTTATTTAAAGGTGCGGATACGGCAAAAGGAATCGTCAAGCAGGCGGGACTGTTCAGTGTCTTGAAGAACATTGACCTGATGTCCACGGTGCATAAATCCCTCGATAAGCGGATCAGTCATGAGCAGTTTCGCGATATGCTCTCTTATTTTATCAAATATGTTGGTTCGTCCCCTTACGATGCGCCGGCTGTGATGAATATGATGATCTACATGCAGCATGATCAGGGGGCATGGTACGTTCCCGGCGGATTGCACAAGCTCGCCGACGCCCTTGTGAAGCTGGCGGAAGAAGTGGGGGTGACCTTCCACCTTGGACAGCAGATCGTCAAGCTAGACAAGAAGGATGGCGACATTACCGGAGCCGTTTTGGAAGACGGGACCCGGGTGACGGCCGATCACTATGTGTCCAATATGGAAGTCATACCGGTGTACGAGCGATTACTGGAGGAAGACAGCGATTATATTGAAAAATTAAAAACGAAATTCGAACCGGCGAGTTCCGGTCTCGTCATGCATCTCGGTGTGAAGAAGAGTTATCCGCAGCTCCGCCATCACAATTTCTTTTTCGCCGAAAATATGAAGGCGCAAATGGAATCGATCTTCCACCGCCATGAACTGCCGGAGGACCCGGTCATTTATCTCGTCAATGTGAATAAGACCGATCCGACACAGGCCCCTCCAGGACATGAAAATATCAAGGTGCTGCCGCATATTCCGTTTATCCGGGATGAGAATCCGTATACGCAAGAGGACTATGAACAATTCGCTGAGCGGGTCTTGATCAAGTTGGAGAAGATGGGCCTTGATGGCTTGCGTGAGAACATTGTCACGAGGGATATGTGGACACCGGAAGATATCAGGCGCACGTATGGCTCCGACCGCGGGGCGATTTATGGAACGGTGTCAGACAGTAAGAAGAATAAAGGCTTGAAGCATCCGAAGCAGAGTGAACGCTACGATAACCTCTACTTTGTCGGGGGGACGGTGAACCCGGGTGGCGGAATGCCGATGGTGACGTTAAGCGGCCAGCTGGTCGGTGAGAAGATTATGGAGAGGGATGCTTTATAAAAAAGGGGTGATGTCATGATCGTCTCACTGCCTGACCATTGGATCATACTCATTGATGTGCTTGCCTGGACGTTCTTTCATCTTGCCATCTCGGCCATTTGCTTGAAGCTGCCTTTGACCTGGTTTTTGAAAGACCATTTCTGGTTTCGGACGTTCTCTTTTGAACGTTCCGGAGCATTGTGGCAGCGTTTATTCCGGGTGAAGGCGTGGAAGGGTTTGATTCTAGACGGCACGATTTTTCTCAAAAAGGGATACAGCAAAAAGGGGCTGCATGGGACGAAGTCGAGGGACTTGAAGGTGTTTGCCGCGGAAACGAAACGCGCGGAACTAACTCACTGGCTCTCCATTCTCCCTGCTCCGCTGTTCTTTATATGGAATCCCGTATGGGCAGGATGGGCGATGGTTCTGTATGCCCTTGTCTTTAACCTTCCGATTATTGTGGTTCAGCGGTACAATCGGGGGCGGATATCGGCGATTACGTCAGGAGTTGGGAAGAAAAGACTACATAAAGGTTGAACGGGGATTGGCGCTATTCTAGAGGAAGGAGGGGGAGGGCATGACTGCTTCAGAAGTGATCAATCTCATCCTGGGTTTCCTGGGTGTGATCATTGGCGTGATCGTGTTTTGGTCCTTGCCGGTTCCAAGATTCACCTCTAAACAAACGGCGGGGTTGCCGTTTGTGTCCATCATTATCCCTGCCAGGAATGAAGAAGGCAGGATCACCCCTTTATTGCAGTCATTGCAAGAGCAGCGATACAAGGGATTTGAGGTTCTGTTGGTGGATGACGATTCATCGGATCGAACCGTTGAGGTCGCAGAAAGCTACGGTGTCACGGTCCTCCAGAATAACGGGGCAGGGAAATCGTCTGCCTGCTGGCGCGGTGCCAAGGAGGCAAAAGGAGCCTGGCTGCTATTCCTGGATGCCGATACCCGATTTACGAGTGTGGATGGATTACGTAATCTTCTGCATGTCTACCAGGGGAAAGGAGCGAGGGGGATACTCGCTTTGCAGCCCTATCACACCGTGGAGCGCGTGTATGAGCATCTTTCCATTGTTTTTAACATCATCGTCGTGGTGGGCATGAATCTATTTACCGTCTGGGGATCCCGGTTCAAAGCTGCCGGTTCGTTCGGTCCATGTATTCTATGTAATCGAGACGATTACTTTTTATCCGGTGGGCATGAGAAAATCGAGGGGGCCATCATGGATGATCTGGCACTGGGAGAGGCCTTTCTGGATCAGAACCTTCCCGTTCGCTGTCTCGGTGGCAGGGGAATCATTTCGTTCCGCATGTATCCGGAAGGGGTGGGGAGTCTGATCGAAGGCTGGTGCAAAAGCTTTGCCGTCGGTTCTAAGTCCACTCATCCCGTCGTCATGCTGATGGTCATCCTCTGGATTACGGGAAGTTTAACGAGCGCGTCTTCATTGATCTCTTCGATGATAGAGGGAAGTACTGCCGCTATCATCGTCTACGGGGTATTGTATATCCTCTATTCCGTTCAAACGGCATGGTTTGCTCGCAGGGTCGGGGATTTTAGATGGGTGTATTTCCCTTTTTACCCGTTGCTGTTTGCATTCTTCGCCGTGATTTTCCTTTATTCTTTTGTCCGGGTGAATGTTTTTCATTCTGTGAAGTGGAAGGGGCGGAAGATAAAGGTATGAAGGGCCTGGAGCTTCTTTTCTAGCTGGGAGGTTGGATCATCGGGATTGGCTTTCTTGGTGCAGGACCAGGGAAATGTATTTACAGTTGAGAGCTTTTATTTTATGGAATGAATAATCCCTTCTTACATAGTGAGTTGGGGTTGTTTTTTATTGGATTATTTTTTGTACCTGTCTCTATGGTTTTCATTAGAAAGAATAGTTATCAACCCCATTGAGACATGTTATAATGAAGGAAACGCGCATTAGGGGTTATTTTATTGGATGAGACCTTAAAGCTCATACTCGGTGAACTGGAAAAAGTGAACACTAGACTTGACCGTTTAGATAGTGGTCAAAAGGAATTGAAAATCAGCCAAGACCAACTACAACAAAATCAAAACCAACTACAAACGAGCCAAGATCAACTGCAAAAAAATCAAAACCAGCTTCAAGCGAGCCAAGATCAACTGCAAAAAAATCAAAACCAGCTTCAAGCGAGCCAAGATCAACTGCAAAAAAATCAAAACCAACTTCAAACAAGCCAAGATCAATTAAAAGATAATCTTATTAATGGACTGGGCCCATACTTTGAGCATATAGAGAAACATATCGATGCAAAAACCAGCAAGATAACAGAGACACTCGAAGATCAGCAAAGAGTGATTGATACGTTAGCAGCTCGTTCTGTAAGGCATGAAAGTGATATCAAGGATTTTAAACGCATATTGAAAAACCAGTGAAGAACGATTCGGGTCAACCTGAAATGAATCGTTCTTTTTTTAGTGGACTTATAAAGATGACTTCGCCTGAATGATTCCTTCTTGAAAGCATTATATAAGATGTATTCCCTTCTACTTTTCCCCTTCCCTTAGAAACACTATACCTGTCCCCATGGCTCCTTTAACTGTATAATTATTTCATATACCATACATAAGTAAATGATGTATGATCACCATGAAAAGAGGTGCACGAAACATGCAAGGGCCGATGAAAAAGCTCATCGAAGCGAGTTATCTGACAGCTGAGAATGCTGCTGAATATCGAACGATTCTACGATACTTTTATTTGCAACATGAACGAATGAGAGATTTCATTTCACCTGAAGAGGTGCTGGATTATATGAGGTCCGTCCCTCACTATGAGCACTATGAGGAGGAGCAGCTTCTCGTACAGCTTGCTCAGTTGGTGAAGTGGAAGAATTTGAATGCCAGGCAGGATATGACGAATGCGAAGACGATTGAGGAGTATAAGAAGAAGCGGTTCCGTTATCAGTCGACACCTTATACGATTGAGATTGAGAGAATGGTTGCGACACTTGAGAAGAAGAGCGGGGAAAGTTTCGGTGGTTCTCTTGAGAAGTCTCAGTTTGACCGTTTGCTTGAATCGGTGAACAAGCTCGATCATGAGTTGAAAAGTGGTCTTTCGGAATCTCCTGAGACGTATATGCTCCTATGGGAGGATCTGCTGCACTATTTCAGGACGATTCGGACGAGCACGGCGGATTATATTGCGTATATCAACAGTGAACAAACGGATCAGCGGATGCAGAGTGAGGCGTTCTTAGTGTATAAAAGTCAATTCACCACCTACCTGAGAGACTTTATTGTGTCCTTGCAGAAAACGTCCTTTCAGATTTCGGATCAACTGGAGAGGATGGATCAGCAGGTGGTGGAGCCTTTCTTTGACAAGCTTGCCGATCATAAGAGGCAAATTCCACGTCTGGAAGAAATCGGCGAGGAGATGGTGTTGGAGTGGTACCAGGAGTTCCACGATTTCTGGCGGGTGATGAGGTCATGGTTCATCGGGAGCGTCAGCCAATCGAGCGAGCTTGAAATGCTGCAGCTTCAGACGAATGAAATGATCAGGCGAATCACCCGTTATGTACAGCGCATGAGTGAACGGCATCACAGTCATCACAGCCGTAAGAAAGATTATCTTCATCTTGCAGGGCTCTTCAGTGGAAGCCGTTCCATGGAAGATGCCCATCAATTGTCAGCGGTCGTTTTCGGTTCTATGACGATCAGGCATTTGAAAATCGAAGAAGATACGACAGAAAATATTCACAGTGATGTTTGGGAGGAAGAACCAATCATCCTGCCAATCAAGCCGCGCATCAGGACCTATAAGGAAAAGACGAAGCCCGGGGCGATGGAGTCAAATGCGGAAAAGAAAAAGGCACTGAGGGAGCAGTACCTGGCTGAAAAGGAGCAGGAACAAAGAATGATCGAAACTTTGTTCATCAATCGGAAAATGATTCTGTCAGAGCTTGGTGTGGTGGAGCCGTTTGTCAGGAAAGTGATTCTCAGCTGGATTGGTAAAGCGATGGCAAGTAAGAAGCAGGTCATTAAAACGGATTATGGATTTACGGTGAGTGTTCAGGTGCATCGGGACCGAAAGACGGTACTGCATGCGGCAGATGGGGTGTTGAAGATGCCGGATGTAACATTGGAAATGAAAGGGGGATCATCCGTTGGAACAGGCTCAAACGATTGAATTTGATGACAAAGCGATTGAGGGGCTGGAACTCCTGCTGCATGAGTTCTGGATATTGAGAAGTGAGAATCCCCAGGAATATCAGTTAATTCGTGAACGGGAAAAGGTATTGAGGCGGTATCTTGATGATAAATTTGGTCTGTTGTTAATTGTCCATCAACATTTTATTAAGCTTGAGAAAATTCCTGTTGAACCTGAGCCGTGGATGGGCATTTCGTCGTTTCAGGAGCCACGGGATTATGCGTTATTCTGTTACGCGATGGCCTTTCTTGAAGAAAAGTCTGTCGGTGAGCAGTTTCTGTTGTCTGAACTTTCAGAGGAGATCAGACATGATTATGAAGGTGAAGAAGGAATTGATTGGACGGTGTACACCCACCGGAAATCCCTTATCCGGACGATTAGAGCGATGGCAGATCTACATTTGATACGCACGGTTGATGGGAATATTCAGAAGTTTGATAATGACGAAGAACATGAAGTGTTATACGAAACGACGGTTTACAGTAAATATTTTATCCGTTCGTTTCCTGAGGATTTGACTCTATTTACCAGCTGGCAGGATCTCCTACAGGAAGATTGGAAATTTCAGCAGGAAGATGAGCGCAGAAAGCGGGTCTACCGCCAATTGTTCTTTTCACCGGGCGTACATAGAAAATCGAGCAACGACCCCGATTTTATTTATATCAGGAGCTTTCGCAATCGTATGATGGAAGATATCGAGAAACACAGCCATTATCGCCTCAGGTTATTTAAGAACACGGCCTTTCTGTCTTCTCAAGAACCACATTACAAGTATGAGTATTTTCCGGATAATAAAGCTGTAACCGATGTTTTGTTGCAGCTGTCGTATCTGTTATATGAAAAGCGTTCTTCCTTTTCGCCTCTCGAGACGGGAGAGTTGCTATTGACGACAGGGGACTTTGATCAGCTGATTGTGGAATTAAGGCAACAGAACGGTTCAGGCTGGTCGAAACATTTCCGGGAAGCGACGGTTGAAGCCATCAGGAAGGAATGCCTTTCGTCTATGAAAAGCTGGATGATGGTTGAAGCGGATGATGCGATGATTTATATCAAACCGTTGTTTGGCATCCTGGCAGGCAAATATCCAGATGATTTTATGAGAAAGGGTGATGACAGTGAATAATGAGCAATGGCAATTGAACAGGGCCGGTCTCGTGAATTTCTGGTATTACGATGAAGAGACATTTGACTTTAAAGACGGGAAGCTGCTGCTCCGCGGAGCCAATGGATCTGGGAAGTCGGTTACGATGCAAAGCTTTTTACCCGTATTACTGGACGGGAGGAAATCTCCCGACAGACTGGATCCATTCGGTTCCAAGGCGAGAAGGATGGAAGACTATCTTCTTGGGGAAAAAGGAATTGTCGACCGTGACGAGCGGACGGGCTATCTGTTTATGGAATATGTGAAGAAAGGTACTGGGCAATATATGACCACCGGGATCGGAATGCAGGCAAAGCGGGGGAAGCCGATGAAATCATGGTATTTCGTCATCACGGATAACCGGCGGATCGGTCTTGACTTTCCCCTTACCCTCACTCATTCAGGTGAGAAGATTCCCATGTCGGATAAGGAATTAAAGAATCGGATTGCAACGGGAGGGGAGGTCGTCCATTCCCAAAGGGAGTATATGGAGCTTGTGAATCGCCATATTTTCGGCTTCCAATCAACCGATGCGTATGAGGACCTTATCAAATTATTGATTCAACTGAGAAGTCCGAAGCTTTCAAAGGACTTCAAGCCAACGGTGATCTATGAAATCCTGGAATCGGCATTGCCTCCTTTGACGGACGATGAAATCCGTTATTTATCCGACAGTATCGATCACATGGATCAGGCTCAACAGGAACTAGAGCGCTTGGCCATGCAAAAAGATTCGATTGATAAAGTCCTTCGGGTGTACGATCGGTATAACCGGTACGTGCTGGCTGAATATGCGGAAAAGTGGCAGACGGCTCATCAAAAGGTGGTCAAGAAAGAGCAGACTGTCAAAGAACTTCAGCAAAATAAAGCAGATTTAAAACTGGGAATTTCAGAGCTTGAGGAACGAGAAAAGAGCTTGTCGAATGAACAAGACCTCCTTGAGAAACAGAAGGATCAGCTGAACCGTCATGAAGTATGGTCACTTGAATCGAAGAAGAAAGATCTTGAGAAAGAGTCGCTGCGGAAAAAAGACTCGGTCACTCGCCTGGAAGAGAAAAGGGACAGGAAGCATAAGGATTATGTGAAAAAGAAGACAGAGCTTACTTCCTTAGAGGAAAGTGAGTGGAAGGCAACGAGTAGTGTGAAAGAGTTACTGGCTGATATGAATGAACTGGCGGAGGAATGTGACTTTTCAGCTCACAGTGTCAATCAGGATGATTTCGAACGGATAAAAGAAGGTACGTACGATTTTACCGTCTGGAAGAAAGAAGTTGCGGCTCATCAGGACGTGCTTTCAGAAGCCATGAAGCTCCTTGACGATCGAACGCGTCAGCAAGAGAGATACCGTGACCTTGAACGGGAGTCGTCGGAGAAGAAGCAGAAGGTTGATGAAATCCTGCAGCAGATGGATCATACCGAAGAATGGTTTACGGAAGAACAGCAAAGGTTGGAATCAGACATTTTCACCTGGATGGGGAAATATGACAAACTCTCATTCACAGATGAACAGCGCCAACAAGTGGCCCGATCTGTGCAGGGGCTTTATGAGGAGAGCTCGTTTGATCAAGTAAAAGGGGTACTACTCGAAAGTCTGGAGGAGTACCGGGAAGAGATTCGGACCCGAACGGTTGAACATAGAAACCACCTCAAGCGGTTGGAAGGTGAAATGGAAGATAAGAATGAGCAGATTTCACTGTTGAAGCAACAGAAAATGATCGAACCGGAGCGATCAGAGGGAACCTCATTGCATCGTAAGAAACTTATAGAGGGAGGAGTTGCCGCAGTCCCGTTCTATGAAGCAGTGGAGTTTCAGGAGGGTGTGACGGAAGAAGAAAAGTCGCGTATCGAATCAGTTCTAAGACAGACGGGGATTCTAGACGGCCTGATTTCGGGAGATGAAATCAGACCGACAGAAGATTCGGTCCTGGTACCAGAACCATTCCTTATGACGCAGACCCTTGCTGACTATCTACAACCGGATGTCGAAGCGGATTCAGCCGTTTCCATACAAAGGGTGGATGAAGTCCTTCGTTCCATTCCATTAGAAGAATCGGCTGGAGCATTCGTGATCCATCCAGATGGGTCGTACATGATGGGAATCTTGAAAGGTCATGCCCCGGAAGAAGGTCCGTCCAAGTTTATCGGCAGAGCATCCAGAAAACGTCATTTAAAGGAAAGAATCGAGCTCCTTATGACAGAACTTGCTGACCTCAATGAAGAACGGGATGGAGTTATGCTTGAGATCTCTCGCTTATCACAGATCCTGAAGGACGTGAAAGAATGGCAGCAATCGATTCCCTCTGATGGAGTGCTCCGTGATATCCATCAGCAGTTTGAGCAATTGGAGCAGGAGCGGAAACTTCAGCAGGCACTTCTGGATCAAACCGATCGGCAGTGGAAAGAGGTACAGGTGGCACTAAGCAGGCTTAAACAGCAGTTGTACGAATACAGCAGCCGCTTCTCCTTCGAACTGGATACGGAAAGCGTGATGCAGGCAATACGTTTTATGAAGGAATATGAAGGCGATCTGAACAACCTGACACATGTGCTCGTCCAATTGCAAGCGAGCCGGCAACGGATCCAAGATATCGCCTTGCTCCTCCGGGACATAGAGGAGGAGCTGGATCATTTGAAAGGTGAAATCAACGTGGAACAGAGTGACTGGGACAGATTGCTACGTGAAGTCGATTCCATCGAACAGCAGCTTGCCTTACAAGGGATGGATGAAATCAGGCGGGAAATCAGACGCGTTCAGGACAGGTTTGAAAGTGTGAAGCATGAGTTGAAGAAGCTTCAAAGGACCCTTCCGGAAAAGGAAACTGATGCAAAACGGGTGGATGAGAAGTTGGAGATTGTTGTAGGGGACATGGAATTTTGGGCGGAGATGCGCGATCTGTGGAAACAGCACGTGACAGATGAAATCAATCATCAGTTCGTGGAAGTGAGGGAGGATGTTCCAGATGCGGATCACCTTTTATCAACATGTGGGGACGTGCTTACCACTTATGATAAACCTAAAATCCTGGAGTCTCTGACCAAAGCATTTTTTGAAGAGCAACAGATGCTCTCGGAATTCAGGATGACCAATTATACCGATGATAAAGAAACGCCGGAGTGGATGAAGGAGCAGCATGACGAACGTTTTGAACCGTTCCTGAAAGAATATATCTCCCTTAAAGATCGCCGGATGATACGTTTTTCTTACAACGGTAGTCAGATTAACCCTTATTATCTCGCTGATATCCTGACGAAAACCTATGAAGAGCAGGATCGGAACCTGGATGAACAGGACCGGAAGCTGTATGAGGATATCATGCTGAATCATATCGGCACGATATTGAGGAGCCGAATCAAGCGGGCAGCCAAATGGGTGCGTCAGATGGACAAAATCATGGCAGCACGTGATAATTCTTCTGGACTGATCTTCTCGATTGCCTGGAAAGCGCAGACCGCAGAATCGGAAGATGAGATGGATACAGCGGAACTTGTGAGCCTGCTTGAACGGGACAGTAAACATCTTCATGAAGATGACTTAAGCAAAATCACCCGGCATTTCCAGTCCAGGATTCAGAAAGCGAAAGAATTGATTACGCTTCGAAATGAAGGGTCTACCCTCCATCAGGTGTTGAAAGAGGTCCTGGATTATCGAAAATGGTTTACCTTTGTTCTTTCGTTTAAACGGGAGAATGAAGGGGTCAAGCGTGAGTTGACAAATAATGCTTTCTTCCAGTTCTCAGGAGGAGAGAAAGCCATGGCTATGTATATTCCGTTATTCACTGCAGCTTATTCACGCTATAAGGAAGCGAGAGATTTTGCCCCGTATATCATTTCATTGGACGAGGCATTCGCAGGGGTCGATGAAAACAATATCAGGGACATGTTCGAAGTCATTGAGCAACTGGGCTTCAACTACATCATGAATTCCCAGGCGCTGTGGGGAGATTATGATACGGTACCGTCCCTTTCAATCGCTGACCTGTTGCGTCCTAAAAACGCGGACTTTGTGACGGTCATGCGCTATGAGTGGGATGGAGTTCACAGAAAGCCGGTTCAACAAGTAGAGGAAGAGGAAGAGATCTATGAGCGACTTGAACTTACTTAAAGGAGAGGCGGCTCTTCATAAGCTGTTTCTCTTGTTCAAGAAGAGATATGAGTCACTCGGCCGGATAGGAGGATCGGTTAGCTTAACATCATTTTCCAATGATGAACTGATGTCCATTTCTGGTCTGACAGGGTTGTCGGTAGAAGAATTACGCGGGAAACAATCGATTACCCTGTTGAAATTTGAAAAAGAGTTACGCCGTACTAAGTATCAGTATGACTCGTTGCTTTCATTCCTTGAAGACTATTTCGATGAGAAACTGGTAGCGAACAAAGATCGCCTGATACAAGAACAAGAACGGGAAATGCAATTTTGGGACGAGGTGAAAGATAAATTTTCGCAGCTTGTTTGGTACGTAGAGTGGATTTCCGGGAAGTCGGCAGATGCAAGATGGATTTGGACACTGTATAAGGAAGATGCTGCCGGATTGGTTTCCTCTTTTAAATACCTCGAAGAAGCGTGGAGTTTGATAGTAAAAGAAAAAAAGTTCATACGAATGCCTTTATTTGCTCAAAAGATAACGGGCAATCCCCATGCATTCGATCGAAACACGGTACTGGGGAAAATGCTGCTTCATTTGCTGACCGTCGACCAGATCAACAACGAAGGTGATATCCGTTTCAGTAAAACATCGGAAGAAGAAAACGAACTTCTCGGGCATTACGGATTGATACGAGATGATATATGGAGCTTTGTAACGGGTCAGAACCTATGGGCTGAGACCAATCAGGGTATTCATCCGGTATGGAAAGCAGCACAAGAGATGGGAACGGTCTTGAATCTCCCATTAAAAGAGTTAATTAAAGTAGATAAAGTCTATCCATATCAGGGAAAGGCAGTGTGGGTGTTAGAAAATTCGAGCGTCGCTTCCACATTGATGGATATGGTTCCACACGCACCCATTATTTGTACCCATGGACAACTGCGAATTGCCGGCTGGCGTTTGATTGAATTACTTTCAGCTTCAGGGATTACGATCAACTATTCAGGGGATCTTGATCCTGAAGGGATGCTTATCGCGGATCGGTTGGTTCGCAGGTTTCCCAATTCCGTACGATTATGGAGAATGAATGAACAATCGTATGCTGAAATCATGTCAGAGGAATTCGTTTCTGATAAGAGGTTGAGACAATTGGATAAAATTCAACATTATGGATTGAAGAAAGTGGCTGAAGTCATGCAGAGAGAAAAGAGAGCTGGATATCAGGAAGCAATGGTGGAAGTATTGGTGTGGGATATGGAGAGGTGACTAATGCCATGGTAATGCCATGGGGACAGGTACCTCGGCCTATTTAATCATAGTTCTGAGGTACCTGTCCCTATGGTTACCTTTGGAATAAGAAACGGTGCCTGACCTACTTGGTCAGGCACCATTTTTGGATACAATGGAAAGTCTAACAAAAGAAAAATCGAAGAAATGGAGTGTGGATCATGGTGAGGGGAAAAGAAGAATAGGTATAAGGTAACCGTCATGACTATTATTTCGAGATATGACGATTACCCTTCAGCTCGATTCTCAAGAGTGAAAACCCTTTTATCGATATCTGTGATTCTTGTGTTCAGATAATGAAAGTCTGTTTCAGAACGTTGGTTGCCCACTTTTAACAAAGCAATGACATCTTCTGTTTGTGAGGTTTCAATTCTATTAACCGTTTCCTTTATCTCTTTCAAGTCACTTCTTAACTCTTTCATATTACCTTCGACCCCTTGCACATTACTTTCAAGCCCTTGCATTTTTTGGCCGAGTCCTTGCACATTACTTTCAAGTCCTTGCATTTTTTGGCCGAGTCCTTGCACATTACTTTCAAGTCCTTGCATTTTTTGGCCGAGTCCTTGCACATTACTTTCGAGACCTTGCATTTTTTGGTCGAGACCTTGCACATTACTTTCGAGACCTTGCATTTTTTGGCCGAGACCTTGCACATTACTTTCGAGACCTTGCATTTTTTGGCCGAGACCTTGCACATTACTTTCGAGACCTTGCATTTTTTGGTCGAGACCTTGCACATTACTTTCGAGACCTTGCATTTTTTGGTCGAGACCTTGCACATTACTTTCGAGACCTTGCATTCTTCCATCGAGCCCTTTCATATTACGGTCAAGCTCTTTCAAGTTTTGGTCGAACACTTTCATGTTCCGTTGAATATCGGATAACATGTTTATGATTTGCTTTTCCATTTTATCACCTCCCTCATACAATTATAATGGAAATGAATCGATGATACTACCCTGATATTTTGTGAACTGGTAAGCCGAGGAAGGTTCCACGGGGACAGGTACCACGGCTCTATCTGCCGATTAAAACTGGCCGGGTTTCCTGTTACCGGTGGCTTTTCTGCTTACGGCTAACCTAATAGGAAGCATGAGAACCGTCTCTCTCCTATTTAATATTGTTTAATTCTGAATGTTTTGGAATAATTAGTAATAGTCTATTTAGAAAGTACGATGGGAACTGTGACCGGTTAACCAGCTAACTCATTATGGGGGGATCATGGATGAATAAGAAAAAAATAACGCTCTTGCTCACTTCAGTGGTGATTTTGGTGGCCGCCTATGCCTGGTATCAATCCACGAAATTATACGGTAATGATAAGGAATCCATCGTCAAAGTGATAAATTCGTTGGATGGCTATGTGGATAAAGACATTCGAATTGTGCAAATCGATGATTTTGATGATGTTCGAATTGTAGGGTTTCTGGCCAATCACAGGCCATCCTATATTGAGTTTGTTCAAAACGATAAGGGGAACTATGTGTGGAGGTATATTGAATCCGATCAAGACGGGACAATGGGCATGTTTTTACCTGGTTCACTTAGAAAAATCATGTTCGTGACGAATGATGAAAATGACATTGCGAAAATGACGGTAGATATTAATGGGAAAACACTTGAGCAAACGTTCCCTCCTTACAAGCAGAGCGTATCCTGGATGGATTTGCCTAAATCAAAAGATGGAGGGTATGAGTATCGGAACTATACATTTTATGATAAGACTGGGAGTTTGATTGAAGAGTATGAATGATTGTGAATTATATAGGACTAGTATTGGTAGTAACTACACTGATTGCATTTTTCACACTGCAAAATCGTTTGGATGAAAAAATCAATTAGCATTACCGTTTAATTGTTTAAGTTAATATCTGATATATTGATACTTTAGCAGCTGGTTCCGTGAGACATGAAAGTGATATAAAAGATTGGAAAAGCATATTGAAATAGGAGTGAAGAGTGATCATGATCAAACGGAATGTATCGCTCTTTTTTTGTTGACTAAAGCCAAGGTACCTGTCCCCATGGCTCCTTTTTCCATCAACAATCTCAAAACCAAAGAAGGAAATAAGGAATCTTTGAAGAATAGTAAAAGCGGATACTATGGGGGATCCTTGGGTATTTTTCACCATAGGGTATATTTTGATTTCAGTGTCCAAGTTTTTCGCCGTAAAAACGAAATACCGTTTTATGTTGTGATTTGAATCAAAATACTCTAATGTACGGGAGGAAATGAAATGACCAGCAATACGTTGACTTCAAGGGTGGAAAATGATCGGGTACTTGTGCTTGAGCGAGATTTTGATGCGCCGCGTGAGCTAGTGTTTACTATGTTTAAAGACTCTGAATATCTCAAACAGTGGTGGGGACCAAGAGGCTGGGAGCTTCCTGTATGTAACGTGGATTTCCGCCCGGGAGGTGTGTGGCACTACTGCATGAAGTGCGCAGATCGAGGTCAAGGAGAATATTTCGGTATGGAATCTTGGGGAAAAGGGGTTTACAAGGAGATCATCGAGCCGGAGAAGATCATCTACGTCGATTCCTTCTCAGATCCGGAAGGCAATACGAATGAAGACATGCCCTCGACTACCAATACATTGGAATTCATCGATTTGGGTGGCAGGACGAAGCTGATCAACCGTGCTGAATATGATTCGGCAGAGTCTCTCAAGACCGTTACGGACATGGGTGTGATACAAGGCATCACCGAAACGTGGAACCGCCTGGAGGAAGCCCTTCAGAAGCTGAAATAAAGAAGTTAGGGACGGACCTCCTACTTTAGAGAGGTCCGTCCCTCTTTTCCGTGGCTCCTTGAAGAGCAAACAAATTAATTTAAGGTTTCTTTAACCTTCCCTTAAGTTTCCTATAAGGTAAATAATGTATTCTCTATCTATGAACCTTTTAATGCTGAGCTTATCACTGAATAAGACAAGTGCCGAGGTATCATATTTAGAGAGGAGAAGGGATCATGAAACAAATAGGTAGAAACACATTACTAGTATTAATAGCTCTGATGTTAATAGTAGGGATGGTTGGCCCATCTGTTAGTGCGGCACCCATGGCGACCGAAGAAGAAGTGGAGGAATTGGCTGCTGATCTTGAATTTTTGATGGAGGAAGCGGCTATCTATGATTCTGAAGGCAGGGTTATAGGGTTTGATTTTGCTCAATTGGAAGAGGAGTTTGGAAAGGTGAAGGAGCTTGATATGCTGGAACAAGAGATCAACTCTGCAAGTAGCGAAGGTCTTAATCCCATGATGGCGGCACAATCACAATCGATCCAGCCATTCGCCGCCAAGAAGACGTGGAAGGGCTGTATGATTGGTGCGTTAAAGGATCATTTTGGGGTTGCTATTATTGAGGTGGCGATGACTGGCGGGTTATGGGCTTAATTAGAGAAGAAGGCTTATAAAGAAGCTGCGAAACTATTAATCAAGATTGGCGTCGGTGGAAATGCCATTGGAATGGTCGCGTTCTTGACGTATTATTCTGCTAAATGTCTGGAAGGTGTCGGACCTTGGGCCAGCAAAACGGTTGAATCGGATCATTCTATATTAAACAGACACGCTTATACTTTAGTGTAAGAAATCCATTACCCAGATAAGGATGATGATGATGGAGCAACAAAAAGAGAAACTATACTTCCTGGGATACTTTCTTATATTCCCACTTATATTTATCACGAGCTTCTTGTTATGGGGGTTCGTTATAAAAGGAAATGGACTATGGATCGTGTTAACAGATGCGTTATCAATTATAGGGATTTATTATATCCTTACAAGTATTATTTTTAGTTTTGTTATGAGGAAGCAAGTGAAGTTCGAAAATGAATGAAATGGAAATGCCCCCCCCGAACGTAGAAAGTTTCAGCGGTCGGGGGCATTTCTTTTTCAGAAGTTAGGGACGGACCTCCTACTTTAGAGAGGTCCGTCCCTCTTTCACTTATTCAAAAACTCTCTAGCAATTACATGTTCGGGATCTAATGCCAGAATCCTTCTCGCCGTATCACAGGCTTCCTCTTCACTGACGACTTTATCGGGGATTTGATGCAAGAATAATAGATTGGATAGATAGCCGATATCTTGTCGGTCTGTTAACTCCACGCATCGCCTTGCATGATAAAGGGCAGCGTAATAAGCACCGTCCAGGTAATTTAGTGGAACCACCATCAATCTGAACGCCATCTCATGTAATTCAACGGTTTCCTCTTCGACTAGTAAACTCATAATGAAGGCGTAATTCGTTATACTTGAATCCTTGAAGGCTGTTTCCATCAGTTCTTCATCAAGTTCTGAATAGGAAAGTTCATTCGTCATTTCTTTTGCTTCTTCAAAATGTCCTTTTATGATGAACTCATTTAGTTTGTTTGTCATGTTCATTACCCACCAATTATTCCTTTTTTAGACAATGGCCAGTCATATATTTCGATGACCATTAACCTACTAATTGTACAACACATCCTTTGCCCCAACCTTAAAGGAACCTTAAATTAACCATAAATCTCAAAAAACATCGCCACTTCCATGATAAAATAGGATAAAAATTTGATTTTACAAGACTGGGAGTAAGGGTATGGCAGAGTTGATTTATATAGCGGAAGATGATGTGGAAATTAACCAATTGATCAGCCTTCATTTGCGGAATGAGGGGTACGAGGTGGAGCAGACTTATGATGGAGCTGAAGTGATCCGTAAATGCAGGGAGAAGCGGCCGAGCCTTCTGATCCTGGACTTGATGATGCCGAAAGTGGATGGGTTTCAGGTGATCAAAGAGGTTCGGAAAAGCTGTAAGGTTCCGATCATGCTGCTGACAGCGAGGGCGGATGATGCAGACAAAGTACTGGGATTTGGGCTGGGGGCAGATGACTATGTGGTGAAGCCCTTTAGTATGATTGAGCTCGTATCGAGAGCGAATGCCCAGATTCGGCGGTATACGGATTATCGTGTGGTGGAGGAGGAAGGTGTCATTCGAAACGGTTCTCTCGAATATGACCCCATCAATCAGACGGTGACCAAAGATGGGGAGCGGCTCCTATTGACGCCTAAGGAGACGAAGCTGTTATCGATTTTCATGAAGAATGTGAATCGATTGTATACGAAGGCTCAGTTGTATGAGCTTGTATGGAACACGGACTACATCGGGGACAGCAATACCATCATGGTTCATATCAGTCGGATCAGAGAACAAATTGAGGCAGATCCTAAATCCCCTGCCTATATCACGACGGTGAAAGGACTCGGCTATCGGATGGAGGACCATGAAGACTAATCCGATCCTCCTCAAAAAGTCCATTTCCATCACCAAGCAATTTTTTATCAACTATGCTTTATTGTTTATCATTCTACTCGGAGTAGGGACGTTCACCCTGGTGGCAAACTTTGTGTATGTCGAAACCGTGTATGAGGACTTGGATCAGGAATTCCTAGAAGGGACGTATGAAGATGCGAAGAAATTGGGGATGAAAGCGGCATTCAAGAAGAATGAGCTGCCGGATCATGCCTACCTTGAAATCGTCAGTCCCGATTATAAGGTGATCGACCAATTCAATAGTCCTCATAAGATCGGGTTTAACTATGGATTGAATGAATTTCTGAAGGAAACCGATACGTATGATACGGATTTATATATACCTGAGAATAGTGAAGAGTATCTATTACTCTATTTTCCCGCAGATGACTATTTCCAATTGGATGATGTGTTCTTCTTCACTATCCTCTTTTTCATGGTGTGCTTGATCGTCATTCTGTATTGGTATGTGAAGAGAACTTCCGTCCAGCTCATTCAGCCGATCCAGAAGCTTCTTAAAGGGATCGATTCGATTTCATCAGGAAACTACGGAGAGAAGATCGAGTTCGAGGCGAATCAGGAATTGAACCAGTTGAAACATAACATTAACCAAATGGCAGAGACGATCGGCACGGAAATCGCATTGAAGGAAAGGTCCGAGAACTTGAGGAAGCAGCTGATTCTGGACATTTCCCACGATCTGAAAACCCCATTGACCAATATACAGGGTTACGCGGAAACGTTGACCAGCCTAACGAATCTGAGTCGAGCAGATCAGAAGAAATATACCGATATCATCGTGTCCAACAGCAAGAGAGCAAACCGGCTCATCCATGACCTGTTCGACCTGTCCCATATGGATATAGACTGCGATCCGGTATCGCTTAAGGAAAACGATATGGCCGAATGGCTCCGTACCATGCTGTCTTCCTTTGTAGAAGAGTTCGAGGAGAAAGGGATGGAGTATCACCTGGATATTACCGAGGATACGCTGATGGTGAAATTCGATCCTTCCAAGCTTGAAAGGGCGATTACGAACATTCTCCAGAATGGGATGGCGTCCAGTGATGGATATCTGTCGATTTCACTCAAGCAGAGACAGAATCAGGCCATCATGACGATCGAGGATAAGGGGATCGGGGTACCCGTCGACTACCATGAAAAGATATTCGAACCGTTTGTGCGGATGGATGCATCCAGGAATGGTGAGACCGGAGGAACGGGATTGGGACTTGCGATTGTGAAGAAAATCATCGAGCAAAGTGGTGGAACCATTGAGTTGGATGGGACTTATGATGACGGTTGCCGGTTTGTGGTTGTTTTTAACATGAAATAAATAGTTCATACAGCTCTAAGATTTCACCTGGCCCTCCGTACAGGGGTGAATGGGGCCGGACCCCGGTCTACTCAAAGTAGGGTGGGATCCGTCCTCTATTATCTGGGGACAGATACCGTGGCTCAATTGCGCGAAATATGTGCCGAGGTACCTGTCCCCTTGGCTTTTCCCTTGGCTTTTGAGAGGTCCGTCCCTCTTTTCCGTGACCATGCCTTTCTATGATTAAAATGCTATAATAAAACAAAAAAGGAAGGAAGGGATTGTATGGGATGTCCCGGTGATTTAAGGGAGCGAATTTTAGATGAATTGAAGTTCATTCTGAATAAAGAACTCGCCAAGGAAAATGTGCGTGTATATTTATTTGGTTCTTGGGCCCGTCAGGAAGAAAAGCAGAGTTCGGACATCGACATCGCGATAGAATCCCACTCCCCGCTTTCTCCTTTTACATGGAATCAATTGATAGAGCAAATCGAGGATTCGACCATTCCTTATAAAGTGGACGTGGTGGATATGCACCATGCTGAGGGAGCGTTAGTCCAACAAGTGAAAGAGGAGGGGATCTTATGGAAAGATTACAGAAACGACTAGGGTCTGCAAAGAAGGCACTGATTTATTTTGAAAAGTTAGCGATGATTGAAAATCCGAATGATGTGGAAAGAGATGCAGCTATTCAACGATTTGAATTTTCGTTTGAGGCAAGCTGGAAAGCGGCAAAGCAATATTTGTATGACATGGAGGGGGTAGATATTGGCTCACCAAAGGGTGTCATACGCAGTTGCAGGGAAGTCCAATTGTTGGAGGATGACGAGGCTGTTTTGGCATTAGAAATGGTAAACGATCGGAATTTGACCGTCCATACTTATAATGAGGAAGTGGCGATAAAAATTCATAGCAATTTGAACCGATATTATACCCTTCTTCAGCAATGGGTTGAACGGATGGTTGAAAGAGTTGTGGAATAAGAAACGCACATGCTGGTTCCAGCCCCGGTACGATAATGCTTTATCGTACCGGGGGCTGGGACCGTTTTTATAATTCCAATCCTGTTTGCCCTTATTGCAGTATTGATGAAGGAGCAGCCGGGTTCAATCATGCCATCTGGATTTTCATATTCAGAAATTGTTCCAAGGCAATATGGAGACTTGATGTGACCGTAATATTAGAAGTATTAATTCCCAGGTGGGTCATGGTCTGGGCGATCTCGGGTCTTATCCCGGATAGGATGGTTTTCACTCCGATTAAGGATAAGGCTTCCACTACCTTGAAGATACGGTCGGCTACCATCGTATCAATAATGGGAACGCCTGATAAATCAATCACCATATATTCTAATCCTAAATCACTGCCTTTTGAAAGTGCTTTATCCATTAGCTCTTGAGCTCTTTGGGTATCAATATCGCCTATTAGAGGCAGTACCCCTATTTGATTCGATATTTTGATTACCGGGATGGATAATTCTAACGCTGTAGCTTCTGCAGCATTGATACGGGTATAAAATCTTCTGGAATAAGAGATGCTTAACCAGTGAACGGCCCGGTCTACCACTGCATCAAAATCTGAAATCAGGTTATAGAATTGATCAAATGTCAAGTTGAAACCCGAGGCTTCATCTTTAATGATCTGCCCGATTAAATTCCGGTAATCTCTTACTTCATCCAAAGCAATCTCTAATGGAAGATTGAAGTTAACCAGTGTATCGACGGCTTCTGCTCCCCACTCCTTTAAGAGCTGGTAGGACGTATCTAAGTCACTATTTATAGATTTTGCATAAATTTCAATTATATCTTCACGCCAAATATGAAGCTGCGATTCTATGTTGGTGGGTTGGTTTGAGCTCAGGTTGTTCTTTTGAACGATAAGTTCTTGCTTTTTATCCATTATTTTATCAGATATAGCCTTAGCGTATTTGAAGTCAACTTGATTGATCATGTAGTCAAAATCTCTCCTTTACCGGGATTTTACAAATATAATAGTAACATAAGTAAGAGAGTCAAGGAACCAATCCCTCTCGCTCCCTTTACTGGAAATAAAATCCATAGGGACAGGTGCCTTGGCTCCATTTTGTATAAGTAGTTTTTCATAAAGAAAATTCGACAAGGAGGATGAATTATTTATGAAGAGGATTAAATAATCCAAAAGGAGGATCGATAAATTCAAAACAGGATTAATAATTGAAATTCAAGATTGAATGTGGGCCAATCGGGATCAATTCCATAGTAGAAGGGAGTTCTTTCGAGGAATCACACTCTACATCTGGGACCTCATACCTCCCAAAGAACCGTCTCCAACTAAAAATGGACAATCTAACGTCCTTTCCCCTCGAAAAGCAGATAAAAGGGGACCGATGGACTTCAATTCAGGAGTGAATGGGGACGGATCCCGCTTTATATAAAGTAGGATGGGATCCGTTCCCTATTAACTTGCTTTGATAAATAAGCGGAGAAATTTCTCTTAATTAGGAAAAAGAATAAAAATCACCTTAAATAGACGGATAGATTCCGTCTATTAACTCGTAAAACGTGTAAATCGGTAACTTTAATTTGCTTAACCGGAAAAATTCCGCCTATATACCCCGTACCGAGCTATATTCTGCAAACTAAACGGAAAAACTCCGCTTATTTTATATATCACTGGTTACTCATTAAAGGATAAGACTTCACATTAACATATATAGGGAATTCAAATGTGTTGTGTAGCATTTTTGGCATGACAAAACCGTCAAATATATAAAGAGGAGATGCTAAATGTTTTGGTTGAAATTTGTCTTCATTGCGATGATCGTGTTTGCTCTTATTTCACTTGTTAAATTCATTCTACGAAAAATGTTTAAGATCGAGAAAGTAAAGAAGGAGTTCTTTTCTAATAATCATATTAACGAGTTACATCGTAAAGTGGACAAATGGGTGAGGCGTTCGACCGGGCTCATCTTTGCTATACTCATTTTGGTTCAGATTAACAATGAGGCCTTTAATTACTTGTTGCTATTGGGAATTATTTTTTCCGCCATGCTGGACTATGGTGTCAAAGCATACTTTGAGTATAAATATAGCGAAGTCCCGAAGCAGGCGATCTTAACGTTAACTGAATTGTTCCTGATTCTGACAGCCCTAGTGGTTGTTGTTCAGATGGGGATGCTGGGTCCTTTTTAATAAGCAAGTTGCTGCTTCATTTTCTGTAGTGAATGGGGACGGATCCCGCTTTACATAAAGTAGGATGGGATCCGTCCCCTATTAACCCAAGAAGAAACTCTTCTATCGTCGAGGTGTTTAATTTTGCAGAAATGCGATCATTGTCATACTCCATTTAGTTGGAGTGAAATCTATAAATCTTTTATATGGACATACAAACCAATTGAGTGTAGTAACTGTGGAACGGAACACAGAATAACTATTTTGGGGAGGTTAACTTTTGTTCTTTGCACAATTGCACCTTCGCTGATTTTTTTGAATTTCTTATCCCCTTTCGATAATTTCATTTTAACTTTTGTTATAGGGATATCCATTTTCTTGGGTGGTTCATTGTTAACACCATTTTTTGTTAAGTATAAGGGGGTAGTGTGAGCAGAAAGAAGCGGATTTATAGAAATATGAGAAAGCCTAATTACTCAATTCAAGTGAAGAAATAAGGCTTTTTTCAATACTCCATTAACGCACCTTGCCTAAATGAAGCGAGCTAGTGGGCTGACCTGTAGTGAATGTGGCCGGATCCCGCTTGACATAAAGGAGGATGGGATCCGTCCCCTATTAACCCCTGCTCATAAAAGAGAGGTGATTAAAATAGGAAAGAGAATATTTTGGGCACTAAACTGTGTCATTGCAGGACTATTAATTGGATATGGATTGTTTATGGTTACAATCTCAGATGTCGTTAAGCTTGGTACGTTATTAGCATTGGTGGGTGCCTCTCATGCAGTTTTAAGCCTTTGGGGATACAAAAAGTATGTCGGCAAAGGTATATTCCATATGAAATAAACTTTGACAGGTCGGCGATGTACAATCCTCGACCTTTTTCTAATCATGGACTAGAATCGAAAGTAGTGAATGTGGCCGGACCCCGCTTGACTTAAAGTAGGATGGGATCCGTCCCCTACCCAAAATCAGTACATAAGAGGTGTCCAATATCATGAACTGGAAATTAAAGAGCTTTCATGAACTATCCACTGACGAGTTATACAGGATTTTACAAGTGAGGACCCAGGTCTTTGTGGTGGAACAGCATTGTCCCTACCTGGAAGCCGATGGGAAGGATGTGCACTCGTATCATCTTTATAAAGAAGAGAACGGGGAGATGGTTGCCTATGCAAGACTTTTACCGGCAGGTGTTTCGTATAAAGAACCTTCCATTGGCAGAGTTCTTGTGAAGGAAGGATATCGTCGTAAAGGACTGGCAAGCGAATTAGTAAAAAGAGGACTGGATTTCATTCATGATGAATTAGGGGAAAGATCGGTGAAGATTCAGGCTCAGGAATATTTAAGGGAGTTCTATGGGTCATTTGGATTCAGGGCGATAACGGAAACCTATCTGGATGATGGAATCCCTCATATTGATATGGTTTTGCAAAAGTAATGGACCCATTCTAAAGGAGCCGCCGTCTGCATGAAATAATTTTGAATAAATAACATAAAAGTAATATAATGGAAAAAAAATGGGGATATAGAATGAAAAAGTACGGGTTACTGTCAGTTCTTTTCTTTTTAGCAGCATTTTCGGTTTATTTTATATCGATGTTTATAACAGGGGACTTATTCTCTGGAAAAGTAATGATCATGATTGTCATAGTGCTTCCGTTGATCGGACTGATATTGGGTCTTAAAGGCAAAGGCGGTTTTAAAACAATCGGAATCATAGGTAATTCTTTCATTCTTCTCATTTCGGTAGTTGTTCCACTGGTTTCAATATTCTTTTGGAATCAGCCATAACAAAGAAATATAAATCAATCATATATTGGTGCCGGACCCTAAGACATAAGTGAATCGGGGTCAGGCACCGTTTTTTTTGGTAACATATAGGGAAGGTATATCAATTAATTGGCAGGTTAAGAGAATAAGAGAGATTACTCAAAAAGTGTGGAGGATACGATCGTTATGAAATACGAAGCGATCGCGGAAACGCATATATGGAGGTTCGTATGAAGCAATTTAATGAAGAATGTAACCAAGTAACAGATTATATTAATGAATTGATGCAGAATCACCAGGGAGTCGGAGTAAGCGTTGCCATTGTGAAAGACTCAGAGACGATCTATTCTAAGGGTTTCGGGAATGCCCGGATCGGAAACGCAGAACGACCGATTGATGGTGATACATGGATGAGCATTCAAAGTGTATCCAAGAACTTTATGGCCCTTTCCATTATGCAGCTTGTTGAGAAGCATTGGATTGCATTGGACGATGCGGTTGTTACCTATTTGCCATACTTCCGAACGAAGAATAAAGAACAGAGTGACAGGATTACGATACGGCATGTGTTGTCCCATACGGCAGGGTTCCCTTCAGAAGTAGGGATCGCCAATATGATTGCTCCGAATGTGAGGGAAATTTTTTCTGACACACCGACAGAATTTCAGGAGGCATTGGATCATTATCAGCTGACAGAAGAAGAGATTGCTAGTATAAAGAATCGCGAAGATATCACGAAATGGTTTGAAAAAGTAGAGTTGGAATACCCACCAGGAGAGGGATGGAATTATTGCACAGATGCGTATGTGATTCTTGCTGATCTGTTTGAAAAGGTGACAGGAAGTAAATGGGAAGCATTTCTTCACGAGGAAATCCTTACATCCCTAGATATGAAGCGGACGACGAGTGACTCATATGAGGTTGAGGAAGATCCGAACAGTGCCAGATATTATGTAGGCGAGGATAAAATCGAAACGCCTTTTCCCATCAACCCAATCTCGGCTCCAATCGGGTATTTGTATTCGACAGCCAATGATTTAGGCAACTATGTAACATTCCATTTGAATAAAGAATCGACTATTTTACAATCAGAATTAATAGAAGAAATGCAAAAGCCCATCCATCTTGTAAGCGAGGAATGGCGGGCACCTGGATGTGACGTCAGGAGCTATGGACTTGCCTGGTTTACAGACACTTATAGAGGATACAAAATCGTTGAACATGGTGGAGGCCAGTTAGGAGTAAGAGCCCTGATGACCATGGTTCCTGAGCTCAATCTGGGAGTGGTGGTTTTATTGAATTTTGACGGGACTATTCATCATGATATTTGTGATAAGATTATGGATGTTTTTATGGATTCATGACATATATTTTAGTGGATGATTGGGGGCAGTCCCTTAACACGCTATAGCGTGCCGAGGGACTGCCCCCTTTTCTCCTGCCATACATCGATATTGGAAGCTCTAGATATGTCCCGTAGCTTTCTGCGGTTAGTATGTTATAATGGTTATAACGTTATGACGAGGGGTGAGAAAAGTGGAACAATATGAGCGGAGAGTTACAAGGATAGGAAATAGCTATGGTATCACGATTCCTACTGAGCTTCTTAAGCAAGTTGGATTAGCTCAAGGGGATGACGTTCAGGTTGAAGTCAAAGAAGGGAAAATTGTTTTACGGAAAAAAGAACAGCTAACACTTCCTGAAGGAGTAGATGCTGAGTTCATGGATATTCTAAATGATGTGATTAAGGAACATGACAAAGCCTTTAAAGGGTTAGTGGACAAATAATGGATGAATTTATTTATCTGACCACAAACCAAGTGATTGCCATAAACACAGTACAAATTCGTCTGTACTCACCAAAGGAACCTGTAGGGGTTAAAGATGCGCACCTTCTGGATTCAGCCATTAACCGGCCAAAACAATCTGCATTTGGCCGTGATGCTTATCCGGAAATATCTGAAAAGGCGGCAGCTCTATTTGAATCCATTGCAAAAAACCACGCGTTTCATAATGCCAACAAACGAACGGCGCTTGCTTCACTCATTATTTTCTTGAAGATTAATCATTATAAATGGACAATGGGAATTGAAGAAGAACAAGATTTTACAGTGGACGTAGTGAATCACAAATACAATTTTGAAGAGATTGTTTTTAGCATTCAACAACATATCGTAAAAATTTAATGCCATTCTCTTGGAATATTGAGAGTGGTATTTTTAATGATGAGACTATGATTAATCGGTCCCTGATCCCCAGCAAGGTGATCAGGCACTTTTTCTTCAGGGAAAACCCCGTGGGTTATAATAGATAAAGGTTCTGATCGGGTGATCAGAACCTTTTTTCCTTTCCTGTTAATGTAGGTGGTTAACGTTGTTGAACACTTCTTTCTAGATCCTTCTGTTGGATAATGTCCTTTACGCTGATGTCTCATGCTTCCGGTCCAATCGATGACTCAAGAATGTCAACAGACTTGCACAAAGGGCAACCACTCCACCGACTAGCGACACATTCATCAAGGGCCCTTGATGGTAAACAAGGCCTCCGAGTGCCGATCCCATGGCGATACCGACGTTGCTTGCAACGGGCATCAAGGAAGCGGCGAGTCCTGTCGCTTTCGGTTGATACACACCGGCAAGGTCAATCAAGTAAAGCTGGGTTGAGGTCGTTAGCAAGATCGCCATCAAGGACATCAAGCCAATGTTGATCAAGCCGATGATAAAATGGCCGGTCGTAAAGTACAATCCGATCAGGACAAAGGCCTGGATAAGGAAAACGAAACGCAGGCGTCCGATGGCATTGTGACTGGCAATCTTTCCGGCCAGTATGTTGCTGAATATCGAGATGAATCCGTAGGCGAACAGAATCAAGCTGATGGAGCTGCCTGGTGCTCCCATCATGTCCAGAATCGGGACAAGATACGTAAAGACCGCATAGGTGGCACCGAATCCGAGAGCCGGGATGAAGAAAGCCATCAAGATCCGCGGGTGGGTCAATAAAGAGAACTGGTCACGCATGGAACTGCGGTATTGACTGAGCTTACTCGGCAAGTTCATGAACGATGCCAAAAAGGCAAGCACACCAAGGATCGTCGTCAACAGGAACGTGGCATGCCAGTCGTACCACTCCGCGATGACGGTACCGATGGGAACTCCGATCACGTTTGCCAGAGTGAACCCGCCGAAAACGAAGGAAATGGCCACTCCCCGTTTCGTCACGGGAATCGCTTCGCTGGCGATCGTCATGGCAAGGGAAATCGATACTCCTGTGACAATGGCTGTCAGCATGCGAAGGACAAGGAGCATGACGTAGCTTGTCGAAATCACACACAATGCATTCAGGATGATAAATGTTCCTATCAAAAACAACATCCATTTCCGCTTTGGAAAATGGCTTGTTGCCGACATCACGATCGGGGTGGCGATGGCAAAAGTAATCGCAAACGCCGACACCAGCGTACCTGCCTTTGCGTTCGTTATATGAAGGCTCGAGGAAATCTCCGTTAAGATCCCCACGATGACAAATTCGCTTGTCCCGAGAACAAACGTTAGTAAACTAAGTGTGAAGATAAGAAACCAATGCTGTTTGGTTAATACAGTCTCTTGCATAAGTACCTCTTTTCTAGGATGGATAGACATCAATATTAGTATAGGCAAACAATTTAATTATCATATCATAGAATGGGACAGTGGGGACAGGTCACTTGTCCCGGGAAAGCATGGGGGCAGCTCTGATGCTTTCTAAACAAAAAAGGAATGCTTTTTATTCTAAGTAGTTCAGTTTTTGTGGAGAAACATCGCAAATGGCATATGAATTAGCATACCTTATAGCACAGTAAATAGCAGAACAGTTTGTATTGATATATCGGCGTTTTATAAGAAGATAACAACAAAATAACGTAAGAAATAGCACCCATAATAACAACGTGACAATGGCTATTGTCATTGTGCGAATTAGGGTGCTATTTTACTTGTGAATTGGTATGTGATTATCATACTGTTGCGAGAAAAAATAAAGGATTTATTACATTATGTGGTAAAATAAATCTAAAGAGTATGAAAATTCAGTTCTTCAACTAACGGGCAGCATTCCTGTTATGAAGAAAAATAGAGTTTGAACAAAAAAAGAACCTCTTGGTATGATAAGAGTGTCCTGAGCCGGCAAGCAAAACGGAC
>NZ_QNRJ01000026.1 GCF_003315075.1 Rossellomorea aquimaris
GATCAGTTCTGTGGAGATGAAACCTATATACGGGTGAATGGGCGTTGGCATTACTTATTTTTCTTCTTTGATGCGGTCAAGAAGATCATTCTTTCCTATCCTGTTTCACCTAACCGTGATACAGCGACCGCCATAAAAGCGCTTAATGACGTTCTAACCAAGTTCAAGGTAATACCTGAAGATCTGTCATTCGTAGTCGACGGAAACCCTATTTACCTGTTAGCCCAACATTTCTTCGCTCAACACGGGATTTCTTTTGATGTGACACAAGTCATCGGGCTCACGAACGAAGATCCTGTGTCAACTAAACATCGTCCTTTAAAGCAGGTGATCGAGAGACTAAACCGGACCTTCAAGGGCAACTACAAGAGCACGCATGGATTTGGTTCGGCAAAGGGCTCGGTATCGTATGTGACCCTTTTTGTCGCCTATTTTAACTTCCTGCGCCCGCACGCAACTCTAGAGGGCAGGGTTCCCGTGGTGAACCCGTACCTTGAGAAACTGCCGACCATGCCTGCCAGGTGGACGAAGTTGATTAGCCTGGCTCAGGACTGGATCATCGACCAAACTGCCTAACTTTTGTTTAGCTGAGCCCTTAACCAGCAATCGGCGGAGCGAACTCTTGACAAACCGAACTGGCCAATGGTTTAAAATAGCTGAACCAAGGGCTTATTTGGCATGCCTTCTTTTGTCCCCTTCGCCCTTGATGAACACCTCACAAACCATTGGCGTGTTTGTCAAGAGCGATTGCGGCGACCAAGAACCTAACATTTGCGTTAAAGATAATGCCCTTTTCAACTTTTCATAAGTTTTTTGACACTACCGGTTTAATTGGTTTACAAATAGTTTAATGGTTAAATTTATTTTAACCGATAATAACCATTAACGCACCCAAAGTTTGTATTTTCAGATAATTTTCGTTTGGCACGGAACTTGCATGTATATTTGTGAAGTAAATCATACTGTCAAACGGGGGGAAAGAAATGGAGAAAGAACAAAAGGCCTGGAAGGTGCCGCATACATTTATAATTGTTTTTTTCGTTGTACTGGCTGCCGCAATTTTAACGTATGTCGTACCAAAGGGGCAATTCACGACAGAAGAAATCACGTTCATGCAGGATGGAGAAGAACAAACGAAAACGGTATTAAATCCTGATTCTTTCAGTTATTTAAAGGATGATGACGGAAATCTAATTCGAGAAGGAACCAGTCTTTTCGAGTCGGGTGGCGGAATCGGATTCCTTAATTATGTATTTGAAGGTCTTGTATCAGGGGATAAATGGGGATCCGCTGTAGGTGTAGTAGCCTTTATCTTAATAATTGGTGGAGCGTTTGGTATCATCATGAAGACAAGGGCCATTGAAGAAGGTATCCTCAAGGTAATTGAGAGAACGAAAGGAAAAGAATCTCTCATCATCCCTATTATGTTCTTCTTATTTTCATTAGGGGGAGCCGTGTTCGGTATGGGGGAAGAGGCGATCGCCTTTGCCATGATTCTCGTTCCAATCATGATTGCGATTGGATATGATGCCATCACTGGAATCATGATCACCTACGTGGCGACTCAAATCGGTTTTGCCACTTCATGGATGAACCCATTCGGGGTGGCCATCGCCCAAGGTGTTTCAGGTGTTCCGGTTCTTTCCGGAGCGGGTTTCCGCATTGTTATGTGGATTGTCTTTACACTTGTGGGGATCATTTACACATGGAGATATGCCCAAGCGATTCATAAGGAACCTAAACGAAGTCTATCTTACGCTTCTGATGAATACTTCCGTAAAGAAGGCAGAGTACAAGACTTAAATACCCAATTCACTTTGGGTCATTCACTTGTCATATTGACGGTTGCAGCAGGTATTGCCTGGATCATTTGGGGAGTGGTGGAACACGCTTACTATATCCCGGAGATTGCAAGCCAATTCTTTACGATTGGATTAGTTGCAGGAATCATTGGCGTTCTATTTAAATTGAATGGAATGTCATGGGATGATATAGCGGATGGGTTCATCGACGGAGCGAAGGATTTATTGCCGGCTGCATTAGTTGTAGGTATGGCAAAAGGAATCGTCATTATCCTTGGTGGAGATGCACCTGACGCACCTTCTGTATTAAATACGATGTTATATGGAGCAGGACAAGTGGTCGGGGATTTTCCTGAAGCCATTTCTGCCTGGTGTATGTATATATTCCAGTCTGTATTCAACTTCTTTGTTGTATCTGGTTCCGGTCAAGCCGCTCTGACAATGCCTTTAATGGCTCCACTTGCAGATATTGCCGGAGTCTCACGTCAAGTAGCGGTCCTTGCCTTCCAATTAGGAGATGGATTAACCAATATTCTTGTTCCGACCTCTGCTGCCTTACTCGGTACACTTGGAGCTGCCCGTGTCGATTGGGGTATATGGGCTAAATTCATTATTAAATTCATGCTCATTCTATTCGTTCTGTCATCGATCTTTGTGATAACGGCAACACTCATCGGTTTCTGATTTGATTGATTGTGCCGAACCTTGTTGTAAGGTTCGGCGCGATTATATAAATAAGAAGTGAAGGGAGCAAACATCATGCTGACATTAATTCAAAACGGAGAAGTATATGCTCCAGAATTTTTAGGGAAAAAGGATATATTGATAGTAGATAATAAAATAGGTTTTATTGAAGATAAGATTGAACCTCCTCATCAATTTGTGGATATAAAGATTGTGGATGCAACAGGTAAATATGTTGTTCCTGGTTTTATAGACTCGCATGTACATATAATGGGTGGAGGCGGCGAGGGCAGCTTTCGTACGAGAACACCGGAAATTCAACTGACTCAGGCCACACTTGCCGGTATCACGACTCTTGTTGGTGTGATTGGAACAGATGGAACGACGAGAACGATGGCGAGCCTTGTGGCGAAAGCAAAGGGCCTTGAAGAAGAGGGGATTACCTGCTACGCGCAGACCGGTTCTTATCAAGTGCCTTTGAAAACACTTACCGGTAAAATCGAGGACGATATTATATTAGTAGACCGCATCATCGGAGTAGGTGAAGTAGCGATTGCTGACCATCGCTCATCTCAACCCACTGTAAACGAATTAACGAAAATTGCATCTGCTGCCCGAATCGGGGGCATGCTGTCCGGTAAATCGGGAATAGTCAATGTTCATGTAGGAGATAGTCATGACCATTTAAAGCTTCTCGAGGAGATAGTTGATACCACAGATATTCCGATTAAACAATTCTATCCAACCCATATCAATCGAAATGCCCATCTGTTTGAAGCAGGAATTCAGTACGCTCAAAGAGGTGGTTATGTAGACTTTACGACCAGTACCATTCCCCAGTTTCTCGAAGATGGCGAAGTGAAATGCAGTAAAGCGCTAAAACGCATGCTCGATGCAGGTGTACCGGTGGAGCAAATCACATACACCTCGGATGGACAAGCAAGCTTACCTAATTTTGATGGGGACGGAGAACTGATCGGATTACAGATTGGTCAGGTGTCGAGTCTGTACAGTGAAGTAAAGGACGCTGTTCTCGAAGAAGGCATTCCGTTAGAAACAGCCATTAAAGTCATAACATCAAATCCTGCCAAAATCCTGAAGTTTAAGCAAAAAGGTCACGTTGAGGTAGAAAAGGACGCTGACCTGGTGCTGCTGGATAAGGATACGCTTGAAGTGAACACGGTGTTTGCCAAAGGTAAGTTGATGGTAGAGAACGGTGAAGCGGTTGTGAAGGGCACGTTTGAATGATTTTAGGTATTAAAATAGCTTGGAGCCTTGGGGCTTTGGGCTGTTTTTTTGTTAAAGACAGGATTTATGATCAGTTGTAGGGATAACGGCGAAATCGTCTTTTTAACGGCGAAATTCTGGATATAACGGCGAAATCACCATTTTAACGGCGAAATTCTAAATATATCGGCGAAACGGCTTCTCCTGAATTCTTTGCTATCCGAAAGGGGCTATCCCATTCCCTATCCGACCCCAGACGGAGGAAAAAACCACCAATAGACCCTCATGTTCTTCGGGTATTCCTTATACTATAAAGATAGTTAATCATTGATGGGAGACGGGTATTCATGAAAAAAATGATTGAAATCTTTAAGAATCCAATTTTTCTAAAGTTATTCTTTGCTAATTTCACTTCTCATATGGGAAGTGTGATCGGTTTGACTGCCTTTATGTTTTATCTACTGGACCGGTTTTCCGAGCAACCTGTGTATGCTTCCCTGACTGAAATGATGTACTCATTACCCACTCTTCTCGTCTTCTTTCTTGTTGGAGTATTCGCTGACAGAATGGACCGGCAGAAGATTGCCTACCACTGTGATACGATCAGTGCGTTCCTTACACTTTTATTATTCGGGGCCATCTACATTGGCTGGCTGCCCCTCATATTTGCCATCCTGTTTCTAAGAAGCGGTGTCCAGAAGTTCTTCTTTCCTGCTGAACAGGGGATACTGCAAGGAGTGCTTTCGAAAGATGATTATTCAACGGCCGCCGGCTTGAATCAAATGGTGATGAGCTTGTTTATGTTACTTGGAAATGCTGTTGCCATCTTTGTATATTGGACGGCCGGGATCTACGGTGCAATTGCAGTCGATTTTGTTACATTCGTTATATCTGCCATCTTGATCAGGAAATGTATCATTCCAGAAGAGGTTCGTCTTCCAAACGGCAAGCATACGTGGAAAGACTTGAACATTCAGTCTGTGACGAAAGATTTTACAGCCGGGATGAACTATATCCTGAATCACAAGCTGCTATTATCCTTGATTGGAGGATTTGTTGTATTTGGGATTGTGAACGGCGGGTTCTCGGTCATTCCTATATTCATATTGAAATATAAATTAGCCCCGGAGTCTTATGAAGAATATTCGATTCTATTGGGTGTCGCATTCGGTGCCGGTGTTTTGATCGGCAGTATCTTCTCTTCCATGCTATCTCAGAAGTTTAAATTTCATGTATTGATTGTTGCAGGGCTGGTGATATCCGGGACGTTTATCATCGCAGCATCCTTTGCCCCTACGACATGGATCTTCCTCACGATCATCTTTTTCGCGGCACTGGGCTTACCCCTGGTGAATATTGCAATCGGGGGATGGATGCCGAGCATCATCGATCCGAAAATGATGGGAAGGGTGCAGGGGTGGATCAATCCCCTTATGATGCTGTCACAGTCCATTACCCTTGGCGTGGTTGCTTTGACATTCCCTACCGTCGTAACCGTAGAAATGCTCTACTGGCTCGTTGGAGGATGTCTAATCATAGTAGGTATCTTCTACACCATCATTCTTCCTAAATATGTAAAAGAGGAAAACAATGCTCAGCCTGCTGCTCTGAATGGCTAAGTTACAAGCCCTCCATGAATAGGAAATGACTATTCATAGAGGGCTATTTTTTATTTTGAAAATAGAATGAAAATATTTCAAAAAAAGTATAATGAATTTATGAACGATTTTTCCTGTTATGCGTCTTATAAATGAACTCGCAGGCTGGGGTGGAGAGAAAGGACAGTAAAGGATGGAAGAGAGAGATCTGATCAAACGGGCGAAAAAAGGGAATCACGAAGCCTTTGCCATTCTTTTTCAAGAACATTATCCTTTTCTAGTAAAGTACTTAATGAAAGTGACAATGAATCGGGATCAGGCAGAGGAGCTTGCACAGGATACAATGGCAAAATGTGTAGAGAAGATTCATCAATACAATGGGAAATCAAAATTCTCATCATGGCTGATTTCCATCGCAACCAATCGTTATATTGACCTTCAGCGTAAAAAGAAAAGAGAACAGAACTGGCAGAATGAAGAAGTGAACGTTAGAAAATTAAAATGGGAGATGGAGTCAAGGAATGAAGAATGGAATGATGTGCTGGCAGCCTTATCCACACTATCAGATGATATCAGGCTCCCTATCATTCTGAAACATTACTACGGTTATTCCTATGAAGAGATTGGTCAATTGACAGAAATACCACCTGGGACAGTGAAATCACGGGTTCATCATGGAATCATCCGGCTGAGAAAGGAGTTGAAAATAGATGAACAACCATCAGGAACATAGCGATGAATTAAAGAAATTACTGGAGGGCGGATTCCAGTCAATTGATGAAGACATTGACGAAAGCACCCCGTCCCTGCAGTGGTTTGAACAATTAGTAGAGGATCAGCAAGTGGAGCTTAAAGCCAGGTTTAAACGGGATCTCACCATCTTTCTTCTTCTGGCCTGTTGTATCTTGACTGTGTTTTCCCTTACGTTATTTCAAATGCCGATTCTATTTCTTCTCCTTCAAGTTGCCATCTTTGTGGGAGCCTCGATTTTTACTGGTATAACATATACGAAAAAGGTGAATAGGACATGACAAAAGAAGAGCTCTATATCTTACCACTTGTCATACCGATCCTTCTGACTCAAAGTATTTACCTGTTCATCGATGCCCGGAAGAACGGACATAACTATTGGTTCTGGGGGATCTGGGGATTGATTCAATGTCCATTCCCACTCATCTTTTATTTCATATTTGCAAAGAAGATTTGGAGGAAATTCAAGGCAGGGGAGAGGGAATCATGATTATAGTTACAACCGATTTTGTACTAGGTAATGAAGAAAAGAATTAAGAGGATTTGAACGGCTGTCGTCGTGGAATCATTCTGCCTTTGTGGTTCACTTATATTGTGGAAAAACATATAGTATATAGAAAATTTTCAATAAAAATAATATTGACACAATTCGTGGCGTATAGTATGGTTATTAATGGAATAAATAATAAAAATGAATGGAGGGTTTGTGATGATGAAAGTGTATACAATTCATGGCGTACCAGCAGTGTTCAATACCAATTTCATATCATCACATAACCAGTAACTCCTTAATCATTCTGTATAATGAATATTAATGGCACAGGTTATGCATATAATCTGTGCTTTTCTATGTCCAAAATCAAAGACGGACGTTTGTAAGGCGCAACAGATTGGTGGGGATTCGGAAGGAATCTCTATGGATTTTGTTATAAATGCCTTAGGCGTCTGTCTTTTTTTTCGTTTCGGTGTACCCAAGGACCATCCTTGATCACATATCAACACTTACTTTCAGAAGGAGGAAATGATTATGTTAATCATTCAAATGAAGAAGATGATGTCTGCTGTGGAGACAGAAGGCGGATAGTGAAGAAAGCCAACAAGAGGAGGTAATGTGGAATGTTTAGTATTTTTAAGAAATTATCGTGGTTTTTTATTGAAAATTGGAAGAGATATACGGTGGCCATCGTTCTATTGACGATTGTCGGAATCCTTGATGTGATTCCACCAAAGCTTGTGGGGAATGCCATTGATGACATTCACCTGGGGGCGATGACGTGGGAAGTCGTCGTGAAATATCTATGGCTGATTGCCGGAATCGCACTCATTTCGTACGCAATGACGTATGTGTGGATGTATCAATTATTTGGCGGAGCCTTTCTCGTTGAGCGTAAGCTTCGCGGTAAATTTATGGGACATTTATTAAAGATGACTCCGACTTTTTTTGAAAAGAATCGTACGGGAGATTTAATGGCAAGGGCAACGAATGATCTGAAGGCCATCTCGGTTACAGCCGGTTTCGGGGTTTTGACACTAATCGATTCCAGTGTCTTTATGTTAACGATCCTTTTCACAATGGGATTTCTTATCAGCTGGAAATTGACTATCGCAGCGATATTGCCGCTTCCGATCATGGCTATGTTGATGAAGGTGTACGGTGCTAGAATTCATAAGCGATTCACGGAAGCCCAGGATTCATTCGGTGACTTGAATGATAAAGTGCTTGAGTCGATTGCAGGTGTCCGTGTCATTCGTGCGTATGTACAGGAAAGAGCGGATGAGAAGCGTTTCGCTGATATGACTGAAGACGTCTATAACAAGAATATTGGAGTGGCAAAGATTGATTCCCTCTTTGAACCAACAATCAAAGTCCTCGTCGGGTTGAGCTATTTGATCGGACTTGGTTATGGAGCCTACCTTGTGTTTCACCAATCGATCACATTGGGAGAGCTTGTTTCCTTTAACGTTTACCTCGGGATGCTGATATGGCCGATGTTTGCCATCGGAGAGTTGATCAATATCATGCAGCGCGGGAATGCATCACTTGACCGGGTTCAAGAGACACTTGATTATGTGCAGGACGTTCAAGACTCCGAGAACCCTAAATGGATTGATTCACCTGAGCATATCGGATTCAAGGAAGTGGACTTTCAATACCCATCCTCAAATGTACTGAACCTTTCCGATATCAATGTGAACATCCAACAAGGAGGTACCCTTGGAATCGTCGGGAAGACAGGAAGCGGAAAAACAACCTTAATCAAGCAGCTCCTCCGTGAATACCCTGCCGGAAAAGGGTCTTTATCCATTGGAGGGGTCCCGATCAGTGAATTGACCATCCAGCAGGTTAGGGACTGGATCGGTTATGTGCCCCAGGATCATGTCCTTTTCTCAAGGACCGTCAGAGAAAACATTCTGTTCGGAAGACATGATGCGACTGAGCAAGACCTGGAACAAGCCATTGAACTGGCTGATTTCAAAAAAGATCTTGAAATGCTTCCTGACGGATTGACCACTCTTGTAGGAGAAAAGGGTGTGGCCCTGTCTGGTGGTCAGAAGCAGCGGATTTCGATTGCCCGGGCGCTGATCAAAAATCCGGAAATCCTGATTATGGATGACTCGCTATCGGCTGTGGATGCGAAAACAGAAGCGAAGATCATAGACAATATACGAAAAGAACGTGAAGGAAAAACAACGATTATTACGACTCATCGTCTATCCGCCGTTCAGCATGCAGACTGGATTATCGTGTTTGAAGATGGGAAAGTGGTAGAAGAAGGGGTGCATGAACGACTCCTTGAAAATGGTGGTTGGTATAAAGAACAATTCGATCGCCAACAAGTTGAAGATTCCTCACGCGAGGAGGTGGGCGCATGAACGTCGGAAGAAGACTAACCGAGTATGCCCTTATTTATAAAAAAATCATCATTGCTGCCCTTTTGATGCTGAGTGTGTCAGTAGCGGCTGAACTTGCAGGTCCTTTTATTGCGAAGAAACTGATCGATGATCATATACTTGGAATCGAATCCACCTGGTATGAAACGGTGGAGGGGAAAGAAGCTGTATCCTATAAGGGGAAATGGTATAAACGTGAACAATATTTTTCAGAAGGGGAGACGAGAAAAGATGATATCCGTATCTTACAGGTCGGGAGAGAGTTTTATTTCGTTCCTTCCACCGTCTCCTTCGACGGAGAAAGGTCGGTCCATTCAGGGGAAATGACGATCACGAAAGGCGATGAGTCGGCCGCTTATCCCGCCGAGAAGTTGACCGGAGAAGAGCTGCTGCGTTTTTATAATCCTGAAATCCCGAAGATCATTAAATTGATTGCCTTCTATTTTGGGCTGCTTGTCGTCGCTGCCTTTTTCCAATACGGTCAGCGATACTATTTGCAAAAGGCAGCAAACCGGGTCATTCAGAAAATGCGTAATGATGTGTTCCAGCATATCCAGAAGCTTCCGATCCGCTATTTTGATAATCTGCCGGCAGGAAAGGTCGTAGCGAGGATCACAAACGATACCGAAGCAATCCGGGATCTGTATGTAACAGTCTTATCAACCTTTTTCTCCAGTACAATTTACATTATTGGAATATACATCGCACTCTTTATACTTGATGCAAAATTAGCAGCCATTTGCTTGATCCTGATTCCGATCCTGGTTGTATGGACGTACCTGTATCGTATCTATGCGTCTAAATACAATCATATCATCAGATCGAAAGTGAGTGATATCAATGCCATGATCAATGAGTCGATCCAGGGCATGAACATCATTCAGGCTTTCAGCAGAGAAAAGAAAACGAACGAAGAATTCGAAGAGTTGAACGAAACGCATTTCAAGTATCAAAATAAACTCTTGAGCTTGAACTCCATGACATCCCACAACCTGGTCGGGGTACTGAGAAACATCACCTTTGTCGCATTCATCTGGTATTTCGGAGGTGCTTCTATGGGAGTGGGATCGGTTGTCACGTTGGGGGTGCTCTATGCCTTCGTCGATTACATCAACCGATTGTTCCAGCCGGTGACAGGGATCGTCAATCAGCTGGCAAACCTTGAGCAGGCACTTGTGGCAGGGGAACGGGTTTTTCGCCTGTTGGAAGAGACCGGAACCCCGGTTGAAGATGAGAAAATGAGCAGGTATGACGGAAATGTCAGCTTTGAACATGTCTTCTTTGGGTACAAGGAAAATGAATATGTGCTGAAGGATATCACGTTTACCGCAAGCAAAGGCGAAACCGTTGCCCTGGTGGGGCACACAGGTTCAGGGAAAAGCTCAATCATGAATCTATTGTTCCGTTTTTACGATAGCAACGAAGGGAAGATCCTGATTGACGGAAAAGACATTATAGATATTCCCTATCAAACGATCCGTGAGCATATGGGAATTGTCTTGCAGGACCCTTATTTGTTTACGGGAACCATCGCATCCAATGTAAGCTTGGATGACCCCAGAATTTCAAGGGAACAGGTGGAAGCAGCACTCAAAGCCGTCGGTGCTGAAAAAGTGTTCAAAAACCTTGAGAACGGCTATGACGAACCGGTGATCGAGAAAGGAAGCACCCTTTCTTCAGGGCAGCGTCAATTGATCTCCTTTGCAAGGGCCCTTGCTTTTAATCCAGCGATCCTGATTTTGGATGAAGCGACGTCGAGCATTGATACAGAGACGGAAGCAGTCATTCAGGAAGCGATGGAAGTCTTGAAAAAGGGCAGAACGACCTTCATCATCGCACATCGACTATCCACGATTAAGAGTGCCGACCAAATCATTGTATTGGATCGGGGAGAAATTGTGGAAAGGGGCAATCATGACGAACTGATGAAGCAGAAAGGCCGCTATTATCAAATGTATCAGCTTCAGCAGGGATCACAAGGAGACATGGCAGGGTAATGGGGGAAGGGCATCTGACGAATGGAGTCGGATGCCCTTTATCTTCTTTTGGTAGAAAAACAGTCTGAGGTACAATCAAATAGCCCTGTGATTTCTGCATAAATACAATTTTCTGCAAAGAAAACAGGACTTTTGTGGGATTTTGTCGTTTTAAATCGAATTTCTCTCTTAATCAATGTATAATTTAATTGATAAAAAAGTTTCATAAAGGGAGGATCCTATGATGGGATGGGCAATCGCCATTTTATTTGGGACAGCAGTCGTGCTGCTCATTATATCGTTTATTAAAACGACACAATCCAACTCGCAACTTGAACAACAAATAGAGCATGTTTCAATTTCAGTATTGAATGAAGTACATGACCTGGAGAAGCAGTTACGGAATCTTCAATTAGATGCTGAAATTACAGCACAACAGTCTGGGGCAGCACCAGCGGAATCGGAAGAACGGTTTATGCTGCGTGAGATGCTTGACTTACATAAAAGAGGGTATTCTATTCAAAGCATTGCATCCAAAAAACAGCTCACACCGAATGAGGTAGAGCGCATGCTTGCTCCTTACATGACAAGGAAGACTGAAAGGAGCTTAGTAGCACAATGAGAGTGACGCCTAATTCATTGCGCAGTTTTGCTGCAGGTCTCTTAATCGCAACGACGTCAATCGGTGCCGTTTATATGTTTGGTCCTTCGGAAGCCGAGAGTACAGCGAAAGTGGAAACCTTTAAAACGGAGAAGCTTTCAGAGGAAGAAATGGTAAAACAACTGACTTCAAACGGTTTTGTTATACATACAGAAGCAGAGTGGAACAAGCAGCTTACAGCCATGAACGAGAACCAGGAAGAGAAAGCGGAAGATAAGAAAGAGGAAAAAACGGACGATAAGGTCGTTTACAAGACCATATTGACTGTTTCTACCGGTATGACAAGTATTGATGTCGGAAATGCCCTGGAAAACGCAAACATCATCAAAGACGGCCTCGACTTCTACAAAGAAGTTGAAAAGCGAGGACTTGAGAATGATTTGCGCCCTGGTACGTTCGAAGTCGAGAGCGGAATGACAACAGACGAAATCATTTCAACTATATTCAAATAATGGGTAGTAGGGACAGGGGACTGTCCCTACTTTTTTTGGTCAACAATTTGGGACAAGCGACCTGTGCCCCGACACTCAGTAACAAATCCCCACGCGAGTTCTGATATAGCGATCATCTTCCAGCTGTTGGTAGATGAAATCCCCCGTGTCATATATGGAGACGCTTTTTCCGTCTTCAGGAAGGACATCACCCTCTGTCCGGAATTCCCCAAGGCGCTCTCCATCTGGTAGGTAAGTGGGACAAACAATCGTCCAATCCATTTCTGAAGCTTTTAAAATTAAATAGGTTCTTAAATGGTCTTCGGCAGCAGTCGTGCTTCTTCGTTTAGATTCACTTGACTGAAATCGATACAGACTGGACTCCTTTCGGGCTTGAAGGATCCCTGCTGTCCCACAGGTAATGATACGTTTTACACCATGATACCTCATTGCTTTTAAGAGGATGGGCATGCTCCTTGAAAGTATGTCATTTTTATCCGTATTCAAGCAGCTGATCACCGCATCGCAACCCTCTATGGTTTTCATAACATCTGCTTCATTCAATACATCGCCAGCAATATCGATACCAGATGCTTGTCCATCCCTATATTTTCTCACCAGGCGATTTACTTCATGTGTGGAGTTTGCTTGTTGAAAGACAACAGAACCGACTCGGCCCGTACTTCCGAATAAAGCGATTTTCATCAATATGACCTCCCTTTTCCCATTAGAAATAGTTTATCGCAAAATCGTTATTCTTTACATGATTGAGCCTATGAGAACACATACTAATGAGTGTGAAGAATGAAAAAGTCTCGAATTGAAACTTTTGTATTGACTTATTTCTTGTATCGTTTTATGATGACATTCGTAATAGTTTTAAATCCGATAAGAATAGTGGGGGTTTTACAATGAAAAAATGGAAATTATCCATCATCATGCTAATTGCTTTATCCATGGTATTAGCTGCATGTGGTCAATCTAATGATAAAAAAGAATCCAGCGGTGATTCTAAAGAAGGTTCTAAGACTTCACTTTACGATCAAGTGATGGAAGAAGGAGAATTACTTGTTGGCACGGAAGGTACATACCCTCCTTTCACATTCCACGACGAATCCGGGGAACTGACTGGATTTGACGTAGAGATTGCCCGTGAAGTAGCGAAGCGCCTTGGTGTCGAGGCGAAATTCCAGGAAACTCAGTGGGACGCAATGTTTGAAGGACTGAACTCCAAACGTTTTGATATGATTGCAAACCAAGTGGGAATTCGTGAAGATCGCCAGGAGAAATATGATTTCTCAAAACCATATATTGAATCAAGTGCAGTAGTGGTCGTATCGAAAGACAATAAAGACGTTACATCATTTGAAGATATCAAGGGATTAACTTCTGCTCAATCACTGACAAGTAACTACCGCGACATCGCTGAAAAAAATGGTGCTAAAATCCAGGGGGTAGAGGGACTGTCACAATCCATCCAACTCCTTGAACAAGGCAGAGTGGACGTGACAGTGAACGATAAAATCTCTATCCTGGATTATTTAAAGAAACAGCCGAATGCCAATGTCAAAATTGCGGCTGAAGCTGAAGATGCCGGTCAAAGTGGTCTCATGTTCCGTAAAGGCAACGACAAGTTAGTGGAAGAAGTAAACAAAGCGTTAGAGGAAATGAAAGAAGACGGTACGTACAAAGAGATTTCTGAGAAATGGTTCGGAGAAGATGTATCTCCTAAGTAGTATTTACCAGGATCCTGAAGCAATGATTGATATTTTACAAAGCTCCCTGCTTCCAATGCTAGAGGGAGCTTTGTATTATTCTATCCCTCTGACGCTGATTTCTTTTGCTTTAGGAATGATCCTGGCCGTCCTTACAGCCCTTGCCCGATTGTCCAATGTATCGATTCTAAGGGGAATTGCACGATTCTATGTCTCTGCCATCAGGGGTACACCTTTACTCGTTCAATTGTTCATTATTTTCTACGGATTACCTACACTTGGAATAAAGTTTGATCCGTTCCCGTCTGCCATCATCGCTTTCTCGTTGAATAAAGGTGCCTACTCCTCTGAAATCGTCCGTGCAGCAATCCAATCGATTCCTAAGGGCCAATGGGAAGCGGGTTATTCTATTGGTATGACGTATTCACAGGCCTTAAAGAGAATCATCCTGCCGCAGGCTACCAGAGTATCCATCCCGCCGCTATCGAACTCGTTCATTAGTTTGGTGAAGGATACCTCGCTTGCTTCTTTAATTCTCGTAACGGAAATGTTCAGAAAAGCACAGGAAATCGCTGCCACAAACTATGAGTTCCTGCTCATGTACATGGAAGCTGCTTTGCTGTACTGGATCATTTGCTTTATTCTATCCATCATTCAAGGGCGTATCGAGACAAGACTGGACCGATATATTGCCAAGTAATTTTAAAGGAGATTGAATATGATTTCCATCAAAGGATTAACCAAACGATTTGATCAATTAGAAGTATTAAAAGGAATGAATGTTGAAGTCAATAAAGGACAGGTGATCGTCCTGATCGGCCCATCGGGTTCAGGAAAGACAACCTTCCTGCGTTGCATAAATGCACTGGAAACACCGAATGACGGAACCGTATCAATTGGCGGGACTTCCGTTGATTTCAATAAGAAGGTTTCCAAGCAGGAGCTTATTAAACTTAGACGGAAAACAGGCATGGTGTTCCAAAACTATAATCTGTTTCCCCATATGACCGCACTGGAGAACGTAATGGAAGGACCAAATGTCGTCCAAAAACGCAATAAGTCCGAAACAAAGCAAAAAGCGATCAGATTGCTTGAAAAAGTAGGACTCGGTGACAAAGTGGACTATTATCCATTCCAGCTCTCAGGAGGACAGCAGCAGCGGGTCGGAATCGCAAGAGCATTAGCGATAGAGCCGGAAGTGATGCTCTTCGATGAACCAACCTCAGCACTAGACCCTGAATTGGTAGGAGAGGTTCTAAAAGTAATGAAGGACCTTGCTGAAGAAGGAATGACCATGGTTGTCGTGACTCATGAAATGAGATTTGCCAAAGAAGCAGCTGATAAAGTCATCTTCATGGATGGTGGGTATATCGTTGAAGAAGGCTCTCCTCAAGAAGTGTTTGAACACCCTAAGAACGAACGTACGAAACAATTCCTGAACTTAATACAATAAATTGTAAAAGATGAATGAGACTCATGCTCATTCATCTTTTTTTTTAGGTTTATGGTCATAATGTGATGTGAGACTAATAAACTTTTCTGAAAAAGGTTAGATCACCCTGATTAGTGGAAATATGGTAATAGACGAGTCATTTAAGGGAGGAACTAGAATGGAATATCGTATAGAACGTGACACAATCGGAGAGATGAAGGTACCCAAGGAAAAATATTGGGGAGCACAGACACAGCGAAGTAAAGAAAACTTCCAAATCGGTACAGAGAAAATGCCCATTGAGGTTACATATGCCTTCGCACAGTTAAAGAAAGCCGCCGCAGTCGTCAATCACTCACTTGGTAAGCTTTCAGATGCCAAGAAGAAGGCAATTGGACAGGCATGTGATGAAATCCTCGAAGGAAAGTGGGATGCCCATTTTCCCCTTGTAGTATGGCAAACAGGAAGCGGTACACAATCCAATATGAACATAAATGAAGTCGTTTCCTATCGTGCGAATGAAATTCTCAAAGATAAAGGATCGGATGAAAAAGTCCATCCGAATGATGATGTGAACATGTCCCAAAGCTCCAATGATACATTCCCTACAGCCATGCATATCGCAGCGTACCAGGAAATCGAAGCAAAGCTGTTTCCTGTCGTTCAGGAATTCACTGCGACACTAAGAGAAAAAGAAGACCAATTCAGTGATATTATTAAAATCGGACGTACCCATCTTCAGGATGCAACACCATTGACCCTCGGTCAGGAAATCAGCGGATGGCGCGCCATGATGGAGAAATCCTATAGTATGCTGAGGGAAAGCGTTCATCAATTAGTCAATCTGGCTATCGGGGGGACGGCTGTCGGCACGGGGATCAACGCCGATCCGGAATTCGGTGACAAAGTGGCAAGACAACTAGAAGCTCAGACAGGCATCAAGTTCATCTCATCTGATAATAAGTTTCATGCCCTAACGTCCCACGATGAAATCGTGTACGTGCACGGAGCTGTAAAAGCACTGGCAGCAGATCTGATGAAAATAGCCAACGATGTCAGGTGGTTAGCGAGCGGTCCCCGTAGTGGTATTGGCGAATTAACCATACCTGCGAATGAACCGGGAAGTTCGATCATGCCGGGTAAAGTGAATCCCACCCAGAGTGAAGCAGTGACGATGGTAGTGACACAAGTATTTGGGAACGACGCGGCCATCGGATTTGCCGCCAGCCAAGGAAACTTCGAACTTAATGTATTTAAACCGGTCATCATCTATAACATGCTGCAATCTGTACGCCTGCTTACAGATGGTATAAAGTCATTTAATGATAAGTGTGTGAAAGGACTAGAAGCGAACGTAGAGGTGATAGAAGACTTTGTTCAAAGGTCCCTTATGCTCGTAACCGCTTTAAATCCTTATATCGGGTATGAAAAAGCGGCTGAAATAGCCAAGAAAGCCCACACCAATGGCTCTACATTAAAAGAAGCAGCCATCGAATCAGGATATCTGACAGAAGAGGAGTATGATAAGTGGATCGATCCGGCAAGCATGGTTCATAATAAATAGTATGAATGGCCGGCTCCTGCTAGAGTCGGTTCTTTTTTAAATAGGAGAGACAGCCAAAATGAAAACCCCCGGCATAGAGACCGGGGGTTTTATCCAATCATATGCAATTGCTGATTATTTTTGGTACCCGCCACCGATTTGTTGTTCAGCCATTTGAACCAGGCGTTTAGTGATTTCTCCACCTACAGAACCGTTAGCACGAGCTGTAGCATCTGGTCCTAATTGTACGCCAAATTCAGAAGCGATTTCGTACTTCATTTGGTCGATTGCTTGTTGAGCTCCTGGAGCTACTAGTTGGTTAGATGAATTGCTGCGAGATTGTTGCTGTTGCATAATCTGTCATCTCCTTAAAATGTATAAGATTTTTTTTTGGTTGGGTTAGCTGGAATTGCACCAGCCCGCTATTCCATGAGCGACCATCTTAATATGGTGTAACCCATCGAGTGGGGTAAGAGAATGCTTTGTTGCTGCCTTGTTACTAGGTATTATGGTTTGTTTGGGGCAATATATTCAACGTGATGACAGGGAATTTATTCCTGTTAACTTCCTATAAGTTTTCTACATAAATCATCGTGATTGTAAAAAAGATACCACTATACAATGAATTAGATTGAAAGTATGGTGACACAGCATGAAAGCTTGCGCATTATGTAATGGGATCGTTGAATACAGGGGACTTTGCCGTAAGTGCGGGGACTCTACAACAGATCAGGGAAGATATTATGATTTTTATGATGAGTACAGTGCGTATATGGATATCCAGCATGTACAATTAGCCGATGGCATTCCGAATAGCAGCTGCTCTGATACTTGCCTTCATCTTTTCACATGCATTCGATGTGGGGAAGAAGAGGGGAAAAGCATAGATTTGACAGAGTTTTAAACGATGGCAAAAAATGCCGCACTCGTGAATGAGTGCGGCATTTATTTAATGAAGATATATAAGCTTTTATTTTATCGGATTCTTGACTCAGATTCTGAATCAAAGAAATGAGCTTTGTTCATATCAAAAGCAAGTTCAATCGTTTGACCGGCAGCGATATCGGTACGAGAGTCAACGCGGGCTACAAACTCTTGTCCTTCTAATTGAGAGTAAAGCATTGTTTCAGCACCTGTTAACTCAGATACTTCAATCTTCGCAGTGATTTTCGCACCTTGAGCAGTATCCAGGAAAAGTGGCTCATCATGGATATCTTCAGGACGCACTCCCAGAACAATGCTCTTGCCTACATGACCTTGTTCGCGAAGCACTTTCATTTTTCCTTCAGGTACAGAAACTTTCGTATTTCCAATGACGAATTTTCCCTCTTCAAGGGACCCGTGGAAGAAGTTCATGGCAGGAGATCCAATAAATCCGCCTACGAAAACATTTTCAGGCTTGTCGTATACTTCTTTAGGAGATCCAACTTGTTGGATGACTCCATCTTTCATGACAACAATACGTGTTGCCATTGTCATTGCTTCTGTCTGGTCGTGTGTAACGTAGATCGTAGTAGTTTGTAAACGTTGGTGAAGCTTGGCGATCTCTGCACGCATTTGCACACGAAGCTTAGCATCAAGGTTGGATAATGGCTCATCCATTAAGAACACTTTCGCATCACGAACGATGGCACGGCCAAGTGCTACACGCTGGCGCTGACCACCTGATAATGCTTTTGGTTTACGATCAAGCAGTGCTTCAAGACCAAGGATCTTAGCCGCTTCTTGAACGCGACGGTCAATTTCTTGTTTATCGAACTTACGTAATTTAAGACCGAAGGCCATATTATCATATACGCTCATGTGTGGGTATAAGGCATAGTTCTGGAAAACCATGGCGATGTCACGGTCTTTCGGTGCCACATCGTTTACGCGCTTTCCATCGATAGAGAAATCTCCTTTAGAGATTTCTTCCAGTCCGGCAATCATACGCAAAGTCGTGGACTTCCCGCAACCTGATGGTCCTACAAATACGATAAACTCTTTATCTTGAATATGAAGATTAAAGTCATTTACTGCCGTAACTTTACCATCATAAATTTTGTGGATATTTTCTAATTTTAATTCAGCCATTTTACCTTCTCCTCCTTGAAATGCAATCGTTTTCATCTATAGCCCTATTGTAGAGAAAGCGGATTCAAAACGATATGGTCAACCTGCACAAACTTCCTTAATCTTTTTTATGCAGGTTGTCAGATTGAAAGTTCAAGCATGCGAAATAGGCTAAAATTCCACCTTGAAACGTTTTAATATCGATATTGGTTTTTTCAATGAACTTATCAATTCGATACTGTACGCTATTCCGGTGCATAAACAGTTTCTTGGCAGTCTGACTGATATTTGATTGATGTTCGAGAAAAGCCTTAACAGTGTGAATCAATTCAGGATCTTCCTGAAAGGTGTCAGCCACCTTTGTGAAAATTTGTCTTTTCCATTCCTGCGGTAAATGATGCAGAGCAAATTCAGGCAGAACCGTCACCACGGATTGAATGAATGCCTGCTTCTGCACGGTTCTTGAGAATGAAAACAATTCCCGCTCATATTTAAAGGTGAGAGGGAATTGTGGAACCTCATGAAATTGTCCTATGAAATAAGAAAGACTGACGAAGAAGTCCGATTCAATTACATGGGAAATCGACAGTAATTGCTCTTCATCCAAATTCCAATCATTTTTCCCTTCGATGAGCAATCCCATGTGATCATCTTGCAAAACAAGGATCGTGTTGAGTGGCAAAAGATGTTGGAACGCTTCTCTTAACAGAATCTGGTCCAAACTTTCCTTCATCGAGAATTGAATGATACGGAATTCGCCGTCTATATTTGAAGGAATTGGGCCATTCTTATATAAAAAGGTGAACCATTCCATTGAGTCGGGAGAATCATTGATCGATCCGGATGGATGGATGATTTCTTTAAATAAGCAGTGTAATAACCCCAGTTCCTCTTGAGTGATCTCACTTCTATCAATGCCTATGTATTCATCTTCTTCTTCATTTGTAAACCAAATCTTTGTGGATTCAAGACTGGTTGGATAATGGTTTTGGATTATGGCAGCAGGAAATTTTTTACGTAATGATGTAAACATGTCATCCCTCTTTGTTCATTATTATAGTAAAAAAGGTTATAATGTCTATTGTACTGAAATAGTTGGATTAATCAAAGTGTGCATGATTGCAAAAAATCGCTAATTTTAATACTATTGAAGAATGAATAAATCATTATGGGGTGTCCTAAATGGAATATACTAAAGAAGTTACGAATCGAATGAAACGTCTTGAAGGTCAAGTGCGCGGCGTGTTGAAAATGATGGAAGAGGAAAAACATTGTAAGGATGTTGTGACTCAATTATCTGCCGTACGTACTGCCGTTGATCGTACATTAGGTCTCATCGTTGCGAAGAACCTGGAAGCCTGCATACGTGAATCGGAAGAAGAGGGCATCAATGCAGAAGAAGCCATTCAAGAAGCCGTCAATATGCTTGTCAGAAGTCGATAAATACTAAAAGCTGCCGAAAAGGATCATGGTCCTTTTTGGCAGCTTTTTTGTTTATTCCATTCTATTTCGGCGGTTCTTCATGTTGGGTAATTTCGATTGCTTCTTCGATGTTGGTTGTGTTTTCCCTCATGTGGACGGAACCCCCGGACATGCCTTCGTTGATAAAACGGTCCACATCGAGAAATGCTTTTTCTTTTCCTTCGTAATTGGTATCAGGAAGGAATTGATCGTCTTTTTTCATGCTCATCAGCCTCCTTACTTTAGTTTTGGAAAGGAAGCTGAAGTTATACATGAAGGCTTATTAATTTCTGTTTTCTGGTGAATTATGTACGTTCCATCAATCATAAACGTGGAATAGCATCAGTTCATGAAGCTGCTTCTTGAGGGAGTCCTCCTTATCAGCCGGAGGAGTGGCTCCGGTCCATTCAATTTTACCGTCTTTATGGTAATTACCTTGATATTTGGTCCCGCTGAAGTAAAAGGAAAACGTCCAGCCGGGGAGCTGTTTATTTTCGAACATGCTTTTATATTGAAAATGTTGAATCATTTTTCATCACCTCCACTATTATTGTAAACGTTTTACTACATGCTGTGTAGGTGTGGGTGTTAAATGTATCATAAATGGAATTCTCCTCTAATAGAATTTACTGAAGAGATAGAGGAGGGACGAAGAATGAATTCGTTTATTCGTGATTTGCAAAAGGCGATCAGTGATGAATGGACAGCCTATTATTTCTATAAAGAATTAAAGGGGCGGACGAATAATCCATTATATGTAGAGTTTATCGATCATGCCCGGAAGGATGAGAAAGTGCATTATGAAATGTTCCAATACCTCCATTATTTATTAACGGGGGAGTATTACGAGCATAAGAAAGAGAAGGTAGGGTTTACTACTTTTAAAGAAGGAGTCCTGAGGGCACTGAAGGATGAGCTTGAGGCTGCAGAATTCTACAGGGACATGCTGCTCGAGATTCCCAATCAACAAGCCTATAAGCCCCTTTTTATTGCCATGACTGATGAAATGGAACATGCTACGAGATTTTCTACCATTTATAATTCATTACGGTAAGAATGAAAAAGGTTGAACCACCTGGATTCAACCTTCGTTATTTTTGGCACTGAGTGTGAGGAATGTGCGGACAAGCTGTTTTCGACGTTTGCTTTCAATTTCTTCTTCATCGAAACTCATAGGCTTTGAATTGATTTCAAATAATACAAATCCCCCATGTTCCCGGGGAGCTAAGTCGATGGAAAACTCTCCAACATACCCAAAGGATTTAGCAAGCTCTTCCCCACATGTTTGAACGATCCGTGAAATTTCCTTTTTGGTATGAGCATCTGCGACTTCTTTAAGTGAAATAATCTTCCCACCGGTAGGTACATGAGTGGTGACTTCCTGTCGCTGCGACATGCGGACGCCAATGCCTATTAAACGAAAATCTTCTCCCGTGTGAAGGACCAATATACGGAAGTCATAACGATGATCATGCAATGTTTTACAGGAAACGGCTTCCTGCATGATCCACTGGTTACTATTAAACCAATCGCTGTATGATTGAAACAGGCGGGATATGTTTAAGAACCGCTCCATTTTTTTAATGCTTTTGCAGAGGATACGTCCATTGTCATCGATCTCGATGAGTCTGATTCCTTTTCCTTGCGAAGCGAGAGAGTGTTTCACGTATACTTTTTTATGTGTCGTAAGAAAGTGGGTGAAGGACTCTTCATTTATGACAAGTTCAGTTTGAGGCAGGTATGGATCGAGTTCACGACTGTTGGACAGAAGCTCGTATATTTTCCATTTGTTAAAGAAATGAGGGTTGAAAAAAGGAATTTTATGTTCCTTGATAAAATGGAGGAGCTTCTCATAGGCCTGATTTTGCTCAGCATGCCTCGAAGGAACGCGATTGTATATGACGTTTGGAACGGGAAATAGGCATTTCACCCATTTGTTTAATGGCTGATTGTATATGATACCGGAAATGGAATCACCGAAAACATCTTGAGGAGAGAAGACAAAACAGATTCCACCTGCCTGTTCAACGTCCAGTTGAATCGATCGAAACAATTCAAAATTCCCCTTGTATTTATTCCTTTCCTCCTTACTTGCTACGATTCCGATAAGGGGGACCGCCGGAATATTCTTCTGATGGGGTGAGATGGTGAATTGATAGCAATCTTTTGAATCCTTAGAAGAAAGCAGAAAGGAATTCTTCGCAAACCCATAGGTCGTGATGGATTCTTCCACATGGAAAAAGGTCTTCTTCACCCGATCATAAAGGATGTTCATGGAATCATTTCCTCAGGATGATTCAAGCTCTGCTGAGTGAGAAAGATCCCGAATGACAAGGCAAGTTTTCTTGTTAATAAATCATAGCTCCTCAAATGGGGGTGGGAAAAAATAGATCTTCCCGGCTTAGAGTTTGCTTCGAACATCCAAATTCGGTGATTTTCGTCCACTCCGAAATCAAAGCCGATTTCTCCAATATATCCTTCCAGATTTCGTTCGATGCTATGTGATAGTCTTAACGCTGCCTCCTTTAGTGCCCCTTCAATAACTTCTCGAACGGCTTCGTCTGGAAACAGCTCCGATAATATTTTCACTTCTCCACCGTTATTCGCATGGGTGGTCACACTTCCTGATCCTGCCACTTTCCCGGCTATTGCACTTACTTGCCAGGCCCCATCCTCACCTTTGTTCGTATGAACCCGGAAGTCGATTGGCCGGTTATTTTCCTGCAACAGGGAAATTCCCTGCTGGACGATAAAAGTATCAAGATTTCGACTCTTAAAGACCGTATTGACAAGTTGCTCCAAGGACTTAAATTTCAGTAAGCGATTTTTACGATCCCCATCCCTGAACCTGCAATAATATTCTTCGGTAGAGCGGTTATACGTAATCTTGTGGATGCCGTTGCCGAGACTGCCATTTTTCGGTTTCAGATAAATATGGTGATAGGAGGAAAGCATTCTTTCCATCTCGTCAAATGATTGAAATGAATGTGTTTCCGGCAGCAGATGCTGGACTGAAGAATCGTTTTCCAGTCGTTCAAACAAATCAAGCTTATTAAAAAAACCTGGATTGTACCAGGGAATACCGTATTCCCTCTGAAGTCTTTCTTTGATGCTCTGGTACGTTTTCCGCTTTTCGCTGCGGCGGTTCGGTAGTCTGTCATAGATAACATTGGGAAAAGGAATCTCCTCGATTTCCCATCCTTCTCCAAAGTGAAAATATCCCTTTATCAGTCCGTTCTCCCAATTAATATGACGCTCTCCAAACACAAAGGGAATGACTCCAAGGGATGATTGAACAGATAAGAGCTTTTTGAAGAAATAGGACCGCTCACCAATCGGGCTTAAGCTAAAGCTTGTGAATCCTGAAGTGAATATGCCTATGAGCACCCCTATATATAAACAATCCTCTTTACAAAAGAGAGAAAGGGAATTTACTTTAGGAGGAAGATGTAGCTTCAGGGCTAAGCCGGAGCTAATGCCAATCACGTTACGTCCATTCGGATGTCGCTTACATTCCGCGGATTGCCGTGCGGTTCCCAGGATCACTGTATGAGGGAACATTTTTTCCTCCAGCTTAAAACCAGAGGGGAGGTAGAGAAGGCTTTCTTCATCTTGGAATTGTTCTATTTTGTACGTTTTAAGCATTAGAAATCACCTCGTCTTAAGGATGTTAGTGATTGTGATGCCAAGAACTCACAATAATCTAATGGAGCTTTGTATAAAGATGGCAGTTTCTCTTGTCCCAATGCATCTACCACCTTATGTCCCGGCTTGGAGTTCATATCCAGAATCCACAGTGATTGGTCCTCAGCAATCATAATATCAACCCCAATTTCAAACAGGGCTGAAAAATGTTCTTCAAGTATTAAAGGCATTTCCTGCATAATGTCGGTGAGTTCTTCTTCTATATAGTCCCACGAGGAATCATGAAGAGTCTTCCAATCACTGTATGATTTATATGCAGCCCCCATACTGATATTGGTCAGAATGGCCTGCGGTTCCCCCACTCGGATCGCCCGCTGAAATTCTCTCCATTCTCCATGAGCGTTTTTATTCAAAAGGATGCGCAGATCAAAAGGAGCCTCCTCTTTCGTCAGATTGAGAATCCGCTTTTGACAAATGAATGTATGCTGCTGAAGGATCCGGTTCACCCACTTGATAAAGATTTCTTTCCTTTGGAAGGATTGTTCCATGATCCCTTCCTTTTTCGTTGTTCGAACGACAATGCCGCCTCGGCTTTCCACAAGATGATAAATGGCAAATCCATGAGCTCCATCGACTGGTTTGATTATTATATCTTTATGTTCAGTAAGTAGATTTAATAAATGATTTCCATCGGTCAGAAGATACGTTTCGGGAATAAATGGGGAGATGGGCGTCTTTTTAAGTTTTTCGTATAGATGCCATTTGTTTGGCAATCCATAGCCGAGAAATCGAATGTGTCTCTGATTTTTCAACCACTGAACGACGGCCTTTGCCTGCTGGGACTGTATATCCTTTTGATAATACGTACGGTCGTAGATATATTCTGGAATCTCAAAGGCTTCATTTTCCCATGATTGTGACTCTTTATTGAAATAGAATCCATCCACCGTTTCGTTTAATGGAGAGATTCCTTTGGGGGAGAAAAGATAAAGATCAATAGGATAAGAGAGGGATTGTTTCGCTATTCCAAGAAAGTAGCTGTTCGTTACTTGCGGATTAAGGGTCATAATGCCCAATGATTGGTTCATCGTGTTAATCCTCCTTGTTCATCCATTTTGAGAAACTATATTCATAGAGTGCTTTAACCGACGGACGAATCCGGTCGTTCTCCAAGTATGTTCGTTTAGAAGGCTTGGAATTGACTTCGATCAGCCATGGCTTCCCGCTTTCATCGATGCCAACATCAATGCCGAGCTCGGCGTAATGCCCTTCTACCGTGTCAGAAAGGAGTCGGGCAGAAGACGTACATAACTTCTTCATGTCATTTAGGACCCGAATGCTTTCCTTAGGTGAAAAAACAGTTTGAAGGATTGCTAGAGGCTTTGCAATTCGTCCTCCCTGATCGACATTTGCCACGAATTGATCACGAGAAGCAATCCGGGCAACAGAAGAAACGATTTCCCAATTTCCCTTTCCATTCAAGTGGCAAAGAAATCGAAAATCTAATGGCTGCCCTTCCACTGTAAGAAAAGGAATGGTTTCCTGAACCAAATAAGAAGATGGGTTGCACCAGGATCGAATTTGCTTATAGAGTGAAGAGTAGGTTGAGAAGGAAAGCGGACTCTGTGATGTGAAAGAGTTCTGGTACATGATAAACTCGTTCTCTCTTTTTTGGATTCGCATGATGTACCGTCCCTTGCTCCCGTTTATCCCCTTAACGAAAACATCCTTATATAAGGAAAGCATTTCCTCCAATGAATCGAACCCCTGCACGGTTTTGGGTATGTGTTGTACTAAGGACGGGCTGTCTTTCAGCGCATTGTAAACCTCGTCTTTCGATAGAAACCCGGAATTGAAAACATGAATGTTCCGTTCTTCAGATTGAGTGAGCGCTTTTTCAAAGGAAGGGGTTCTTTCTACCTTTCTTGAATGACATCGATTGTAAATGACGTGAGGAGCGGGAAGTGTTTTAAGCTCCCAGTCTTGATCAAGAAATACAACCCCTTCAGGAAGGTCCCCTACAAAAGAAGAGAGCGGAATAAGATAAAAGAATCCACCTTTTCGTTGAAACCAGGTCTGACACTCTGTAAAATAATCTTTTAAAGAGTGAGAATGTAATGTATTGAGAGAGAATTGGTTGATTAATAGTGCCACGACCGGTCCTATATGAATGATGCTATGCCTTGAATCGATGGATATCCATATATTTTCCAAATTCGGCATGGAGGAGAATAATGAATCGCTTGTTTCTAACATAATCTGTAAAGAATCAGAGGTCGCCTCCCTGCATATGACGTTAAGAGAAGAGTTGCCACATTTCAGCGTCATGTTTCGTTGAAAAGGATATCGATTCATCATCTGCTTCGGTATATACAAGTGATGATGATCATGTTGATGTTTTTGCGAACTAAATGAACATTTTATCTTCATAAGCATTCCCCGTTTGCATAACCCGTACGAATGATTCTATAATGATTTATTGGGCTAATGTTGATATAGCATTCTATGTAAGCCCAGGCAAAATGTTCAAACAAGAGAAGTAGAAAAGGAAGGTGCAATAATGCTGGATGCTTTCATCCTAATACTGTTCATGGTTTTGATTGGAGCCCTCATTGGAGGAGTCACCAATTCATTAGCCATAAAAATGTTATTCAGACCTTATAGGGCTTACTATATCGGGAAATTTAAAGTACCATTCACACCAGGGTTGATCCCAAAACGCCGGGGGGAATTAGCGGAACAACTCGGGAAAATGGTGGTCGATCATTTAATCACTCCTGAAAGTCTTCAAAAAAAAGTGATGAACTATGATTTTCAAAGGGATGTAACCCATTGGCTAGCGGAAGAATTACAGCCTGTCTTCGCATCGGACAAAACAGTGAATGAGTGGCTGGATATCCTGCAGATCCCTGTATCCTCCGATCGTCTTAATGAATGGCTTGAAGAGTGGGTAGCTGTAAAAATGAAAGATACGAAAGCAGCCTACACCTCTAAAAAGCTGGAAGAGGCTCTTCCAGAAAAGTGGCAGGAAAAAGTCGAAGAAAGCATTCCGAAGCTTGTTGACTTCATCGCAAACCGTGCGGAAACTTATTTCACGAGCCCTGAAGGAAAAATGAAAGTGAAGATCATGATCGACGATTTTCTGAAAGAACGGGGCATGCTCGGAAACATGCTTGGAATGTTCCTCGGCAACACATCTGTAGCGGACAAAGTACAGCCTGAAATCGTAAAGTTCATCAAGCATGAAGGAACCCAGGAAATCCTTTACAATCTGCTGACAAAAGAATGGTCCAAACTGAAACAAATGCAGCTTAATGAGTTCATCGATCGATTACCGGAAGAAGACTTGATTCAATCCGTCCAGGCATCCCTGGTCAAACTCGTCAACATCGAAGGGCACCTATCCAAGCCGCTCAGAACCTTCCTTGAGCCTCACAAGGAATCCTTCTTCCATAAGCAGCTTCCAAAATGGGTGGATAGAGGGACGGACCTCTTATCGAAGAAGATTCCAAACCTGATGGAGAAGATGCACCTGCAGCATATTGTGCAGGAGCAGGTTGAATCATTTTCAGTTGGAAGGTTGGAAGAATTGGTTCTCGGCATTTCCCGTCGTGAATTCAAAATGATTACTTATTTAGGGGCATTACTAGGAGGAGTGATCGGAATCGTTCAAGGGGTCATAGCCCTCTTTATCTCTTAATCCTACAAAGCTCAAGGGTCCTTCCTAGAATTTCACTCTATAGTTTGTTATAGTGGTGTAGGAAACAAAGAGTGAAATTATAGGAGGTACGTATTTTGGCTATTAACTTATACGATCAAGCGAACGAATTGGAAAGTGCTTTACGTCAAAGCGATGAATTTCTAGAACTGAAGAAGATGTATGACGAAGTAAACAATGACGAATCTGCTAGCAAGATGTTTGAAAACTTCAGAAACATCCAAATGACACTTCAACAAAAACAAATGAGCGGTGAAGAAATCTCTCAAGAAGAAGTAGAGCAAGCTCAAAAGACTGCTCAACTTGTTCAACAACACGAATTAATCGCAAAGCTTATGGAAGCTGAACAACGCATGAGCATGGTCATCAATGACTTGAACAAAGTCATCATGAAACCACTTGAAGAACTTTACGGTTCAATGCAGAAATAATATGGATACCAAAGGGACTAACCTCCGGATCGGGGGTTAGTCCTTTTCTTTAGTTCTGCCAGCTGCTCCATATAATTTCCGAATTGCTCCCACCCCTTGTCATATTTGTCTCCCCTCATTCATAAAAGTAAAGAAAGGGAGTAGACAACATATAGGGGGGACACCAATGATAATCTATAGAATGTTAGCGTTAAATATTGATGGAACGATTGTAAATGAAAACGGAAAAATTGCGAAGGAAACAAAGGAAGCAATTGAGTACGTTCAAGATAAAGGTGTACCGGTCACATTGGTTACAAGCAGAAGCTTTGCTTCAGCAAAGAAAGTAGCCAAAGCCCTTAAGCTCAAAACCCCGCTAGTCACACATAGTGGTGCTTACATTGCTGGGGAGCATGAAAAACCGATGTATGTAAAAAAGATTGCCGAGGATATTACGTATGAAATAGCTCAATTTCTCGAAGGGTTCTCATGCCAAGTAGCTCTATCCCATGAGAAGAGGTCAATCATTGGAAAAGCCAATTCCCAGGCAAGGGATATGGCCAAAGTCTCGTGGCAAAGGGAGTCAAAATTACTTTATAGTAAGCAATTTGTGGATCGTGTGAGTGATCATCTCTTGGAGAATCCAATGTCGGTTCCGAAGATATCGGTTGTCATGGAGCATCGGGAAGATGTGTGGGACGTAGTCGCTTCTCTAAAAGGAATGTATGAAGAAGTGGACGCCATCCCGACATCCGACTATAAACTGGATATCGTGCCAAGGGGCGTATCGAAGCTTCGAGGATTGATGTATCTGTCTGAACGTCTCGGAGTGAAGAAGGATCAAATCGTGATGGTCGGCTCGGGGCTGGATGACATCGACTCCTTGGAATGCTGCGGTCTTGGGGTTGCTATGGGAGATGCCCCAAGACAGGTGACAGATGCAGCAAACTGGATTACACGGAGCCAAAGCGAAAAAGGCATCCCGTATTTTGTTACAGAACTATTCCGCAAGCAGCACCCGATTCCATTCCTGAAGAAAATGAACATCATTAAATCATAAACCGATACACCCCGCATTTCCATTGGAAAGCGGGGTGTTGTATTTATTTCAGTGGGCTTCCCTGCCATTGACCATTCCCACCCCATTCTGTACACTTATAAAAGCTTATTAGATTTGGTGGAAGGTGATTAGAACGTGAATGTTTTGATAAAAGGAATCGAGGATGAGCGTTTTGAGCGCCCCCTGCGATTGATTGCGAATTTATTTTTTGAAGAATCCGTGATTCACTTTGGCCGTTGTGATGACATGGATCTTCAAGTCAAAATAGATATTTCAATAGAAGAAAAGATTGAAGCGAAAGCCGTGTTGACCAAGCCGTCTTCTGACGAATCATACACTGCGGCCTATGAACGTGGCTGGACATCATATGAAAATGAAAAGGAACGTTTCAAACAGCTGAAAACAGCAGTATCTCATGTGTATCTGAATGTACTTCAAGACCTGACGGGAATCAGGCAAAAGTGGGGGATCTTAACGGGGATCCGTCCTACCAAGCTTTTACATAAGCAGACTCAGCTTGGGATTCCCCAGGAGGAAATTCAAGCGAAATTGAAGGAAGAATACCTCATTACCGAAGAGAAAATTCAGCTGATGCAAAACATCGTGGACCGTCAGTTATCGGTTGTGCCGGATCTCTATGATCTCCAGAATGAAGTGAGTATCTATATCGGAATCCCATTTTGCCCTACCAAATGTGCGTATTGTACATTTCCTGCATACGCGATTCTCGGTAAACAAGGTCGGGTCGATTCGTTCCTGGCCGGGCTTCACTACGAAATCCAGGAAATGGGACGCTGGCTCAAAGAGAATAACGTCAAGATTACGACGATTTACTATGGTGGGGGGACACCGACAAGCATCACGGCAGAAGAAATGGATGCCCTATATGAAGAAATGTATCGATCATTCCCTGATGTGGACGCGGTAAGGGAAGTAACGGTAGAAGCAGGGAGACCTGATACGATTTCCCCGGATAAACTAGAGGTACTAAAGAAATGGAATATCGACCGTATCTCCATCAACCCTCAGTCGTATACACAAGAAACATTAAAAGCGATCGGCCGTCATCACACCGTGGAAGAGACCATTGATAAATTTCATTTATCCCGCAACATGGGAATGAACAACATCAACATGGATCTCATTATCGGACTACCGGGTGAAGAGCTTCCAGAACTTCAGCATTCTTTGGATGAAACCGAAAAGCTCATGCCTGAATCGTTGACCGTCCACACTTTGTCCTTCAAGCGGGCGTCTGAAATGACGAAGAATAAAGATAAGTATAAAGTGGCAGACCGGGTGGAAATCGAGAAGATGATGGACCTTGCCGAAGAATGGACGAAGGCTAACGGCTATGAGCCCTATTACTTATATCGTCAGAAGAACATTCTCGGTAATCTCGAAAATGTCGGATATGCTCTCCCCGGACAGGATAGCCTCTATAACATCATGATCATGGAAGAAGTCCAAACCATCATTGGCATTGGCTGCGGGGCTGCGAGTAAATTCATCGATCCGAAGACCGGAAAGATCACGCATTTTGCCAATCCCAAAGAGCCAAACGCCTACAACCTGGGATTCAAAGAATATACCGATAAGAAGATCAAAATCCTTAATGACATATTTTCATAATAACAAGCTGTCCAGAGAACTTCTGGACGGCTTTTATTTATATCTAAGGACGTCTCTATATGAATGACTAACAGAATTTTTCTACAATACTTAAAGGATTACATCTGAAAAGGTCGAATTAGTAAGGTAGACATAGAAATTCAGACAATACTTTTGAAAACGCTTACTAATATTGAGGGGAGAGATCGAATTTGATGCAAACACCTCTGCTTTTGACACAAATGATTGAACGAGCCGAAAAGTATTTTCCTAACAAAGAAATTGTTTCACGTACTGAGTCCGGAATAAGCCGCTTCACGTATAAACAGTGGGGAGAAAGAACAAGAAGACTTGCAAGCAGCCTATCAAAACTTGGGGTGGAAGAAGGGGATAAGGTAGGGACACTTGCCTGGAATCATCATCGACATCTTGAATCCTATTTTGCGATTCCTTGTAGTGGGGCTGTCCTACATACGATCAATATTCGCTTATCACCTCAGCACATCGTATATATCATCAATCATGCCAAGGACCAGGTATTGCTCATCGACTCGGACATCGTACCGCTCATCGAAAAAATCAAAGACCAGATACCGACGGTCAAAGCGTTCATTGTAATGACCGATGGAGACTTGCCGGAAACCACTTTGGAACCGGTTTATCATTATGAGAGTATGCTTGAGGAAGGCGACCCTTCTTTCCAATTCCGGACTAACATTGATGAAAATGCTCCTGCCGGGATGTGTTACACCTCAGCCACAACCGGAAATCCTAAAGGGGTCATTTATTCTCATCGTGGAATCGTCCTGCATGCCATGGCGCTTGGACTTGCTGATACCACTGGTGTTTGTGAAAGGGACGTGGCACTGCCGGTCGTACCGATGTTCCATGTAAATGCATGGGGACTTCCATTTGCCTCGGTGTGGTTCGGGACGAAGCAGGTTCTGCCTGGACCATATTTCACTCCTGGATTGCTGGCTCAGTTAATGCAGGATGAGAAGGTAACCATCTCTGCAGGGGTCCCGACCATTTGGCTTGGCCTGCTCAATGAATTAGAGAAAAATGAGTATGATCTCTCCAGCCTTCGTTCCGTTCTATGCGGTGGTTCTGCGGCTCCTAAAGGAATGATTAGAACCTTTGAAGAGAAATTCGGCATTCCGTTCATGCATGCATATGGAATGACGGAAACAAGTCCGCTTGCCGTGATTGCTGCATCGAAAAGCTATCATGATGATCTTTCCCCTGAAGAAAAGCTTGATCTGAAAGCAAAGCAAGGGATCCTCGTCCCTGGACTGGACATGAAAATCGTCGGGAAAGATGGAGATGTGGCTTGGGATGGAAAGGAAATGGGAGAGCTTGCCCTGAGAGGTCCATGGATTGCTTCTGAATACTATGAAGATGAAAGAACACAGGAAGCATTCCGTGATGGCTGGCTGTATACAGGAGATGTGGTCACCATCGACGAAGAGGGCTACATTAAAATCGTTGACCGCACAAAGGACTTGATCAAATCAGGTGGGGAATGGATTTCTTCTGTAGACCTTGAAAATGCCCTCATGGCACATGAACATATCTTCGAAGCAGCGGTAGTTGCCGTTCCCCATGAAGAATGGCAGGAACGCCCGATCGCTTGTGTGGTGTTAAAAGACTCGGGAAAAGGAAATGTGTCCAAAGAAGAAATCATGGACTTTCTGAAACCACAGTTTGCCAAATGGTGGCTGCCGGATGAGATCCTGTTCCTTGATGAAATTCCCAAAACGTCAGTAGGTAAATTTTTGAAGAGAGCATTGCGGGACCAAGTGCAGGATAAAATGAAACAAATATAAATCGTATGAGAGGTCGGTACGAAGTCGGCCTCTCTTTTGAATTATTATACTATTCAAAATAATGATTCCTAAAAATAGGATATTACGCTATGCTAGAAGAAAGGGGAGGGATTTTTTTGACAGTGTCAAATCAATACGAAACAGTAAAATTACATAAAGAAGGTAAGGTGGCGAGGCTTCAGCTGAACCGGCCTCAATCACTGAATGCGTTGGATGCGGGGCTTATGGGAGAGCTCCTGGCTGCGTTAAAAGAAGTGAAAAATGACCCATCGATTTCTTTATTGGTCCTGACAGGGGAAGGAAAGGGGTTTTCTTCTGGAGGAGATATTAAATCCATGCTTTCATTAAGTGGAGAAGAACAGTTCTCAAGTATTATGGATACCATCAGTGAACTGGTGATGACGCTGTACACCATGCCGAAAATTGTTCTAACAGGTATACATGGTGCTGCTGCAGGTCTGGGTTTCAGCCTGGCGCTTTGCTCCGACTATATTTTGTGTGAAGAAGACAGCAAGCTCGCCATGAACTTTATCGGCATCGCACTGATTCCGGATGGTGGAAGTCATTTTCTTCTGCAGGAGCGCCTGGGAACACATAAAGCGAAACGATTGATTTGGAACGGTAAAGTATTGGAAGGGCAAGAGGCTCTTATGAAGGGACTGGTTGACGAAGCGATTCCTTCAGGGAAATTGGAAGAAGGCATCGAACGCTATACAAAACAAGTATTAAGTGCACCGACGAAGGCGATGCTGAAAACGAAAGATGTATATGTCACATTAAACAAAGACAGACTTCAGCGGGCACTTGATCTCGAAAAAGAAGGGCAATGGCTCATGCGCCAAACCTCGGATCACCAGGAAGGCATCCGCGCATTTGTGGAGAAAAGAAGACCTGAATTTAAGGGAGAATAATAGCTAAAAAGAACTAACCTGAAGGGGTTGGTTCTTTTTTATTATACATTCAGCCTTTTAATTTATGGATCTTTTCGCAAAGATTGTTGTTTTCTAACATAGAGTCTGCCAGGGCTCTGTCAACCAGGTTTATGCTGGATGGTGAGGGGAACTGCTCCGCTTTCCGCGGACGTTCGGCCGAGCCTCCTCAGCTTAGCCGAACGGGGTCTCGGCACGACCGTACTTCCGCAGGAGTCTACGCAGTTCCCCTCACCATCTTAAATGGAATTTCGTGACAGAGCTTAAAAGAAACAAAAAATGGCCGAAAGAAAACAGATCTTCTATTATATACAAGCAGAAAAAGGCTTTCTTTATATAGTTAATGAAATTAAAAGAGGACAAGCTAAATCCTCCGTGAGTAATAACGATAAAAATATGACTAATAACTGATTTATGAGCTATCATAATGATGTTAATTTGATACTCCTTTGTAGACATTTTGATTTTGGGAACAAACTAGGAGTTTTTTGTTTTTGCCTATCCATCATTCGGCAGTCAGAATAAAGAAGCACAGAGTGGATTGTAGCGGAAGGCACTTGACTCCTGCGGGTAATAGAGGAAAGGTCGAGACCCCGCAGGGCAAAGCCCAAGGAGGCTCGACTTCCTCCCCGCGGAAAGCAAGTGCCTGGAGCGGAAAGGAACGGTCTATGTTTTCACACTACCACTCATCTAAAACGGAAATTCACTTTTAGGCAGTTATGCAAAGCTTCATTGTTTACGAAAATAGCAAAATAAAAAATGCATTACAAGCCACTGGACGTGACCCGCAATGCAGGATGTAAGCTTTACACATGAAACAACAATAGTTTCCCCAGAGGAGAAGTACAGCGATGAGTATGATCGGAGTACCCCTTTTCTTCTAACATGGATTCTCCCATTTTCTTTGCGTCGCTGTCGGATGAAGCTTCGAATGATTCATCCAGAATCTTTTTTCCGTCTTTTTCAAAAACCGTCAATTTGTATACTTTCATTGTGATGTACCCCTTTGTATAGAATTCATGTACTCTTTTATTTTTTCATATTATCATTTTTTTGGAAAGTCTAAATCGTTTGATAAAGAAAAAAGGATGGAAAATGAAACCTTTTATGGATAAAATCGTAGAGTACTAGAGAGAAAAAAGATGCTCGTTTTATGGGTATGGGAGGGAAATGCTGAAATGGGTTTGAATATACAACAGGTAACCAAACGGTTTGGACAATTTACAGCAGTTGATCAGCTGTCACTGAACATCCCACCGGGTGAAATGTTTGGGTTCCTGGGCGCGAATGGGGCCGGGAAGACAACAACATTTCGAATGGTGTTAGGGTTGTTAGATGCAACGGAAGGGCAGATTACGTGGAAAGGGAAACGGATCGATTATTCCACAAGTCCGGAAATTGGATATCTGCCTGAAGAAAGAGGACTATATCCGAAAATGAAGGTGAGCGATCAGATCGTCTATCTGGCCCGTCTTCGAGGGATGGATAAAAAAATGATCCTGAAGGAACTGGATTACTGGCTGGAACGATTCAATGTTCCTCAAAACGTCAACAAGAAAGTAGAAGAACTTTCAAAGGGAAATCAGCAAAAAATACAGTTTATCGCATCGGTTATCCATAAGCCCAGTTTACTGATTCTCGACGAACCGTTCAGCGGTCTCGATCCGGTTAATGTTGAACTGTTAAAGGATGCGGTCCGGGAAATCAAGAATAATGGAACGACAATCGTGTTCTCCAGTCACCGCATGGAGCATGTGGAGGAGCTCTGTGAAAGCCTGTGCATCATGCATAAAGGGCGTCCCGTCGTGCATGGTGGCTTGAAGGAGATCAAGCGTTCTTTTGGGAAGAAGAATGTGGTGATTCACTCCGATTTTGATCTTCTATATCTGAAGGATATGAAAGGAGTGACGAAGCTGAAAGAAACAACGGAAGGAGTGCTTCTACAGGTCGAGTCTGAGGCTGCTGCCCAGGGGGTATTTCATGATGTTGTTCAAAAGGGATTCCTTCGTAAGTTCGAATTAGAAGAACCTTCCCTGAACGATATCTTCATAGAAAAGGTGGGAACTTCTTATGAATAATTTCTTCTTGATCCTTAGTCACTCTTATTTATCTAAGCTTAAGGCTAAATCTTTTATCATATCCACCGTCATCATTGCCGCAGCCCTTGTATTATTGGCCAATTTTGACAGTATCATTTCGAACTTCAGTGATGATGACACGAGTAAGATAGCAGTTCAGGACGATACGGGCAAGCTGTATGATCCGCTTGTGCAACAGTTGGAGATCATGGATAGCGAGATTGAGCTTGAACCTGCCACTCAATCGCTGGAAGAAATCGAAAAGAAAATAGAATCTGAAGAAATAAAAGGATTACTCATTTTGAGTGAAAGCGCTGAAGGTCTTCCACAAGCCCTATATAAATCCAATTCGTTATCAGAGTCCAATGTGGCCGGGGAATTACAAATCGCCCTGCAAAATGTAAAGTCTTCACTGGCTGCAAGTATTCTGGAGCTTTCAGGTGAAGAGCTGGCACTGCTTAGCGGTCCTGTTGCCTTTGAGAAGGAAGCCCTTGTTGCAGGAGCCAAGTCTGAAGAAGAACTAAGTCAGGCAAGGGGTATTGTATATGTTCTATTATTCTTTATTTATTTCTCTGTCATCGCTTACGCCAACATGACAGCCATGGAAGTCGCGACAGAAAAAAGCTCCCGGGTCATGGAAATACTCATATCGAGTGTATCCCCGGTGAAACAAATGTTTGCCAAGATTATTGGAATCGGCCTCGCAGGGTTAACACAGTTAGCCGTCATCCTGGCTGTAGGCTACTTTACAATGATTCAAAAGAAAGATGAACTGGTCGGGGGTTTCTTTGAAGGATTCGGATTTGAATCTCTATCTGTAGGTGTGATCATATATGCGGTTTTATTCTTCTTATTAGGGTATTTCCTGTATGCAACCCTGGCTGCATTACTGGGGTCTCTTGTCAGTAGAATCGAAGATGTGCAGCAGATGATCATGCCGATGACCTTCCTGATCATGATTGGATTCTTCATCTCCATGTTCGGTCTTGGAAATCCGGAATCCAGTTTTGTCACGATCACTTCGTACATCCCGTTCTTTACACCGATGGTTATGTTCCTTCGTGTAGGGATGCTGAATCTTCCAGTGTATGAACCCGTCATAGGAATTGTGGTCCTCCTTGTGACGATTATTATTCTTGGAGTATTTGGGGCAAGGGTGTATCGCGGAGGAGTGCTCCTTTACGGAAAATCTAATTCATATAAAGATATTAAAAAAGCAATCGATATCACATCGAAGAAATAATAGGTAAGAGCAGGCTGTCTCCGTCGTCCGGGGCAGCCTTTCTCTATGAATCGCGTGAAATGTTGAATATATACTGAAATAATCGCCGGTTTTAGGATATAATGAAAGAATATAAGAACGTATATTCGTAGTGCAGGGAGGGAACTTCATGGGGAAGATTCGGTTTTTTCATGTAGCAGATCTACATCTTGATAGTCCTTTTATCGGACTAAAACATTTACCGAAAGAAGTGTTCGAACGGATACATAATAGTACCTTTGCCTCTTTTGAAAAAGTGGTAAGGGAAGCGATTCATAGACAAATTGACTTCATCATCATCAGCGGGGATCTGTTTGACGAAGAAGATCGCAGCATTCGTGCGCAGGCGAAATTATTAAAGCAATTCAAGCTGTTACATTCAAACAACATTCCTGTATACGTTGTTCACGGGAATCATGATCATCTTGGAAGCTTTCGATTAGAACTCGATATGCCGGATAACATACATATCTTCAACACAGAAACAGAAGTGAAACAGCTTACTGTAAAGAATGGGACAACTGTAGATATAGTCGGATTCAGCTATGGTACAAGACATATCCAGGAAAGAAGGATTGCTGATTATCCCAAACGTTCCGTTGACCGCTATACGATAGGCATCCTCCATGGAAGTGAAGGAAGTGTGCATTCTTCACATGAAACGTACGCTCCTTTTGCAGTAAGGGAACTATTGGAGAAGAATTATCATTACTGGGCTTTGGGGCATATCCATGAGCGGCAGATTCTGCACGAAGAGCCTTACATCGTGTATCCAGGCAACATCCAGGGAAGACATCGAAAAGAAACGGGTGAAAAAGGATGCTATGAAGTGGTGCTTGATCATCACCATACAGAATTAACATTTATCCCGACTCACGACTTGATATGGAAGACATGCACCGTATCCCTTCAAGGTGTTCAGCGCTTTGGGGAAATCTTTCAGCGTATCCAGCAAGCTCTGGAATATCTTGGAGAAGGGGATGTGTTAATTGAGGTGATCTTGACGGATGACGAATCACTCCCTCAAGACATGGCGGGCAAAATTGCAGATGGTGATCTACTGGAAGCACTGCAGTCAGAATACGAAAGTCACCGGGGGTTGAAGTGGATTCATTCAATACGATGGAATCATGCACAAGCGAGTCGTGGAATGGAACAGGATCCATTCAAACAGGAAGTAATCGAGACTCTGGAAAACATGGGTGAAGAAGAATGGAAGGCTGCCCTGGCAGAACTGTATGAGCACCCTTCTATTTACCGCTTTCTGGATCCCTTAAAGGAAGAAGAGAAGAAATCTTTAATAGAAGAAACAGAGCACTTGTTACAAAATAAAGGCTGATCGTGGAGGTGAATGGGGTGAAACTGCTCGAACTTCATATTTATGGATACGGAAAAATAGAAAACAAGCACTATACGATTGGTGACGTTCAATTATTCTATGGGGAAAACGAAGCTGGTAAATCAACGATTATGTCGTTCATACATAGCATTCTGTTCGGGTTTCCGACGAAGCAGCAATCCCTCCTCAGGTATGAACCGAAATCTACTACAGAGTATGGCGGGAGAATCCTTTGCAGCATGGAAGGACAAGGGCTCCTCAGTATCGAGCGGGTTAAAGGGAAGGCCACAGGGGACGTGACCGTTCAATTCGAGGACGGAAGAACCGAAGGAGAAGAAACCCTTCAACAACTGCTCGGAAATATGGACAGGACAACTTACCAAAACATATTCTCATTCAACCTCGAAGGCCTGCAAAACATTCAGCGCCTCAAAAAAGATGAACTGAACCGCTACCTATTCTCTGCAGGCTCTACAGGGACGGACCTCCTGTTACAGATGGAACAGAATTGGCAGAAAGAAAGGGAACAGCTGTTTAAGAAATCGGGAAGAAAGCCGATGGTCAACGCAGTGCTGACACAATTGAAACTCCTTGAAAAACAAGTAAAGGAAGGAAAAGAAAAAAATGATCAATACCGTCCTCTCATAGCAAAGCAAAAATCGTTAGAAACACGGATATCATCCTTGGAGACCGAAAAGGCATCTCTTGCTGAAAAGAAAGAGAACCTGATTTCAGTCAACGAAAACTGGGATACACTCACCAGCTTCAAAAGAGTGGAGGAGAGGCTTACCCAATTGGAAACAATTGAGTTTCCTGCAAAAGGATTAGAGCGTTTAAACGAACTTAAAACGGAAGAAAGACAAGTGTCGGCATATCTTGAAACCTTGGTGACGAAACAAGAAAATCTGCATGATAAATTAGAATCAGAAGTGATTGATCCTTCCCTGGTTGAAGACCTTCCTTTTATAGAAAAGATATTGTCTCAACAGTCTTTTTATATGAAATGGAAAGAAGAAAGCAGTGAACGGAGCAGAGAACTAAAAACGGTGCGTAGTAAGATCAACGATACGATCCGTGAATTGGGATTAACAATAGAAATGGAGGACATCCCGTCCCTGGATACTAGCTTAATGATGTCTGACCGTATTCAAAACGCGCTGGATCGGCAATCAAAGCTCCTTCATGAACGGGAAAGCTTCCAGAAGCATTACGAAGAGGAAGAAGAAGAACTTCACAACATCGAAAGGAAGTGTGATAGCTTAGAGGACCGGCTGATGGAAGAAGATGAGTATCAAGAATTGCAAAGAACGGTGAAAATGGAATCTTCCCGGCAAGCTTCACGGGACCAGGCACATTGGATGAGCCTGCAAGTGAAAGAGGCAGAAGAACGTTTCAGCAGAAAAAAGTCCTCCTTCTCACGTCAGCTCCTCTTAATAGGTGCAGCACTCCTTCTTTTATTCGGAATTGGGTCATGGGCAATCGTGACCGGGAATGGGCTCATTATCGGGATCAGCTTGCTTCTTCTCATTGTAGTGGGTGCATCGGGAATGCAGGCGAGGGGTAATCTGCGAGAAGAATCCAGCATTCTTCAACAAACGAAAGCACGAGCAAAAGAGTTTCAGCCGGAAGGTCAAATGGAATTTCACTCTTTGGATAGGGCTGAGCAAAGCCTAAAGCAGCAAATGGAGTTGAGGAACGAGTGGAAGCAGCGAATTCTTTCATTAGAAGAGCAACAGGCGAAACTCCAGAAGCTCCATGCAAAACAGAAGGAAGTAGAGAAAGAAATTGTTTCAGGGGAAGAAAGGATATCCGATCTGAAAACAGAGCTCTGTTTACCTTCTGATTTTCACTGGAAGTGGCTCCCTGATGCGTTTGTCAAAATGAAAGAGACCGTCTCGAATTATGAGGCTTATATCCAACTTAAAGAAGAACAAGAATATGTGGTCCGAAAGTTGAATGAGTATAGGGACCATTGTCAGGAATGGTTCCACCGACACTCTATCACGTTTACCACAGTGGATGAGGCCATAATTAAACTGAAGGGGATCATGCAGGATATTGAAAAGAATACCCTCCTAATCAATAGCATCCAAACGGAGGTCGAGCCTCTTTCTTTCGAGATAGAGAAGCTCAGAATTGAAAGTGGAAAGATCCGTGAAGAGGTTGGAACCCTTCTTCAATCTGCAGGGTGCATGGAAGAAACGGAATTTCGAGAAAAAAAACTTCGCGCCGAAGAGAGAATGGACCTGTCGGCTCAATATAATGGAATGAAAACGAGGCTGACCGAACGAACACTCAACACGTTTCTTCGGTTTGATTCAGAGGAAGATAGCAGAAAAGAATTAAAATGGGTATCGAATCGCATCGAAGAGCTTTCAACTGAGCTCTCTGCTCATCAAAAAGAGCTCGCTACCATTTCGTATGAAATAAAAGTGCTGGAGGAAGGAAAGAGCTACTCTACGATCCTTCAGGAGTTTCAAAGCAAAAAGGCTGAGCTTCAAGAGCTTGCGTATGACTGGTCCAAATATACGTTAGCACAAGTGGCCTTAAGGAAAACAATGGATCTTTACCAGAAATCGAAGATGCCTAAAGTGATGGAGCTTGCAGAGGAGAACTTTAGAGAGCTGACGGAAGGGCACTATCTACGGATCTTCTTACGGGATGATGAGATGATCAGGGTAGAGAGGAAGGACGGTGCAGTTTTCCATGCAGTGGAACTCAGTCAAGGAACGAAAGAACAGTTATACGTCTCGATTCGCTTTGCCCTCATTCAATCTTTCCGGGACAAGTACCCATTGCCTGTAATGATCGACGATGGCGTAGTCAACTTTGACCTGGAAAGAACGAACGCATTTCTAAAGCTGTTGAGGAAAATGGCAACGAGCCATCAGACTCTGTTCTTCACCTGCCATTCTCATATAAGAAATGAGTTTACCAAGGATGAAATGATCGTGTTAAAGCGAATGGATAAGGAATCGATTCGAAATGCATGATTCTTAAAAGAATTTGAATTGGCAATAATTTCTCAGATTCGTTACAATACTACAAGGAGTTTGTTTACACGAGCACGGGAATGAAATGAAAGTCAGAAAGAAGGAACACATAGTATGACAAAAACAAAAGGGTCCAAACGAAATCGGGGACCGCTGGCACTACTAAGCTTTAACTTATTTATCGTCATGGTTGGAATCGGGCTGGTCATCCCCATTCTTCCTTTCTACGTCGAAAAATTCAATGCCAATGCTCAAACGCTTGGAGCGTTGGTGGCTGTATTTGCCTTTATGCAGTTTTTATTTGCACCTATCTGGGGACGGTTATCCGATCGAATCGGGAGGAAGCCATTAATCACCATCGGCCTGATAGGGTTTGCCATAGCTGAATTCATTTTTGCCTTTGCTGTAGGGTTATGGATGCTATTTCTGTCCAGGATCCTGGCAGGCGTTTTCGGCTCAGCATTAATGCCGACTGCCATGGCCTATGTATCAGATGTTACAGATGAGGACAATCGGGGGCAAGGGATGGGGATCCTTGGTGCTGCCATGGGTCTTGGAATCGTCATCGGGCCTGGGATCGGAGGATGGCTGGCAGAAATCAATCTCTCCTATCCATTTATCTTTGCCGGGATCGCCGCCTCCATTGCAGCCATCGTTTCGGTCATCATATTACCGGAATCGTATCCAAAGGAAAAAAGAACCTTTGACCCGAATGAGAAACGTGAAAACCGCTTCGTGGTCATGAAGAATGCGGTGATGAGTCCGGTCGGGTTTCTGTTGGTACTCGTATTCATCATGAGCTTTGGATTGGCGAATTTCCAATCAATCTTCAGCTACTATGCCCTCGAACGATATGGATATGGTCCACAGGAAGTCGGGATCATCATTTTGATCATTGGTATCATCGGTACTGTTGTTCAAGGAGTGGGTGTGGGAAGGGCGACGAAGATCTTCGGTGAGGAAAAGGTCGTAACCGGCTCGTTGCTCCTCAGCGCACTGGGATTTGTCATCATGACGTTTGCCACTAACTTTGTAGGGGTCTTGATCACAACCGCCGTTTTCTTTGTCGGAAACTCCATGCTCCGTCCGTCGTTGAACTCCCTTATTTCAAAACTGGCAGGCGAACGACAGGGGACCGTCATGGGGCTGAACAACTCTTTTCTCAGTCTTGGTAACGTCGCTGGACCATTGCTTGCCGGGACACTGTTTGAGTGGAATATACATATTCCCTACTTCTTCGGAGCATTCATCATGCTCGTAGGACTGGTAGCGACGAAAGTCTGGATTAGCAAGAAACAAAAAAAAGCATTGGTGAATTAGCCACAGAACCGTCTCCTGGTGGGGACGGTTTTTTTCTATGGAAAGAGAGGGACGGACCTCTGGAATTTGATCATCGTTTAGTTCAATCCCGGACACACATCGCGCTCCAACCCTTTCCACCCCTGTACTCTATCGAAATATGATATACTGAAACTACTACTAATATAGTTGGACGGAGGAGAAGAGATGTCTGGGATTACACAATTTAATGTCGGAGAAACAATCGAATTACCCCTTTTAATTAAACAAATGACCAAAGGCACGACAAATACAGGTAAGCCGTTTTTAACGCTGATTCTGCAAGATAAGAGTGGAAACATGGAAGCTAAGCTTTGGGATGCTTCTGAGCAGGATGAGAAGGCATATCAACCTGAAACGATCGTACAGGTTGTTGGAGACATACATAGTTATCGTGGAAAGAGTCAGCTCAAGATCAAACAGATTCGCCCGGCTTCCCCGGCAGATGGTTATGCCATTTCGGACTTCCTGGAAACGGCGCCAGTAAGCATTGAGGAAATGACGAGTAAGATCACTCAGTATATTTTTGAAATGAGAAATCCAAATATTCAACGCATCACAAGGCACTTGATTAAAAAATATCAGAAGCCTTTCCTGGAATATCCGGCGGCTACCAAGAATCATCATGAATTTGTGTCAGGACTTGCGTATCATGTTGTATCGATGCTGGACCTCTCGAAGGCCATTGCAGGACTGTATCCATCCCTGGATTCAGATCTATTGTACGCCGGGGTCATTCTTCATGATTTAGGCAAAGTCATAGAACTTTCAGGTCCAACCTCTACTACGTATACGATTGAAGGGAATCTGATCGGTCATATTTCGATCATGGTGAACGAGATTGGAAAAGCTGCAGATGAGCTTGGAATTGAAGGGGAAGAAGTGATGATCCTTCAACATCTCGTATTGAGTCATCATGGAAAAGCGGAATGGGGTAGTCCTAAGCCGCCGCTCATTCGTGAAGCTGAAATCCTGCATTACATCGATAACGTGGATGCAAAGATGAATATGCTGGATCGTGCATTGGAACGGGTGAAACCAGGGGAGTATACAGAAAGAGTATTTGCCCTTGATAATCGCTCATTCTATAAACCGACTTTTCATAAATAGGTAACCTGTAAGACCCCGGATAATGGAACGGGGTCTTTTTAGTAGAATAAAAGGTTAAATCCAGTTATGTTTTTTCTCTTCTCTACATATAGTGTTAATAAAGAGGACAAACCTATAAGGAGATGAAGCAAATGACACTACCTATTTGGATGTACTTGGTTGTAGCAGGGATTTTCGGGAGTGCCTTTATGACAATTAAATCAGCTAAGGAAGAAAAGAATATGGAAGATGAGTGGATAGAGAAAGAAGGAGAAGTCTACATTCATCGTATGGAAGAGGAGAAGGAGCGGAGACGTCAACTTACGTCTTGATCATAGAGAATAAAAAGGACTGACGGAATGGATCCGTCAGTCCTTTTTGGTCTACTCTTCTGCAGGTGCTGGAGCTTCTTCTCCTTCAGGTACAGCAGGAGCTTCCCCGCCTTCAGGTGCAGCCGCAGGGTTCAGCACTTGATCAAATGCTTTTTTAAGATCTTTATCTTTAATGTTTAAGTCAGCTTTTTCGATTTCAGCTTTCATCGCTTCCTGGATTTTTTGAGGATCCACTTTCGAAAGCTTGAGTTCTTTTTCGATTTCCTTTTTCATCTCGTCAAAGGATTTCTTTTCTTTTTTATCTGTCACTTCAATGATGTGGTAGCCATATTCTGTTTTGATCGGCTCACTCACTTTGCCTTTTTCTAAAGTGTCCAGAGCTTTAGAGAATTCAGGTACGAAGTTTTGACGACCTGCATTGTCTACCCAGCCTAAGCTTCCGCCATTTTCAGCAGAACCAGGATCTTTAGAGTATTCTTTTGCAAGTTCTTCAAACTTTCCACCATCAGCTAATTTTTGTTTCACTTCTTTAGCTGTTTTTTCATCATCTACAAGGATGTGACGAACTTGAATGTCAGGCTTCCATGTCTCGTAGTATTTCTTTACTTCTTCTTCAGTGACTTTCACGTCAGAGATCGCAGCTTTTTCTTGAAGTAATTGAAGCTTTAAGTATTCTTTAAACGATTTTTCATCAAGGTTATATTGTTGTAAGAACATTTCGAATTGAGGTCCCAATTGATCTTTGGCTTCATTCAGCTTTTCGTCAACTTCCTCTTTCGATACGTCATACTTTTCTTCAAGTACTTTCGTGTAAACCAGTTCTTGAAGGGCTTGTTCCATTTGTGGAGTGAATTTTTGCTTCATTGATTTGTAAAGTTCATCTTTTGTTACGTCTCCAGCTTTTGTTGTTGCAACAACGTCACTGTTTCCTTCAGCACCGTCTCCGCTGCATCCTGCAAGTCCAACGACTCCCGCAGCCAATGATACTGAAATGATCCATTTTTTCATGGTGACCAACTCCTACAATATATTCGTTTGATGGCTTGTCAAATTTCTACAAACCATACTATAACATACTTTTCCCATGAAAAAAATATTTTCCATATTAATCTTCAGAAATATGGGCATTTTACACACCCATTTCCTAGGTACTTTCATATGATAAGAGCGAAGAGAGAAAAGGAGGTAATAAATATGAGCTGTGGATACAATTCCGGATTCGCGTTAATCGTAGTGCTGTTCATCTTATTAATCATCGTTGGTGCCGCATATATTTACTAAAAAAAATTAAATTTATGACATTAGCCTAAAACAAACGGCAGCTAACTTGAATAAGATAAATTAGCGCTTCAAAGGAGGTGGAAAGTTATGGGTAATGCATACGGCGGAGGTTTCGCGTTAATCGTAGTACTGTTCATCCTGTTAATCATTGTGGGTGCAGCATGGCTATAATTTTAGCCTCAGGGTTTAAAGTTATCGGATAAAGACTGTAGAGGGGGCAATACCTTAAGAAAGGCGGCCCCTTTTGCTTTATTCATATTTAGGCGGCTTTTTCATACATGAAAGGAGGAAGCGCAGATGTCAGGTGCTTACGGCGGAGGATTTGCGTTAATCGTTGTTCTATTCATTTTGTTAATCATCATTGGTGCAGCATACGTTTATTAATTAAACGGTGACTTATAGAAAAAACAAAGCAGATCCGGCTTTTCCGGATCTGCTTTTTGCTTGTCGCCTCTGAACGAGCCGCCTCCGCTTTTCTGATTGTCCAGCTCCAGGGCTTAGAGGCTCGAGGTCATAAGTCAAATCTGCCAAAAAGGCAAAAAAACGCCTTTCCGGCAGATTCGTCTTATGCTTTTCGCCTCTGAGCAAAGCCCTTCCGCTTTTCTATGTAAATAATATTTCTATATAAGAAGAGACCAGTAGTATGGTGATTAGGATATTGATGGTTCTAAACACCTTTGGTTGGCGTTCTTCAGGTATTTCTTTTTGTAAACATAATGCGTTTGTCATTTTATTTATATAGAATAAGATGAAAACAGCAAACACTAAAAACATGGAGATCATCCAAACCCCTCCCCGTTATCTCCTATAGACTATACATTACCAAATTATTTCCCTAATTGGTAGCAAGAGTGTTGCCTTAGTTCACGTAAATGAAGCTTTTTTCGTATATGATGCCCTTCAGGTATGAAGAAAAGGTAAATGAAAGCAGTGAATCATCCCGAAAATATGAGAAGGATGATTTCATCCATCGAGTGTATGCTTCAATGGCCATCCATCATCCTTACTGATAAATCAATATTTCGTATCCATCTTCATTTTCTTCGATTAAAGCATTCTTTGGTGAGTCTATCAATTGTTTCGCATAAATGAAATCAATGGCACAGATCCCTGAATGAAATGCAAGGAGCATGGTAAAGTAATGCGAATAATGTGGGAAATGGAAGCACCCGTATAATAAAATACTGTTCAGTACAAAGAATGGTGCCACAAGGGCGACCAAATAACGGTATTTTGAAATTGGCTGATCCACCCGCAATGAAAGTATCGGCAAAAAATACATTTTTCTGTTGCATTTGCATTTTATTTTTCTCACAAAAGGCAAGATGGGCACGATGTGAAAAAATTTATGCAATGGATAGATACTGATCAGTCCCAGGAAGAATCCCAGGAAATGCTTATCGTAAAAAGCACTCGGAAATAGTAAGTTGATTGGTACGTATATTAATGAGAATACCATCATCATGATGATGGATGAAAGTAAAAAGACTCGGTAAAATCCGAATTGTTTTTCCAGATTGATTGTTTTCCAGCAATGCATAAAAAAATCGCCTCCATTAGACGAAGTAATCATAGTTAAGTGCCTAACATACTTTATTACGATTGCCGGAAAAAATCAATACATTTCAGGCTGATTTTTTCATATTTTTTAGAAGAACTTTTTGGGAAAGGTATGTTATAGTTTTGTACAATGAGAGTATGAGAATTTTCTGCAATGATTGAAGGGTGATTAAGATGAATGATTTACTGAAACGTATAGAGAAACTAGAGTATTATCAACGGTTAATGGCGGAGATGATCCCGGAAAATGGTTTTCCATTTCATCGAATGATCATTCAAAAAGGTTTGTCGGAGAGGGAAGTGAAGGAGTTCTTTATGGTTTGTGATAGGTTGAGCAAGAAACTCCAAAAGCAAAAAGCGGAAGGATTCGTGTACAATACTCCGCTTTTCAAAGAGTTTGAAGAAGAGCTTCATTCAAAGCTGAAGGTTCATGAAGTGGTTGATAGCTGTTTAGCTCAAGACATTTATCCAGCTTTGATGAAACAGTTAAAGAAGAGCTTGTAGATCAAGCCAGTTCTTCTTCATCTTGAAATAATTCTCCGAGTTTTCCATTATCATCAGAAAAATCATTTTCAATGTTATGAAACGATTTTTCGAATATCTCCATAAAATCATTTCCATATATATTTCGCACGACGGTCATCATCTCAATCATTTCAGGGAACTTTCCATATAATTCCCTTAATGGGGAAACTCCCTGGAAGATTGAATGGCTCTCAGGCTTATAGTTCTTCATTAACTCAAGAAGTATATTTTCCCCTTTAGCCGTCAATTGAATATAGGTGTTCCGTTTATCGTTCTCCCGTTTAGAAAACTGTAGTAATTCCCGTTCTTCTAATTTCTTGGAGAAGTTAAACGCAGTTGAAACGTGCATAACACCGAACTTGGCTACGTCTGAAATCGAAGCACCCTTTAAATGATACGCAATCCAGAGAATATGATGTTCGTTGATATTTAAGTCGTATGGCTTGATCCATTGCTGCCAGTCCTTTTCTATGGCTTTCCACAGAGCTTTACTAAGCTGAGCCATCCTTTGACTGAAGAGCATAGCCTCTTTCAAAGTAAATTCTCTTTCCTTCATCTCATTCACCCACTTTGCTAGAAAATCTTTTTAAATCTAAGTAGTACCAAAATGACTTACTAAAACAACTGGTACAAAAAAGAAAGCGCTTATATTTTATTATGCCAATAAAGTAATAATTAATAAAGGTTAAATTGACAAAATTTTTCGAAGTATTTAATTTTTGGTTTGGACATACTGTGAAAAACAGAGGTCGGTGGGTGGATGGATCCTGTAATGACGGGATTTGTTCATGTAATTATTATATTGAAAGAAAAGAAGGGGGATAATATTTTTTTTTCAAAACATGTTTCTTCAGAATCGATATAATCCCTATTTCCACAATAAAACCCCACAGTCTTTCCTCCTCATTAGTGAAAAGGGCTGTGGGGATCTGGTTATTGATTCGGTGTATTTGCTGAGTTAATCGATTTTTCCAAGTCTTCAATGGTTCTTTGGATGGATTGGATTTCTTCCTGAAGTCTTCGATTATTGGGCTCTGTCGAAGCCTGCCATTGTTTGAAAGAAGCTTGAAGATCTTTCGAAAGCTGCATGACCGTTTCTTTTCCTTCCTGAGACAGGGTGCCGATGGAATCTTTCAATTCGCCAATATTCACCTTCATCTCTTCGATTACTCCAGTCCAGTCATCTTTCTTGTCCTTGATTTGTGCCCGGATATCTTTCCCCGATGAAGGAGACGTAAGAAGGGATGCTACTCCTCCAACCACTCCACCGATTAAAAGCCCGTAAGCCAGGGATTTCTTGTTCACTATGATCACCTCGTTCTTCTAGTTCTATAATACTCTATTTCTACAATCAACATGTATTCTCCTTTTCCCTTTAAAAACAGATTAAAACAACTCAATTCATAACTTTCTTATTTGCAGCATAAAAATAAAGGTAAGAGGTGGAGTAAAGGAGGGGTTGTAATCGATGGACGGGATAATCTTTGGTTTCTTTGCCCTCTGTGCAGTCTTATTTCTAAGTATGGTGTATAATTTCATTTCCATTCAAAGGCCGGGTATGTATCCTCCTAAGAATATATTAAAAAAGCGTGCTGCCATAATGGGGTCCGGTGGGGTGATCACCTTTTTGATTGGAGTGCTCTTATGGGTTGCAGTCAAGTAAGATATAGAAAAAGCCCTCCATTCAGGTGGCGATTCACAATGAATGGAGGGCTTTACTATGATTAAATTAGGATAGCTGTTCTGTTGTGACAGCTTCTCGAATGGTTGAACGTTTTAAAATCCCGTTAATGATTGGATAGACCACAAACATTGCCCCGGCGTTAACAAGTGTAGCTGGAAGTACGACTGCTGCAAATAGAGCAAAGAAAGCTCCAGGCAGACCGACAATCACATAAGCAGAAAGTAAGAATATACTTCCTGATACGAGTGTACCAATAGCTGTTAGAACAGAAGCCCCTACAAGTGAACGAGTGACCTTTTTAGTAGACAGGAAAAGTCCGTAAAAAACGAATGCCGTGATCGGTTTATCGATCAGGTTAGGTAAGAATCCTCCAGGGAACTGTGTTGTCAGACCTGAAATGACTCCAGTTAATAAACCTAAAAGCAATACGTTTTTCTTAGCTGGAAATAATATGATGCCCAGAAACATCATCGTAAGCATCATGTCCGGCTTCATTCCTAAGAAAATTCCAGGAATCACTGTGTGCAGGACAGCTCCGATCCCCACTAATAATGACAGGGATACAAGTGTTTTTGTATTCATTTCTCATCTCTCCTCAACTAAACTATACTATTTGCTTCTCCTAATGTGCACTGTTGCCATTAGCGAAAAGATAGGTACATTATAACATACCGAAAATCGTTGTCAAAGATTAATTATTCTGAAAAAACCTGAGGTTAATTGTAAAATGAAATGCAACACTTAAAAATAGAAAAGCCATAGGGGAACCGTGTATCATTAATGTCGACGAAAACAATTAACTCACGGAG
>NZ_QNRJ01000027.1 GCF_003315075.1 Rossellomorea aquimaris
ATCTCCAGATTTCAGGGGGTGGCAATTTTTTTGCTCAAAAAGCCCTCTATTATAGGAATTTATAACCTATTTCTTATAAAAGTTTTGACAATACGCTTATCATAAGGAGGGGAATCCCATGAAATTTCAGTGGACATTATTATTAGGTATTTTCTTTGCATTGGTGGTTTCCGTTTTCGCTGTCATCAATGTAGACCCCGTCACCGTCAATTATTTCTTTGGTGAAGCTGATTGGCCTCTTATTTTAGTCATACTTGGATCTGTATTTATGGGGGGAATCATTATCGGATCGGTTGGACTGTTTCGATTATTCGTCGTCCAACGAAAAGTAAAGGCTCTAGAGAAAGAAAATTTATTGTTAAGAGAACAGGCTGAAGGAATGCATAAAGAAAAGGCCGAAAAAGTCCCTTTGAAAAAGAGTGCTCCCGGCTCAGTAGGGGAAACAGGGGAGTAAACAGCTTGGTGGTTTTGCCACCAGGCTGTTTTTTTATTGAATAAGAAAAAAACCCTCCTTCTATTAAGATTGAAACCAACCCTTCCTTTTTGTATAATGAGTAAGGCTGAGGGGTGAACGTATGTTAAACTCAAAAACACGTTGGATGATGACAGAATCAGATCAACATAAAATATCAGAACTGGCAAATGAATTAAAAGTACCTTCGCTTGTGGCAAAACTATTAATCAACCGGGACTTGGACGATGTAGAAGAAGCCCGGAACTTTTTATTTGATACAGGCGATTCATTTCACGATCCATTTCTTTTTGAAGATATGAAAAAAGCAACCGAAAGAATCCATAAAGCCATTGAAAATGGTGAGAGGATTCTTGTTTATGGCGACTATGATGCCGATGGAGTCAGCAGTACGTCGGTATTGATGACAGTGCTAAGGGACCTGGGTGCAGAGGTGGAATTCTATATCCCAAACCGGTTCAGCGAAGGATACGGCCCGAATGAAGGTGCCTTTCGCTGGGCAAAGGAAGAGGAATTCACGCTCATCATTACAGTAGATACGGGAATATCCGCTGTGAATGAAGCAAAATTGGCAAAGGAATTGGAAATCGATTTGATCATTACGGATCACCATGAACCTGGACCGGAATTGCCTCCGGCTTTTGCCTTGATTCATCCAAAGGTCGAAGGGACCACTTATCCATTTGGAGAACTGGCAGGAGTAGGAGTGGCATTTAAACTGGCTCATGCCCTTTATGGTGAGCTGCCTGTCCATCTGCTTGATCTTGCTGCGATTGGGACCATCGCCGATTTAGTACCATTAAGAGGTGAAAATCGTCTTCTGGCCAAGCGCGGGATTGAAAAGCTACGGGTTTCAAACCGCTTGGGAATAAAAGCATTATGCCGGATTGCCAACGCCCAACAACAGGAAATTACGGAAGAATCCATTGGATTCATGATTGCTCCCCGTATAAATGCTGTCGGTCGGTTAGGGGACGCAGACCCTGCCGTCGATCTTATGCTCACAGAAGATGATGAGGAAGCAAAGGCCCTGGCTGAAGAGATTGACAGCTTGAATAAAGAAAGACAGGCGATCGTATCGCAAATGACAGAAGAAGCGGTAGAGATGGTAGAGAATGAATTTCCCTTGAACGATCACTCTGTCCTTGTCATTGGAAAAGAAGGCTGGAACCCTGGAGTAGTCGGAATTGTAGCTTCACGCTTAGTGGATAAGTATTATCGTCCAACCATCGTGCTTAGTTTCGATTCCGAGAAAGGAACGGCAAAGGGATCGGCAAGAAGTATCGCAGGTTTCGATTTGTTCAAGAATTTATCAACCTGCCGTGATATCCTTCCGCATTTCGGAGGACATCCCATGGCTGCAGGTATGACTTTACAGTTAGGCGATGTAGCCGAGTTCAGAAACCGATTAAATGAGTTGGCTCAGTCTGAATTAACGGAAGAGGACTTTATACCAGTCACACAGCTCGATGCTTCTGTTACAGTGGACGAAATCTCCGTAGAGTCGATTGAAAAGCTTCAGCTTCTGGCACCTTTTGGGATGCATAATCCTAAACCGAAGTGGATCTTGGACAATGTAAGCATCGGACACTATAAAAAAATCGGATCTGCACAAAATCATTTGAAGCTGGTCTTAGAAGATAAGGGCGTACAAGTGGATGGTGTCGGGTTTGGATTGGGAGAACTGGCCGATCATATGACCCCATTTTCGAATGCCTCTGTTATTGGTGAATTATCCATTAACGAGTGGAATAATCGCAAGAAGCCTCAGGTGTTTTTACATGATGTGAAAATTGAACATTGGCAATTATTTGATGTTCGCGGGATTAAACAAGTTCATAAATGGAATGGGCTTATCCCGGAAGAAAATAAAGTAGTCATTTGTTTTAATCCGGCTACTTTAGAAAAGCTGAATCTGGAAAAAGATGAAGTGATGCTACTTGAGGATGGTTCTTCACTTGAAGGATTTTCCACCGATAAGGTAAGCCTCGTGCTTCTAGATCTGCCCACTTCCAAACCATTACTTGAAGAGCTCTTGAAGAAAGGGCAACCTCACCGGATCTATGCCCATTTCTTCCAGGATGAAGATCATTTTTTCAGTACGATGCCAACGCGTGAGCATTTCAAATGGTACTATGGATTTTTAACCAAGCGTGGATCATTTGATTTAAATAAACATGGTGATGACCTGGCGAAATACAAAGGCTGGTCAAAAGAAACAATAGATTTCATGTCACAGGTGTTTTTTGATTTGAAGTTTGTTACAATAGTGAATGGATTTATTTCTCTCAATCCTGAGAAAACCAAGAAAGATCTTTCTGAATCTCTAACATATCAGAAGAAACAACAACAATACGAACTTGAAAACGAATTGTTATATTCTTCCTATCAAGAGTTGAGGACTTGGTTTAATGAAAGGATAGAAGAGTCTGTTACAATTGAGGAGGAAGTAAAAGCATGGACTTAAAACAATATGTTACGATCGTTGAGGATTGGCCTAAAGAAGGAATTAAGTTTAAAGACATCACAACATTGATGGATAATGGTGATGCTTATAGATATGCTACAGACCAAATCGTCGAATATGCTAAAGAGAAGCAGATCGACCTGGTTGTGGGACCGGAAGCACGTGGATTCATCATCGGCTGCCCAGTCGCTTATGCATTGGGTGTAGGCTTTGCCCCTGTTCGTAAACCTGGTAAATTACCGCGTGAAACGATCCAGAAGGAATATGGTTTGGAGTATGGTAAAGATTCTCTGACGATCCATAAAGATGCGATTAAGCCTGGTCAACGTGTATTGATCACAGACGACTTACTTGCTACTGGTGGAACGATCGAAGCAACCATCAAGCTTGTAGAAGAATTGGGTGGGGTTGTCGCTGGTACAGCATTCTTAATCGAATTAACGTACCTGGATGGCCGCGACAAGCTTGACAACTATGATATTCTTACATTAATGCAATACTAAAATTGTTTATCGATTCTCATATTCGTATATACTATGTGATATACTGTTAACTTAAGGGACTGACATCTGGTTTTGAATGTCAGCCCTTATTTTTTATTTGGAAGGGTCAAATAGATGGTAGATGTGGATTATGCGGATTTTTTCCCATCGACAATTTTCGACGAAAATAGATGGAATCTGAGAATTTTACTCTAACCCCTTTACATAACCCTGTTTTTTTTTGATAATAGTAACAATCATTAAAATCGAACACTAGTGAAATATATTAAAATACAAAGGTGATTTTGATCATGGCTAAAGATCAAGTACTAACCCCGGAACAGGTTTTTGATAAAACAAGAGAATACTTAAACGATGAGCATGTAGGGATGGTCCAGAAAGCCTATGAGTATGCAAGGGATGCCCATAGTGAGCAGTACCGTAAGTCTGGTGAACCCTATATCATTCATCCCATCCAGGTAGCGGGAATACTCGCGGATCTTGAGATGGATCCGGCAACCGTCGCTGCCGGTTTTCTTCATGATGTAGTGGAGGATACGGGTGTTTCTCTTGGGGAAATTGAGGAAGCATTCAATGCCGAAGTGGCCATGCTTGTAGATGGGGTCACAAAGCTTGGAAAGATTAAATACAAGTCACAGGAAGAGCAACAGGCTGAAAATCACCGGAAAATGTTTGTGGCGATGGCTCAGGATATCCGTGTCATTCTGATTAAATTGGCAGACCGTCTGCATAATATGAGAACGCTAAAACATTTGCCACAGGAGAAGCAGCGAAGAATTGCAAATGAAACACTGGAAATCTTTGCTCCTTTGGCCCATCGTTTAGGGATTTCGAAGATTAAGTGGGAATTAGAGGATACGTCGCTCCGATATTTAAATCCTCAACAGTATTATCGTATTGTCAACTTGATGAAGAAAAAGCGTGCCGAGCGTGAAGAGTATTTAGATGACGTTGTCAATGAGGTTAAGGATAAGCTGGGCGACGTGAAAATCACTGCGGAAATCTCCGGCCGTCCCAAGCATATTTACAGCATTTATCGTAAGATGGCTCTTCAAAACAAGCAGTTTAATGAAATATATGACCTATTGGCAGTTCGTGTGGTAGTAGATAGCATCAAGGATTGCTATGCCGTATTGGGAATCGTCCACACGTGTTGGAAGCCAATGCCCGGCAGGTTCAAGGATTATATCGCCATGCCGAAGCCAAATATGTATCAATCTCTTCATACAACGGTCATCGGTCCTAAAGGGGATCCACTTGAAGTGCAGATCAGAACGCTTGAAATGCACCAAATTGCTGAGTACGGTGTAGCGGCACACTGGGCATATAAAGAAGGAAAAGAAGCAAACGAAACGGTTTCCTTCGAGAAGAAGCTTTCCTGGTTCAGGGAAATATTAGAGTTCCAGAACGAATCTGCCAATGCGGAAGAGTTCATGGAGTCTCTTAAGATTGATCTCTTCTCTGATATGGTCTTTGTGTTCACACCTAAAGGGGATGTACTGGAACTGCCGTCGGGATCTGTTCCGATTGACTTTTCTTATCGTATACACTCAGAAATCGGTAACAAAACGATCGGTGCCAAGGTGAATGGTAAGATGGTCACTCTTGACTATAAGTTGAAAACGGGGGATATCATTGAAATTCTCACGTCCAAGCATTCTTACGGTCCCAGTCAGGATTGGCTGAAGCTTGCACAAACGTCTCAAGCGAAGAATAAGATCAAGCAATTCTTCAAAAAGCAGCGAAGAGAAGAAAATATTGAAAAAGGCCGGGATTTAGTAGAAAAAGAAATCAAGAATCAAGATTTCGATGTGAAAGAGATCCTGAATCCTGAAAATATTAAACGTGTATCTGAGAAATTCAACTTCTCAAACGAAGAAGATATGTATGCAGCCGTTGGCTATAACGGGATTACGGCGGCTCAAATCGCCAATCGCTTAACGGAGAAAGACCGGAAGAAACGTGAACAGGAAGACAACCTGGAAGAAACGATGAAGGAATTGAATTCCCAACCAGTCAAGCGTAAAAAAGACGCAGGTGTCCAGGTAGAGGGCATTGACAATCTTCTTATCCGTTTATCCCGTTGCTGCAGCCCTGTTCCCGGGGATGAGATCGTAGGGTTTATTACGAAAGGCCGTGGGGTTTCTGTGCATCGTGCCGACTGTACAAACGTAATGGCCGATGAAGTAGAGCAGCGTCTCATTCCAGTGTCATGGGAAAGTGATAGAAATGACCGTAAGGAATACAATGTGGATATTGAAATCTCCGGTTACGATCGCAGAGGCCTTTTGAATGAAGTGCTTCAGGCGGTAAACGAGACGAAGACGAATATATCGGCTGTCAGCGGAAAATCCGACCGAAATAAAGTGGCAACCATCAATATGTCCATTTCGATTCAAAATATTTCCCACTTACACAAAGTCGTGGAAAGAATTAAACAAATTTCGGATATTTATGCTGTAAGAAGAATCATGAACTAAAGGAGATTTCTTTATGAGGGTTGTACTGCAAAGAAGTAAAGAAGCCTCCGTCACTGTTGATGGAGAAGTAAAGGGAGCCATTCGTTCAGGTGCTGTATTGCTTGTGGGGATTACCCATGAAGATACGGAAGAAGACGCTCGTTATGTTGCGGACAAAGTAGTGAACCTGCGTATTTTTGAAGACGAAGAGGGGAAGATGAATCATTCATTACTGGATGTAGTAGGGGAAATTCTCTCCATCTCTCAATTCACTCTTTACGGGGACTGCCGTAAGGGAAGAAGGCCAAACTTCATGGGTGCAGCGAAGCCCGATCACGCAGAGTCTGTTTACGACTACTTTAATAAGGTATTAAAAGAAAAAGGTATCAAAGTGGAAACGGGCGTATTTGGAGCCATGATGGACGTGAATTTAACAAATGACGGTCCTGTTACGTTAATGATAGAAAGCAAATAAAGAAAAGCTGATCCTGCAACTTTTAGGATCAGCTTTTCTTATTTTATTCATATCGTATATGGTTTTCTCTTCAGCATCAGTCGGAAAAATAATCCCCTAACCCATGATAGATAGCCGTTGCCGCCAAGTCTTGAAAATACTGCGTATTGACATTGGCTTCCTCTGCCGGATTACTTAAGAATCCCAGCTCCAACAGGACAGCCGGCTGATTGTTTTCACGGACAACGTGATAATCTCCTACTCGTACACCGCGGTCTTTCGTCGGTAAACGATCTGCCAGGCTTCCATGAATTTCATCGGCCAGTTCTTTCTGGCGACCTTGATAATAGTAAGTAGTATGGCCGACGATAGAGGAATCAAGAATGCTGTCAAAATGTAGGCTGATAAAGGCATCAGCCTGATAATAATGAGATAATGATACCCTGGATGGTAATGAAAGATATTCATCGCTTTTCCTTGTTAAGACCACTTTGGCTCCAGCGCTCTTTAGCTTTTCGGCAAGGAGTTCCCCGGTTCTCATGGTAAGGAGCTTTTCCAACGTGCCGCTTGCTCCGGTCGTTCCACTGTCTCTGCCTCCATGTCCGGGATCAATCACCACGACCTTATCTTGTAAGCCCCCGCTCCGCTTTCGTGAAGGAGTGGTGTTTTCCCCGGTACTGGACCTGATGGACACCACCCAGCCGGCAACAAAACCTGCACTGCCGTCTTCTAATTGTATTTCATACCAATCTCCGTTTTTGCTGATAACGGGGAAGGTGTCACCACTTGAGCCTCGTTCGATGACGCTTGCCCGGGCGTTTGCTTCACTTCTGATATTGGTACCATTGTAAAGCACTGTGATGTTTTCATTTTCTGAAGTGGGTTCACTCTCATGGGCGGAGGCAGTGACGGTTTTTTGGACATACCAACCGGCAATCCAGCCTTTTTTCCCATTTGAGAGTTTAATCTGATACCAATTGTTTTTCTCTTTTAATAAGGAATATTTCTCCCCTTTTGAAACCTTTCCAACGACGCTCCCGTTTAAAGAGGTTTCGTCACGGACATTTAAACCGTGAACCGTAATGATTCCTACAAGATTTGTGGACGAGGAGGCAGGCTCATCGTCATTGGCCCTCGAAGAGAATTCTACATATGCATCGTTCACCCACGCCTTGTCGCTGCCAAATTGAATCTCGTACCACCCGCTGACACTTCCTGTTACCTCTACGTGATCTCCCTTATTTAATACTCCCAGGACGGAACTTTGAAGGGAGGGGGAGGTTCGAACATTCAGGGAGTTGTCGGTGATGATCCCTTCTTCATTCTCCCTCTTTTTCGATGGGGAAGAAGTGGTGCTGTTTTCCGACACGTAGTCCTCATGGACCCAGCCGCTGCCATTTCCCCATTCGATGAACAGCCAGTCAGACTCTTCGTCGGAAATGGATACTCTATCCCCGGTGTTTAAAACCGTCACCACTTCTTCAGAGGTGCCGGGCCCTTTTCTGACGCGTAACCCATCGGTATTCACACGTCCTTCCTGTTTAGGAGAAACATCGGAACTAGCGGATTCTACTGAGACTAACCATTCGGCTACCCAGCCCTCTCCACTATCGGTCCTGACCTTATACCAATCATTTTGTGTGTCTACTATACTGTACTCTTCCCCTCTATGTACCTTCGTCAGAACCGGATAGCTCAGTCCTGGCCCCGTACGAACATTCAGAGTCGAAACACTGATCGTGGCCGTGCCGGCTTCTGCATGTGCATAATCAGCTTCGAGTGGCTGAAAAGGAATGATCATGAGCACAATCAGTATAGATGCTATTATCTTCTTAATCATCTTCACCTCCTGTTGGAAATACAAACACCCATAGTAATATCGGATCTTTTCACTTAGATATTGATCAAGATTTCGAAGATTCATCAAAAAAATCCCTTATGGGTTTAATACGATAAAAAAAATTAAATTCCTTTAAAACGAAATAAAAATAGGTAATTGGAAATGATAGAGTTAAGGATTGTTTTGGAAAGGATGATGGAATTGAGGTCAAGTGAAAAAGGGTTTATGAATGCAAACGGCGATAACCAGCTGTTCGGTGTGGATTTTCACCAGTTTTTAGAACGTGAGAAAGATGCTTTAAATGTGGAACTTGCTTCCGAGTTCGGGTTATCGTTGAAAGAAGTTAAGCTACTGAAAAAGAAAATGGAAAGATCGTAACGAAATTTTCTTTAACCTCTTGACATGAACTGACGGCATCCGTATCATTATAGAAATAAAATAACATTTACAAAAACCGTTGATCGAGCATAGTAGCTGACACCCACGTGTAAAGAGAGGAAATGCCTTGGCTGAGAGCATTTCTACAATGTGACTTAGTGAATGAACACTCAGGAGGTTTCTCTCTGAAAAAGTTTCTTTAGTAGGAGATGAACGTACCAGGCGTTAACTGGCTAAGTGGAGGTCTTATAGACTTCAATTAGGGTGGCACCACGGGAATAACAGCTCTCGTCCCTTGTATGATATACAAGGGACTGAGGGCTTTTTTTATTTACATAAATATCAATTTGCTTTAATAAAAGGAGGAAATCAACTTGTCCATTCAGATTCCAAGAGGTACACAGGACATTCTACCAGGTGAAGTAGAAAAATGGCAGTATGTAGAGGAAGTGGCGAAGAATCTTTGCCATGCCTATCAGTATAAAGAAATCCGCACTCCTATATTTGAGGCGAGCGAGTTGTTTACCAGAGGCGTAGGGGATACGACGGATATCGTTCAAAAAGAAATGTATATGTTTGAAGATCGCGGAGGCAGAAGTTTGGCGCTCCGACCTGAAGGAACCGCTTCTGTTGTTCGTTCCTTTGTAGGAAATAAGATGTTCGGGTATCCAAATCAGCCGACAAAGCTCTTTTACTCCGGTCCAATGTTCAGGTACGAAAGGCCACAAGCGGGCCGCTACCGTCAATTTGTCCAGTTCGGGGTTGAGGCATTGGGAAGTGAAGATCCGGCGATTGATGCAGAAGTGATTTCACTCGCGATGGGGATTTACAAGAAACTGGGACTTACTCAATTAAAGTTAGTCATTAATAGTCTTGGTGATACGGGCAGTCGAAACGCCCACAGAGAAGCGCTGATCAATCACTTTAAACCAAGAATCGATGAATTTTGCGGAGATTGTCAGAATCGTTTAGAGAAGAATCCATTGCGTATTCTCGATTGTAAAAAAGACCGTGACCATGAATTGATGTCTACGGCGCCATCGATTCTCGATTACTTGAATGATGAATCGAAAGCCTATTTTGAAAAAGTCCAATCCCACCTAACCGGGATGGATGTTGAATTCGTAGTCGATCCGACTCTTGTTCGCGGTCTTGATTATTATAATCACACAGCCTTTGAAATCATGAGTGACGCAGAAGGTTTTGGAGCCATCACGACCCTTTGTGGCGGAGGACGCTACAATGGATTGGTGGAGATGATCGGTGGTCCGGAAACCCCGGGAATCGGTTTTGCCTTCAGTATCGAACGGTTACTATCGGCACTGGAAGCTGAAAACGTTGAACTTCCAATCGAGCGGGGCGTCGATTGCTTTATCGTTTCATTGGGGGAAGAGGCAAAAGATTACGCGGTTAAGCTACTTCACGATTTAAGACAGGTGGGAATTTCTTCAGAGAAGGATTACCTGGATCGAAAGGTGAAAGGTCAATTTAAAGCAGCGGACCGTTATGAAGCGAAATATGTAGCCGTCATTGGCGACAACGAATTACAGGAAAATAAAATCAACCTGAAAGATATGTCTACTGGTGAGCAGGAAGAAGTAAGTCTTGATCGTTTTGTAGAGAATGTGAAAGGCAAACTTGGTAAATAGAACCCGTTGATTTTGACAAGGAGGAGAACAAGATGACAAAAAGAACAGCGTATTGCGGAGATATCACAGAATCATTCATCGGTGAAAAAATTACGATTAAAGGCTGGGTACAAAAGAGAAGGGACCTGGGTGGATTAATCTTCATCGACCTTCGTGACAGAGAGGGAATCGTACAAGTCGTCTTTAATCCGGATTTATCGGGAGAAGCCCTCGCCCTTGCGGAGAAAATCCGTAATGAGTATGTACTTAGTGTGACGGGTACTGTCGTCGCAAGAGGAGAAGGAACGGTCAACCCGAACCTGAAAACGGGGAAAGTGGAAATTCATGTAGAAGAGGTTCAAATCATTAATGAAGCGAAGACCCCTCCTTTCATGATCGATGATCAAATGGAAGTGTCGGATGATGTCCGCTTGAAGTACCGTTACGTAGATCTTCGCCGACCAGCGATGATGGAAACGTTGAGAATGCGTCATAATTTGACGACATCGTTCCGTACCTTCTTAAACGAAAATGGATTCCTGGATGTGGAAACACCGATTTTAACAAAGAGTACGCCTGAAGGTGCCCGTGATTACTTAGTGCCAAGCCGTGTTCACCAAGGTGAATTCTACGCGCTGCCACAATCACCGCAAATCTTCAAGCAATTGCTGATGGTATCCGGTTTCGACCGCTATTACCAAATTGCACGCTGTTTCCGTGACGAAGATCTTCGAGCGGATCGTCAGCCGGAATTCACTCAGATTGATATGGAAATGAGTTTCATGGACACAGAACAAATCATTTCCCTTGTAGAAGACATGATGAAGAAACTGATGAATGATGTGAAAGACCTGAATGTTCAATTACCATTCCAAAGAATGACGTATGATGATGCCATGAGTCGTTACGGATCGGACAAACCGGATACGCGTTTTGGAATGGAACTGATCGATGTATCGGAAATCGTGAAGGAATCCGGATTTAAAGTATTCGCAGGCGCAGTAGCAAGCGGCGGGCAGGTGAAACTGATCAACGTAAAAGGCGGGGCTTCCCAGTATTCCCGTAAAGACATCGATGGTTTAACGGAATTTGTGGCCCGTTTCGGGGCAAAAGGTCTTGCCTGGTTAAAGGTAGAAGAAGAAGGCTTAAAAGGACCTATTTCCAAATTTGTGACAGAAGAGGACGCTGCGCAAATCTCTGCTTCAGCGAATGCAGAAGCGGGAGACCTATTGCTATTCGTGGCGGATAAAAAATCAGTAGTGGCAGATGCACTGGGTGCCCTTCGTATGAAATTAGGAAAAGAATTGAAGCTGATTGATGAAACAAAATTCAATTTCCTATGGGTGACCGACTGGCCGCTGCTTGAGTATGATGAAGGTGAGAACCGTTATTACGCTGCCCACCACCCGTTCACGATGCCGGTGAGAGAAGACCTGGAACGTTTCGAGACAGATCCTTCCTCGGTCCGTGCCGAAGCCTATGACCTTGTATTGAATGGATACGAGCTTGGAGGGGGATCCCTTCGAATTTATGAGCGTGATATTCAAGAAAAGATGTTTAAAGTACTTGGTTTCTCAAAAGAAGAAGCAGAAAAGCAGTTTGGGTTCCTATTGGAAGCCTTTGAATATGGAACACCTCCACATGGCGGAATCGCCCTTGGTCTGGACCGTTTAGTGATGCTCCTTGCAGGACGCACAAATCTCCGTGATACCATTGCGTTCCCTAAAACGGCAAGTGCAAGCTGTGTCTTGACGGATGCTCCTGGTGAAGTGAGTGAAGCTCAATTAAAAGAGTTATCCTTGTCGTTGGATGTAGAATAATGTAAATAAGTTCCGGGGGTCATTCGTTGAAATCATCAAGGTGATATGATATTATTTAAACAATCACAAACGAGTCCTGATGTGTGCGACGTTTTTACCTAACAGTTTTGACCGAACACTTCAAACTTCGGGAGCTTGACGTTTCTACTAGGCGTTCATGCCTCATGCCGAGGACTAACAAATAGTGGAATAAAGCACCCACCTGCCGAGAGCGGGTTCAAAACGAAGGAAATGATGGCGACGGCACGATTGGGACTCGTCCAAACATGATTTTAAATGAAGATCCCATAGAATGAAGAGTCAGGCTGAAAATGGCCTGGCTTTTTTTGTTGAGGCTAAACCTTCTCTTAATAGGGTATACGAAGTGGAAGGGCAACATTTCATATTGATTTTCGTTCCGGTATCCTTTATTCTAATTCAGTATAAACCTAGTTGAATACTTATAATGGAGTTGATTATTTTGCTACACCAGTTTTCACGAAATGAACTAGCGATCGGTAAGGAAGGTCTTCAAACCCTTAAGAATAGTACGGTGGCGGTACTTGGAATCGGGGGAGTGGGATCCTTTGCAGCCGAAGCTTTAGCCAGATCAGGTGTAGGCCGTCTTGTGTTAGTGGATAAAGATGATGTGGATATTACAAACGTGAATCGTCAAGTTCATGCATTGCTTTCTACAGTAGGTCAGCCGAAAGTCGATCTGATGAAAGACCGCATCAAGGATATTAATCCGGACTGTGAAGTCATTGCCTTAAAGATGTTCTACACGGAAGAAACCTACGAAGAATTCTTCAATCAAGGATTGGATTACGTCATAGATGCTTCTGATACGATCTCGTACAAAATACATTTAATGAAAGAATGTCTAAAACGCGATATTCCATTGATCGCAAGCATGGGAGCGGCGAATAAAACCGATCCGACACGTTTCAAAATTGCGGATATCAGCAAGACTCACACGGATCCGATCGCAAAGGTGATCCGGACACGCCTGAAAAAAGAAGGCATTAAAAAAGGCGTGACTGTTGTTTTCTCTGATGAGAGTCCCATCGTCATCCGTGAAGAAATCAGAAAAGAAGTAGGGAATGATGATGCGAAGATTCGTAAAGCGCAGCTTCCTCCATCTTCAAACGCATTTGTCCCATCGGTTGCAGGTCTTGTTGCGGCCAGTCATGTGATGAACGAGCTGTTAAAGCATATTGAAATCAAGAGAGTGAAAGACAAATAAAGGTTGTGCAATGGTAAGGGCTGGATCCACTTTCGGATTCAGTCCTTTTTCTATGCTCTATACAGCATGGTGAATTCTCTATCCAGCTCGCTGTACATATTTATGAAAACTAATTCCATTAATTAGGTGAAAAAAGGTATTGACGGTATAATGTGTCATAGTGTACTATCTAACTAGAACACTAAAACACATTATGAAGGAGTGCAAGTATGAACGCTTTTAAAGGTCTTCTTTGGAAAGACTTCAAAACCTCCAAGGTTTGGTTCTATGGCTGGATTGCCATTATTTTTCTGATATACATCATCGGAATGGTGATCGGAAACTTCGTCAACGAGCCTATAATCGTTCAAATATTCATTATCATGATCGGTGTGTTTCATATTGCGTTTCTGCCGGGTATTGTCGTCTCCATGCTTCGATTAGAAGGAAAGACGCAACTTTGGCTCCATAGTCCTAATAGTGGATTTATGCTTTTGTTGCCGAAACTGATCATTGCCTTTATATACTCTACGGTCTCCCTTCTAATAGTGGATCTTTTAGGTGTGATCACCATGGCAGTCTTCCCAGAAGACTCTATTTTTTCCTATTGGCCAATCAAAGAAGGTATCTTATTTAATCTAGGAGTAACAGTAGTTGGCCTATATTTTTCCGGGTGGACGATTTTCTTGTGGACTTTCTACCACTCACTTTCAAAGTACCCATCCATCAAGAGTATACGATGGATCTTTGTAGCTGGTTTTATCATTGTGTATCAAAGTGTTGTCGCCTTTCTTATGAGCATTGAATGGGTGGAAAGATTCCTCTTCGATACGTTTACAGTTGAAGTGAGTTCGGGCGTCTTCTTCTCGGTTGGTTCTAACGAGGCGAATGCCGGTTTTGACCCTGAAATGATCCTGCTGCCCTTGCTGCCGTTGGTATTTGAAGGCATGGTCATGATGATCGTATTTATCATTGCCTGCTGGCTATTAGATCGTAAGGTTGAGGTGTAAGCCATGACAGAAGAATATACATCTTCCAAGCCGATATACCTCCAAATAGCTGATCGAATCATACGGGAGATTGTAAGAAAAGAATTATCTCCCGGGGACAAACTGCCTTCTGTCCGGGAAATGGCCGTTCAATCCGGGGTGAATCCTAATACCATTCAGCGTACGTATAGCGAATTAGAGAGGATGGACATTGTGGAGACGAGGAGAGGGCAAGGAACATTTGTCACGGAAAAGGAAGAGGTTCTTTCTGTTTTGAATGAAAAGGTTCAAGAGGAAGTAATCGAGTTGTTCATTAAGAACATGAAAGAACTTGGGTTAACAAAAGAGCAAATGATAAAAGGCGTCGAGAGATATCTGGCCCAAAGAGGGGGGGAATAGGATTGGTTGTGAAATTTGAAGATGTGACCAAAAAATATGGTAATGAATCGGCCTTGAAGAATACGTCGTTTCACTTCGAAAAGGGAAAGATTTACGGTCTGCTCGGTCCAAATGGCAGCGGGAAATCGACCACTTTGAAGATGATCGCGGGATTAGTCCTTCCTAATGCAGGTACAGTGACCATGAACGGGAAGCCGATTACCCGGAAACGAGCCAGTGAAGTGGCTTATTTAACAGAGCTGGATATGTTTTATGAAGCATTCACCGTGGATGGGATGATCCGGTTTTACGCCTCTCAGTTCGCCGACTTTGATATACAGCGGGCACATGAGCTAGTGGGATTCATGGAACTGGACAGTAAGAAAAAAATCAAGCATTTATCAAAAGGGAATCGCGGCAGGTTGAAGCTTGTTCTTGCCCTGTCCCGAAATACAGAGGTCCTGCTCCTTGATGAACCATTCTCAGGATTGGATCCCATGGTAAGGGACTCCATTGTCAAAGGTCTACTATCTTATATCGATTTCGGAAATCAAACCGTGATCATTGCAACCCATGAAATCGATGAGATTGAAGGGATCCTGGATGAAGCGTATATCATCCATGATGGTGAAATGAAAGGCCACTGTCAGGTAGAGGAGCTTAGAGAAATAGAAGGATTGTCTGTCCTGCAGTGGTTGAAACAAACAACGAAAAAAGAAGGGAAGATGAAGTGATGAAGACGGTTGTGCAATTACAGGATGTCTCAAAAGTCATTAAAGGCAAGACCATTATCGATAATTTATCCTTTGACGTGTATGAAGGGGAAGTATTCGGTTTTCTCGGACCGAATGGAGCAGGAAAAACGACGACGATCCGAATGATAGTGGGACTGATGAATATTTCAAAAGGAGACGTCCTGATTTCGGGGAAAAGCATCAAAAAAGATTTCGAAGGTGCCATAAAGGATGTGGGTGCCATCGTTGAAAACCCGGAGCTCTATAAGTTCATGTCCGGGTATCAGAACTTAAAGCATTTTGCCCGCATGCAAAGTGGAATCACCGATGAAAGAATGAAGGAAGTCATCGAACTGGTCGGATTAACAGACCGCATCAATGATAAAGTGAAAACCTACTCCCTTGGGATGAGACAGCGCTTGGGTCTGGCGCAATGTCTGCTCCATAAACCGAAGCTCCTCATACTCGATGAGCCTACAAATGGTCTGGATCCTGCCGGTATCCGCGAAATTCGTGCGTATATCAGAAAGCTTGCCCAGGAAGAGGGTATGGCGGTCATCGTATCCAGTCACTTATTATCTGAAATGGAAATGATGTGCGATCGAATCGGGATCATCCAATCCGGGAAGCTTGTGGATGTACAGCAGGTACGTGATTTCATTGAAGGTTCCGAACAGGTCTACCATTTTGAGGTGAATGATGCAGAAAAGATCAAGGCGGTACTCAAGAAGTTCGATCCGGGAATCAAATATGAAACGAAGGGTTCGGAGGTCCAGGTCGCTTTAACGAAGGAACAAGTACCGAATGTCATTCGGGCACTTGTGGATGCAAATGTTCAAATCTTTAGTGTCATGCCGATTGCCAAGACACTGGAAGATCGATTCTTGGAAATCACGAATGAAAAAGGAGAGGTCGTGCATGCTTAGTCTCATTAGAAATGAATGGACAAAAATATTTAAACGGGTCGGAACGTATGTGATGCTCGGATTGCTTATTCTGATTATTGGGGTGACAGCCGCTTTTACGAAGTATGATGACGGGAAAGCAAAGGAATCGGAAAACTGGAAGCAGGAACTCACAGCACAAGTGGAAGCAGATAAACAAATGTTGTCGGAAAATCCAAATATGAACAAATTCATAGAGAAAGACACTGAACGAAGAATTGCTCTAAATGAATATCGTATTGAAAATGACATTCAGCCAAAAGCGAAAGAAACGGTTTGGACGTTTGTTGAAACGAATGCCTTTTCCGTACTTGTAGTCGGTCTGTTTGCCATCATTGTGGCAGCGGGAATTGTCGCAAGTGAGTTCAGCTGGGGTACGATCAAGCTTTTGCTCATTCGTCCCATTTCTAGAACAAAGATCCTTCTATCGAAGTATTTCACCGTCATCTTATATGGAATGAGCATGCTGCTTATATTATTCGTCGTATCGTTCCTGATCGGCCTCCTATTATTTGGTGGAACAGATCAGTCGACCCACCTGGCGTATGTGGATGGGAAGGTAGTCGAACAGAACATTGTCGGGTACTTGATCAAAACCTACTTATTGAAAACCATTGATGTCGTGATGATGGCTACAATGGCCTTCATGATTTCAACTGTGTTCAGAAGCAGCTCACTGGCTATCGGAATCTCCTTGTTTCTATTATTTGTGGGGGCGAATGCAACAAGCCTGCTCGCTCTTCGATTTGATTGGGCAAAATTCAGTCTGTTCGCCAACACGGATCTGACTCAATACACAGGTTTCACACCACCGCTAGTGGACGGCATGACCATGGGCTTCTCCATCACCATGCTCATCATCTACTTCATCATCTTCCAACTGCTGGCCTTTATCGTCTTTAATAAAAGGGATGTGGCGGCATAGCCGTAGCTGGACAACTAAATAGAAAACAAAAAGTGACGGACTCATCAGAGTTCGTCACTTTTATGCATACCGGTATAAATCTGCGAACTTCAAACGTGTGACTTGTTGAAGGAGAAAGGCTGGTTCGGTGGCATCTTTTTTTCGAAGAGTATTTAAAGCTTCTATCATTTCATCATGAGTCATGATTCCGACTCCGTGACCAAAATACTGGTCCTCTTTTAAAAACACCGAATTTTCCCCCATCCATATAGGATCGTCATAGTCGGGATTAGAGAAGTAGTATACATCCCCTGGAATATAGTCCACTCCTTCATAGGTGACCATGCCCATATCATCGTCATAATTGTGACCCCACACTAAAAGGGGGGAGAACAGCTGATTGAAATAAGAAGTCCTGATCATATCAAGGATGGATTTATAGTATATGAGCACAATGCTGGTGACGCATTCGAAGCTATAGGCAGAGCTATTTGTGAAAATATCTTCAATGGCCTCTGATGGAAGCTTCGAGTCGCGAAGTCTATATCCGTATGGGGTCTTGATCCAAAAAGTAGAGTTGAAATAAGAGTGTTCAAATGCAGCGAATTTGGCGTCACCTTCATCCATGCTCCTTGCATTGACAATGAATCGTTCCCGCATCTTCAACTCAAATCGGAGCTCACCTAAGTTACGGTAACGATACTCCGTAGGACTGCTTTCCAGCGCTTTAACGATGTTTTCTTCTACAGGTGATAGATTCGTCAACCCATTACTTGACAATCCATTTTCAATGATAATCAATCCATACACCTCCAGGCCTTTTTACTAATGTATGATAGGTTGGAGAGAAATGGCATTGACACATTAAAAAAGTCCTTATTCCTAAAATAAACCTGCCTAAAAGTCAGAATCCCTTTTCGGCAGGTTTGTATATTGATGACATTTCATTTATTTCATTTGTTTATTAATCTTCTCGTACACCTGAGCAATCGCCTGTTCGAATTTCCCTGTCGATTTAGGGGTATAGTATTGAGCATTCTTAAGTTTATCTGGTAAATAGGTTTGTGGTACCCATCCCGATTCGTAGCTGTGTGGGTACTTGTATTCGATTCCTCTTCCCAGTTCCTTGGCTCCTTGATAATGAGCATCCTTCAGGTGATCCGGAACCTCGCCGCTTTTTCCTTTGCGGATATCACCGAGTGCCAGGTCGATGGCCGTGATGGCCGAGTTCGATTTAGGGGAGAGACAAAGCTCGATGATCGCATTGGCTAACGGAATTCTCGCTTCTGGGAACCCGATTTTCTCAGCTGTTTCGACTGCCGCCAATGTTCTTGGTCCCGCTTGGGGGTTGGCAAGGCCGATATCTTCATAGGCAATCACCAATAGCCTGCGGGCGATGCTCGGTAGATCCCCTGCTTCAACGAGTCTGCCTAAATAATGAAGAGCCGCATTCACATCACTTCCCCGGATCGATTTCTGAAACGCACTTACGACATCATAATGGGCGTCACCGTCTTTATCGTGAGAAAAGCTTTTCTTTTGAAGGCACTCTTCTGCAATATTGACATCAATAGAAATCACACCGTCCTCATTCGGTGAAGTGGACAAGACAGCCAGTTCCAATGCATTCAACGAACTCCTCACATCTCCAAAGCTGCTGCTTGCAAAATGTTCAATGGCATCAGAGGTTACATCGAGTGAATATCCACCTAATCCACGTTCTTCATCCTCTATGGCCCGGTGCAAGGCGATTTTCATTTCATCGATCGTAAGTGGCTTCAGCTCGAAAATTTGGCATCTGCTTCTGATCGCTGGATTAATGGCGTGGTAGGGATTGCTCGTCGTGGCCCCGATCAATGTGATCATCCCGTTCTCCAAATAAGGAAGGAGAAAATCCTGCTTTCCTTTATCCAGGCGATGCACCTCATCCAAAAGAAGGATCACTTTCCCGGACATTTTGGCTTCTTCGGCTACGATTTGAATATCTTTTTTATTATTGGTTACGGCATTCAGAGTTTTAAACCGGTATTTCGTACTTCCGGCAATGGCGCTCGCGATGGACGTTTTTCCAATACCCGGTGGACCGTATAATATCATGGATGACAATTGCTTTGCCTTTACCATCCTGTCTATGATTTTCCCTTCTCCAACTAAATGCTGCTGCCCGATGATCTCATCAATGGTCCTCGGTCTCATCTTAAAGGCAAGTGGTTTAATCGACATGAAACATCTCTCCAAACTGACGTTCTAGTTAAATTCACTTTATCATAGGAGGTTCTCATAAGGAAATATTGTGGCTTTGGGAAAGGGGTGGGAAGTGAATGAAGCCGCCCCTTTCACAGTGATAGGGCGGATATGCTATAATAACAAAAGTCAATACAGAAGAAAAATACGTCTGAACGTGACGTGATTAAATATAGTAGAGGTGCTGGACATGAAGATATCAACTAAAGGCCGATACGGTTTAACGATTATGATTGAATTAGCAAAACGCCATGGTGAAGGGCCGACTTCACTGAAAACGATCGCACAGCAGCATGAGCTGTCGGAACATTATCTGGAGCAACTGGTCGCTCCACTGCGTAATGGCGGTCTTGTCAGAAGTATCCGGGGGGCGTACGGTGGGTATGTGTTGGGACATGAGCCATCTGAAATTACAGCGGGAGATATTATCCGGATCCTTGAAGGGCCGATCAGCCCTGTAGAAGGAATTGAAGACGAGGAACCGGCAAAGCGTGAGCTATGGATCCGCATTCGTGATGCCGTTAAAGAAGTACTCGATAACACAACGATCGAAGATTTGGCCAGTCATTCAGATGACGGTGAATCCGATGCGTACATGTTCTATATCTAGGAGGTAACGAAAAATGGAAAGAGTGTACCTGGATCATGCTGCAACGTCTCCCATGCATCCTGAAGTAATTGAAGAAATGACTTCAGTGATGAAGGAGTCCTTTGGTAATCCATCGAGCATTCATTCTTTTGGGCGTGCATCACGTCATCTTGTCGACCGTGCACGTACCATCATCGCTCAAAGTATTCATGCAGATTACAATGACATCATTTTTACAAGCGGTGGAACGGAAGCGGATAATTTAGCCATTATCGGTTCTGCCGAGGCGAATAAAGGAAAAGGAAATCATATCATTACCACACAAACTGAGCATCATGCTGTACTGCATGCGTGTGAATTTCTTGAATCCAAAGGGTTTGAGGTGACTTATCTGTCAGTGGACCGTACAGGCAGGATATCGATGGAGGAACTGCAAAGGGAACTTCGGGACGATACCATACTTGTTACGATTATGTTTGGTAATAATGAGGTAGGAACGATCCAGCCGATTAAAGAGATTGGAAAGCTTCTACAAAATCATCAAGCTTACTTTCATACTGATGCTGTACAAGCGTTTGGCTTAACACACATTGACGTCAAGGAGCTTGGAATCGATTTGCTTTCGGTTTCGGGTCATAAAATCAATGGTCCTAAAGGAATTGGGTTTCTTTATTCACACAAAAACGTGGAGGTTCAGCCTGGATTATATGGGGGAGAACAGGAAAGAAAGCGTCGCGCAGGAACAGAAAACGTCCCGGCCATTGTGGGTCTCGGGAAGGCTGTGGAAATTGCTGGAAAAGCTATCGAAGAGAAGAATTCACAGTACTCCCGTTTCAAGGTTTTACTGAAAGAAACGTTAGCCGGAGCCGGCATTGATTTTGAGGAGAACGGATCTCTTGAGTATGGATTGCCCCATGTGCTAAACTTAAGTTTTCCCGGCACGGATGTAGAGTCCATGCTGGTGAATTTGGATATGTCAGGTATTGCTGTATCAAGCGGTTCTGCTTGTACGGCTGGATCTATAGAGCCTTCACATGTACTGGTCGCGATGTTTGGCAAACAGTCAGGGAATTCAAGGAACTCCATCCGCTTCAGCTTTGGTCAGGGGAACACGGAGGAGCAGATTGCCTGGACTGCCCATGAAGTCGTAAAAATCGTGAAGCGATTAACAAATTAAGAAAGTCGTCTGATACGGACGAATGAACGAATAAGGAGGTGGCGTTAGTGAAAAAAGAACCAAAGGATACGAGAGTGGTCGTTGGGATGTCTGGTGGAGTAGATTCTTCTGTGGCCGCATTATTATTAAAGCAACAAGGCTATGAAGTCATCGGGATTTTCATGAAAAACTGGGATGACACCGATGAAAATGGGGTTTGTACCGCAACAGAAGATTACAACGATGTGATTCGGGTATGTAACCAAATTGGTATTCCTTACTACGCTGTGAATTTTGAAAAACAATACTGGGATAAAGTGTTTACGTATTTTCTGGATGAATATAAAGCGGGAAGAACACCAAACCCGGATGTGATGTGTAATAAAGAAATTAAGTTCAAAGCCTTCCTTGATCATGCACTGAAACTTGGTGCAGATTATCTGGCAACGGGCCACTATGCACAGGTGGAATATCGTGATGGGGAATATAAGATGCTCCGCGGTGTCGACAACAATAAAGATCAAACGTACTTCCTCAATCAGTTAGGACAGGATCAACTTGAAAAAGTGATGTTCCCCCTAGGAGGCATCGACAAGAAAAAGGTGAGGGAAATTGCGAAGGAAGCGGGCCTTGCGACTGCTACCAAGAAAGACAGTACGGGGATTTGCTTCATAGGTGAACGCAACTTCAAAGATTTCTTAAGCAATTACTTACCTGCCCAACCGGGAACGATGGAAACATTAGACGGTAAAGTGATGGGAAAACACGATGGATTGATGTACTATACGATCGGGCAACGCCATGGCCTGGGTATAGGTGGAGCCGGTGATCCTTGGTTTGCCATCGGTAAGGACCTTGAAAGAAACGTGCTCTTTGTAGGTCAAAGCTTTGAGCATCCTGCCCTTTATTCAGATTCCATTCTCGCTACCGATGTCCACTGGACCTCAAATGGAGAGAAACCGGCTGAATTCGCCTGTACGGCAAAGTTCCGTTACCGTCAGGATGATAACAACGTAACGGTTATTCCATTAGAAGATGGTAAGGTGAAAGTCATTTTTGATGAACCTATCCGTGCTGTCACACCAGGACAAGCGGTTGTTTTCTACAACGGTGATGAGTGTCTGGGTGGAGGAACGATTGATACCATTTATAAAGACGAGAAGAAACTTACGTATGTAGGTTAAGGCTGAACACAAAAAAGGACTGAGAAGAAGAGATGTACCACCTCTCTTCTCTCAGTCCTTTTTTCATCATTGATGTATATCAATATCGAGAGTACCTTATGTTATACTAGAAACGATAAATATCAATACTCAACTGGCATACATAAATCATAACAATATAGAGGTGTTTGAATTGGATAAGAATTTAAAAGGAATCGAGTTATTACAAGAAGGAAAAGTAGAAGAGGCTGTGAAGCTTTTTACTGAAGCCATCGAAGAAAACCCTAAGGATCCTGTCGGATATATTAATTTCGGGAACGTATTAATGTCGGTTGGAGACAATGAAAAGGCGAAGAAGTTTTTCGAACGGGCAATCTCGATCGACGAGAATGCGGGGGCAGCCTACTATTCCCTGGGGAACCTGTACTTTAATGAAAATAACTTTGATGAAGCTAAGGATCAGTTTGAGAAAGCTGTTTCGAAAGGAATGGAAAATGCCGACGTTTATTTTATGCTTGGAGTCAGCTTGTTCCAATTAGAGCAGCCGAAGCTCTCACTTCCTTACTTACAACGAAGTGTCGAACTGAATGAAGAGGACATAGAGGCGCGCTTCCAGTTAGGTCTATGCTTGGCGAAGGTCGAAGCATACGAAGAAGCCATTGCGCAATTATCTCAAGTAGTGGAAGCAGATCCAACTCATGCAGATGCTTACTATAACTTAGGGGTTGCCTATGCAGGACATAAGGATGATGCAGATATGGCACTGATGTATTTCAACAAAGCAATCGAAGTTCAACCAGATCATATGCTGGCGGGCTATGGCATCAAGATGATCGAAAAGCTAAAAAATGAACAAAGTGAATAGTTAGGGGGTTCACTGATTTGAGCCAGCAAGATTCTTTAAAGCTGTTTGGTGAGGAAGAAATCTATATAAAAGGAAGGCACCTTGTCACCATTTTTCATAATGAGGAAAATCTTTATACCGTGGTCCGGATCCGGGTGGACGAAACGAATGATTCTTATGAAGACAAAGAAGCAGTCGTAACCGGGAATTTTCCCAAGATACATGAAGATGAGACCTATGTGTTTTACGGGAGGTTTCAAGAGCACCCAAAGTTTGGCATGCAGTTTCATGCGAAGCATTTCAAGAAAGAAATCCCACAAACCACACAAGGTGTCGTCCATTATTTATCAAGTGATTTATTTAAAGGAATCGGGAAGAAAACAGCTGAGAAGATAGTGGAGCACATCGGGGAAAATGCCATCACCAAAATACTCGAAAATCCAAGCCTCCTGGATGAAATTCCAAAGCTTCCAAAGGAAAAGGCGAAAAGTATTTATGATACGCTTTCCGAGCATCAAGGCTTGGAGCGGGTCATGATCATGCTGAATGATCTGGGGTTTGGACCCCAAATTTCCATGAAGGTCTATCAGGCCTATAAAGAGCAGGCACTTGAAATCATTCAAAGTAACCCCTATAAGCTCGTGGAAGATATTGAAGGAATCGGCTTTACCCGGGCCGATGAGATCGGGTCTAAGATCGGTTTGACAGGCAGTCATCCTGACCGGATCAAAGCAGGCTGTTTATACACCCTTGAGCAAACATGTGTGAAGCAGGGACATGTGTATCTCGAAGCAGAAGAGCTCATTGTAACGGTGAAGGAGCTCCTTGAGAAAAGTCAGCCTGAAAAGGTCGATTACACTGAAATATCCAGTCAACTGGTTTCCTTGGAGGAAGAGAGTAAAGTCATTGGAGAAGGCACAAAAGTGTATGTTCCTTCTCTCTACTTCTCTGAAAAAGGGATTGTGACAAACATTGAAAAGATTATGTCTCAAACCCAATACAAAGACCAATTCCCTCAATCCGAATTTCTTCTGTCACTTGGAGCACTCGAGGACCGGCTGGGGGTACAATACGCACCTTCCCAAAAAGAAGCCATCGAAACAGCGTTAATGTCCCCCATGCTCCTGTTGACCGGAGGACCTGGTACCGGTAAGACGACCGTCATTCAGGGGATTGTGGAGCTGTTTGCTGATCTTCATGGCTGCTCCTTGGATCCCAAGGATTACAAAGATGAACCCTTCCCTGTCTTGCTGACAGCCCCGACTGGTCGAGCGGCTAAGCGCATGACAGAATCCACGGGCCTCCCTGCCATGACCATTCACCGTCTTTTAGGCTGGAACGGTCAAGAAGGGTTTCAGAGTGATGAAGAACGGGCGATTGAAGGAAAGTTGTTAATTGTGGATGAAGTGTCCATGGTTGACACATGGCTTGCCCATCAATTATTGAAGGCCCTGCCTGAGGATATTCAAGTGATATTTGTCGGGGATGAAGATCAATTACCGTCTGTCGGTCCCGGCCAGGTACTAAAGGACCTATTGAAGTCGGAAGTGGTGCCAACAGTCAGGTTAACGGATATTTATAGACAGGAAGAGGGCTCTTCCATTATTGAGCTTGCTCACTATATGAAAAGGGGAAAGGTTCCTCAAGATCTGACCAAACAGCAAAAGGATCGATCCTTCTTCCCATGCAGAACGAATCAAATATCCGAAGTCGTTCAAAAAATCGTTGAGAACGCGAAGAAAAAAGGGTACTCCCCAAAGGATATCCAGGTCCTTGCTCCTATGTATCGTGGCCCTGCAGGTATCGATCGGTTGAATGAACTCCTTCAGGAAATCTTCAACAGCAATGACGGTACCCGGAAAGAAATTGCCTTTGGAGATGTGAAGTATCGTATTGGGGATAAGGTGCTTCAGCTGGTCAATCAGCCTGAAAGCAATGTTTTCAACGGGGATATCGGTGAAATCGTCTCGATCTTTTATGCAAAGGAAAACACCGAGAAGCAAGATATGATCATTGTTTCATATGAAGGAAATGAGGTCACCTATACAAGGCAGGATCTCACGCAAATTACCCATGCATATTGCTGCTCGATCCATAAGTCACAAGGAAGTGAGTTTCCCATTGTGATTTTACCTGTCGTGAAAAGCTATTATCGCATGCTGAGAAGAAATCTTCTATACACGGCCATCACCAGGAGCAAGCAATTCCTCATTCTTTGTGGAGAGCTTGATGCTTTTACCCTTGGAGTGGAGAGAGAAGATGATTTTCTCCGCAAAACCACCCTGAGCGAAAAACTGAAAGGTTTAAGCGCTGCTGAAGAGAACACAGCAGGCTCTCCTGATGAAGGCTTACCCATTGAAGAAACCCTGCTGAATGAGGATCCAATGATTGGAATGGAAGGCATCAGCCCCTATGATTTCATGAAAGCATAAGGTCAACGAATGAATATTTCTCCTGTAGAAACCATTCATTCGTTGACCTTTTTCTATTGGTTTACTGTCTCTAATAATAACGATTAATGTTAACTTGAAGTAAATTAAAGTTGACATATATTTGTTGAAAGCGATATCCTTATCTTGTAGAAAAATGAGAGATGGGGGAAGACAGATGAACAGAAAATTAAGGACAATCGATCTTACACTGGCAGGGATGTTTGTGGCACTTATGGCGATTGGTGCCAACATCACGACATTCGTACCTTTTATGGTAGTGGGCGGTGTTCCCATTACGTTACAAACATTCTTCGCCATTTTAGCAGGAGCGATCCTTGGCAGCAGGATCGGGGCGATTTCCATGATAGTGTACGCATTGGTGGGACTCGTGGGTGTTCCTGTATTTGCACGATTTGGAGCAGGGTTATCTTCTATTGTGAGTCCGACATTCGGGTTCATCGTATCATTTATTTTCACAGCTTACATTACAGGAAAAATCGTAGAAAAACATAAAGGAGTCAAGGTATACATTTTCGCGGCACTAGTCGGGATGACTGTCAATTACGTGGTCGGAACGAACTGGATGTATGCAGCGTACAAGCTTTGGGCTGCAGCTCCTGAAGGATTCACCTATAAACTTGCCTGGGCCTGGATGGTGGTTCCTTTACCGAAGGATATCATATTAGCCGTTTGTGCTGGAATGATGGCTCATCGCCTGGAGAAATCGGTCCTATCGAAGAGTACATTTAAGAATATAAAAAGAGCGGCTTAAAAAGGGAGGGATTTCACATGAGAACGTGGAAGGAACTGGCACTTGGAGTGATCGAGGGAGAAGAAATCACAAATGAAGAAGCTTTATCGATTTTACAAAGTCCGGATGACGAGCTTCTGGAATTATTGCATAGCGCTTATTTGATTCGTAAGCATTATTATGGGAACAAAGTGAAATTAAATATGATCATCAATACGAAATCAGGGTTATGCCCTGAAAACTGCGGCTATTGTTCACAGTCCATTGTTTCAAATGCTCCGATCGAGAAATATCGAATGGTGGATAAAGAGACCATTCTAAAAGGAGCTGAAAATGCTCATCAGCTAAATGTGGGAACATATTGTATTGTGGCGAGTGGAAGAGGCCCGAGCAATCGGGAAGTCGATCATGTGGTTTCAGCAGTAAAGGAAATCAAAGAGCAATATAATTTAAAAGTATGTGCATGTTTAGGCTTACTAAAAGACGATCAGGCGAAACGGCTAAAAGAAGCAGGCGTGGACCGTTATAACCATAACATCAATACTTCAGAGAACCATCACGAAAACATCACCACTTCCCATACATATGAAGACAGGGTGAATACCGTTGAACAAGCGAAAGCACAAGGGATTTCTCCCTGTTCCGGAATCATAGTCGGCATGAAAGAGACATTGCAGGATGTGGTTGATATGTCCCGCAGTTTAAAGGTGCTGGATGCCGACTCCATTCCCGTGAACTTCTTGCATGCTATAGATGGTACACCTCTTGAAGGAACAAACGACCTCGATCCGAGATATTGTTTGAAGGTTCTTTGTTTAATGCGTTTCATCAACCCGACTAAAGAGATCCGGATTTCAGGGGGCCGGGAAGTGAATCTTCGCAGTTTACAGCCACTGGGACTTTATCCGGCCAACTCGATTTTCGTTGGTGATTACTTAACGACAGCCGGCCAGGAAGGCACAGCAGACCACCAAATGCTTGAAGATCTGGGGTTTGAGGTTGATTATGTGAAGGAAGTAAGGGAGCAGGCCACATCATGAAAATCGAATAAGTAAATTTAGGTGGGTGCTTTGGAAAAGGTTACTCCTTATGAAATCAAGAAAATATCCCACACTATATAAGAACGGTGATTAAACATCGTTTGGGCTGATATTCTCATTGAACAAGTATAAAACGGGCTCGGATTGGTCATGATGGTAGGGAATACACACCAGGTTTGGTGTAATAGAGGTGAACCTTACCGATGAAGTGTCCAAATTGTCAGAGCAAAGATATCGGAAAGATCGGCATCAACCAATATTATTGTTGGGGTTGCTATATAGAGCTTTCCTTGTCAAAGGGAGTCATTCATACTCATCAAGTGGAAGAGGATGGATCACTGAGCTCCTTAGACGACTTGTTTGATGAGGAAGAACGCCGACTAAGCTAGGAAGAGGTGTCTTTCTTGAACAAAACATTTGCATCCATCGTTGGTTTTGGAGCAGGAATTGCGGCTTCCATCTATTCACAAAGATCCAATATGATGAACCAAAGACAAATGAAACGAATTCGTAAACAAGTAAAGAAACTTTTTTAACAGCTAAAAAGGCTGACTTTCGGGTCAGTCTTTTTTTTATGTTTACACCTGAATGAATAAAACACCCTTCTATCTTCGAAGAATAGAGAAGAGAAGGAGGTGTTGATGATGGAAAAGAGACCCTATGCCAAATGGTTGTACCGACTTTCAATTGCCCTTATTCTTGCTTTATTCCTATATATTCTCTATTTATTAAAGCCTGTATGGCATCCGGTCCTCGAAGTATTGTTTTTTTCGCTCCTGCCTTTCTTGATAGGGGGCTTCATTGCCTACTTGCTTCATCCTATAGTAGAAAAAATCCATGAGGCGGGCATTCATAGAGGAATAGCCATCATGCTCATCTACATCCTATTCTTCGGAGGATTGGGATACGCGGTCTATAAGGGAACTCCGATCATCATACATCAGCTGAAAGATTTATCAGAGAATGCGCCACTATTTACAAAACAGTACCAGAGGTGGCTGGACTATGTACAAAGTGAGACCTCCACTTGGCCTGACGGAATACAATCTCAATTAGAGGAAAGAATCGACGGGGTCGAAGCCTGGTTGACGGGACTGGTGGCAGTCGTTCTGGCTACTGTCATGAAGTTTATGAACAGCCTGCTGCTTGTTGCGATCATTCCCTTCGTGTCCTTTTATTTATTAAAGGATATTACGAAAGTGAAAAAATTTCTGTGGCAGCTTACTCCTAAAAAATGGAGGAACAGCGCTATTTCATTCTCAAAGGATGTGGATGAATCGCTGGGAGGCTATATCCGGGGACAGCTTTTAGTATGTTTGATCATTGGGGGACTTTCAGCATTGACGCTCTGGTTGATTGGTATGAAGTATCCCCTGATCCTCGGATTGATCATTGGAGTAACCAATGTAATCCCCTATTTCGGACCGATTATCGGAGCCGTTCCAGCAGCCATCGTGGCAAGTACGATTTCCGTCAATATGATGATATATGTCGTCATCATGGTCGTCATTCTTCAATTTCTGGAGGGGAATATCTTATCACCCCTCATTGTCGGAAAAAGCCTTCATATGCATCCACTGTTTATTATGGCTGCCCTTATCATTGGCGGTGAAGTAGGGGGTGTGATCGGCATGATTGTGGCAGTACCTTTTTTAGCTGTGGTAAAAGTAGCGATTTTACATGGACGAACCCATTTCATTCATACAGCAGGGGAAGATTAACTGGAAAAATAACAATCAACATTGACAAATACAGTGAATATTTCTATAATCCAACATATACAAGTATTCGTATAAAATGAAAGCTATGAAGGACCGAGTAGGTTATAGCCCATCTACCAGAGAGGAATCCCCCAGGCTGCAAGGGATTTCAGATGAAGGATAACCGAATGCTAATCCTGAGTGCAGGTAAAGCCTGCCGTCTATCCGCGTTAAGGTGTTTTGAGGGATGAATATAAGAAAAGCGGAAGGGCTTTCCTTTATTCATAACCAGGGTGGTACCGCGAGAAACAGCTCTCGTCCCTGTTTTAGGGATGAGGGCTTTTTTGTATTCTTTTTTAACCATACATAATCATTAAAGGAGGAAGTTTCAAGTGAACAAATTAACAGGCGCAGAAATTCGTCAGAAGTTTTTAGATTTCTTTCAGGAAAAAGGACATGGGGTGGAACCAAGTGCACCATTAGTCCCACATGAGGATCCGTCCCTTTTATGGATCAATAGTGGGGTAGCGACATTAAAGAAATATTTCGATGGACGTGTCATCCCTCAAAATCCTAGGATCGTGAATGCCCAAAAGTCGATTCGTACAAATGATATTGAAAACGTAGGGAAAACTGCACGCCATCACACGTTTTTCGAAATGCTTGGAAACTTCTCGATCGGAGAATATTTTAAAGTAGAAGCGATTGAATGGGCTTGGGAGTTCTTAACGGATAAAAAATGGGTCGGCTTTGATCCTGAATACCTATCTGTTACCATTCATCCTGAAGATCACGAAGCATTTGACATCTGGAACAAACAAGTTGGCGTACCAGCTGAACGGATCATTCGCATCGAAGGGAACTTCTGGGATATCGGGGAAGGTCCAAGTGGCCCGAATACAGAAATCTTCTACGATCGTGGGCCGGAATACGGGGACAATCCTGAAGACCCTGAATTATATCCGGGTGGAGAGAATGATCGTTACCTTGAGGTATGGAATCTTGTGTTCTCACAATTCAATCATAACCCTGATGGAACGTACACTCCGCTCCCTAAGAAGAATATCGATACCGGTATGGGACTTGAACGTATGGCATGTGTCGTACAAGAAGTACCGACAAACTTTGATACCGATTTATTCATTCCAATTATAAAGGCGACAGAAGAAATTTCCGGTAAGTCTTACGGAACAGACAGTGACCTCGACGTAGCGTTCAAGGTCATCGCCGATCATATCAGAACGGTTTCCTTTGCCATCGGTGACGGAGCTCTTCCATCCAATGAAGGCCGCGGCTATGTATTAAGAAGACTGCTTCGCCGTGCGGTTCGATTTGCGAAACAAATCGAAATCAACCGTCCATTCATGTATGAATTGGTCCCGGTTGTTTCTGAAATCATGGTGGATTTCTATCCGGAAGTGAAACAAAAAGCGGAATTCATCCAAAAAGTAGTGAAAAATGAAGAAGATCGCTTCCACGAAACATTGAACGAGGGGCTTGCAATTCTTTCTTCCATCATCAAGGTACAAAAATCTGCAGGTAATAAGATCGTTCCAGGTGAGGATGTCTTCCGTTTGTATGATACGTACGGCTTCCCGGTTGAGTTAACGGAAGAATATGCAGAAGAAGAAGGATTAACAGTGGATCATGAAGGTTTTGATAAAGAGATGGAAGCCCAGCGTGAAAGAGCGAGATCGGCTCGCCAGGATGTAGGAAGCATGCAGGTGCAGGGCGGAGTCCTTAGTGACATCACGGTAGAAAGTCGCTTCGTAGGGTATGACACTCTAGAAACGACTGCTACTATTCTTGAACTGCTGGTTGACAATGAGCGTCAGCCTAAAGTAGATAAAGGACAGGAATGTCAATTCATTCTGGACCAGACACCTTTCTACGCAGAGAGCGGCGGACAAATCGGCGATAAAGGGTACATTGAAGCTATGGGTGTGAAAGTGTTGGTGACAAACGTCAAGAAAGCGCCTAATGGCCAAAACCTTCACTCTGCCATCGTTGAAGAGGGTACGTTAGAGCAGCATGCACAGGTGCTGGCTAAAGTGTCCCGTGAATCCAGAACAAGAGTGGAGAAAAATCACACAGCTACTCACATCCTTCATCAGACATTGAAAGATGTTCTCGGAGATCATGTAAACCAGGCAGGTTCTTTAGTGGAACCAGATCGTCTGCGATTCGACTTCTCTCATTTCGGTTCTGTTTCCCAGGAAGAGATTGAGCGAATCGAAACCATCGTCAATGAGAAGGTTTGGAAGGCTATTTCAGTGAACACAGCCCTTAAATCCTTATCAGAGGCTAAAGCGATGGGTGCCATGGCTTTATTCGGAGAAAAATACGGCGAAGAAGTTCGTGTCGTATCGATTGGAGAATATAGTTTAGAGCTATGTGGTGGTTGTCATGTATCGAACACGTCTGAAATCGGGTTATTTAAGATTCTGTCTGAAAGCGGGATTGGAGCAGGTACGAGAAGGATTGAAGCTGTTACAGCAGAGAATGCTTATAAAGTGTTGAATGAACAGGTTTCTCAACTGAAGGAAGTAGCAGGCAAACTTAAAGCGAATCCTAAAGAAGTCATCAATCGCGTTGACTCTTTATTAGTAGAAATGAAAGAGCTTCAAAGAGAAAATGAATCATTATCCGCAAAGTTGTCTAACATAGAAGCAGGTAGCTTAACGGATCAAGTCAAAGTCATTGACGGGGTGAATGTTCTATCCGCGAAAGTGGCTGCTGGAGATAGCAATGGATTGCGTACCATGATGGATGATCTTAAACTGAAATTGGGCTCCGGGGTTATTGTATTGGCAACAACTGGGGACGATAAAGTTACGATCATTGCAGGAGTTACGAAGGACTTAGTCGAAAAAGGATATCATGCTGGAAAACTTGTTAAAGAAGTAGCTTCACGCTGTGGTGGAGGAGGCGGTGGCCGTCCGGACATGGCTCAAGCCGGGGGTAAACACCCGGAAAAAGTTGAAGAAGCACTGCAAATTGTAGAAGAATGGGTCAAATCCATTTAACTCCTTGTGAAAGTGGTGTACAATGTAGGTAACGATTAACAATTCGGTTGTCAAAAAGACAAGCCTAAAGAGAGGTGCTAAAAATGAGTTCTTTTGACAAAACGATGCGGTTTGATTTTTCAGAGGAGCCGTTCGAGCATGACGTGAGGGAAGTTCTCCTGCAGGTTCATGATGCTCTTCAAGAAAAAGGGTACAACCCGATCAATCAAATCGTAGGGTACTTATTATCTGGAGATCCTGCTTACATTCCCAGACATCAAGACGCCAGAAATATCATCCGCCGTTTAGAACGTGATGAGATCATCGAAGAATTAGTCAAATCGTATTTGAAACAGCACAAAGAGGGATAATACATGCGTGTAATGGGTTTAGATGTCGGCTCTAAAACAGTGGGAGTCGCAATTAGCGATGAGCTTGGTTGGACCGCTCAAGGAATTGAAACGATTAAGATTGACGAAGATCAAGGTGTGTTCCGGATCGACAGATTAAAGGAACTTGCCGAAGAGTACCAGGTGGATACAGTTGTAGTCGGATTGCCTAAAAACATGAACAACTCCATTGGTCCCCGGGGAGAAGCGTCTAAAGCTTATGGAGATTTAATTCAGCAAGAGTTATCCCTTCCCGTTAAATACTGGGATGAACGACTGAGTACGATGGCTGCGGAACGAGTCCTTTTAGAAGCCGATGTAAGTAGGAAGAAACGGAAGAAAGTAATCGATAAAATGGCTGCGATGATGATCCTTCAAGGATATCTTGATAGCCAAAAATAATGAGGTGAATGTTCATGGAACACGGAGAAAAACAAATTACAGTAGTTGACGAACAAGGAAATGAACAATTATGCGAGGTTCTTTTCACGTTTGAATCAGATAAATTCAATAAATCATATGTCCTATACTATCCACTGGGAGCAGATGAGAACGACGAAGAAGAAATCGAAATTCACGCTTCTGCTTTCCTTCCGGGAGACGAAGGACAAGAAGGCGAATTAAAGCCGATTGAAACAGAAGAAGAGTGGGACATGATCGAAGAAATGTTAAACACTTTCTTAGACGAAGAAGAAGAAGACGCAGAATAAGCAGTAAGCTATAGTTTCATACAGAACAGGGACCGCAAAAAGGGACAAAAAATTCACCTTTTTGCAGGTCCCTGTTTCACTTTGTGCAAAATATTGTATAATAGTGGAGATGATGTCGAATTACGTTTGACGGATATCCCGCTTTTTTGCTCGAAAGGGGGAAATATAGCTTTGGATAAAAAGAAAAACATAAAAGAAACACTTATGAAAAAACTGCTGGAAAGACAAGAGGAGGCAAAGGTCATTAGAAAAATAGTAGGACTTGTCATTCTTTGTCTTGTCATTATTATTGGAGGAACGGCCATTGGTGGATACCTTTATGTGAATTCAGCATTAAAACCCGTCGATCCGGACAATACGAAACCAGTAAAAGTCGAAATACCCATAGGCTCTGGAGTGACATCCATCGGGAACATTCTCGAGGAAGAAGGAATCGTTAAGAATTCTACGATTTTTAAATACTATGTCAAATTCAACAATGAATCCGGTTTTCAGGCAGGTTCTTATGACTTGACACCTTCCATGACATTAAATGAAATTGTGAATAGCTTAAAAACAGGGAAGGTAATGAGAAAAGCAGAATTCAAGATTACCATACCCGAGGGACTGCAATTAGACCAAATCGCTGAGCTTATTGCTGATAAGTCCCCATACAAAAAAGACGAAATTGAAGAAAAATTAAAAGATAAGAAATGGCTCGAGCAATTAAAACAGGAATATCCGGCATTGATAACTGATGAAATATTAAAGGATGGTATTAAACGTCCGTTGGAAGGATACCTCTATCCTGCGACGTACCCTTTCTATGAGAAAAAGCCTTCTTTAGAAGCCATCTTAACGAAGATGATTGCCCAAACGAATGAAGTCCTCGCTCAATATGAGGGAGCGATGGCAGATAGGGAATACACGGCTCATGAGCTTCTTACGTTATCTTCCCTCATTGAAGAAGAAGCAACAGAAAAAGCAGACAGAGGGAAAATCTCAAGTGTTTTCTATAATCGTATGGAAGAAGGTATGCCTCTTCAAACCGATCCTACGGTGCTTTATGCACTAGGTCAACATAAAAAAAGAACCGTCTACAAAGATCTGGAAGTGGATTCACCTTATAACACATATCAAGTGAAGGGGTTACCACCCGGCCCGATCGCGAATGCCGGTGTCTCTTCGATTGAAGCGGCTTTAGAACCAGAGGATACAGAATATTACTATTTCCTGGCTTCTTCCAATGGATCCGTTTATTATTCTGAAACATTAGAAGAACATAACGAGAAAAAGGCGAAGTATATTACAAACAAAGAAGAATAGCCTGGTGAGAAGAGGAAAGAAATATTCGCTTTCCTCTTCTCTATGTGATAAAATAGTACAAGTTATTTTTATATACGGGCGATATCTTTATGAAGATGTGTGTGAAGTAGAAAGCTCATTGTAGCTTTCTTCTTTTCATGTTGTCTAAAGAATGGATCGTTTCCCGAGACCACTTTTGAACATGATCGTGAGGCTTATTTATGAACGAACAGGTTATTCACTATATAGAATCAATCGTGAAAGAACGTCCCCCTCTACTTGCTGAGATGGAGCAATATGCAGAAGCTCATAATGTTCCGATTATGGAGCTGGTAGGGATTGAAGCATTGCTGGGGATGTTACGTATACAACAACCGAAACGCATCTTGGAAATCGGGACTGCCATTGGCTATTCCGCTCTCAGGATGGCGGAGGCTCTTCCCCACTCGACGATCGTCACTCTTGAACGGGACGAAGAAAGGTTCGACGCAGCTCAGAGCTTTCTGTCTCGTTCAGAGGACCGTAAGAGGATCGTAACTTTATTCGGTGATGCCTTGGAGCTCGGCGAAGAAGTAGAAAAGCACGGCCCTTTTGATGCGATATTTATCGATGCTGCCAAGGGACAATACCTTAAATTCTTTGAACTCTACTCTGAAATGCTGTCAGAAGAAGGGGTCGTCTACTCGGATAATGTCTTGTTTAAGGGACTTGTCGCCCAAGAAGAAGTAGAACAGAAAAGAATTCGGAACATGGTGAAAAAATTAAAGAATTATAATGAATGGCTCATGAATCATGGGCAATTTGATACGAGTATTTTACCCGTTGGAGACGGTATTGCCATCAGTAAAAAAAGAGGTGATCGCTCATGAAAAAACCAGAATTACTCGTGACCCCTGTCTCTGTTTGTGATATTGAACCGTTGGCATTGGCGGGAGCGGATGCGTTTATGGTTGGTGAACAAAGGTATGGCTTAAGGCTTGCAGGAGAGTTTTCAAGAGAAGATGTAGCCGAAGCGATCAAAGCGGCCCACAAACTTGGTAAAAAAGTGTATGTCGCCATGAACGCCCTTTTCCATAATGATAAAATTTCTGAACTTGACGACTATATTGCCTTTCTAAAAGACGCCGGTGCGGATGCGATCGTGTTCGGTGACCCTGCTGTGTTAATGGCTGCCCGTGAAGTGGCGCCGGATATGCCTCTTCATTGGAACACGGAAACGACCGCCACCAATTGGTATACATGTAATTATTGGGGCAGAAAAGGGGCGAAACGCGCTGTTCTGGCCCGGGAATTAAGCATGGATACCATCGTGGAGATGAAAGAAAATGCTGAGGTTGAAATCGAGGTCCAGGTCCACGGAATGACCTGCATGTTCCAATCAAAACGCTCATTACTAGGTAATTATTTTGAGTATAGAGGCAAGGCGATGGAGATTGAAAACCGTAAAGAACAACGTAATATGTTCCTGCACGATGAAGAACGTCATAATAAATACCCAATCTATGAAGATGAGAACGGCACCCATATTATGAGTCCGAATGATATGTGCATCGTCGATGAACTGGGTGAAATGATCGAAGCCGGCATTGATTCTTTCAAAATCGATGGGGTCCGGAAATCATCAGAATATATATTGGAAGTAACGAAACTATATCGTAAAGCCATTGATCTATATATAGAAGACGAAGATCAATATGACGAGAAAAAAGACGGATTTTTGGAAGAAGCGAAGAGCCTGCAACCTGAAAATCGTCCATTGGATACTGGATTTTTCTTTAAAGAAACGGTGTATTAAGAACGAAATGAAGATAGATCAGAACGGAGGAGTTACGATGACCACGGTTGTGAAAAAACCCATATCCAAGATAGTAGATGGAAGACGTGTCATTGTGAAGAAACCTGAGTTACTGGCTCCTGCCGGTAATCTGGAGAAATTGAAGATCGCTGTCCATTACGGTGCAGATGCAGTCTATATTGGCGGACAGGAATACGGCCTGCGCTCAAACGCCGGGAATTTCACCCTCGAACAAATGAAAGAGGGTGTGGAGTTTGCGAGAGGTTATGGCGCCAAAATTTATGTAACAACCAACATCTATGCCCATAATGAGAATATGGATGGTCTCGGAGACTACCTGCGTGGACTTCAGGAAGCGGGAGTTGCGGGAATTATTGTCGCTGACCCACTCATCATTGAAACATGCAGGAGGGTCGCACCAAAAGTGGAGGTGCATTTAAGTACCCAGCAGTCCCTTTCAAACTGGAAAGCGGTTCAGTTCTGGAAGGAAGAAGGACTCGATCGAGTGGTATTGGCACGTGAAGCAAGCGGCGACGAAATCCGTGAAATGAAAGAAAAGGTGGATATTGAAATCGAGACCTTTATCCATGGGGCAATGTGCATTGCCTACTCCGGCCGCTGCACATTAAGTAACCATATGACCGCCCGTGACTCAAATCGTGGCGGGTGCTGTCAATCATGTCGTTGGGATTACGACTTATATGAAGCGGACGGAGGGAATGAGAATCCTCTTTACGAAAACGGTGATGCTCCTTTTGCCATGAGTCCGAAAGATTTAAAGCTGGTTGAATCCATTCCGAGAATGATTGAATTGGGCATTGACAGCCTGAAAATCGAGGGACGTATGAAGTCCATTCACTACGTAGCCACTGTCGTAAGCGTATACCGTAAAGTGATTGACGAATACTGTAAAGATCCCGATAATTTTACGATTCAGCAACAATGGCTCGAAGAACTCGATAAATGTGCGAACCGTGATACAGCTCCAGCATTTTTTGAGGGAGTGCCAGGCTTCAAGGAGCAAATGTTTGGTGTTCATAATAAGAAAAACACAAATTATGAATTTGTCGGACTTGTGTTAGATTACGACGAAGAAACGCAAATCGTCACCCTGCAACAGAGAAACCATTTCAAAACAGGACAAGAAGTAGAATTTTTCGGTCCTGAAATCTCAAACTTTACGCAAGTTGTCGAGAAGATGTGGGATGAAAAAGGAAATGAGCTTGATGTTGCACGTCACCCATTACAAATTGTGAAATTCAAGGTTCATCAGAGAGTATATCCTGATAACATGATGCGAAAGGAGAACACCTAATACTTATGAAGCATAAACCCGTTGTGATTGGTGTAGCAGGAGGATCCGGCTCAGGTAAAACAAGTGTTACCAAAGCCATTTATGAGCAATTTCAAGGTCATTCGATTTTAATGCTGCAGCAGGATTATTATTATAAAGATCAATCGAATCTACCTTTTGAGGAACGTCTGAAAACGAATTATGATCATCCATTGGCCTTTGATAATGATCTATTGATTCAACATCTTCACGGTCTTTTAGATCATCAACCCGTAAATAAACCGGTATATGATTATAAAATGCATACCCGTTCTGACGATACGATTCTAGTTGAACCGAAAGATGTTATTATTTTAGAAGGAATTTTAGTATTAGAAGATGAAAGATTGCGTAACTTAATGGATATTAAGCTATATGTAGATACAGATGCCGATCTTCGCATCATCAGAAGAATGCTTCGCGATATTAAAGAGCGGGGTCGTTCCATTGATTCCGTCATTGATCAATACATTACAGTTGTTCGTCCTATGCATAATCAATTTATCGAACCGACGAAGCGATATGCTGACGTGATCATTCCTGAAGGTGGTCATAATCACGTAGCAATCGATTTAATGGTAACAAAAATTCAAACTATTCTTGAACAAAAGTCATTTTTGTAATACGATAGCATAGATAAAGACATATAGGTAGATTTTACATTTTCCCACATTGTAAAGAAGCAGGGAATGGAGAGAGAATGAATTCTCTCTCCATTCCCTACCTTTACATAGTTAACAAAGGAACATTTACATAAAGAGTATGGGGAACTCTTAGATAGAAGAAGGAGTGAAGAGGGTCATGAGTACAGATAAAGTATTTCCGATGACAGCAGAAGGTAAAGAGAAGTTAGAAAAAGAACTGGAGAATTTGAAAACGGTTAAACGTAAAGAAGTCGTTGAGCGTATTAAAATCGCCCGAAGCTTTGGAGATTTATCCGAGAACTCAGAGTATGACGCAGCGAAAGATGAACAAGCATTTGTTGAAGGTCGTATTTCTACTTTAGAAAACATGATTCGCAATGCGAAAATCATTCAAGAAGATGATATGAACTCAGATACAGTACAATTAGGGAAAAAAGTAACGTTTGTTGAACTGCCGGACGGAGATAAAGAAACATACACAATCGTCGGTAGTGCAGAAGCGGATCCATTTGAAGGGAAAATTTCAAATGATTCACCAATCGCGAAGAGCCTTCTGGGACATAAAGTAGGCGCGAAAGTAAGCGTTCAAACTCCAGGTGGAGAAATGAGTGTGAAGATTGTAGAAGTAAGCTGATCATGTAGAAGAGACTCATTATCGAGTCTCTTCTTTTTTTATGGTGCGAATAAGATTATTTCACATAAAACTCGTCAACAATGGGGACGAGGTGACAAAATGAAACGAAAACGAATCAGGTTACTCAGTATCTTTTTATTACTTGCCCTTTTTGCGCTGGCAGGTAGACTGATGCAATTGCAATTATTTCAAACAGAATCCTATTCGAAACATCAAATCAATCTTCTGGAAGAAAGTGTCTCTCAACGAACGCAACAATTGGTGATCGATGAAGGTCGGGGAGAGTTTCTCGATCGGAACGGGGAACCACTTACGTATGCGGAGAAAAATGTTCTTGTTCTTTTTCCTTTCCTGAAGAAAATGGACTGGCCAGCAGAAAAAGTGGCAGATATACTCCATGTGCCACCTCAAACCATCCTATCTAAGCTTGCGGAAGCGAAAGGACCCATCATCTTTGGCGGAAAAGAGCCGTTACAGCTGACGGAAAGCCAAATGAGTGACATTAATGGCCTTGAAATCCAGGGAGTATTTGCGCTGACAAAAAAGTTCAAAAGTACTCAAGTTCCTGCTTCACAACTGATCGGAGTAACAGGAGAAAATACAGAGGTCTTTCATAAGCGGTATCCGGATAAAGTAAAAGGAGCGAATCAGAAAATTGGCGTGTCCGGCCTTCAAGAAAGCTTTGACGAGTGGCTGGTCGCAGAGGAAGAAGCAAAGCTGATCTATCATGTGGATGCTATCGGTGGTCCGCTATTCGGTGTAGACGTGAAGTATCTGGCCCCTGCCAATCCCTTCTACCCCCTTAATGTGAAAACGACAATCGATGCCAGGATGCAGAAAGCATTGGAAGAGGTCGCCGATACGTATAACATTCAAAAGGGAGGATTACTGCTCCTTGATATTGAAAAGAGTGAAATCGTTGCCAGTGTATCAAGACCTTCCATGAAAAGCCGTGACCCGTTTAGTGGAGGGGCAACGAATTACATGCTGAAAGCGTTGATTCCCGGATCCGTGTTTAAGACCGTGGTTGCCGCTGCAGCCATGGACGAAGGAATGGTGGATGAAAGCAGGCTGTTTGCATGTGATGAAGGCATCAGGGGGGCTCCAGCCGAAAAGCCACACGGTAATATCAATATTAAGACGAGTCTTGCCGTCAGCTGTAACCGAACGTTTGCGGATTTGGCGAATGAACTAACGGAAAAGGATGATCATCTTCTGGATGAATATGCTGAAAAGGTTGGGCTGCTCGGGGATATTGCCTGGAAAGGAAACGTCTTTCATTATGAAAGTTTTCCTCAGCTTCAAGTAAGCGCTGGAAGAATCTTTACCTCAGAGACAGACAGAGAGGATCCGAATCTTGTTTCCTTAACAGGTATCGGACAAAAAGAAGTTCGAGTCACCCCCCTTGGCATGGCCAATATGATGGCCACCATCGCGAGGGGAGGGGAAAAATATCAGGTAAGTGCCGTATCGGCAGTCGAGTATCAAAATGGAACGAAGATGTTTTCCTTCCCTAAACAGGAGGCTAAGGGTGAGACGATCACTCCTTATACGGCCATGAAGCTTCAGCAGTATTTAAGAGGAGTGGTGAACTCCCCAGAGGGAACAGCCCCATACCTGCAAACAGCTGCCTACACCATTGCCGGTAAAACGGGAACGGCCCAGACAGGGAATTATCGTGGAGAAGAAACGAAGGAAAATGAATTGTACAATAAATGGTTCGCAGGATATTTCCCTTTTGAAAATCCTAAATACTCCCTCGTTGCCGTCAACATGGACGTGAAAATAAATGAAGGCGGCATTTATCCGATATTCAAAGATAGTGTGGATGCCATTTATAATCTAGAGAATGATTAACCAAGATGTACAATGGTCCTGCGACCTTTTTCCCTTTCTTATGAAAGTAACTGAAACGAGCTGGGCTGGATAATGTTTCGCTTTATTCTTTTCCTCTAGTCATGTTAAAATGTTTAGGATAATAGGGAGGGAACGTAATGGCGAAATACCAATCTCGATTAGATAAACGATCCAAGAAGAATTCAAATAAAATACTGAACATTATGATTGCAGTCGTACTTTTATTGATTGTCGTTGTCGGAGCCACAATAGTGATGGGAGGCGGCGATGAGAAGGCATCATCTAACGCTGCTGATACAGAAACAAAGAATACTGAAACAAAAGATTCAGACAAAAGCAATAAGAATGCTGAAAAAGACGATAAATCTGTTTCTTTAGATGAGAATAAGAAATCTGAGGAAAAAGAAAATGAAGATAAAAAAGACGAAGAAAAGAAAAGCGATGAAGAAAATCAAAAAGACAAAGCTTCTGATGAAGAGGACACTGTTAAATTAGAAGGTGAAGAACAAAGCGAATTAAAAGTGGAAGATAGTGACGAACCCAATGTGAAGAAAACCATGGTGCATCCTAACTGGAAGCCGATTGGTACTGAGCAATCAGGCGAGCACGTATCGTCATATGATATGGGATCTGCCGACTGGCAGGAAAAGGTGAAGGCCACCTCGTATGCAACGGGCATTCCCGAAGAGAATATGACGGTTTGGTTTATCGAAGGAAATGGCGGACCTCAGAAGTCCATGGCTACCGTAACAGCGAAAGATACAAAAACCCCATACAGAGTGTATCTGCAATGGGTGGACGGCAAAGGATGGCAGCCTACCAAAGTACAGGAATTAGTGGAAAATGATAAAGATTAATATGTGATGAAATGAAAAAGGCTTTTCCTAATTAGGAAGAGCCTTTTTTGTATCATTTTTTTACTTTAAAGTGAACCGCCGCGCTATACAATCTTCTGCCATTCTCATCAATGGAAACGGCATGATTTACATGATGAACGCTCAGCATGATCGCTTTATTATGCTGGATTTGTTCATCCACCTTCTTTTCCAACGTTCGTAAGCTATCTGCTTCAAAAAACTCTACTTTATCTTCTATTAAGTCAAATGAAATATTCATATTTTATCCTCCTCGTATATTATGTTTAGGCTCTATTTCAGAGCTCGGGTAATCTTCCATATAAATGAAACTTCTCTTTATTACTTGGACGTCTCAAGATA
>NZ_QNRJ01000028.1 GCF_003315075.1 Rossellomorea aquimaris
GCGTAAGGGAATGACATAACCACGTCATTTCGTAACTTTTCATAAATTCCAGTAATTAACAACCGTTACTGGTTTAGTTTGGTGATCCCTTTTTTAAGGAACCTGACCTTTGATAATTTCATATTCGGTTATTTTTCATTTGACATATTACCGCAGGTCTTTAAGTTACCTATTAAATATGGTAACGCTTACATATTAAAATGAGAATATTTAGAACTTAAAGGACGTTTTGGTCTTTTTGGTCCGGGAGTGTGATCGAGGAGAACAAAAAAGAATGAGGCATCTACCATTCGCCTCATTCTTAATTACTGCCATTGATATCGATTGATCGGGCGACCAATACCGCCATATTCGATCATGATTTGAACCTGGCCAGATTTTTGTAAATAGTCTAAATATCTTCGGGCTGTTACACGGGCGATGCCGATTCCTTCAGCGGTTTCTTATGCAGATAAGGGGCTTTTTTGGTCTTTTATAAACTGAATGATCTGCGATAACGTTTGCTGGTTCAGTCCCTTAGGTAATTCTTCCTTCATGGAGGGGGATTGAGTGGGAGAGGGAACACCCTGAAGCTGATCTAATTCCTGCTGTCCCACGGATCCAACTCCCGCCATTTGATGTTTAAACAGTCGGTATTTCTCAAGAGCTTGTTTCAATCGATCAAACTTGAAAGGCTTAATGATGTAATCAAACACCCCTAGTCTCATCATCGTCTTGATGGTTTCTTTATCTTGGGCAGCAGATATGACAATCACGTCCACGTCTGTATCCTGCTTCCGAAAGGCTTGTAAGGTTTCAAGACCATTTTGTTTAGGCATAAAGTTATCCAGAAGGACAAGGTCGGGCTTAAAGGATGCAACCTTTTCCGCACCTTCCTGTCCATTTCCGGCAATGGCACACACTATGAAGCCAGGTATACGTTCTATGAACATTCGATTGACTTCCTGAACCATTGGATCATCTTCAATCAGTAATACGATAATTGGTTCCTTCATCATTGTTCCCTCCATTCATTGGAAAAGTAAGTTGGAATAACGTCCCTTCACCCAGGGTTGACTCCACTTTAATATGACCGTCTGCTTTCTCTATAATGCTATGAATCAAGTAGAGACCGATCCCTGACCCATCATTCCCTTTGGTGGTGTATCCTTTTTGAAATAAGTGGGGAAGCTGTTCTTTCGTCATCCCTGTTCCATTATCTTCTATTTCAATATGAAAAGTGTCAGGGTCTTCTTTTAAATAGACCGTAATGACTTTGGAATCTACTCCAGAATCTTCTAGGGCATAAAAGCTATTTTCAATCAGGTTACCTAAGATAATGACAAAATCATGTTCATCCAGAAGCGGAGGAAGGGACGATAGGTAGCTATCGGGATCGATCTTTACTTCTATCCCCATTTCATTTCCTCTCCTGATCTTGGCCAATAGTAATCCCGTCAAACTATCAAGCTTGATCTGCCGAGTCAGGGAGGCGGTGAGATGTTCCTCTTCTTGAGAGGATTGAAAGATATAATCGAGAGCTTTCTCTCCCTCTTCTAATTGAATCAGGCCGGCAACGGTATGTAATTTATTCTGGTGTTCGTGGTTTTGGACCCTCAATGCCTCAACGAATTCTTTCACTCCAGTCAGCTCTTCTGCCAGTTGAGTCATCTCCGTTCGATCCTGAAACACGGCCACGGCCCCGACAATGTCCCCGTTTACCAGAATGGGAACCCTGGAGCTTAATACGATCTTGTTCTCTAATCTCAGTTCTTCATGATAAATCGGTTCCTTCTTGTTTAACACGTCTGGTAATTTTGAAGAAGGAAGTACCTCTTGAATGTATTTTCCGGCAGGATCTCCATTTATCAATAGTATATCTTTCGCTTTCTCATTAAAGACGGTGATCCTTTTTTGATTATCAATGGCAATGATGCCTTCATTCATGGCTTGAAAAGTAGCGGTCCTTTCCACCAGGAGTTTACCAATTTCATGAGGTTCCAGCTGAAAGGTATCTTTCTTTATTTGTCTTGCCAATAACCATGAACCCATGATGCCGAATAGGAGAGTGATGGCACCTATAATGATAAGTTCATTTTGAAGATCCCTCATTATATCGAGTGTAGAGGGGAGGAGGATGCCTACAATGACCACACCGATTTGTTGGTGCTGATCGTTCATGATCGGAACAAACCCCCTGACCGCCGTACCAATTTCCCCCTTAGCTGTCGTTACATAGCTATGCTCGGCAAAAGCAGGACCTTCATCCTTTCCTGCAGAGATGGACCCAAGCTGCTCATCGGACGGGTGTGAGTAACGGATCCGGTTCATATTGAGGACGACGATATAGTCAGAGCCATTTACCGTCCTGATATTTTCTACAATGGGCTGGATTTCCCTCCATCCCCGAATTTCTTCTAAATGGCTTTGAACGGTAGGCAGGTTCGCTACTGTTCTAGCCGTAATAAGTGCCTGATTTCCTAACTCTTCTTCCTTCATTTCAATCGCTTTTCCTACAAATATAATAAATCCAATGATGAGCGCAAACAGGACTACACCAAAGGATAATATCGTCATTTTCCATCGGATGGGCATTTGTTTTCGATTCATTCTGAATATTCCTTCCTCTTCATTCAAAGTTATTGTACCATTTTTAGTAGAACGGAGAGAGGGGAGGTCCACTAATGAGAACATTTTTCTATATAGGGTTGTTTATTATAACAGGAATCGCTACAGCCTATTTTGTTGGATTTCAATCTCAGACCGGCTTTACCTCGGAATATGATGACGATCAAGAAAAGCTGAAAGATGCTATCGTCATTAAAGTCAGTCATGTTGTTTCTGAAAATACACCGAAAGGTAAAGCAATCAGGCGTTTTAAAGCACTAGTAGAAAAGAACACCAAGGGAAAAGTGAAGGTTGAGATCTACCCAAACGGCTCGCTCTATTCGGATATCAGTGAATGGAATGCTCTTAAAAATAATAATGTTCAAATGATTATCCCCGCCACCTCTAAAGTCTCTGCTTATGTTCCAGAGTATAGTGTGTTCGATTTACCCTTTGCGTTTAATAGTTATAAAGATGTTCAACGGGCATTTGAGGGGAATATAGGAGATATATTACTTAAAAAGGTAGAAAAACAAGAAAACGTGAAAGGAATAACTTTTTGGTATAACGGATTTAAACAAATCACCAACAGTCAGCGACCCTTGATCAGACCTGTTGATTTCAATCGGCTCCACTTCCGTACGATGCCGGGTGAAGTGATAAAAGATCAATATCAACGGATGGGGGCTGCCGTAAGTCACCTGCCTTTTAATAAAACATACGAGAACTTAGAAGTAGGATTTATAGATGGACAGGAAAATACCATTTCCAATATTTACTCGAAAAAGCTTTATGACCATCAGTCTTATCTTACAGTCAGCAATCATTCTTATTTAGGTTATGTGGTTTTAATGAATGAAGATTTTTGGGGTGACTTGCCTGAAGAGTACCGGGTAGAAATTGAAGAAGCGATGAATCAAACGACTGAATGGATTCGCCGGCATTCGATTGAAATCAATGATGACCATATGCGCGAGTTGAAAAGAAACACTGATTTAGAAGTTCATATTCTGTTAAATTCGGAAAAAGAAAAATGGATGAAGAAGCTGGCTCCTCTGTATGAAGAATATGAAGATGAAATTGGGAAGGAAATCATGAAGGAGATTTATAAAAGAAACGGCAGACCTTAGTAAAGGTCTGCAGTATTGTATTCAAAATCTAACTCTCTTAACATTTCATTGGTTTCTACCAAATCGAATTTTTCGGGATCGTGATCAGCATACCGTTCTCTGAAGAACTGGGCGTCCTCGTCCATTTTTTCGGTATTTGATAAAACCTTTAATACATGTTGATAGTGATGAATGCCACCGCTGTCTTCTAAGGGGCAATTTCGCTTGCCTTTTATACAAACGGGGGAGACCAGGTTTTGATTCCCTGTGATTTTCTCGAGGAGAATCTGATGTTCCCAATCGTCGCCGAAATCATAGGTATATGAGATCGCATCTTTCTCACTCACTAAGAATTTTCCAATAATCGATATCTTTGAATCGCGTGCAAAATCTGAACGAAATTCATATTCTTCGTCAGGGTATTCAAAAACACCCGGGCTTCCATGGAAAGAGTATAAATGTGTATTTGTCCACCCCATCACTGTTTGGATTACTTCGTGAAGCTGATGAAAGGATAACGTATTAGGTATAAGCACCCTTCTCCAAATGGGAGGTTTTGCTCCTTTGATCAAAATTCATGAATTTTTCATCTTCATCCATTTCGTGATACATTTCATCATGAAGAATTTGGTTTAAATCCGGGGCAAGGAATTGCTCATTTAGGGCAGATTCAAGTCTGCTCTGGTCTTGAGCGGAGAGGTGATTGAATTCATCTGAGGTCTTTACTTTATTGATAAGACGCTGCAGAGGATCGCTGCGATTTAACATGGGAATCCTCCTTGGGTTGGCGGTATTGCCATTACTATGTGGGAAAATAAATGGGATGCATAAGAATTTAACTATTGAGATGCAGCTTTGAGTAGTGTTCACAAATGAGGGGGAAGAGTGGGAGTGAAAGGTTCTGAGGTTATTGTTCCATCCCCACCCGCCGTTTTACTTTATGGAGGTCTTTTTTGTGATCCCAGTTTTCTTTTACCAGAATCGTGATGTTATCCTGGATGTCTTGTTGGTTTTCTTCGAGGACGGTCATTTTGGAATCTAGCTTGTCCATACGGTTTTCAAGCTTGTCCATACGGGATTCCAGACCATCCAAACGGTTTTCAATTCGATCCATACGCGTTTCCAGTCTTTCAAAACGGGTATTTACGTTTGATTCAAAGCGAGTCATTTGTTCCTGTAACTCTCTAATGGCTTGCAAAATCTGATCCATACTATTTGTCACCTCCTTGTCCCCATAGTATAACACAGAATCTGGGAATGTTGCCTTCATAATCACTGGAAAAAATCTTCACGAACGGATGCGGTTTTGCTTTTAAATATGGTAATATAAGAAAATGAAATCAATGATGACTATTACATAGAGTTAGGAGAATGAATATGAGTAAAACACTTATTTTCGGACACAAAAATCCAGATACAGATACAATCACGTCTGCACTTGTATACGCTGATTTGAAGACAAAGATCGGATTGGACGTCGAGCCTGTACGTTTAGGTGACGTGAACGGGGAAACACAATATGCCCTTGATTACTTTAACGTTGACGCACCACGATTAGTTGAGAAGGTTGCCGGTGAAACCGACACGGTTATCCTTGTGGACCATAACGAGCGTCAGCAAAGTGCGGAAGACATCGAAGAAGTACGCGTTCTTGAAGTCATCGACCACCACCGTATCGCAAACTTTGAAACGGCAGACCCTTTATACTACCGTGCAGAGCCGGTTGGCTGTACGGCAACGATCTTAAACAAGATTTACAAGGAAAAAGGAGTAGAGGTAACAAAGGAAATGGCTGGATTGATGCTTTCAGCGATCATCTCAGACTCTCTATTATTTAAATCCCCAACTTGCACGGACGAAGACGTAGCAGCAGCGAACGAATTGGCTGAAATTGCTGGCGTTGACGCTGAAGTTTACGGATTGGAAATGTTAAAAGCCGGTGCGAACATGAGCACCAAATCAGTGGCGGAGCTTGTAACCCTTGATGCGAAAGAATTCTCCATGGGTAACGCGAAAGTTGAAGTAGCTCAAGTTAACGTTGTGGACACGAATGACGTATTCGGACGTCAGGCAGAAGTGGAAGCTGCGATGGAAACAATGATCAAAGAAAAAGGATTGGATCTTTTCTTACTTGTTGTGACTGACATTCTGGAAAATGACTCAACGGCATTGGCTCTTGGGAGCAAAGCTGCGGAAGTGGAGAAAGCATTCAATGTAACCCTTCAAAACAATACAGCGCTATTAAAAGGTGTTGTATCACGTAAAAAACAGATCGTGCCTGTGTTGACGGATGCCATGAAATAAAATAATAATTTGGGAGGAGCAGTCTTAGGGCTGCTTCTTTTTTTCAATTAAATAAGGGAGGTGCCAGTGGCCCATGACTTTGAAATTTAAAAAAATCCACCACATCGCCATCATCTGCTCAAATTACAATCTTTCAAAAGACTTTTACGTCAACAAACTGGGTTTTGAAGTGAAACAGGAAATTTACAGGGAAGAAAGAGATTCATACAAACTGGATTTAACGTTAAATGGAGCATACGTCATTGAATTATTTTCATTCCCTGACGCACCAGTCCGTCCCAGCTATCCAGAAGCCCAAGGGTTACGCCATTTAGCATTTGTTGTAGAGGATATTGAGGAGAGTGTAAGACTTCTAAATGAAAAAGGCATTGAAGCGGAAGAAATACGAATAGACCCATATACTCATAAACGTTTCACTTTCTTTGAAGATCCAGATGGACTTCCATTAGAAATATATGAAAGCGAGTAGAGGTCCGTCCCTAAAAAAAGAGCACTTCCCATAAAGGAAAGTGCCGTCAAAAGGTATTGTAATTTGTCGTTAGGTATATTAAACCATAGATTATGAGCTCATGTATTGTCGTTGTGGCATGATTTTGGTTGATATATATAGGCATTTCTTGTGAATATCTCTGTTATCTTTAAATTTATTAAAATATTAATATTGTGAACTGAGGTGCCAGGCACATAACCTCTTTTTTGTGCCTGGCACCATTTGTGTATAGTCGAGGTCCGTCCCTCAAAAAAAAGAGCACTTCCCACAAGGAGAAGTGCTGTCCAAAGGTATTGTAATTTGTCGTTAAGTTTATTTAAACATATATTTTAAATGGATGTATTGGCGGTTTAGCACCTTAAGAGAGGATATATGAGGATTTCCCTAAAAAATTTGCCTATTTCCTGTTAAAATATAAAGATATTAATATTTTCGTGAGGTGGGTTTTTGGACTATTCTGTCATAGGTAAAAAGATCAAAGAGTTGAGAAAGGTCGTGGGTTTGACTCAGGGTGAACTGGCAGACGGAATTTGTACTCAAGCCCTGATCAGTCGTATAGAAAAAGGGGATATCTATCCGAGTGCTACGTCTCTTTATCAGATTTCCAAGAAGCTTGGGGTTGATGTGAACTACTTTTTCGAGATTGGTACGACTCCCCGCCTGGATTATGTAAAAGAAGTTGAACGTCAACTAAAGAAGTTAAGAGTGAAATTGAAATATGATGAAATCATCGAGATTGTTCGGACAGAAGAGAAGAATCCTTTATTTCTAAAAGATGAAACAAATCTTCAGCTTCTCTATTGGCATAAAGGAATATATGTGAATGAAGTCGAGCAAAACAAAGAGGGAGCATTGATCATTTTAGAGAAGGCACTCACCCTGACCTATAATCAGAAGAAGGCCATGTCTGAACGTGAAATGAACATCCTCATCAGTATGGGGATACTGGAATTCAGTCGTCATAACTATGATCGGGCAATAGAAATTTATCAAGGTGTGAATGATGCTTTAACAAATAACGACCAAATTCACGACAAGTCCATTAAAACCAGGCTCTTATATAATATCGCCAGGGTATTGACTAGGCTTGGAAACTATCATGAGTCTATCGAGTATTGCGAAGAAGGTATTCGATGGATTATTCAAGAAGAAACTTTATATGGATTCGCGCAATTAAATTATCATATTGGGTATAACCTGGAGTTGCAAGAGAGATATCAGGAAGCACTGCCTTATCTGGAGAAAGCAGCGATGCTTTTTGATATACAAAACAACCTGAAATTATCCGATTTTATTAAAGGGAACATAGAAAAACTCAAAAAATATAAATAAAAATATATTTTAAACTTAGTAACTTTCTTACTAAATATAACCTCTAGGGAGGCAGGATCGTGGATTACTCCATCATTGGTAAAAAGATAAAGGAGCTACGTCAGGTTGTTGGTATAACTCAAGGAGAATTAGGAGAAGGGATATGCACACAGGCACTTATCAGTCGAATTGAAAAGGGAGACATCTATCCCAATGCCACATCACTTTATCAAATCTCCAAAAAGCTTGGAGTGGATGTGAATTATTTCTTTGAGATCGGAACAACCCCCCGTCTGGACTACATAAAGGAAGTTGAGCGCCAATTACGTCACTTAAGAAAAAAACATAGATATAAAGAAATGATAGAAATGGTGAGAGCAGAAGAAAGCAATCCACTTTTTAAGGAAAGGGAAAACCTCCAACTCCTTTATTGGCACAAGGGAATATATATCTTTGAGATGGAAAATAATCGGGAGGAAGCCTTTCAACTGTTAAATGAAGCCTTTTCCCTTACAGGAGACAGGAAAAAAGCCCTTTCGGAAAGGGAAATGGAGATTCTCCTAACCATCGGGGGTTTTTATGTAGGGACAGAAGATTATGTCAAAGCTCTTCAATATTATGATCGAGTTAGAGAGGCTATCCATACTACTGGACAACTAAGCGATAAATCGATTAAAACCCGATTGCTTTATAATAAAGCAAGGGCGTTAACAAGATTAGGAAAATACAGAGAGTCGATTGATCATTGCATGGAAGCAATAAGGTGGTGCATTGAAGAGGAACACTTATATGGTTTAGCACAACTACATTATCATATAAGCTATAATTTCGAATTGAAAGAAAACTACGAACAAGCGTTATCGTATATAGAAAAATCCATATTGATGTTTGAGATGCTCGGAAATGATGAGCATAAGACCTTTCTAACTAATAAGAAAGAGCAATTATCCCTCAAGATGCTGTCATAATATTTTCTGTTTCATACATTCAACATGTCCATCATAAGAATGATTATAGATGAGGAGGGTTGGATGTATGAGAAGGAAAAGCCCGGTTCCTCTATTTATCGGAGCGGTTGTTGCCATTCTGCTTGTTGTGGCTCTGTTTCTGCTTATTGGAAAAACCCAGGAACCTGATACACCCGAAGAAGTGATCGAGGATTTTTATAACTTTGAAAAAGACGGTGATTTCGGTAACGCATGGGAGTTGTTCCATTCGGAAATGCAAAATAAGTTCCCCAAATCCTCTTATATCCAAACAAAAAACCATGTATTCATGGGTCATATGGGGGTCGATGAGTTTGAGGTGGAGGTAGGCAATATTGAAAAGGAGAAGGAGTTTACGTTTAACGAAGAAGGGCTTCAGTTTAAAAATGTCCGAAAAGCGGAAGTGAACTTGTATTTTGATAGTCAGTTTGGTGAATTAATGATTACACAAACCTGTTTTGTAGCCATAGAAGAAGGAGAATGGAGGATACTCTGGAACTATAACTTCTAAAGTGATGATTAAAATGGAATTTTTCACTGAATTTGGTTTTATCTAGAATTTTTCGGGTAAAAAGATACTAATATTTTTACAAAGGAGGGCATTAGCTGTGTCACTGCTCTATTTTAAGGCTCGTGAAGCCTATGAACTGGATGCGAAAGTATCTCAATCCCAAATCACAAGGTTGAGAGAGTTTCGCAGAACAAAGCCCGCCCCTGTTGCCAAAAAGAGATAGCTAATGGTTCCTTAAGAATGAAAGCCTCTGCTCAGTCTAAATTCATTTAGGCTGTTTTTTTATATTTAAGGGTGGTTGGGTTATTAAGGATGAATGGAATAAAAAAGTCAGGAATCCATCGATTCCTGACTTTTTTATTCCAGATCTTCTCCGATGATGCGAACTTCCCGTTCAAGCTCCACATCAAATTTTTCTTTCACTGTTTTTTGAACGTGTTCAATGAGTGAAATATAATCGGAGGCTGTCGCGTTGTCTTTATTCACGATGAAACCGGCATGCTTCGTGGAGACTTCAGCACCACCAAAGTTCGTTCCTTGAAGCTCGCTGTCCTGAATGAGCTTACCGGCAAAGTATCCAGGTGGTCGTTTGAAGACACTTCCGCAAGATGGATATTCAAGTGGTTGCTTGGATTCCCGTTTATTGGTCAGATCATCCATAACGGCCTTGATTTCTTCGTAGTCGCCAGGCTTTAAGCTGAAGGTTGCTTCGAGTACAATATCGCCTTTTTCAGAAATATTGCTGTGACGGTAATCGAGCTCTAATTCAGCGGCTGTACGTTTTACCAGGTTTCCTTCCCGGTCGACGACATGGCAATAATCAAGCACATCTTTAACTTCTCCGCCGTAAGCCCCGGCATTCATGAATAGAGCACCGCCAACGGTACCTGGAATCCCACAGGCGAATTCGAGTCCTGATAATTTCTCAGCTAACGCCCGTCTCGATACATCGATGATCGCTGCCCCACTTTGAGCGACAATCAGTTGATCGGTCGTCTTGATGTCTTTAAAGTTTTTCAGATGAAGAACGATCCCACGAATTCCACCATCTTTGACAATCAAATTCGACCCGTTTCCTAATAATGTGAATGGGACATCCACTTCGTTTGATAGCTTCACGATGTTCTGAACTTCCTCATACGTGGTTGGCGTCAAGAAGAAATCTGCTCTTCCGCCTAACTTCGTATACAGATGCTCTCGTAACAATTCATCACGTTTGATATTGTCAGAATGCATCACCTTTGATAATTCTTCAAACACTTTTTCCTTATTGTACATTCTATATCAGTCCTATAAAGTAATTTTCGTCTTCTCTAAGTTAAATCCTACCCCACCATTATATGACGAAAACCCATGAAAGTTAAATGGTTTCAGTTGGCAGAAGTGAATCCCCTTCGAATGAACCTCATTAATTGGAAAAGAATGCTTTATTATAGGTAGAAAATACGAAAAAAGAATGTTTCCATTGCCAGCAAAGTAAGTTAGGATAGAACTAACAAAATATGTTATAACGTCTATTTAACTACTAAATTATACAATCTTTTTATAAAAGAGAGGAGGAAGCAAATTGGCCAGATTATATGTGGCGTTAATTGGCTTGAGTCTGATTTGGGGGATGTCGTTCGTTTTCATCAAGTGGCTGGTGGATCCCGTTGGTGTGTGGGGAACGGTCTTCTTACGCTGTTTAGCCGGAGCGCTAGTGCTTCTTCCCATCTTTTTCATACAGAGGAGAAAAGGGGAGAAGAAATCCCTCCCCATGTGGAAGCTGTTTGTTGTCGGGATTGGTAATGCCGCGTTGCCCTGGACCCTGATCGCGCTAAGTGAAACACAGATTAATAGTAATACGGCCTCCATTTTAAACGCGACCACTCCGATTTGGACGGGGCTGGCAGGATTTTTATTTTTCTCTGTCATACTGACCGGGTTCCAATGGATTGGAATTGTCGTTGGGTTTATAGGGATACTTGTCCTGATGAATTTCGAGGTGAGCGGGATTTTCACCTCTGATTTTGTAGGGGTGGGGACGATGGTGCTTGCGACGATGAGCTACGCATTTGCTTCGCAGTTCACGAAAAAATATCTGGCGGGAACGAGTGTTGTGGTGATTTCTACGTTCCAACTGTTGATAGGTGCAGCGGTAGGCTTTGTGGGTATGATGATGACCAACCCAATCTCAATTGGAGATTTGTTATCAGGAGAGGTGATCCTCGGGATAGTAGGGTTAGGCTGTTTAGGGTCAGGAGTAGCAACGCTTCTTTATTTCTATATCATGACGAATGGAAGTCCGGAATTCGCTTCGACAGTGACCTACTTGATTCCCGGTACTGCGATGATTTGGGGATTCGTTCTTCTGAGGGAACCTGTCACGCATAACCTGATATTAGGATTACTCATCATTTTTGCAGGAGTATTCCTTTCATCAAGAAAATCGAAAAAAATCATCACCTCTTTGCCGGTCGGTACGAGGTAAGACCTTTAAACAAACGTTTGATTAGGACATAGAATCCCTTGTACCATATGGGCTCAGAGTCTTAAACAAACGTTTGTTTAGTTTTGTGGAAAACGAAACTCCAGAGAAATTAATGCAAACCAACTTGTTTTCATATAAAATGAAAAGGATACATAAGGTAGACTAGACAAGCTCGCAACACGGGCTATAAAAATAAACAATAAGGATGGTAATTCTATGAAAACGGCAATTGTAACGGATAGTACCGCCTACATCCCGAAAGGATTGCGTGATCAACTGAACATACATATGATTCCTCTCAGCGTCATTTTCGGAGGAGAAAATTATCAAGAAGAAGTTGATATTACGGCAAGTGAATTTTACGAAGAGGTCAGCACCCAGGAAAAGCTTCCAACGACTTCACAGCCTCCAGTCGGGAAGTTCGTTGAGCTATTCGAAAAGCTTTCGCAGAACTACGATGCCGTCATTTCCATCCATTTATCCAGTGGAATCAGCGGAACGTACCAAGGCGCCGTCCAAGCGGGGGAAATGGTCGAGGGCATCAAAGTGTACCCCTATGACTCGGAAATCAGCTGCATGATCCAGGGCTTCTATGCCATTGAAGGGGCCAAGCTTGGCCGTGAAGGGAAAACGGCTGAAGAAATCGTTGCGTTATTGGATGAAATGAAGCAATCGGTACAGGCATACTTCATGGTTGATGACCTGGCTCACCTGCAGCGCGGTGGCAGACTATCGCAAGCCCAGGCGATCATAGGAAGCCTTTTACAGGTTAAACCCTTGCTTCACTTTGTTGATAAAGTGATTGTCCCGTTTGAAAAAATCCGTACGAAGAAGAAGGCGTTGAAGCGGGTGGAGTCTTTGCTTGAAGAAGCAGTGGCTTCCGGAGAAGAGTTTCAAGCTTCGATTATCCATGCGAATCGCGAGGAAGATGCGATTGAGTGGAAGAATGAGCTTCAGGAGAAGTATCCAAATGTGGAGTTCAATGTTAGTATTTTCGGTCCTGTGATCGGTACTCATTTAGGTGAGGGATCGATGGGGATGGGGTGGGCTCGGAAGATGAGTCGATAGGTCTTGGTGTCTTTGATTGTACCTGGTACAATCAAAAACTCTAGGTGCCAGGCACAAAATAACGTTTTTGTGCCTGGCACCTTTTTTTATTAGGCAGGATTTTCACAACCTTGTGTAGAATACATCATTATCCAAAATAAGGAGTGATGTGTTTGCGTTTTGCTTTTGTAGATAATCGTTTGATTCCGGAATCCTTATTAAAAGAGAATCCCATTTTGCATCGAATTTCAGATATATTTTCCATCTCACCTCAACCCCTTAATGAAACCTTTACCTATTCTTCAGAACTTCAATCCTTTCTTAGCGGCCGTTCCCTACTTTTAGACGAAATCCCAACTTCAATTGAAGTCGTTCATGAGCATTATTTAAATGGATATGTTTCCTATCAAAAAGGTGTGGAGGAAAGGCTATGCAATCGTTGTGGAAATAACAGTCCTCATTTATTCGCTTCCTTTTCATGTTCAAGATGCCACAAAACCTGTACCTATTGCCGAAATTGCATCATGATGGGCAGGGTGTCCGAATGCACACCGCTTTTAAAATGGCATGGTCCTGAACCGGTTCCTGAATCGCCTCCAACTTTTCAATGGCTCGGATCTCTTTCAGTGGCGCAAAAAGAAGCTTCTAATCGAATGGTATCTGCAGTTAATACCAGCAAAGACCTGCTCGTATGGGCGGTGTGCGGGGCAGGGAAGACCGAGGTTCTGTTTGAGGGAATCCATAAAGCTCTTCAGCAAAACAAACGGGTATGCATTGCCGCCCCTAGAACTGACGTCATTCTTGAATTGTCTCCACGTCTTAAAAAGGTCTTTCCTGACACAACGATCATCACACTTTACGGCGGGTCTGAAGAAAGGAACACCTATGGCCAACTTGTTCTATCCACCACCCACCAGCTTTATCGATTCAAGGACGCCTTTGATGTCATGATCATCGATGAAGTAGATGCCTTTCCATATTCCTATGATGATTCCTTGCAATGGGCAGTAGAAAAAGCACGTAAACCCGATTCCTCAATTATTTACCTCACAGCTACCCCGGATCGAAAAACACAGAAGCAATGTGCCAAGGGTAATAGAACCTTTATCCAAATCCCGGCCCGTTTCCACCGTCACCCGATTCCACTTCCCAGGTTTGTGTGGTGTGGCCTTTGGAAAAAATCATTGAAGAAAAATCGAATCCCTCATCCATTGAAAAAGTGGACAATATCAAAACTCGAGCAATCCAAACAATCCCTCATTTTCTTCCCGACCGTCGAACTTATGGAAAAAGCCCTGCCGTTATTTCAAGAAATGAATCCCCTCATCGAATCCGTCCATGCAGAAGACCCCCAACGGAAAGAAAAAGTCATGAGAATGCGAAATAACGAGATTCCTATCCTACTCACGACGACCATTTTAGAAAGGGGAGTCACAATATCTAATATCGATGTAGCTGTGCTTGGATCTGAAGAGAAGATTTTCACGGAAAGCGCACTTGTTCAAATCGCAGGAAGAGTAGGAAGGAGTGCGGACTTTCCAAAGGGTGACATAGTCTATTTTCACTACGGCCGCACCGGTGAGATGATCAAAGCGCTCCTTCATATTGATGGCATGAATAAGGAAGCAAGGAAGCGGGGGCTGATTGATGGTAAGTAAATGCTTGTACTGTGGGAATGAACTTGTAGAGGTAATGTCATGGAAAGGATTATTTTACAGAGTTCCTCCGTTTCTGTGTAATGAGTGTGAAAAACATCTGATGATAATAGATGGAAAGCGTTGCTCAGGGTGCTCTCGCTCATTGGAAGAGTTATCTTCTGATTTTATAAAAGGGGAACAGTGCCTGGATTGCGACCGATGGGAGTCTGACTATGAGTGGAAAGGGGTTCTCCGACAGAACGAATCACTCTATCAATATAATGATTTTCTTAAGGAGTATCTTGCTCAGTACAAATATAGAGGAGACTATGTATTGGCGAAACCATTTGCTCATACTCTCAAAAACTATATTGAAAAAAGTGAGATTGATATAGTGATTCCCATCCCACTCAGTGATGAACGTTTATATGAAAGAGGATTCAATCAATCCACAGCTCTTCTGGAAGAAGCAGAGGTCCGTCCCTCTTGTCTCCTCACACGTTTTCACTCGGAAAAGCAGTCAAAGAAGACTCGGAAGGAGCGGCTTCAGCAGGAGCAGGTGTTCCAGTTGGGTGAAGTGGATGTTAAGGGAAAGTCGATCCTTCTGTTTGATGATATTTATACGACTGGAACGACATTGAGGCAGGCAGCTAAATTGCTGAAGGAAGCAGGTGCTGCAGAAGTATCCTCTTTGACTCTTGCCAGAGGTTAAAGCAACACACAGTTATGCCGATATAGAGAGTAACAGAAGTGAATCAGGGAGGAATAGAAAGATGTCTGAAATCATTAATTGTCCACGATGCAACGCCATTTTTATGAGAAATAAGTTCAGGGAAGTGTGTGATACTTGCTATAAAGAAGAAGAAAATATGTACGAGTCTGTTTACCAATTTTTAAAGAAAAGGGAAAACCGTGCTGCGACCATGGATCGTGTAATTGAAGTGACAGGGGTGGACGAGGAGCTTCTATATAAATGGGTAAAAAAAGGGCGCATTCAGACTAGGCAGTTTCCGAATATGGGTTATCCGTGTGATAAATGCGGGAAGATTATTGTTACGGGAAGAATTTGTGGTGATTGCTCATCCGAGATTGTCAGCGAGCTGAAACAGTTTGAAAACGAGCAGGAATGGAAGAGTAAGGTCAAGGAATCCGGACAGAGAACGTATTACACCATGAGAGATAAGAACTAGAAGGTTAGCTCATAAATCAGGAAAAACTAACCATTCTTTTGAACTAAACAAACGATGTTTTTATCCGATATACTAGGTAGAAACGATGGACGTGATGAAAGCGAGGGGAAAATGATGAAGATTAACAATATAGGCAATCAGAACATTAATCCTTATAAGCGCAATCTTAACAAGATGGACCAGCTCGGCAATATTGGAAAAAAGGCATCTGACAAAATTGAAATTTCTTCTGCTGCAAAAGAGATGCAGGAGGTTTCAAAAATCGGTAAAGAGCGCCAGGCAAAAGTAGAAGCATTAAAGGATCAAGTGCAGAGCGGTAATTACACTATTGATCCTAAAGCGATTGCAAAAGGATTAAAGGATTTTTATAACGGAAGCTGAGGGAGCGAACAAACATGTCTGCAACTTCACTGATTGCAACTTTAGAAAAACTATATAAGCTGCACAAGAGTTTGTTCGATCTTTCTGTTGAAAAAACGAATGTTATTAAAAATGGTGCCATGAACGAACTGGACGCTGTGCTAAAGAATGAACAAAAGCATATCGCAGCCATCAACACCGTTGAAAATAAGAGACAACAGGAGTCCAATAACTATCTTCAATCTCTTGGTGTAAGAATGGAGAAAAACCCAACCATCTCACTGTGTATGGAGAACAGTTCACCTGAAGATCAAGACGTTCTTGGATACTGGCAGCAGAAACTTGTCGATGTGATAACCGAGTTGAAAGGGCGTAACGAACTCAATCAAAAGCTTGTCTATCAATCTCTTCAATTTGTCAATATGAACCTGTCGATGCTTCAGCCTCAATCAGAAAAATTAACTTACTCCCGTCCAAATGGTGAAAAGTCGATACCGGCAGGACGATCCATGTTCGATTCGAAAGCATAACATCAATCATTTGAAACGGAGGCAACACCATGCGATCCACTTTTATGGGCCTTGAAACGGCTAAACGGGGGATGTACACCCAACAAGGAGCCCTTTATACGACAGGCCATAACATCGCCAACGCAAATACTCCCGGTTACACTCGTCAACGTGTCAATTTTGCACAAACAGAACCTTACCCGGCCCCCTCCATGAACCGACCGCAAATTCCTGGTCAAATTGGAACAGGGGTCGAAGCCGGTTCAATCCAGCGGGTTCGTGATTCTTTCTTAGACACTCAATATAGAGGGGAAAACAATAAGCTTGGCTACTGGGATACGAAAATGGAAGCCATGAAAAAGATGGAAGAAGTCATGAACGAACCATCTGATTCCGGCTTGTCAAAGACGATGGATATGTTTTGGCAATCCCTTCAGGATCTAGCCGTTAATCCTACGAACTCAGGTGCCAGGTCTGTCGTGCGTCAGCGTGGAATTGCCGTTGCTGAAACGTTCAATTACTTATCATCCTCTTTAACAAGCGTGAGAAACGATTTGAAAAATGAATTGTCGGTGAGTGAAACGCAAGTTAACTCTCTTACAAGACAGATTGATAATATTAATAAACAAATTGCCGAAGTAGAGCCCCACGGTTATCTTCCGAATGATTTGTATGATGAACGGGATCGTTTAATCGATGAGTTATCGAAACAGGTCACGATCAAAACAAGTTATCAGTCGAATGGCGGAGGCTCTTCTGCCATGGCTGAAGGTTCCGTGACCATAACATTAGTAGGTAAAGATGGAAAGAACCCGGTGAACCTGGTTGATAAAAGTGGAGCTAAAGAACTCACTCTTTCATTTAATGGAGACCAGAACACGGTGGATTCTGTTACGATCGACGGGGAAACGATGTCCATAAATGACTTCCTGGCTCAAGGTGAAGGGAAATTGAAAGCCCTTGTCGATACATATGGACATGTAAATGAAGAGGGGAAAGCTGCAGGATCTTATGTTTCCATGCTGAATGAATTGGACAGCATGGCATATGAATTTGCGAAAGCTTTCAATATCCAGCATCAAGAAGGGGTATCTCCGGAAGGAATAGAAGATCCAGCTGTTGAAACGCCTAAGTTCTTCCAGGATGCTAAAAATCCATCTGCAGATTTAGGGACTATCGACAAAGTGGGATTTGCCCAGCGTATCCAAATTGCGGATGAGCTAAGTAACCTGGATCTGATTGCAACCTCCGGGAAAGATAATCCGACCTTGGGGGATGCGTCCAACGTCCTTGCTTTGGCAAATATAATCACAACCACTAAACTGCCATACGGTGAGAAAGAATCTTCCTTTCAGGGACACTTTGAATCCCTTATCGGAAAAATGGCTGTAGAATCCCAGGAATCCATGCGATTAGCGAACAATTCCCAGGTGTTAAGGTCAGCCGTTGATGAGCGCCGCATGTCAGTGAGTGGTGTGTCATTAGATGAAGAAATGACCGACATGATCAAGTTCCAGCACGCCTATAACGCCTCTGCCCGAATGATCACTTTACAAGACGAAATGCTCGATAAAATCATCAACGGCATGGGAACCGTTGGAAGATAAGCAGGTGACTAAATGCGCGTAACCCAAAGTATGTTAACCAATAACTCAATGAGGAATTTAAGTTCATCCTACGCCCGGATGGGACAGCTTCAAGACCAATTGGCGACCGGAAAGAAAATCACGAAGCCTTCCGATGACCCTGTCGTTGCGATGAAAGGCATGTTTTACCGCTCCAATCTGACGGGGATTGAACAATATAAGAGAAATCTATCAGAACTTTATTTATGGATGGAGAATTCAGAGTCCGGAATTGATCATGCGAATCAGGGGCTGCAGCGTGTTCGTGAATTGACACTGCAAGGGAAGAACGGATCTCTTAGTGAAGAAGACCGCAAAGCGGTGGCCGTTGAAATAGAACAAATAAAAAAGGACCTTGTAAGCGTAGCTGAAACAAAAGTGGCAGGCAGGTATATCTTTAATGGGACGGACGTAGGAAATTCCCCCATGAAAGATGGATCACCTGCAGACGGCACTGCTCCTCAAATAGCAGATAACTTAGTCAACGGAAAAACAGGCGACTACATGATTGAAGTTTCCCCGGGTGTATCCCTTAAGGCCAATGCGGACCCAACGAATGTTTTCAGTCAAAAATTATTCGATACGGTTCACAGTATTCAAAAAGCATTGGAATCAGATGATATTTCAAGTCTTGATACAGAGCTTGAAAACTTAGATCAAGTGATGAATACCTTATCAGCTGAGAGATCCGATCTTGGTGCCCGCTACAATCGATTAGAGATGATCGATGACCGATTGGCACAGCAAGAAGTGACAGCAAGCCATATTCTCTCGGATAACGAAGACGCCGATATCGAACGTGTGATCACCGACCTAAAAACCCAGGAAAGTGTCCACCGTGCAGCCCTTAGCGTAGGGGCAAGAATCATGCAGCCGACATTGATGGATTTCTTACGATAAATGCAAGGGGACTAACCCTTTAAGGTGTTTTGTCACCTTAGGGGATAGTCCCTTTTTCATTGGAGGTATAAATACTTGAACATTCCACAAATACGATTACAATCTACTCCGGCGGAACTCGGGATCCAAACGACTCCGGGACGAATGGATATCGAACAACCAAGGGCAGAACTCGATATTCAACAGCCAGCCGGGAAAATGGAGATTGAACGGAGGCCATCAAGATTAACCATCGACCAGACAGAGGCCAGGGCAGACATGGATTTGAAATCCGTGCGCCGCAGGATAGAAGAATACTCCCAACAAGGATACGAAGACTGGTTAGCGGGTCTTGCCAGGGTGGCCCAGGACGGGGATGAACTCATGATGGTTGAACATGGAGGAAACGCGATAGCAGACCAGGCAAAACGAAACAGCGAAAACCCCATGTACGACTTTAATATTGGCTGGATCCCATCTGCCGGAAGCGTCAAGATCGGGTATGATCCGGGAAGTGTCAGAGTGAACTTTGAACCTCAAAAAGTGATCAACAATACTCGTCCACAGAAACCGACCATCCAATATACGCCTGCCCAAGTCGACATCAGCCTGAAACGATACGCCGATTTGCAAGTCGACTTCGCGAACTTGAAGCATGTCGGCATTAACTACGAACAAGAAATATAAAACGAAGGAATGAGAAGGATGAACATAGATACAAAATACCACGGCGTCATTGACATCCATTCAGAGGAAGTCCTGATATTTGAACACGGAATCCCCGGATTTGGAGAAGAAAAGCAGTTTATATTATTGCCCCTTCCTGAAAATGAATGGTTTCATATCCTACAATCGGTGACCACTCCTCAACTTGGATTCGTCGTCACAGATCCCTTTGTCTTTTTCAAAGATTATGATTTTGTACTGGATCCAGCGAGTGTCGAACTACTGGAAAACCCATCCGAACAAGAAATCCAGGTTCTCTCTATTCTGACAGTGAAAGAACCCCTTACCGAATCAACCGCAAATCTCCAGGCTCCGATTATTATCAACCTGGCAAATCGCAAAGGAAAACAAGTTATCCTAAACAACACAGACTACCAAACCAAGCACGAGATCTTTGCACAGCCTGCAGGAAAGAAGGGGTGAGGGGATGTTAGTACTGACAAGAAAAACGGGAGAAAGCATTCAAATCGGGGATGAAATTGAGTTAACCATCATTTCTGTTAAAGGGGATCAAGTGAAATTGGGGATCAATGCACCGAAGAACGTAGACATTCATCGGAAAGAAGTCTACCTTTCCATTCAAGAAGAAAACACCGAAGCCTCCAAAGGAATCGACAACCTATTCAATCTTTTGCCGAAAAATGAGTAATTATTTTTCTCAAACTATTAAACACTAGTCAAAACGACCGATATTAGTAGTGTAAGCAACGAGGAAAAGGGCGGCCGACCTTTATGACTCGTTGCAAACTACTAAACTTTATAGTTCACATGGATGTGGGCTTAATTTCAAGGAGGAAATTTAAGTTATGAGAATTAATCATAATATTGCGGCTTTGAATACTTATCGTCAGTTGAATAGTGCATCGACTAATCAATCAAAATCTATGGAGAAATTGTCTTCAGGTATGCGTATTAACCGCGCTGGAGATGACGCTGCAGGTCTAGCAATCTCTGAAAAAATGCGTGGACAAATTCGTGGATTAGACCAAGCTTCAGCCAACTCTCAAGATGCAATTTCTTTGATTCAAACAGCTGAAGGTGCTTTAAACGAAACTCACTCAATTCTTCAACGTCAACGTGAATTAGCAACTCAAGCTGCTAATGATACTAACACAGCAGAAGATCGTAAGAACATTCAAGATGAAATGGATCAATTAGGCAAAGAAATTGATCGTATTGCAGAAACAACTCAATTCAACACAAAGAACCTATTGGATGGTTCAATGGATAAAACCACTACAGCAGTAGCTAATACTACTACTAATACTAATCTGGGGGCATCAGGTGCCGTTGCTACAGCATTAACAGCTCTTACTGATAAAGATGGTAATAGTTTAGGTATCGCTGCTACTGATACAATTGAAGTTTCTTATGTAAAAGACGGTGCAACAGTTACAAATACTTTTGCAGTAGGTGCTGGTACACTTGGTCATTTAACTAATAGTGATGGTGTTGGTGGAACAGCAGATGCTAACTTAGCTTCTATGGCTGATACCACAGGTGGGGTAGAGTTTGATGCAGCCACTTCAGGTGAAACTGGAGCTATTCATGGTTTCACAGTAACTGTTAAAGATGCATCTGGAAATGTAAAAGCGGGTGCAACAAATGCACTCTCTAGTTTCTCTGAAACTACTCAAGCTACTGATGTTCATTCCGATGGTTCTTCAACATTCCAAATCGGTGCAAACACTGGTCAAAACATTAACTTGGCAATCAAAGACATGGGATCATCAGCTTTAGGAGTGAAAGACATTAAAGTTGGTAACCAAGGTCAAGCTAACGTAGCAATTAAAGTTATTGATGAAGCAATTGCAAAAGTTTCTTCAGAACGTTCAAATCTTGGTGCTACTCAAAACCGTTTAGAACACACAATCAACAACCTAAACACATCTTCCGAAAACCTAACTGCTGCGGAATCTCGTATCCGTGACGTAGATTATGCTTTAGCTGCCTAAGCAGTAACAAGCACAGTCGTCCTGGCTGGTAACGGCTAGAGATCATAATTGGGTGAATTGCTGGAAACCCCTTAGAGCTTTTCTTGCCACAACGTAGTTGGAAACGACAAGCGTGATGGGCTTTAATAAAAGAAGAGATTGGGCAATCAGCAGCCAAGCTCCTGTCTTGAAAGAGTGGAGAAGGTTCAACGACTAGGGTAGACCATCTAAGGCGAAAGCTATGGTGATGAAATCCGTAGGTGAAACAATGGTCATCAGCATTGTGAATCCGAAGTGCCCAACCCCTACTAGATTCTTAGAGGGTGAAGATATAGTCTGGTCATTTATGAAAGTAAATGTTCGCACGATGGCGAAAGAAATGATGAACCAAACAAAGAATTCTATTCTTTCTCAAGCTGCACAAGCAATGTTGGCTCAATCCAATCAAATGCCTCAAGGAGTACTACAACTTCTGAGATAATTGATTCGAGGGCGTCCAGTTTGGTAACGAGCTGGAGTATAACTGGGTGAATTGCTGGAACTTCCTAAAGCTCTATCAACCACAACGTAACTGGAAACGGTAGGCGGAACGGTTTGAAAATGATAGAGATGCAACAATGGATAATCAGCAGCCAAGCTCCTGTGAGGAAACTCTGGAGAAGGTTCAACGACTAGAGAATACGGTCTAAGGCGAAAGCTATGATTATGAATCTCGTAGGGCAGGAATACCTGTTCGAAGTGCCCAGCCCCTTGCATAAAAGGGTGAAGATATAGTCTATTCTATGATCGAAAGACATAGTCGCAAAGCAAGCGAACCAACAACCACAAGGAGTTTTACAACTTCTTCGTTAATTTTAAATTGTTTAAGAGAGACTCTAAGCTTCCTGGAGTCTCTCTTTTTAATGTCACTAACAATTATAATAACCTTCCACTCCGTAATTCTCTTAGTTTGTATACTACCGACCAATAGCTTCTACATAAAGTTTTGGCAATCTCTATATCTTTAACACCACTTTTCTTCAGGAATATCATTTTTCTTACTTCTTCTGCGGTATAATTCTTGAATCTATTGGGGGAAGAAGCTATGATTTGATAATTGGGATATTGTTCTAAAAACTTATTTTCCTCCTGTTTTAGCCTCCATTCCCAATTAGACTTATAGTACATACTTTCACATGTCAAAGTAATGGGCGAAAGTAAGTTCAAGAAATTGTATGTTAAGTCTGTTGAGGTTCCTTTTAAAACATAACCATGACCATCTCTTCTTTTACTTAGTTTGAATTCAATATGAAATGTATTTAAAATGTGTTGCTGTAGTACTTCAAGTTCCTTCTGAGTGTAATTTTGAAGGTATAAGTATATATGAGGGGTTAAGTAAATCTTCTTGTTTCGATGATTAATTCTTTTAGAGATTGATAGAGAGCCGTCGTCAAGATAAAGTGCTGTTAAGAAATAGGGGGAGGTACAATATTTCAGAAGCTTTAATGGGATTTGTTTAGAGTAATTATTGTAGAAGTATGGAAATAGCTCAGTGAAGAGGGGACTAGACTTTGAACGCATGGTTTGGCTTTTCTTTGTAAGGTAGAAGAGATCTGGGAAAAATGAAGCTTTCCACATTCGGTAGTTTTCTTGTTCTACACCATAATGTTCACGGTAACTATGATTTTTTCGGCGTGAATTTGGGTAGATCTTTGTAATTTCTCCATCACCCATTATGCTCCCTACAAGTAAATTTCTTTGAATAGAAGATAGATTAAGGAACTTTTCCATTCAAAACAACTCCCTTCTATTAAGAACTTATGTTCTGTATTTATTTTACTATATTCCCTTTATGGAAACAAAATAAAGCCTATTCTGCCTAAACTTTCCCCACCAACCACCGATATAATCCATATAACCTTCAGGAGGATCAAAAGATGATTGATAAAGTGACAGGCGGAGTTTCAGGAGTACAATCATTTACTAGATTAGAGAATCAAACCAGTGAAGAAGTGAAACAAATTCAAGCGCAGGAACGACACCATGAAGAAACTAAAACCAAAGAACCTGTCACCAAACAAAAATTGGAAGATGTCGTTCATGGGATGAATGAGTTTATGTCCACTTCGAATACACACCTCAAATTTGAATTTCATGATAAATTGAAAGAATACTATGTGACGATTGTTGACGATCGGACGCAGGAGATAGTGAAGGAGATACCAGCAAAGAAAATGCTTGATATGCATGCCGCGATGACGGAATTTGTTGGATTGCTGGTGGATAAGAAGGTTTAATGGAAGGAGATACATATGGCTGATATGCGAATTGGTGGCCTTGCCAGTGGTATGGACACGGATCAGATCATTAAAGATTTAATGAAGGCGGAACGAATTCCTTTAGATAAATTGGAACAGAAGAAGCAATACCTTGAATGGCAACGTGATGACTACCGGGATATGAATAAGATGATGTTTGATTTTAGTAATCTTATTTTTGACGGGGTGATGAAGCAGGGGACGTATACGCAGAAAACCGTTTCTGTTTCGAACCCGAATGAGGTATCTGTTAGAAATATCAGCTCTACCACTGATTTCACTGGAACACTCAAGGTAGAGAAGCTGGCCACTGCTGCTACGATGTACAGCACTCCTATTACTCAGTTAGATGGTGGGGCATTTGATTCTAAAAAGAAGTTGAGTGATTCCTTTGGGTTGACTGGTGAGCAAAGCATTAAGGTCAAAGCCATTAAAGCGGATGGAACGATGGCGGCTGATTTTACCGAAATCAAGTTTAATGCTGGAGACGAAACGTTAGATAGTTTAATCTCTAAGGTCAATGCTCAAACAGGCGTGACGATGTTTTACGACCAACAAACCAAGCAAATGTCGGTTATGAGTAAGAACACTGGAAGCAATGAAAGTGGAGCAGAAATTGAGCTTCAGGGTGATTTATTTACAAATCATTTAAAGTTAGATGGAGATAATGACATTGCTGCAAATGCCCCAGTCAGCAGGGGTTCCATCGGGGAGAATGCTATTATTACGTATAATGGTATGAAAACACAGCGTTCATCAAACACATTTAACATTAATGGATTTGAATTAACACTTAAAAATGCATCCAATACGAATGTAACTTTCGCTTCTAAACCCGACACCGACAAAATCCTGGAAAAAATCGTCAAATTCGTAGACGAATACAACAAACTAATCGAAAAAGTAAACGGCGAAGTAAACGAAAAGAAATACCGTGATTTCCAACCGTTGACGGCTGAACAAAAAGAGTCCATGGAAGAAAAAGAAATTGAATTATGGGAAGAAAAGTCCCGCAATGGTACTCTGAGAAACGATTCCGTTCTTACCTCTGGTCTTAACAAAATGCGAACCGACATGTACACACCAATATCTGGTGGATCATTAGGCATCGACCAATTAGCCCAAATCGGTATCAAAACTTCAAGTAACTACCTCGATCGAGGAAAACTGATTATTGATGAAAGCAAGCTGAAAGAAGCGATCTCAAAAGACCCGAATGCCATCTATGAGATCTTTGCTAAAGATGGTGCGACTACAAACGAACAAGGCATCGCGCGTCGATTACGTGATACGTTGAAAGATACAATGGACAGCATTGAGCAGAAAGCAGGGAAGGCTTCGAGCACCAATAATACATTTACCCTGGGACGTTTATTAAACAACATGGACAGCCAAATGGACCGTTTCCAGGACAGGCTAATCCAAGTCGAAGACCGCTACTGGCGCCAATTCACCGCCATGGAAAAAGCCATCCAGCGTTCCAACGAACAATCCATGTTCCTCATGAACCAATTCGGCGGCTAATCATAACTAAAGGAGTGTCACTATGGCCATCAACAACCCGTATGCAGCATACCAGAATAACTCGGTCAACACCGCATCACCAGGTGAACTCACCCTTATGCTCTATAACGGAAGCCTGAAATTTATTCATATCGCAAAAAAAGCCATTGAAGAAAAAAATATTGAACTGAAAAATACCAATATACAAAAGACCCAGGCCATCGTGAATGAGTTGATGGTGACATTAAACACGGATCTTGAAGTCTCTCAAAACCTTATGTCCCTATACGACTATATTAATCGCCGCTTAACAGAAGCCAATATCAAGAATGACGCGGCGATTTTAGATGAAGTAGAAGGTCTCATCACAGACTTCCGTGATACGTGGAAAGAAGTCATTCAACTGAACCGCCAGAAGCAACATGCCGGTCAAGGTGGACAGGCGTAATGAGCTCGGTCCTTCTGTGCTATACCATCACGAAGCAATTGAAAGAAGCGTTGGAACAGGTGAACGATGAAAACAGGGAAACTACGATTGAAGAAGTGGAATCTCTTTTAGAAAAAAGGCAGAGCGTACTTGGCACCATCAAGCCGCCTTATACTCAGGATGAGCAGGAACTAGGCAAGCAGATGATTGCCTGGAACGGGCAAATCGATCGGCAACTTGCTCAGTTGCGTTTGGAAATCAAACGGGACATGAATGGCTTAACTAAGAAAAAAACGTCTGCCCAAAAATACTCAAACCCATACGAGTCTTTACAATATGATGGAATGTTCTACGATAAAAAGAAATAGGTGATTCTTTGACAACGAAACTAGATGAAAAACAGTACGAATTGGTCAGCCAATACGTCGGGATGCTCGACACAATCGAAGAAGCACTGAAATATGTGGAAGCAAGCTTCACGGACTTAAGCAAAACAGAAGGGGATCAGGTCCTATCCGATGTCTTCATGGCCATTGGTCAGATTTCAGAAAGCCATCGTCTGCTTAATGAAATATTCGATGGGCGGGAAGAAATCCAAATTGCTTTAACCGGATTTGATACCGTGACGGATCAGGCATGGAAACTGGATGGACAGTTGGATAACAACGTATTCAAACAAAGTATCGTTCAGGACAACCTGTCCCCAGCCTTTTTTGCCTGGAAAGCATCGATTGAAAACGAACTTAAACCGTATCTAACACATTAAGTCTCGAATCCCCGAGGCTTTTTTTCTTTTTCCAAAAACGCTCATGCTATAATAATAGAAAAATGCTGGAGGAAGCCGTGATGAAAAATAGTCTGGTAGATGAAATCAGAACCCTGTGCGCGACCTATCCTGAAGTCCATGAACATATAGACGGCTTCGGACACACTTCTTTCCGGGTGAAGGACAAGCCATTTGTGATCATTGGAGAGGAGAATAATCTCTCTTTATCTATTAAAACCCTCCCCACCACGCAAGAAATTTTAATCGAGCAGTCAGGCTACACAAAAGCCCCCTACATCGGAAGACACGGCTGGGTGTTAGTGGAGACTGAGGAAGTAGGCTGGCAAGCAATTAAAGGCTTGATTCACGAAGGCTATTTGAGAGTGGCACCCAAGAAACTGGCCAATCAAGTACGAAACGGATGAAGACATATGTTTAACCTTGTCACCAATGAACTTATAAAACAACTATCCCGCCCCCGCATGTGGATGTCCCTTGGAGTCATTGTATTCATCAACTCCATCGCATCCCTATTCGTCTACATGCTATTCGAAGGCATCCAATTCTCCTTCTGGGAGTATATGCGAATCAGCTCAAACCTTATCGTCGTCCTTCAAGTCTTCTGCCTCATCATAGCAGGTGACATTGTATCCAATGAGTTTTCGTCAGGCACTATCAAGCTACTGCTCATTCGTCCCATCAACCGTGTGAAAATACTGGTCTCCAAATACTTAGCCGTTGTCGTCATAGCAACCATTCTGACATCTGCCCATTTCTTATTTTCTGCGGTACTGGGCATTCTGTGGTTCTACGACAGCTTCTTTGAATTCAACGTCAACTTTTTCCTGGTGGCAGGAGCTTATGTCCTGAGATTTCTTGAACTGATCGTCATCTGTTCTGTTGCTTTCACACTGTCTGTATTGACGAGAAGTAGCTCCTTTGCCATTGGATCGACCATTTTTCTGACGTTTTCTGCAGGAACGTTCTTGATTGTCATGAATGAGCGGGGAATGGAATGGGGGAAGTATTTGTTGTTTGCGAATACAGATTTGCAGCAGTATTTCTTCGGTACACCGCCATTTGAAGGGATGACGTTTTTGTTTTCGGTAGGGGTGATTGTGGTTTATTTGATTGGGTTTGGTGGATTGGCGGGGTGGTTTTTTGGTCGGCGGGATGTGGATGTTTAGTGGATCTGTTCTATATTAGAGAGCAGGTTTTTTTTGTTTGTCTGTTAAGTTTAAGGTGATTTTGTCTGTTAAATATCACAGGTTTTTTAACAGGCAAATGTTCTAGATTATTTACCTGGATTATTTACCTGTTAAATTTCAGAGCTAATTCAACAGGCAAACTCCACGATTAGCAGGGATTTTGTATAAGCATGTCGAAGATAGAGATACCAAAAGTAGAAAGGATGTTGACATGGCGAATAGAAGAGAATGGTACCCTGGATATACCTATCATATTACGGCAAGAGGAAACCGGAGATATACCATTTTTCGCAACAAAGAAGATCGTCTCAAGTATTTAGAAATTGTAGAAGATGCAAAAGAAAAGTTCCCCTTTATTCTTCACTCCTATTGCCTCATGACCAATCATGTTCATCTCCTGATTGAAACCATCAATGAACCTCCAGGCAAGATCATTCAATATATCCATTATCGCTATGCCCGTTATTTTAATAAGAGAAATGGGTTTGAAGGCCATCTTTTTCAGGGACGTTTTAAATCAGTCATTATACGGAACAACAAGCAAATGGTCGACACAAGCTGCTATATTCACTTAAATCCTGTAAGAGCCGGTATTGCAACTGAACCCGAAAAATATCAATGGTCCAGTTATCGATCTTTTATTACTAATAGAGAGAATAAGCATGTTGATACAAGAAAGATACTCTCATTTATGAATAATGGTTCGAAAAATCATTATAAATTTTATGTGGAAATTAGGTTAAAGCAATTTAATAACTGAGGATAAGAAAACACCTGCTGAGTTTTGCAGGTGTTTCTGCGTTTTGACCTTAACAAATGAATACAATTTTTAATTTGCCTGTTAAATATGACTGGAAATTTAACAGTTGAAATTCTAATACTATTTAACAGGCAAACTTATTGAGATATTTAACAGGCAAAAAAAGAACAAGATCCAACTGACAAATCCACCGCTATTTTTAACAGTTAAACTTATTTCTCCCTTCACAAATCCGCCCCAAACCATTCACAAATCCTCCAAATTCCCCCCGTTTAATCCCCTCCAAAAGTGAGAAAATAATAATATAAAGAGTGAAAGGTGAATCCTACATACTCGCAATCATCACCTCACTCTTTCATTCTCCGATCCCTTATCCATCAACACTCTCGACACCATATTACAAACTTTACGAAAAATTGACAAAAAATTTAGAAAGTTTAAGAAGGATAATTCAAGGGAATGGAGAATATATAAACATAGCTTTATTTTTAAAAGGAGGAGTTTACATGTTGAACTACAACATTCGAGGCGAGAACATTGAGGTAACTCCAGCGATTCGCGAACACGTGGAGAAGAAGATTGGCAAGTTAGACCGTTACTTTAATGAAACTCCTGATGCAAATGTACATGTTAATTTAAAAGTGTATCCTGATAAAAATACGAAAACTGAAGTGACTATTCCAATGCCGCAATTAGTGTTACGTGCAGAGGAACGCAACACGGATATGTATGCGGCCATTGATCTGATTGTAGATAAATTGGAGCGTCAAATTCGCAAACATAAAACAAGAGTGAACCGTAAGATGCGTGAAAAGGGCAGCCCGAAGGAGTTCTTCGCGGCTCAGGAAGATCTGAATCATGTTTCTCCGAATGGCGCAGCTGCCGTTGAACTGGAGGAAGAGGACGATACGGAAGTAGTAAGAACGAAGCAATTCAATCTTAAGCCGATGGACAGCGAAGAAGCGATCCTTCAGATGAATATGCTGGGTCACACATTCTTCATCTTCACAGACGCAGAGACAAACGCAACGAATATTGTGTACAAGCGTCGTGACGGGAAGTATGGCTTGATCGAAACAAACTAATAACCTTAAATCCTGCGGTCAATGCGACTGCAGGATTTTTTATAATCAAAAGGAGGTTTTTTCCATTTTTTTGTCGAAGTTTGAAGGTAGACAAAATTTAGGGGGATACCAAGTGAGAGATCCACGATTAGAGAAGTTGGCAGAAGTGCTGCTGACTCATTCGTTAGCATTAAAAGAAGGAGAAAAACTCTTTATTGCAGGTGAGCATTCCACGAAACCACTTGTAAAGGAGCTTCTCCAGAAAGCGTATGAGATGGGAGTGATTCCATATTATGAGCTGGGTGATCAGGAATTAATGAGGATCATGGCCACTCATGCGAAACCGGAACAGATGATTCTTCAAAATAAATGGAGTATGGAAAAATATCAGGATATCGACGCGTTTCTCAGTATTTCAAGCGAAGCAAACGACGCAGAGATGAGCGAGGTACCGGCCGAACAGTGGCAGCTCCTCATGCCGCATATGAAAGAATCCAATGACTATCTCATTCAAAATAAGAAATGGGTTCTATTAAACTATCCAAACCCGTCACTCGCCCAGAAAGCAAAGATGAGTTATGACACGTTTTTCGATTATCTTCTGGAAGTCTGTACGGTGGATTACAAGCAGATGGAAGAAGCCCAGAAGCCTCTTAAAGAGCTGATGGATCAAACCGATAAAGTACGGATTACCGGCGAAGGGACGGACCTTACGTTTTCCATCAAGGATATTCCGTCTGTCATGTGCTTTGGAGAACGGAATATTCCGGACGGGGAAGTGTATACAGCTCCTGTGAAGGATAGTGTAAATGGGACGATTACATACAATACGCCGATACTGTACCGCGGATTTTCTTTTGACAATGTTTCTTTGACGTTTGAAAAAGGGAAGATTGTGAAGGCAACGGCTGATAAAACGAAGGAACTGAACGATATTCTGGATACAGATGAAGGGGCCCGTTTCATTGGGGAGTTTGCTCTTGGTGTGAATCCGAAGATCAATGAGCCGATGCTGGATATTTTATTTGATGAAAAAATAAACGGAAGCTTCCATTTCACACCAGGACAGGCCTATGAAGGGGCCGATAATGGAAACCGTTCGAATGTACATTGGGATATGGTCTGTATCCAGCGTCCGGAATATGGCGGAGGAGAAATTTACTTCGATGATGTTTTAATTCGGAAAGATGGGTTATTTGTAGTAGAAGAGCTAAAAGGATTGAATCCTGACGCTTTAATTTAAAGGAGGACTTCACCATGACGTATTCCATTGTAGGTTATGACCCGGAAGAGAAAGAGTGGGGGATTGCGGTACAGTCCAAATTCCTCGGTGTTGGTTCTGTCGTACCTTTTGCGAAAGCGGGTGTGGGAGCCGTGGCCACTCAGTCTTACGCGAATACTTCGTACGGGCCCCATGCACTTCAACTGATGGAGGAAGGGAAGACTGCAGAGGAAGCGCTGGATATCATCACAAAGGATGATCCCGAGCGTCCATTACGCCAAGTTGGGTTGATCGATGCATGTGGGAATCCCGCCACATTCACTGGAGAGGGCTGCTATGATTGGGCCGGGGGACAAACTGGAAAACACTTTGCTGCTCAAGGTAATATTTTAGTAGATGAGAATACGGTAAAAGCGATGGCAGAGACATTTGAGTCGACGACCGGATCTCTTGCTGAACGATTACTCCATGCACTCGATGCCGGGCAGGACGCTGGTGGTGATTCCCGTGGCATGCAGTCTGCTGCGCTGCTAGTAGTGAAGGAAAACGGTGGATATGGTGGCTTCAATGATCGGTACATTGATCTTAGGGTGGATGATCACGTGTCTCCCATTAAGGAATTGAAACGAATCTACTCCATGCATCAGCTCTATTTTCAAGAGTCAGAGCCTGGTAGAGTCGTATTGCTGGAAGGTGAAATCCTTGATGAAGTGGAGCGGGAACTCACCCGTCTTGGCTATGCAAAAGAAAGACAGTCCCTTCATAAAAGCCTGAAAGACTATCTTCATACTGAAAACTTTGAAATGCGGGCGCAGGATGAGAATTATATTGATCTGGATGTGTTGGATTATATGAAGAAACAAGGCAGATAATAGAGAGGCTCTTCTCAGAGGATAGGTATTATCTTGAGAAGGGCTATTTTTTTTGAGATTCTATAATTGATTCACTGTATGTTGTCATAGTATAGGGGATATAATAGATTCATAATGAATAGAATGGGGTGGAGAGTGTTGACTGATGTTGGCCGAAATGATCCGTGCCCTTGTGGAAGCGGAAAGAAATATAAAAAATGTTGCGGCGGGGGGAATGTCGCTCAGTTGGATCATCTGATTCTTGAGGATCTGGAGCGGGTTTTTGCGAATGTACTTGATTTTGCATACGAGAGGTTTGAATGGAAGCTCGAGCAGGAAAAACAAAAGGTTACCAGACAACTAAGTTCTTTTAATTATGAGACACCCGGTGGGGATTTCCTTTTTTACACATGGTTCTTGGTCGCTTTTAAAGGAAAAGATCACAGCACTATACTGGAACGTTTTATCAATGAACGATTGAACACGATCCCCCGTACAAGAGTCCGGGACGTTGTAAGTAGATGGGATTCATTTGCATTTGTCGTCGGGGAAGTGAAGGAAAACGATGGTGGCAGGATGCTGGTTGAGGATTTCATGAGCAGCGAACGGTTCGAATTCAAGGGAGTGGATTTGTCTTTTGCGATAGGAGAGACAGTGTTCACAGCTGCCATGCCTTATGAAAATGGTCAGTTTGTGGCATTTTCTACATTTTTCAACTTTGACCCCGACATTACGAAGCTTGCCAAAAAAATCGTCGGGGATCTCTATGAAGATTCTTCGAGGGATTTGCAAGGGTTTTACAGAGAGAATTTTCTGCGATTAATCGATTCCGTGTTTGAAAAAATGCACGATGAAGAGGATTTAAGTGTTGATTCCTTCACTTGGAGAAATGATCTGGAAGAAAATGCTGGTCGAAAGCTTTACTCGTTTGTAATGGACAATAATCATCAAGAGGAATGGGCGTATTTGATCACAAAGTATTTAAATGATTATTTTCAAACGGCGTCAACCAGAATCCGGAATCCACGCATTTATGCGGCGGCTCTTTATTATATGTGCAGCGAAGTATTACCGGTTCTTCAGTTTACTCAAAAGGAACTTGGAACGTTCTTTGACGTCTCGGCTGCAAGTATTTCAAATCGTTCTTATACGATCGATGAAGCGATTGGAGAGAAGATGGCCTATGATTTTTCGATGTTGCGGCAGGGTGTAGGACCCTCTCTTTCGTTCCGATACGGAAACGATCCGGCTCCGACAGAGAAAACGATGTGGGAAATCATGGTGGTGACAGAGAAAAGTGAAGATGTAGATCTGGATCAAGTAATAAGGCAGACTCGTGAAGGTGGAATCAGACTTCCTGAGTTAACTCATAAAGAAAAAGCTCAGCAGTTGATTTATGAAGGATTTGACGCTCAGCCACCTGAAAGGTATACCCTTTGTGAAAAAGCTTTGAAAGTCGATCCGGATTGCGCGGATGCTTATAATCTATTAGCTGAAAAAGAAAAGAAGATGGAAACGAAGCTCCAGCTTCTGGAGAAAGGCATGGGACTTGCCAAGGAAGAAATCAGGGATTGTTTTCACGATGGGACGCCGTTTTGGAAGTATGTCAGGACCAGGCCTTATATGAGATTGACCTTTAACCTTGCCCTTGCTATGAAGGATGCTTCCAGATATGATGAGGCGATTCATTATATGAAGCAGTTGATGAAGTTGAATGCTGAGGATAATCAGGGTGTACGATATGAATTGATTCCTTTATTAATAGCTACAGGGAAGAAAAGAGAAGTAGAAGATCTGTTGAATAGGTACAAGGAAGATTATGCGTATGCTTACTATATAGAGTTTTTTATGGGTATCTACTTTGAAAAGGGAAATGTGAAAGAGAAAGCGGATGGGGCAGTGGACGAAAACCCTTTTGCAATGGCCTATATGACAGGAGTCTGGCCATTACCGGATGAGTTACCCCGGACGTATGCGCCTGGAAGCGAAGAAGAGGGCATGGTCATCGCGAAACAGACGGACGTTTTATGGAAAGAACAGGATCTATTTCTTACTATTATTGAAAAAGAAGGTTCACTCAGGAAGTAGATGAACTTCCACTTATAAGGGTGAAGAACCAATCCAAAACCGATTGGTTCTTTTTTCTTGTTCTAAAACAGTTTAAGGAACGCTCGAAATGTTATATAATGAACATTTGTGCACGGGACTCAAGAAGTTGGAGGTAAATACAAACATGAGTACAGTCGGAAGAAACGAACCATGCCCATGTGGCAGTGGGAAAAAATATAAGAAATGTTGTGAAAAAGAAAATGTTGTGAATATAGATACGCTGGTGAGTCAGGAGCTTGATGTGCTTCAGGCGCAGCTCTATGATTATATTGCTACGGCACAGTCAACGGAGATGGAAGAATCCTATCACCACTACCTGGCGAAAATGGATTTGATGCAAGCGGATCCGGATATTTATGAAATGGCATTTGTCAGCTGGTACGGAGCGACTCAAAAGGATGCTGACGGTGTTCGTTTGATCGAACGCTTTGTAAATAAGCAGTTGAGCACGGTTACTCGTCCTCAAACAGCTGAAGTACTGGAGTCATGGAAAAACGTTCGTGTGACGGCAGGTACTGTAGAGAAGCTGGATGACCATACGTTACGTGTGGAAGAAGCCATCACGGGTGATGTACTGATGGTAACGGAAAAGTTCGGTACGTTAGAAGAGAATAGTTTCTTCTTGGGGCTATTGTTGCCGAATGGGGAGACGTATCTTCCATTCGCTCAATATTTCATTTATCCTGCGATTGAGAAAGCAGCGATGGAACTGGTGAAGATCCGATTTGAACAAGGTGAGTTTAAGAGTCTGTATGATTACTTATCAGGTCAGTACCTGGAAATCGCGGATGTCGGATTCGTTCTTTATAGTGCAGAGAAGAAGAAGGCCGGAAAAGCAGCAGCATCTGCTACGGATGAAACAGATACTTCCAAGGATTCGGATAAGCAATCCGAAGAAGCGATCGAAGGAGTAGAAATCTGGAAAACCCCGGAATACGTTGAAGCGATCACATCCCTTCAAAAATTCCTCACTGAAAAAGGGGAAGACAAAAAAGAAAGTGAAATGCTCGTAGCCGTATTGGAAAAATACTTCTACACAGAGCGCCCAACGATCCGAAATCCGAAAATCTACTCCGGAGCACTGGTGGACTTGGCGAAAAACATCGACGAAATCAATATCCGCCACGTCCAAAAAGAACTGGCAGATTACTTCGATGTCTCCGCCAACAGCATCTCCAGACGAAGTAAACAAATCTGGGAAAGCTACCAGGACACCGTCTACGAACTCCTGAAAGCAACAAAAGCCTGACCATTCAAATACACAACACCTAAAAGTCGTCTGCATAGACGGCTTTTTTGTTTTTGAGGGACTGTTTTTGAGGGACCGACCTCACTTTCCACCAATTATATGTGGAATTGCAATAAAGTCGCCAACTCTAGACGGATTTATGTAGTAGGTGAGGTCCGTCCCTCGTACCTGAATCGACGCCATTTCTACAGGTACGGATCCCGCATCTCATGAGCAAACGAGGAATACCGTGTGATAGTGTATCATCCACCCTTTGAAAGAGCTGTGATCGAGAGGTCCGTCCCTCCTTGAGTTGTAACCCATATAGGATAGTGGTAAGATTGGTAGGGAATATATCGTGTTTTTGTGGGAGGATATTTGGTTTTTGTAGCGAATGGTAAGTAGAGTGATTGGAAGTGGATGGTGGTGACAATTTACACGAATTTCACATCCAAATCTCATTTTATATCGTTATACTAGTAAGGTGACGTTCGGCTCTCATTTAAACACAGATAAAGGAGCGTTTATACATGCTTGGTCTATTAAACAAAGTGTTCGATGCGAATAAAAGAGAATTAAAGAGGCTTGAAAAACTGGCTGATCAAATAGAAGAATTAGGTCCCGATATGGAGCGATTGACGGATGATGAAATCCGTGAAAGAACGGAACGATTCAAGGAACGCTATCAAAAGGGTGAAGACCTGGAAGATATGATGATTGAGGCTTTCGCTGTCGTACGGGAAGCGGCTCGCCGCGTACTGGATTTATACCCGTACCGCGTTCAGCTTATGGGTGGTGCATCCTTGCATGGCGGTAATATCTCCGAGATGAAAACCGGTGAAGGTAAAACGCTGACAGCGACTATGCCTGTTTACTTAAATGCGATCACAGGAAAAGGCGTTCACGTGATCACAGTCAACGAATACCTGGCCAGCCGTGATGCCGAGGAAATGGGCAAGTTATACAATTTCCTGGGGCTCTCTGTAGGTCTGAACTTAAACTCGATGTCCAAAGACGAAAAACGTGAAGCATACAAAGCGGATATCACGTATGGTACGAATAACGAATTCGGATTCGACTACCTTCGTGACAATATGGTCCTGTACAAAGATCAAATGGTGCAGCGTCCTCTTCATTTTGCCGTAATTGATGAGGTTGACTCGATCTTAATCGATGAAGCCCGTACACCTCTGATCATTTCCGGTAACGCACAACGTACGCCTCAGCTTTATATCCAGGCCAATGCCGTCGTACGTACCCTGAAAAAAGATGAAGATTACACATACGATGAAAAAACAAAAGGTGTTCTATTAACGGAAGACGGGATCAGCAAAGTGGAAAGAGCTTTCCACATTGATAACCTGTTTGATATCTCACATGTAACCCTTAACCACCATATCAATCAAGCATTAAAAGCTCACGTCAGCATGCACCGTGATGTGGATTATGTGGTTCAGGAAGGTGAAATCGTCATCGTTGACTCGTTCACGGGACGTCTGATGAAGGGTCGTCGTTACAGTGACGGACTTCACCAATCGATCGAGGCAAAAGAAGGTCTTGAAATCCAGAACGAAAGCATGACGATGGCAACGATTACGTTCCAGAACTACTTCCGTATGTACGAAAAGCTTTCCGGTATGACCGGTACGGCGAAAACGGAAGAAGAAGAGTTCCGTAATATCTATAATATGAACGTCATCGTGATCCCGACGAACAAGCCAATCGTTCGTGATGACCGTGCCGATTTGATTTACGCTTCTATCGAAGGGAAGTTCCTTGCTGTAGTCGAGGATATCAAAGAACGTAACGAAAAAGGACAGCCTGTACTGGTTGGTACCGTTGCCGTTGAAACGTCAGAGCTCATCTCTAAACTTTTGACGAAAAAAGGCGTACGCCATAATGTGTTAAATGCGAAAAATCATGGCCGTGAAGCGGAAATTATTTTAGAAGCTGGACAGCCTGGTGCCGTTACCATCGCGACAAACATGGCCGGCCGTGGTACGGATATCAAGCTTGGAGAAGGCGTCATCGAACGTGGAGGTCTTGCCGTTATTGGTACCGAGCGTCATGAATCACGCCGTATCGATAATCAGCTTCGTGGACGTTCCGGTCGTCAGGGTGATCCTGGTGTGACCCAGTTCTATCTCTCCATGGAAGATGAATTGATGCGCCGATTCGGCTCTGACAATATGAAGAGCATGATGGAACGCCTTGGAATGGATGATACTCAGCCAATCCAAAGTAAAATGGTCAGCCGTGCTGTAGAATCGGCTCAGAAACGAGTGGAAGGAAACAACTTCGATGCTCGTAAGCAGCTTCTGCAATACGATGATGTTTTACGTCAACAACGTGAAATCATCTATAACCAGCGTTATGAAGTAATCGACTCAGAAAACCTTCGTGAAATCGTTGAGGGAATGATCAAATCAGCCATCGAACGTCAGGTAGCAGCCCATACAGCAGAAGAAGACATGGAAAACTGGAACCTTCAGGGCATCGTTGATTATGTGAACGCGAATCTTCTTCCTGAAAACGACGTGACAGTTGATGATCTTCGCGGTAAAGAGCCTGAAGAAATGATGGATCTGATCTATGAAGATGTGAAGCACCGTTACGATGAAAAAGAAGAAGAACTTACGCCGGAGCAAATGCGCGAGTTTGAAAAAGTCATCCTGCTTCGTGCTGTTGATACGAAATGGATTGACCATATCGATGCAATGGATCAATTGCGTCAAGGTATCCACCTTCGTGCCTACGGTCAAACCGACCCACTGCGTGAATACCAGCATGAAGGATTCGCCATGTTCGAAAGCATGGTACTCGCAATCGAAGAAGACGTGGCGAAATACGTCATGAAAGCTGAAATCCGCAACAATCTTGAACGTCAGGAAGTAGCCAAAGGCCAAGCGGTGAACCCGAAAGAAGAAGGCGGCAAGGCTAAGAAACAACCAGTCCGCAAGCAAGAAGACGTAGGGCGCAACGAACCATGCCCATGCGGAAGCGGCAAAAAATACAAACACTGCCACGGCATAACTGGATAAATAAAAGAGATGCTACCTGGCGCTTATATTGATAAAATAAGCGCCAGGTACTTTTCCGTTTTTTATGGCCTGGTATAGAGAAATTATTGTAAAAGGTACATTTCGTGGAACCAGATACAAACAACAAAATCCAAATGTTCAACCCAAATAACTATAGAGGTGACCACTCATGGAACTATCAGAAATCAGAGCAGAGTTAGAAAAATCAGCTAAAACATTAGCGGACTTCAGGGGGTCTCTTTGACTTAGAAAACAAAGAGGCCAGAATTCAAGAGCTTGACGAAATCATGGTTCAACCCGACTTCTGGGATGACCAGCAAAAAGCCCAAGGGTTAATCAATGAAGGAAACGGTTTGAAGGATCTTGTAAATGAGTACAAATCATTGGTTGAATCCCATGAAAACCTTGAGCTTACACTTGAACTTATCAAAGAAGAACCGGACGAAGATCTTCAAAATGACCTTGAAGAGGAACTGGCTGATTTGGTCAAACGATTAAATGACTACGAACTTCAGCTTCTTCTAAGCGAAGAACATGATAAGAATAACGCGATTCTTGAACTGCATCCCGGGGCAGGTGGAACCGAGTCTCAGGACTGGGGCTCTATGCTTCTACGTATGTACACTCGTTGGGGAGAAAAACGAGGTTTCAAAGTAGAAACCCTTGATTATCTTCCTGGAGATGAAGCAGGCATCAAGAGTGTGACCCTTGCCATAAAAGGTCACAATGCGTACGGTTACTTAAAGGCTGAAAAAGGCGTTCACCGTCTTGTTCGTATTTCACCATTCGATTCTTCAGGGCGTCGTCACACTTCCTTCGTGTCTTGCGAAGTCATGCCTGAGTTTAATGAAGAAATCGAGATCGAAATCCGTACGGAAGACCTTAAAATCGATACGTACCGTGCAAGTGGCGCCGGTGGACAGCACATCAATACGACAGACTCGGCTGTCCGTATCACTCACTTACCGACGAATGTCGTGGTAACCTGCCAATCTGAACGTTCTCAGATCAAGAACCGTGAGTCAGCCATGAAAATGCTGAAAGCGAAGCTCTACCAAAAGCGAATCGAAGAGCAGGAGCAGGAGCTTGCCGAAATTCGTGGAGAGCAAAAGGAAATCGGATGGGGAAGCCAGATCCGTTCCTACGTATTCCACCCATACTCCATGGTCAAAGACCACAGAACCAACACAGAATCAGGAAACGTACAAGGCGTCATGGACGGAGACATCGACCCATTCATCAACGCATACCTTCGTTCCAAAATTCAATAACCATACCCAAGCTGGATCCTCCATTTAATTGGAGGATCCAGCTTTTTTTTGAGGGACGGACCTCAAAAAGCGATTCGTTCCTTCCATTATATGTATAAAAATGAGCAAAGAATATCGTTTACATACACGAATAAGCAAACGCAGACTACCGGTATCATCACTTATTGCAGAAAGCGGAATCCAATTCACTGTTGCAGAAATCAGAAATTCAGCTGTGAAGCAACGCACTATTCAAGGTCCGTCCCTCACCACCATAACGCCCCAACTTATTAATGCTTTACCACGTTATTGAAGTGTCATTTACACCTCCAAGTACCCATGCTATACTCTCAAAGGTTGATACAGAGCGTGTTTGAAGGGTGGAGAAGTGAATTTTCACCTGGTTCATACATAGGTATTTCAACTATATCAAGCGAAATTTATGAGTAATCTTCATCCGCAGAGGTTCACGGCATGACCAATTAAAGGTCCGTCCCTCTGCATACTCTGCATAAAGGAAGAGGTTGTACTCATACTATAAATACATAGGTTAAAGGAGTCGTACTGGATGGGTTTGAAAGAGAGGCGTCGTGGGCAGGCATTTAATCCGCGGAAAGAGAAGTTGTTAGAGTATTTGTTTGTTGTGGTGGGGTCAACGATTGTGGCCCTTGCGTTTAATGTGTTCTTGTTGCCGAATGAGGTGGCTTCAGGAGGGGTAAGTGGGATATCGACCATCCTGAAAGGTGTATTTGATTGGAAGCCTGCCTTTGTTCAGTGGGCATTTAATATTCCGTTGTTTATTGCAGGGTTAATCTTCCTGGGTCTTCAATTTGGCGTGAAAACAGCCATCGGTACGGTTTTCCTGCCGCTGGTCGTATATTTATCAGAAGACTGGAAGCCGTGGACGGAAGATCCCCTGCTGGGCGCTTTATTCGGCGGAATTGGTGTAGGACTGGGGTTGGGAATCGTCTTTCGAGGTAAAGCGTCTACAGGAGGGACGGACCTGGCAGCACAGATTGTAAACAAATTCACCGGGTTGTCCTTGGGAACGTGTGTCGCGCTGATCGATGGGATGATTGTTCTTTCTGCTGCGATCGTGTTTGATATCGAACGTGGCTTATATGCTCTTATCGGTCTCTATGTGACAAGTAAAACGATTGATTTAGTCCAGGTCGGCATCAGCCGTTCAAAAATGGCACTTATTATTACAAACAGACAGGAAGAAGTTCGTGAAGGAATCCTGAATAAAATTGATCGTGGTGTGACAAAACTATCTGCATACGGTGGTTATACGGACGATGAGCGCCCGATCCTTATGTGTGTGGTCGATCAAACAGAATTCACAAAACTGAAACAACTGGTCAAAACCATTGACCCATCTGCTTTCGTCGTCACAATGGACGCTTCAGAGGTGTTAGGTGAAGGTTTCAAACGGGTTTAACCTTGGTATAATTATGTAATAGAGGGACGGACCTCAATACTTTCCGTTACTCTTAAAATGTGTTGGTAGTGTCAAAAAACTTATGAAAAGTTGTAAAGGGCACTATCTTTAACCCCAAAGTAAGGTTCTTGGTCGCCGCAATCGCTCTTGACAAACACG
>NZ_QNRJ01000029.1 GCF_003315075.1 Rossellomorea aquimaris
CGTAACTCTCATTATACAGGATTTGGGGAGGTGCTCTATTTTCTTGTCATTTTACCCTTAGAGCCGCAAGGGCTCAGAGTTATGAAATTAATTCAACTATATAAAGATAAACAATACAAACTTGAGTGCGGAAGAAGTGGCAGAGAAAATCAAAGGGGAATTTCACTTATAATGATAGAAACGGATATACAAAATCGCAAACATGGAGGTCGAAAATGAAAACAGTCATAGCATTCAGCGGTGGAAAGGATTCCACCCTGGCGATATATAAAATTCAACAACATCCGGATTGCGAAATTGATTCATTGCTCGTGACCCTGACGGAAGGATTCGACCGGGTTTCGATTCATGGGGTCCGGTATGAGCTATTGAAGAGGCAGTCGGAGGCGCTCGGGATTCCGCTTCGTGAGGTTTGGATCCCTCAGGAGTGTCCGAATGAGGTGTATCAGGAACGGATAGAGAGAGCGGTGTCAGATATGCTGGAGGACGGGGTCACGCACATGGTCTACGGGGATATTCACCTTCAGGATGTTCGGGAGTATAGGGAGAAGATGCTTTCGGGAACGGGGATCATTCCGGTCTTTCCTCTTTGGGGACGACCAGTCGGGGAACTCGGCCGTGAATTCATTGAGCTTGGGTTTCAAACCGTGCTCACTTGTGTGGATATGGATCAATTGGATCGGTCTTTTGCAGGGAGAGTGTATGATGAGGCGTTCATACGGGATTATCCGGAAGAGACTCATGATATCTGCGGGGAGAACGGGGAGTTTCATTCGTTTGTGTTTGATGGACCGAATTTCGGGTTTGCGATTGGATACGAGCTGGGGGAAGAGAGAATCACCCGGGATATGGGGAGCGGACGGGATCGGTTTTTGTATAGGGATTTGGTGCCGAAGTAGTTTGGGAAAGGGGAATCGCGGCTGCCGGGGGGGCAGGTACCGTGGTCCGATTAGGACTGGGGAACCTGTCCCCGTTGTTTGCCCGGTGCATCAACGAATATACATTCTATTGAAGTAATTTAATAGAAGTTAGTTGAAAAAGAACGAAATTAGGCGCATTTCATAGACTATATTACAGTTTATCCTATTTCTATTGCATACAATAGAGTAAGAAAGAAAGGAGGTTACGAAACCAGTCAAACTGTTATTTCAACAAAATAACAGTATTGGATTCAAGTTTTCCATGACTGCCTTTCAATACGGATCAAGGACGGTACTTGAGAGTTTTTTAATCTTTTCAAATAGGAGTGAAGGAAATGAGAGATCAATTTAGAAATGGTATACCAAAGTTAAGGAGAGGGACTACTTATCAAGCGAGTGCAAGTTTCTTTCCGGAGAGTTGCGATATCTTTCCATATGAATATGAATGTAATTGTCCTCCTGGGCCAGCGGGGGAAACAGGACCTCGAGGACCACGAGGAGAAACAGGAGCTACAGGTGAAACTGGGGCAACTGGAGATCCGGGGCTTCCTGGTACGGGTTCTATTATTCCCTTCGCTTCCGGACTTCCCGTTGCATTGACGACGGTTGCAGGCGGATTGGCAGGAACAACGAGTCTTGTAGGTTTTGGTAACAGCATTACCGGTGTGACTCTACTTGGAAGTGGACAGATTGACCTTACCGGGGCCGGGGGAACTCTACTAAACTTCGCATTTTCAGTACCACGGGATGGGAACATCACTTCCATCGCTGCCTTCTTTAGTGCCACTGCCTCCGTTACCCTTGTGGGTGATACCACCATCAGAGCCCAATTATATCGTTCAGCCGCTCCTTCCACCAATACATTCGACCCGATCCCAGGAACTCTTGTTACGTTAAATCCAACAATTACAGCCCCAATTACGCTAGGTGATATCAGTAGGGGAGCCCTTTCGAATTTAGCCATTCCGGTCACTCAGGGAGACAGGCTATTAATGGTGTTCTCGGCCACAGTAGCAGGAATTACACTCGTCGGAACCGTTTTAGGATACGCTAGTGCAGGGGTTACCATTAACTAGTTTCAGTATCTGATAGGATGAAGAAAAGAACACCTTGGAGGGACGGACCTCTGTTTCCATGGAAACAGAGGTCCGTCCCTCCATTGTTATGAGGCAAAAATCAAGGAGTTATGTTAAAATTTAGTAGATTAATAGGTTGAAGAGATCGATGCTACTTTGCTCATGGTAGCTTTACTTATAGTGATTCGTGAAGAGACCGGGAAAGGCATTCAAGAAATACATAAGAGGTCCGTCCCTCAAAACAAGGGACGGACCTCTAAAGATCTCAATTTCGGATGAGGTAGTCGAATGCGCCTAGTGCGGCGTTCGCGCCTGATCCCATGGAAATGATGATTTGGTTGTATGGGCTGTCTGTACAGTCTCCTGCGGCGAATACGCCAGGGACGTTGGTGGCACCGTGTTTGTCCACGATGATTTCACCGAATTTCGTACGTTCTACAAGGTCGCCGAGCCAGTCTGTGTTTGGAACGAGACCAATTTGGACGAATACTCCCTGTAGCTCAACGTGTTTTTCTTCATGGGTATCACGATCGGTATAGGTGATTCCATTCACCTTATCCGTACCGGTGATCTCCTGAGTTTGCACGTTCGTGAGCACGGTCACATTCGGCAGGCTGTAAAGACGTTTTTGCAACACGTCGTCTGCCTTCAGTTCAGGATTGAACTCAAGGACCGTTACGTGCTTGACGATTCCTGCAAGGTCGATGGCTGCTTCGATTCCGGAGTTTCCTCCGCCGATGACAGCGACATCTTTGCCTTCGAACAGTGGTCCGTCACAGTGAGGGCAGTACGCCACTCCTTTGTTCTTGAACTCCTGTTCACCAGGAACACCGATGTTACGCCAGCGTGCACCTGTCGAGATGATCAGGCTCTTACTCTTCAGGATCGCACCGTTTTCAAGCTCAAGCTCAACAAGGTCTTTTTTCTCAAGACGGCTTGCGCGCTGAAGGTTCATCACATCGATGCCGTAGTCCTTCACATGCTCTTCCAGGCTTGCGACAAGCTTCGGTCCTTCCGTGTGCTTCACACTGATGAAGTTCTCGATGCTCATCGTATCAAGGACCTGACCGCCGAAGCGTTCCGCGACGATTCCTGTACGGATTCCTTTACGTGCCGCATAGATCGCCGCACTTGCTCCCGCAGGTCCGCCACCGACGACAAGGACGTCATACGGATCTTTATCGGATAGTTCATCTGCACCGGGACCTTCCACGATTTTAGAAAGAATTTCTTCCAGAGTCGTGCGTCCACCGTTGAAGAATTCAGCATTTAAGTATACCGCAGGAACAGCCATGACGTTCTTGCGTTCCACTTCTTCCTTGAAGGCAGCTCCGTCAATCATCGTGTGCGTGATATTCGGGTTCAGGACACTCATGATATTCAGTGCCTGCACAACGTCCGGGCAGTTGTGACAGCTAAGACTTACATACGTCTCGAAGTGGTGTTCGCCTTTGACGCTCTTGATCTGGTCTATGACGCTCTGATCCACTTTCGGCACTCTGCCGCTCACTTGAAGAAGAGCAAGGACCAAGGATGTGAATTCATGTCCAAGAGGAATCCCGGCAAAAATGATACCGGTCTCCTCACCAGGACGATTCACGCTGAAGCTTGGTGTTCTTGTCAACTCTGTTTTTTCAACACTGATGCGGGATGACATGGAAGAGAGCTCTTCAACAAGTGCGAGCATTTCCTTTGAAATGTCATCATCACCTGCACTGACTTTCAGGACGATGTCGCCTTCCATCATCTGCAGGTATTGTTCTAATTGTGCTTTAATATCTGCTTCAAGCATGCTCAGCACTCCTTATAATTTACCAACTAGATCAAGGCTTGGCTTAAGTGTTTCAGAACCTTCCTGCCATTTCGCCGGGCACACTTCGCCTGGGTTGTTGCGCACATATTGTGCCGCCTTGATTTTGCTTACTAGAATGTCTGCGTCGCGGCCGATTCCGCCAGCGTTGATTTCAACTGCCTGGATGATACCATCCGGATCGATGATGAATGTTCCGCGGTCAGCAAGACCATCTTCTTCATTTAATACATCGAAACCGCGAGTGATGCGTTGTGACGGATCACCGATCATTGCGTATTTGATTTTACCGATTTTTTCAGAGCTGTCGTGCCAGCCTTTATGTGTAAAATGAGTGTCCGTAGAAACTGAGTAAACTTCTACGCCAAGCTCTTTAAGAGTTTCATAGTTATTCTGAAGGTCTTCAAGCTCTGTCGGGCATACAAATGTGAAGTCCGCAGGGTAGAAGCAGAAAATGCTCCATTGACCTTTCAGGCTTTCGTCTGTAACAGTGATGAACTCACCATCTTTGAATGCTTCTGCTTTAAATGGTACGACTTGTGAACCGATTAATGACATAGTGTAAATTCCTCCTAGTAGTATGTGTGTGATTGAGAATCATTAATAGATTATAATAATTCTAATTCGATATTCATTATTATATAAATGCGTTTCTTTGTCAAGGGAAAAGATTGAGGTTCTGATAGAAAGGAAGATTTGAGTTGAGGAAACAATGGCTTGTCCTGTTTATGATGATTTCCACCCTGCTTCCCGTCCATATCTATGCGTCGTCGCCATTAGTGATCGGGGAAGGAGAAGCGGGTGGTTATCAGTACACGATCGTAAAAGGTGAAAATGCGCTCACTTGGAAGATCGGTTATCAAGATCAAGAGGTGACAATCGACGAGAACGGGGAAAACCGAGATCATCTGGAACGTTTTCGAACGTCTGTGAATGATCTCGGCGGTCGCCAATTTGGGCTCATTCTATCGATTTCCTACCTGATCATTGTCGGCATCACCACACTGATCTTTTATAAAAAAACCAAACATATCCCTCGGGTAAGTGGAGTGATCATAGCTTGTTTGGCTCTTGGCGCGTTGTATTATGCCATTACGTCATTTATAGGAGTGCAGGCGGCTTTGGAGGATGTGGGATATTATTACGTCAGCTTGACTGATTGATGAAAATCAGCGGAGTGGAATGTGTGAAGTGGTGCAGGAGTAGATTCCTGTCTGTCGAATGTGAGCATGAAGAGCTAAAAAAGCTGAAGATCAGGAATGAGATCTTCAGCTTTTTTCATATGACGGTGCTCACTGATTCTTAGGTGCCCCAGGAGGATAATAGTACGGTGGCACCTTTAACCAACCTCTTTTGCGCATAGCTGTTTTCAGTTCCATCCCGAATATCATTTTTTCTGCCTGAAATCGTGCCCACATGAGACCAATATCATTGCGAATGCTTTGACTCATGTTTGTGCCACACATCACTATATTTGTGGCAATCTTAATGGAGATAAAGTTAGCGATTTCATCATCGGTCATTTTTGCCCCCAACGGAACACTGTTGGGGTCGGATTTAGGTCTGGGTTCTGAGGTTTTCGAAAGGGGGATGCCTTCATCTACCATGAATTTTTGAAGTATTTTCAATTGGTGTTCCCCAAGATCGTTCGATTTGTTAATGAGTTGGATCAATTCGTTGTCTGTCGTTGTATTCAAGGCAGCTTCAAGGACAGGTACTTCTTCTGCCAGGGCAGTGAAATAAATCCAACATCCCATCGCTTCACCGATATGAGGAGGTGACTTTGGTTCTGTATCAAAGGTGGTCCGCAAGTAATCAAAAGCGGTTTCAAAGAGATTCTGCATTTATTGTCAACCTTTTTTTACTATCAGTGTTGCCAATTTTTATTCTTTTAATCGGGTGGTCTTCATTTGGGGGGATAGCGTGAGGAATTGAGCCTGAGTACCTTCCCTCCTGGCTCTCTGATTAAAATGACGGAAAATTCAGTATATATAAGTGCGAATTAATAAATATTTGATATAATAAAAAGTAGCCTAGGTAATTTACACTAGGCTACTCAACACTTATATTTAAATGTTTTTTTTTCAAAAGAAAAACGGATCGTTTTTCTCCGAACCAGCAGGTACGGGTACTAACTCAATCCTTCGTTATGTTAGCTGAACCAGGAGGTACAGGGGCATAACGTATTTTTATGATACTAAATGATCATAATCGTGTCAACCTAAAGGAAGGGGTGAAAATCATGTTGCAAAAACCTTTAAGAACAGAAGAAATGAATATTTTTTTCGATGAAAGTGGTGATGATTCCAATAGACCTGCAACAATGGGAGGGTTGTTAGTTCCAGATTCGGTATATTCTTCACCTGCTTTTCAAGAACTAACCCGAATGCTACAAAACAAAGATATCAGCCTACATTGGACTAAATATACGGGTCAGAAATTTCTAGGTGAAAATATTAGGCAAGTAATGTTTACTTTTTCTAAGTATGCTCGATACTCTCGTATGAATATTATTAGTTATAACCGAAACATTTTAGATCAAAGATATAAATTTTCGAATGACCATGGTGCCCGGAAGCTTTCCAAAAAAGAGAAAAAACATGTATTAGATTACGCAACATTAATGGTGTATACAAAGATACCCGAGAGAATATTTTATGGTTTACTACGTCATTATGGAAAAGATCTGTATATAAAAACCAAAATATTCATTGAAAAAGAAGGTAAGTATAAAAAATATGAATTAGAGAGACGTCTCACAGAAAACCTTAATACTCAATCCTTGTATCGGGCAGAGCAGTATTGGGTAGATGATTGCAAAATGGAAACCAAAGGCAAGATGATAGGTATTGAATTGGTTGATTTACTTTTAGGAATCATACGCTTGATTCTTTCAAATCAAAACGTTCAACATGGTCTTACTGATGAAGAGTATAAAAACAGGGGGATACTATCATTATCGAAGAAGCATAAACTAGCTATAGAATTAATGAAAATTCCAGAGTTCTATACTTTTTTAAGTAATATAAGCTACTATGAATGGGATAGTAATAAAAGTCTTTCTGAAGTTCCTTTTAAAGACTACCTGGACCTTTTTATGGCTTCTAATTACGAGTATTTAGACAACCAATAATGCTTAACTCCTTCCCATGATAAGAAACTGGCAAAATAATCATAGCCAAGGAATCTTTCGTATTAAAAAAATCGTCAGGATGATTTCCCTCTGACTTCCCGGCAGATTTAATCGGAATCTGCGTCAATATCTATCGTTCCTATGGATGTAGGTAACCGATTTAGCTGTTCCTCGAAATGAATTTTCATCATGGTCTCACCTTAAAAAGCCCCTAAATCATCGATGTAAGGTCCATTCATCCTCTTATTCATATTCCAACTCATGAAACTTACACCAATCTCTCGCAAATTCCATATAGCATTCCATTCTAAATGAATACCATTCCCCAGCTATTCCTAATGTATTGACTTGATCCTTGAATCTCCTGAAAGCTCCACGGCCTTGAATGGCCATTAATAATCGATCCTGGGCATGCCCATCCTTCAAGGAGTAACAAAAGTTTTCCATCATCCGGTATTCATTGATTTCTTCTCTGTCGGGGAGTGTAAGGTAATGAGTAGGATTTTCCAGGATATCCACGGCCATGCTGTACTCCGTTTGCTCCCAATCTTCAAGTTCTTCAATGGGTTCTTCATCTTCTGCTTTGGTGAGGATCTCATGGGATATTGTCGTGATGGTTCCTGTCTCGCGGTGGAGGTAGGAGTGCCAATCCTCAAACCTTGATTCCAGTTCATCGATAAGTAATGAAAGATTTACTTTGGCTGCCATGTGAAGACCTCCTTTAAGTTAATATAATTATAATTGTGTCTATCCCTGCTTGTAAAATATAGACTGTCAAATCGAGCCAAGGTACCTGTCCCCTTGGCCCACGGTTTGCCAAATCACAAAATCGGCAACCCTTAGGACATATGTCCTTTCACAAAATGCCGTCCTCCTATTTAATAGAACAAAGAATAGGAGGATGAACGATGAAAGGTGCTTTATTTGCGCTGCTTGGTGGACTTTGTATCACGATGCAGGGAATTTTCAATGCAAGGATGAGTGACGCGATCGGTGGATGGCATACGACTTCGATGGTTCATCTCGTGGCCTTTACGATTGCGATGACGATATATATGAAAGTAAGAGATGGAAAAGGAAAGAGCTTCAGACAGGTGCCTTTCCTGTATTTGATCGGGGGGTCGTTCGGTGTGATCGTGGTGTTCTCGGAACTGACGGCGATTCACATGATCGGACCGGCATCGGCCATTGCGATCCTTCTCGTGGCACAGATCGGGACGGCATTCCTTATCGAGTCACGGGGATGGTTCGGGGAGAAGAAGATCCCGGTTACGCCGCGGCAGGCAATGGGCCTCTCCATGATGCTTGCAGGGGTCGTCCTTTTCCAATTGTAAAAAAAGGAGTCAAATGATGAAAGAAATACAAAGTGCGGAACCAGACCATTATATAAAACAATTCGAACTGGACGATTTATTTCCGGCGGATTTCAGAAAGCATATTAAGATGTCTTCCTTTGAAAAAGGGGATAATCTTTTTTCGACGGGGGAAGAGCTCAACGAATTGTACTTCCTCATAGAAGGGAAAATCAAGATCTTCACCCATACACCAGAGGGAAAACTGTTGATCAACCGGTTCAAACGTCCACTTGCCCTGATCGGGGATGTGGAATATGCGAAGGGTACGGCGGTACTCAACTCGGTGGAAGCCGTCACGGATGGGGTGTTCTTATCGGTTCCTTTCACGGATCTGAAAAGGCTTGAGAAGGAGAGTACAGCGATCATGCGCTTTCTGTTTGATACAGTGGCCCACAAGTTCTACACGGAATCCCATATCACGAGCATGCACATGCTGTATCCCGTCGAAGTACGCCTGGCGAGCTATCTACTGTCCATCTCAGAAGCGGGCGAAGGGACCATGTTCCATCAGGAAATGCATACGTCCAATCTCATGGAGCTCGCCGAATGGATCGGAACCAGCTACCGTCACCTGAACCGGGTACTGAAGAAGATGGCCACCGACGACCTCATCGAACGGGTCAACGGGTCCATCACCATCAAAGATCTGGAAAAACTCAGCATCCTTGCGAAAGGAAACATCTATGAATAAGGAGGAACTCAAATGATCGGAATCGGACTCGCCATCATGGCCGGAATCTTAATCAGTTTGCAAAACGTATTCAACGCACGGGTCAGTGAAAAAACTGGCCCATGGGCAACGACGAGCCTGGTCCTCGGCCTCGGTCTTGTCTGTTCACTACCGGTGTTTTATACATTGGAAGATAAGAGCCTGCTGGACTTCAGCGGGGTCAATCCCGTCTTTCTGTTCAGCGGAGTATTCGGAGTCGGCATCGTGTTCTTCCTGATGAGGGGAGTCACGTTGATCGGCCCTGCGTATGCGATCTCGATCGCGCTCATTTCTCAAATTACCATCGCGTTTATCGTCAATACAGGAGGCTGGTTCGGCTTTGAACCGTCTGCATTGTCCTGGGAGAAGCTGCTTGGGATCGGCTTGTTGATTGGCGGGGTGTTGGTTTATAAATTGGAGAAGCGGTCGGATAAGAAACAGGATGTTGTTCGTGAACGTGAGAGAGTGGGGGCTTGAAGGATTTCCACTTGAAAAATAGGTCTCTCCCCAGCCGGGAGGGATCTTTTTTATTGGATATAGGGCGGTTGCATGAGGAAGGTTTTTGGGGGAAGAAAATACTGCCCTTTGGGTTGAAATCATAATGGTTTTGACCAAATAGGGTTGAAAAGTGCCCTGTTGAGGAGGGTTACAAGTCATTTTAAGGCTGAATCTATTTCAAATAGGAGCCTTTATCAGATTTATGACCCGGTTTTCGCTACTTATGACCCGCAATAAAAATATATGATCCGCTTTCGGAGACTTATGATCCGAAAATTTGATTTATGAACCGGAATTTCATTTTATGATCCCTTTGTCGAAAAATCTCTCCCCATCCAGAGTGGCTTAACTGTTTTCATAGGTAAGACCACAATGTAAAAAAAACACGCCTCATCCCAACAGGGAGCAGGCGCGTTTCGTCTATCTTCCATTATCTCAAATCAAACCGATCCGCATCCATCACTTTCACCCAAGCGGCAACAAAGTCACGGACAAATTTCTCTTGATTGTCATCCTGGGCATATACTTCTGCAAGTGCACGAAGGACAGAGTTGGATCCGAACACCAGGTCAAAGCGTGAAGCTGTGCGCACCACTTCACCCGTCTTGCGATCGCGGCCCTCATACTGATTGAAGCCTGCCGGTTTCCACTCGATGCCCATATCCAACAGGTTCACGAAGAAGTCGTTGTTCAGCGTACCGACGCGATTTGTGAATACGCCGTGTTTCGAATCACCGTGGTTGGCGCCGAGGGCACGCATGCCGCCAAGAAGAACGGTCATTTCCGGTGCAGTCAGTCCTAACAATTGTGATTTATCGACCAGCATTTCTTCCGGGCTGACAGCGTATTCCTGCTTCTGGTAGTTGCGGAATCCGTCTGAAACCGGCTCCAATACACCGAAGTTCTCAGCGTCGGTCTGCTCGGCTGTTGCATCCCCGCGGCCAGGTGAAAATGGAACCGTTACCTCGAAGCCAGCGTCACGAGCGGCTTTTTCGATGGCTGCGTTTCCGCCGAGTACAATCAGATCAGCCAGGCTGACTTTCTTATCAAGCTTGCTTTGAAGGTCTTCGTAGACGCCAAGGACTTTCTCAAGCTCTTGTGGTTCGTTCACTTCCCAGTCTTTCTGCGGGGCAAGACGGATGCGTGCACCGTTCGCGCCTCCGCGCATATCGGAACCTCGGTATGTGCTTGCGGATGCCCATGCGGTTTTCACGAGCTCGCTGACCGTCAAGCCTGTTTCCAGGATCTTTTCCTTCAACGACGCCACTTCGCTATCCGATAGATCATAATCCACCGCCGGAACCGGATCCTGCCAGATCAGCTCTTCTTGTGGAACCTCTGGACCCCAGTATCTTGCTTTCGGACCCATGTCACGGTGAAGGAGCTTGAACCAGGCACGGGAGAAGGCATCGGCGAACTCTTCCGGATTCTCATGGAAACGACGGGAAATCTTCTCATAGTCCGGATCCATGCGCAGGGCCATATCGGCAGTCGTCATCATCGTTTTCACTTTGATGGACGGATCTTCCGCATCAGGTGCCATATGTTCTTCCGTCATGCCGACCGGTGCCCATTGGGATGCGCCTGCCGCACTCTTCGTTTTCTCCCACTCATAGCCGAATAAAAGATCAAAGTAGCCGTTATCCCACTTCGTCGGATTCGTCGTCCAGGCACCATCGACACCGCTTGAAATCGTGTCGCGGCCTTTTCCGCTTCCGTGTGAGCTGAGCCAGCCGAATCCTTGATTTTCAATTTCCGCAGCTTCCGGATCGTCGCCGACAAGATCAGCGTCACCGGCTCCGTGGGCCTTACCGAACGTGTGACCGCCGGCGACAAGGGCTACTGTTTCATAGTCGTTCATCCCCATGCGTCCGAACGTATCGCGGATATCACGGGCACTTCCCAGTGGATCCGGTTCCCCATTCGGGCCTTCCGGATTGACGTAGATCAGACCCATCTGGACGGCAGCGAGTGGATTCTCAAGCTCACGGTCGCCGGAATAGCGGTTATCTGCAAGCCATTCCTTCTCATTTCCCCAATACACATCTTCCTCAGGATGCCAGATATCTTCGCGTCCTGCACCGAATCCGAACGTCTTCAAGCCCATGGATTCAAGGGCGACGTTACCGGTCAACACAAGCAGGTCAGCCCAGGAAATTTTGTTCCCATACTTTTGTTTGATCGGCCATAACAGACGGCGGGCTTTATCCAGATTGACGTTATCCGGCCAGCTGTTGAGCGGGGCAAAGCGCTGTGAACCTGACGAACCGCCTCCGCGTCCGTCCGTCTCCCGGTATGTACCTGCTGCGTGCCAAGACATCCGGATGAAGAATGGACCGTAGTGACCGTAGTCAGCCGGCCACCAATCCTGGCTGTCTGTCATCAAATTGTGAAGATCCTGCTTCAAGGCATCGTAATCCAGCTTCGAGAATTCTTCCTTATAATTGAAGTCTTCCCCCATTGGATTCGACTTTGTGTCATGCTGGCGAAGGATGTTCAAGTTCAACATGTTCGGCCACCAGTGTTTATTCGTCGTACCCCCAGGAGCTGTCGTCGTCGTGATGGCACTATCCTTATGATGAGTGACAGGGCACTGGCCCGATGCTGCTGAGTGATCCTTTTGGTCTGGGCGATTGTTATTTTCCATTACGATTCACCTTCCTGTTTTCAAAGATTAGAGTGAAGAAACTACCACGATGAATAGTGTGATAATTATAATAATTCTTAACTATCATTATAATAGATTAGAATTTTTATTGAAAGCTTGAAGCTTCTAATTATGGTGAATTTTAACATAGGACTGTCCCGACGCTCTGATAACCAATAAAAGAAGGAAATCAGACAAAGTTGTCTAATCTATTCAAAAGCACGATATTTTAGGAGGGCGTTCCATTTGAGTATCCCTTTCGAGGTGACAAGAAACTTTTAGGTTCGAAAAAAATAAAGTGGCTAGCTTCTGAATCTGACAAGCAATATTGTACGAATAAAATTATGGGGAGGACAGGGACATGACCAATAACCCAACACCAGACAGCGAATTGCCTAAGATCGGTAAGCCTGCAATTCGTGGACTTCATCAGGCCGGCTTATATCGCCTTGAGCAGTTTACCGATGTGTCGGAATCCGATATTCTGAAGATTCATGGGGTAGGACCGAAAGCGGTGCGAATACTGAATGAGGCTCTGAAAGAAAAAGGGCTGTCTTTAGCAAAAAAATCATAAACGGGTTTGATTCAAGTGTGGTTATGGTAAGATGACAACTTATTATATGAAGGAAGTGGATAGAATGGATTTACAAACGGTCATGCAAGAGCTGGAAGCACTGGGCAAGGAACGATCGAAGAAAATGTACCTATCCAATGGTGCCCACGAGCCGGTATTTGGCGTCGCGACAGGTGCGATGAAGCCGATTGCCAGGAAAATCAAGAAGGATCAGGCGTTGGCTGAGGAGTTATATGCAACGGGGAATTACGACGCCATGTATTTTGCCGGTGTCATTGCCGATCCGAAAGCCATGACGGAGGCAGACTTTGACCGTTGGATCGATGGGGCGTATTTTTATATGCTGTCCGATTACGTGGTGGCGGTCACATTGGCTGAAGCAGACATCGCACAAGACGTTGCCGATAAATGGATCGCAAGCGGTGAAGAGCTGAAAATGTCAGCGGGATGGAGCTGCTACTGCTGGCTGCTCGGGAATCGTAAGGACGAAGAGTTTTCGGAAACGAAGCTTGCGAGTATGTTGGATCAAGTGAAGGAAACCATCCACGATGCACCTGAACGAACGAAATCCGCAATGAGTAATTTCGTCACGACAGTCGGGGTTTCTTATGTACCTCTTCATGAACGGGCTCTTCAGACGGCAAAAGAAATCGGACCGGTGGAAATGGTACGGGAGAATAAAAAGAACAGTATCCTAAAGGCTGCCGATGATATCCAGAAGCAAGTGGAGAGAGGGAAGATTGGATTTAAGCGGAAGTATGTGAGGTGTTAGGACGTATCCTTGATATAGAATGTAACAATAGCCTCCCCGGATCACCGTTTCCGGGGAGGCTATTGTTTTCAAGGAAGTACACAGTCATCATTCTTTTCCTCTGACTTCCCGGCAGATTTGATCGGAATTTCCGCCAAAATCAGTGATCCCAATGGATTTTGATAACAGTTTAAGTTGCTCCTCGAAGGAAAGATCCTTTTCCTTATCAAGCTTTGGAGTTTGCTTTGCCATTGTTTAATCAACCTCCTTCTTTATCGTTACAATCCCCTAGAATAGGATTGCCCAAAATCACCCAAGAGATATTTTGAGTAAATTACAATTTTATAAAAAGATTATCCTACATATCTCCTCTTACGATTTCCTTCCAACCCTCCAGATTCATTTCCTCTCATTCAAAAAAATCCCCTGTCAACTTAAAATACAATTATTAACAATTTAGACACAATCAAATGACCATTTAGAAAATAAAGTAAATCATTCTACACCTCATACCATGGATACCTTACATTTAAAATAATAACTCTATTATAGGATAAATATGGAATGAATTGAATGGTTCTTCGCGATTACAATATGAGTTGAACTTACAGGTATTTACACCACATTCCCTACTTCCCTATCATTTTATTAATCGGAATTCCTCATTTATTGGTTCCAGATGAAACGATTCAGCTAAAGGGGGATACACATGGATACTCAGTTGATCATCTCCATCATCATACTCATCACTCTGGCGGAGGTCGGTGCCGTCATCCTGTTTGTGAAATACAGACGGGGGGACATGGACAGCAACCCGTTCATGACCATCCTCAAAAAAGAGTGGATCATCCTTTTCTATGCTTTATTCAAATGGAAGAGGAAGAAAGGCAATGATAAAGGAGTCCAGAGCTATTATTACCACAAAGGATCGAATTACTTCTGGCTGTTCATTGCGCTCCTTCATGAGCAGGTAATTGAAGGGATTGTCTTTCATATCTACTTAAAGGAAATCGATCCCCTCAGGGCAAATATCCTGGTTGTGCTGCATGTCTACAGTATCCTCTACATGCTGGGGGACTATAACTTAGTCAGGAACTCGCCGATCCGGATAAAAGGGAACAATGTCGTCATGAACGTCGGGGCGAGAAGATCATTGACCTTCCATATCAGGGATGTGGCAGCAATCCAGCCGGCAAGGACGCAGTATAACAAGAGCGGTGCCATCATCCACGAGAAAAATGCCTACCATGTCAGCATGCTTCCAAGAGTGTTCACTCGTGTATTCGGCATGATGGATGAACTGAAGTATGAAATCATCTTCAAGGAGCCGATTTATGCCAGAGGCTATTTCGGCCAAAAAAAGATAGTAACGAAAGCATTGCTATCGATGGACAACCCGGAACCGTTCATCATGGATCTTCAGGAAAAAGTGGAGTGCTATGAGGATACAGAAGATCATCGATTGGTCGCTGCCGCTTATGAGGGGAAAAGACCGAATATCATCAACTGGAAGGTCTATTTCACCCTACTTGTCCTGAACATACTGGGAGCTTTAGCGATTTCCCCCTATGCCATGGCACGGGAGAATCTACATGAAGTCATAGGGATGAGCGAGCTGTCCTTCACCCTGTTTTACGTCATCCAGGTTCTGTTGGAAGCGGGGATTCTGCTATTTATCGCCTTATGGCTCGCAAAGAAGGTGAAGCTCAAGACACCAATCATCGAAGCCTTTTTCAACAAAAACCAATCGCTTCATTCTTTTAGAAAACCAGTCCTGCAATCCGCCCTCTATGGGGTACTCGCAGGTGTGGCCATCAGCATCTTCAGCCTGATTGTATCGAAGCCACTCGGAGTGGACAATTCTTCACTCAATGAACCAGCATGGTGGCTCGGGACATTGGGGTCATTCGGCGCGGCCGTGAATGAAGAATCGATCTTCCGTCTCTTCCTTGTCACCATGCTGATTTGGCTGCAGATGAAATGGTTCAGAGGAACGGCGACAAAAGCTAAGAAATGGACGGCCATTGTCGTTACTTCCCTGGTCTTCGGCATCATGCATTATGGTGTGGCGGCGTCCAATTTCGATATGACTCTAGGGCTATTCATAAGCATGCTCGTCATCAATGGGATAGGAGGGCTTGTGTTCGGGGCACTCTTCGTCTTTGTGGGACTTGAATTCGCCATGATTGCTCATTTCACTGCCGATATTGTGCTGCATGTGGTTGGGCCGCGGGTGGTGGAGTGAGGGAGCCATGGCGGCAGGTCCCATGGCCTCATTTGATGCCTGCCCCGTTGCGTTAGTGTATGAACGCAACGGGCAGGCATTTTTTTATGAATTTGAAGTGTTACATAAAACAGTTAGTGGTAATAGTACAACAACCGTGATGGGAATCAGTTCCCCTTTTTTATGCAAGATGCAATGTTTCTGCAAAATTAGTGGGTAACAATAACCTATAGCAGATATCGATTACAGAAAAGGAGATGGTCATTTGTTAGAGTTAATTGGAGAATCTGCGAAGACCTCACTGGGGTATTTCTGGAAATCCGGTTGGGCATTCGTACTTGGATACTTAATCAGTTCCATGATTCAGGCCTTTGTGCAGAAGGATAAAATGGTGAAGTATATGGGGAATCCCAGCTTGAAGTCTGTTGGGTTATCCACACTATTCGGGGCGATCAGTTCCTCCTGTTCCTTTGCGGCCCTGGCAGCGGGACGGAACCTTTTCAAAAAAGGGGCTCATTTTATTCCTACCCTGGCCTTTTTATTTGCTTCTACCAATCTGGTGATTGAATTAGGCATCCTTATTTATATCTTTCTAGGCTGGCAGTTTGTAGTTGCGGAGATGATCGGGGGCATCGTTCTGATCTTGATTACCTGGATTCTTGTGAAAGCCACCTATCCTAAGAAGCTGGTGGAGGAAGCAAAGGATCACGTAGAGGACGAAGAGGGAGACGAAGAAGGATTCAACTGGAAAGAGAAAATCAAGTCCAAAGAGGGCTGGTATCAGGTCGGTCATGAGTTTGTGATGAATTGGCAAATGGTGTGGAAAGAGATTACGATCGGATTTACCATTGCGGGGATCATGGCCACATTCATTTCGGAGGATACGTGGAAAATGTTCTTCCTCGCCGATCAACCGGACTCATTTTTAAAGGTGCTGGAAAATGCACTGATCGGTCCGATCGTTGCCATGCTCACATTCATCGGGTCCATGGGGAACATTCCCATTGCCACCATACTCGCATCCAGTGGAGTGGCTTTTGCAGGAATAATGGCATTCATCTATTCTGATTTAGTCGTACCCCCTATTGTGGCGGTTCACAAAAAGTATTATGGGTTAAAAACGGCCTTATACATTGCAGGTATCTTCTACCTATCCATCATCCTGACAGCGATGGGGATGCACTATGCGTTTACGGCTATAGGATTGATCCCGGAAAGCGCCAAACAAGTGATGAATGAATCACCCTTTCAAATCGATTATACCTTCTGGTTAAACATCGTATTTGCCATCGTCGCGATGATCTCCATCTATTTGAATCGACTGTTCATGAAATCCGGTCATCACCATGGCATGATGAACATGGAAGGCGATTCGAAAGTGAAAACGATGGTCACGTATATTTGTATTGGATATTTAGTGGTTGGGATGGTTGTACAGTTTGTGTGATCGGTTCAGTTGGGTTGCCGTGAATTGCAGCCATCTCTGTTTGAAGAATAAAGCTCAAGAAGTTTGATAGCGATTGGTTAGTTAATAAAGAAAAAAACGGTGCCTACCCCCGATACAGCGGGAGTCTGGCACCGTTTTTCATGTGGATGTCACGTTGGCTAGATCCATCATCAAGTCTTCGGAAACGTAAATCCTTCCCCAAACACATCCCTCACATCATGGACCACCACAAACGCTTTCTCATCAATTTGTTGGATGGCCTTCTTTAAGAGGAATAACTCCTGTTTATTAATGACCACATACAATATATCTTTCGATTCATTCGAATAATGGCCTCTTGCGTTAATGATGGTAACGCCGCGATCCATTTCCCGGCTGACTTTCTCAGCGATGGCTACTGTATGCCCGGAAATGATCGTGACGGCCTTTCGTGTATCGAAACCATCGATCAGGTAGTCCAGGATCTTCGTACTGATGTAGATGGATATTCCTGTGTACATCGTATTCTCAAGCCCGATGACAAACGATGAACCAAGAACGACGAGGATATCGAACACGAACATCGTGGTACTGACACCCCAGCCGAAATGCTGATTCAGCATGCGGGCAATGATGGTGGATCCTCCCGTCGTCCCGCCTGACCGCAGCACAAGCCCGAGTCCGAGACCGATGAACACTCCGGCGAAGACCGTTCCGAGCATGATGTCGACGGAATTGCCCATCCCTTCTGTCAAGTGAATGAAGAGGGAGGTAAAGAAGATCGCTAGCATGGTGTACCAGGTCACGCGTTTATTTAATACTTTATAACCGATCGCTAAGAGGACTCCGTTCATGACGAAGTTGGTGATACCCGGTGACCAGCCCAATACATAATAGAGGGTCATGGATATACCGGTCACGCCGCCTTCCCCAAGTTCATTCGGGATGGCGAACCAGTTCACCCCGAGGGCAAAAAACAAGGAGCCAATAACGATCAGTGTGATTTCTTTCGCTGTAGAATTCATATCATCACTCCGTTCCAGTTGAATACTAGCATACTATAGCATAGGGGAACGGGAGGAGGAAGCAATGTTTAGATTATTTTTTTAATGCAAATACATCAAAAACAGGATAGATTTAAAGTAAATCAATTTTTAAGGTGGATCACTATGTATATTCCAAAAGATTTTAAGATTACAGAGGAATCGGTGGCTTATGGGATCATGAAAGAACATAGCTTTGCGACTCTCTTTTCCCAACACGATGGAATGCCGGTTGCCACTCATTTACCGTTACTGTTAAACAAGGAGAATACGTACTTATACGGACACTTCGCCCGTCCGAATCCTCAGTGGAAAGAGATTGAAAATCAAACCGTGCTGGCTGTTTTCCATGGGCCTCATTGTTATATCTCGCCATCGTGGTATGAGACGAGTAAGGCCGTGCCGACATGGAATTACGTGACTGTTCATGTATACGGGGAAGTCGAGCTTCTGAAGGACGAAAGTGAGTTAATGGATTCCTTTCAGGATTTGGTGATGAAGTATGAAGCTCCTGACAGTTCATACACGTTACAGGAGGCAGGTGCAGAGTATCTCTCCGGCATGAGCAAGGGAGTGCAGGGCTTCAAAATGAAAATCAAGAAGATAGAAGGAAAAGCGAAGGTAAGTCAAAACCATTCAGTAGAGCGACAAGAGCGGGTCATCCATCAGCTTGAACAGATTCCGCATACGGATGAGCAACAGATTGCAGAATGGATGAAGGCGAATGTAAAAAAGTAATGGGTTTCTGCGGTTAGTGCTTAGGAATCTGGGGATGGATCAGACAACGTTTCTGTGTAACCGAGTCATGTCCTAAGGTGCAGATAAGAAAAGGCTATGAAACTACATTTTTCGACAAAAGGTTCATATAATCGAAAAGGGGTTCATATATCAGAATTCCGGATTATAAATGCTTGAAACCGGATCATATATTTGATAAGTGGACCATAAAGAGTGAAAACTGGTTCATAAAATGGCTAAGAGAAGGATTGTCGATGATTTCGACCTTTAAAGTGTCCTCATTTTGATCCTTTTTTCTTAAAAATAGAACATTTTCATATGATTTGAATGATATAACAAGACAACCGGCTTCCGCCGGGTGTCTTCACTCACATTAACTCTTCTGCGCATTCATCGCTTCCCATTCTTCCTTACTCGGACCATATACCCCAGGCACCTTCAAATCAGCCTGTCTCATAAGAGTCGTCAACTGCCCACGATGATGAGCCTGGTGCTGAATCAGCAGGCGAAATACGGCTTGCACCGGCATGTCCATCCCGAATAGATTCACCACTTCGTTCATCTTTTCATCCGAAACCTGGTCAGAAACGGCTTCTGCAAGACGCGTACTTACCGTTCTATACGTTTCACTGATTTCTGAGGCAGATTTAGGTGCGTCTTTACGAAGGTCCGGTACTTCGAATGTGATACCGAGCTGAGCCGGGAAGTAATAAGAAGATCCCGTGATATGCCAGGCGACGCTGCCAATGCTGTACAAGTCAGGTGCCACTTCTTGATTTAATGATTGATCTGTCAGGGCATCGAGGACCTTTTGGGTTACGGCGGCTTCTTGTTTCCATTCTTGTACGAAACTACTTACTGTTGTGAACATTGTGATTCCCTCCTTTAAATTGAAAAGAAAAATCTCCCTTTTATTGTATCATGCTGAGTAATCCTTTCGCCTATCTAAGGGTTCATGTGTATGTCAATTTAGGTATATGCCCGTGGGGGTTCAATGTACTGAACTATATACATGTTTTTACAAAAAATCACAAAATAATAATGAATTGATGGTAGAATTATGAATATTGAAAATATTAGGTTATCCTTTCATAATTAGCCCATGAGTTAAAATGTGGACAATATATATAACGTAAAAAAGGTATCAATTGATGCCGAAAATTTCGCTGGTGGATACAGGGAGTGTTATAATTAGGGTATTCGGAAAGGAATATGCTGATGAGGATGTTTATATCAAAATCAGAGCCGAACTACTTAACTTGACGCATGTTGCTGGTGACAGTTTTATTTTGGTCATGTCCTTTCATTTTGCAGAGATTCCCTTTAAGGAAGAAGGCTTTCCTTATAGAAAGAAAAGGTGAGTATGATGAAAATAGTCAAAAGTGAAAAGAAGCTTTGCTTACTATGCATGGAAGAGCATGAAGTGGAAACGGTTGAAGTGACGGATGATGAGATTTTTAAGGGTGAGGAAGTTCAATTCACGGCTAAATATGAGTATTGCTCGGCTACGGAAGACCTTATGGAAACGGAAGAAATGATAAAAGCGAATAGCCTCGCTATGAAAGATGCGTATCGGGAGAAGTTAGGTTTGTTAACTTCCGATGAAATCATGGGTGTTAGGCGGGGGTACGATATTAGTCAAAAAGACTTTTCTGAAGTCTTAGGTTGGGGCAGGGCAACGATTACGAGATATGAGAATCATCAAGTGCAGGACCGTGCTCATGACGATGTATTAAGAAAGATCAGTTCCGACCCAAAGTGGTTTCTAGAAAAGCTGCATGATGCGAAGGAAAAGGGTAGGATATCTGACAAAGCATTGGCAAAGTCCCTGCACGAAGCAAATGAACAATATAAAAAAAAGAAAAACCACTATCTTATAGATTCAATATACGCTAGTTATGCTGATTACGAAGACGCAACAGCTCAGGGCAATACAGATCTTAATTTGAAGAAAGTGGTTGAGATGATCAACTACCTCTCCGAAAAGGTAAATAGCCTTCATAAAGTAAAATTAATGAAAATGCTTTGGTATGCAGATGTTGTACATTTTAAACGAAAAGAAAAATCAATAAGTGGAATGGTCTATAATGCTCTTCCAATGGGCGTTGTTCCTGAAGGCTACGAACAAATCGTGTTATTAGACGGCATTCAATTTGAAACCGTACAATATGGTGAAAATATCGGATATAAATTCAAGCCTGCACCCGGGTTAGAAATCACTGAGTTGACAGAAGATGAAATTCAAACATTAAATCACGTCATTTCAGAAGTCGGAAGTTTAAACACAGATGAAATCATACTTAAGATGCATGAAGAAGAAGCCTACAAGCATACGGCAAGTAATAGTCCTATATCGTATTCCTTTGCGAAAGACTTATCGATTGATTGAGGGAGCCATGTGAAGCCAAGGGGGAAGAAGCCAAGGGGACAGGTCCCATGGCTCTTTTTGACTTTATCATGTCGTAAATAAGCATCCAAACAAAGAAAAGGCTGTCGGAACTTTCCCGACAGCCTTCTTGCTGAATGTGCGTCATTTTCGGATGGTTCTCAATGGAACCTATTCTGGACAGTCAACAATAAAGGATTGTGGACTTCCTGCTGCGGTAAAGGGAACGATGGTTTCGAAAGTGGTTGTCGTGTTATCGGTCGCAAAGATTTCATAGGTGATCTGCCCGGTGACATTGTTGAGGGTTGCCCTGATTTGGGCATCGAATGTTCGGGAAGGGCCGTTGTTTACGCGTCCGTTGATCATTCCTTCTACGATGGCAACCGTAAAGTCTTCTTCGCAGGCAATCATCATTCTTCTTCCTTGGGTGAATTGGAAGTTATCCCCGTTGTTTGCATTGAAGACAAAGTTGAAGTTATCCACTGCCGGGTTACAAGGAGAAACCGGGGAAGCCCCGCATTGATTGATGGTCACATTTAACGTCCCGGTATAATCTGTTACGTTATTCCCGAAACGAGTCACTCGGATCTGGGCACCAGGCTGCGATCCCCCTTGTGTATCCAGTTTAAATTTACAAGTACATTCCGGTGGAGCGGGACAGTTGATGCTTACGTTGAATGGCCCTGCACTGATCGGGATGCCACCAACGGTCGCCCTCGCTCTGACGGTAATGGTCTCAACAGTCCCGTCAACCGCCATGATCGTCGCAGTATATCGTCCATCCGCTCCAGTGACAGCAGGATTCGGATTAATGAATACATTGGTATGGGACTGAACGACATCGAAGAAGACCGGTACATTCGGAATTGGTGTTGCCCCATTACAGACCACTCTTCCCATGAGGGTACCATTACATTCGATGGTCGACGGTACAATCAGATTCATCGCCGGATTAGGACAGTCGATACATCCCGCCCGGACAAAGTTGGTATTCGAGACAGGGATGCCATTCACCGTGGCACTTGCTGTAAAAGGGACACCCTCAGTTATCGGAGTCGGGAACGGCACGGTTGCCACACTGGAGTATTCTCCGTTGAAATCGGTTGTGACGACAGATGGCTGGAATACGAGGAGCGTACTGCTTAATGTCACTTGCACACCGGGCACCGGGACACCATCACAAAGGACACGTCCAGTAATGACAGCTCTACAGCTGATCGGACCGGGGTTATCTAATTGAATGACAGGATTTCGACAGGCTGGACAGCTGACTTCAACGGTATTGGTTTCGGAAACCGGAATGCCATTTACCTCTGTTCTTGCTGTATAAGACGTCTCTTGTTCAGAGGTACCCTGTGGAACGCTGACAGAGCTTGTGAATTCGCCATTGCCATTGGTGATGACCGCCGGGGATTCGAAAACAAGAAGCGGGCTGCTCAGCCTTACCGTTACTCCCGCCACCGGTCTACCGTCACATAGAACACGGCCAGTCACAACCCCCTCACACTCGATTGGTCCAAGGTCATTCAGTATAATGTCAGGGTTTTGACAGGGAAGACACTCTACTATTACCGGCTGGGTCTCGGAAGTAACCGGATGGGGACGGATCCAATTTGACTTTTTGCATGAATATGGAAATCAATAAGGCAGTGAAATGTATCACCAATGACCATCCGTTTACCACTATGACTTTTTTAAAATTTGTGAGCGCACTTTCGGGTTGTCATTAATATTCAAGAGGTGTTTTATTCTATCACTTATGAACTTGATATTAAATTTCTGCAACCGGGGCTCTTACTAATTATACTAATTAAGAAGACATATCTTGAACCGTCCCCGATTAATATTGGGCTTTTTATAGTGAAAACTCTTAATAACCGCATCCTGACGATATTCCCTCTAGTTTACGCAACATAAAAAGGAAATTAAATTCAGTTATAAGAATAATTAATTACTGCAAACTAAAGAAAAACTGCTTTTTATGTAATGTATATTCAAACATATATTTGACTATTTGTTTTTGTTCAATTATGATTATATTCAAACGAACATTTGATTGATATGAGGTGAAAAATTTGAAAAATGATACATGTGAAGTTACGTGTATAGATGAAAAAAAAGTCAAAAGAGGTAAAAATGAACTACTCCTACAAAATCCTTTGGAAGTAGCCAAAGTTTTTAAAGCTTTATCGGATGATACTAGGATTAAGATTGCGTATGCTCTCTCTTTAGAAGATGAATTGTGTGTATGTGATGTAGCGAATATTGTTGGTGCTACAACTGCCACAACATCTCATCATCTAAGGTTACTAAAAAATCTTGGATTAGCTAATTATCGAAAAGAAGGTAAGTTAGTTTACTATTCATTAGATGATGATCATGTAAAGCAACTAATACAGGTTGCATTTGCACATCAGAAGGAGGTTATTAAAATTGTCTGAAGCAAAAGCATTAGAGACTGAAAAAAATGTTTACCGGGTCCAGGGATTTACATGTGCAAATTGTGCGGGTAAGTTTGAAAATAATGTTAAAAAACTTCCTGGAGTTGAGGATGCAAAAGTGAATTTTGGAGCATCTAAGATATCAGTTTACGGTGATGCAACGATTCAAGAACTAGAAAAAGCAGGTGCATTTGAGAATCTTAAAGTGACTTCTGAAAAATCTGCTCGCCAAGCTTCACAAGAGGTAAAAGAAGATACGAAAGAAGATAAAGTGCCGTTTTATAAAAAGCATAGTACTCTACTTTATGCTTCCTTATTTATTGCTTTTGGTTATCTTTCCTCGTTTGTGAATGGAGAAGAGAACATCGTTACGTCCTTATTGTTTTTAGCATCCATGTTTATTGGAGGATTATCACTTTTTAAAGTCGGATTGCAAAATTTATTGCGATTTGAATTTGACATGAAAACCCTTATGACAGTTGCTGTTATAGGTGGTGCCATTATTGGAGAGTGGGCAGAAGTTGCCATTGTTGTTATTCTCTTTGCTATTAGTGAAGCTCTAGAACGATTCTCTATGGATAGAGCAAGACAATCGATTCGTTCATTAATGGATATCGCTCCTAAAGAGGCACTCGTTAGACGTAATGGACAAGAAATAATGATTCATGTTGATGATATTACTGTAGGGGATATCATGATTGTAAAACCAGGTCAAAAGATTGCAATGGATGGTGTAGTTGTAAGTGGCTACTCTGCCGTCAATCAAGCAGCAATTACAGGTGAATCAGTCCCTGTTGAAAAAACGGTTGATGATGAAGTATTTGCAGGTACGTTAAATGAAGAAGGATTACTTGAAGTGAAAATAACGAAACTTGTAGAAGATACAACGATTTCTAAAATTATTCATCTTGTAGAGGAAGCACAAGGAGAACGCGCTCCTTCGCAAGCATTTGTCGATAAATTCGCGAAGTATTACACACCGATCATTATGATCATTGCAGCATTAGTTGCTATAGTCCCACCTTTATTCTTTGATCTAAGTTGGGAAACATGGATTTATCAAGGATTAGCTGTTCTTGTTGTTGGGTGTCCATGTGCACTAGTAATTTCCACTCCAATTTCGATTGTTTCAGCAATCGGTAATGCAGCGAAAAAAGGTGTTCTTGTAAAAGGCGGAGTGTATTTAGAAGAAATGGGTGCTTTAAAGGCCATAGCATTCGATAAAACAGGTACCTTAACAAAAGGGGTCCCAGCTGTAACTGATTTTAATGTGTTGAACAAACAGATAAATGAAAAAGAATTACTATCCATCATTACTGCTTTAGAGTATCGTTCACAGCATCCACTTGCATCTGCGATTATGAAAAAAGCAGAAGAGGAGAACATTACTTATTCTGAAGTACAGGTAGAGGACTTCTCTTCTATTACAGGTAAGGGTATAAAAGGTATTGTAAACGGGACGACTTATTATATCGGTAGCCCGAAACTCTTTAAAGAATTATTGAATGGTGATTTCGATAATGACTTAGAGAAAAATGTAACAACTCTTCAAAATCAAGGGAAAACAGCGATGGTTGTTGGAACTGATAAAGAAATACTTGCAGTTATTGCAGTTGCTGATGAAGTTCGTGAATCAAGTAAGGAAATTATTCAAAAGTTACATCAACTTGGCATCAAAAAGACGATTATGCTTACAGGTGATAACAAGGGTACTGCGAATGCAATAGGAGGTCAGGTCGGGGTATCCGATATTCAAGCTGAACTAATGCCTCAAGACAAATTAGACTTAATTAAACAGTTGACATCCGAGTATGGCAACGTAGCTATGGTAGGAGATGGTGTTAATGATGCACCTGCATTGGCGGCCTCAAATGTTGGTATTGCAATGGGTGGAGCTGGTACAGATACAGCTCTGGAAACGGCAGACGTCGCTCTAATGGGAGACGATTTAAGAAAACTTCCATTTACTATAAAACTTAGCCGGAAAGCTCTAAATATCATCAAAGCTAACATTACTTTTGCAATTGCAATTAAACTAATTGCCTTACTATTGGTTATCCCAGGTTGGTTAACGCTCTGGATTGCCATTCTTTCTGATATGGGCGCAACTCTTCTGGTAGCACTAAATGGTTTACGACTAATGAAAGTAAAAGAATAAAGGGAAAAGGGCTTTCCCAATAGATTGGAAAGCCCTTGAGTTAAAAGTTAAATGAGTTAAATGGGGACGGATCCGATTTGACTTTTTTCATGAATATGGAAATCGATAAGGCCAGTGAAGTGTATCACCAATGACCAGGGGTTTACCACTATGCCTTGTTTAAAATTTGTGAACACAGCTTCGTGTTGTCATTAATATTCAAGAGGTATTTTTGTAGGATTCATTATCTTGGGTAATACGTCTATAAAAAGAAGAAACGGCAAAACTAAAAAGAGGTGATTTATTCTATCACTAATGAACTTGATACCAAATGTCTGTAACTGGGGCTCTTACTAGTTATACTAATTAAGAAGACATATCTTTGATGTGGTGGTGCCAATCTGATATATAATTTTTTCATTTTTGCAAAAGTCAAATCGGAACCGTCCCCGATTAACGTTTGTAAGCATAGGTTTCTCCTCCTGTCAGTTTGATTTGTGCGTGGGTACACGGATGTGCTGATCCCGATTACACTCAAGAAGCAGCTTCTGTTCATTCCGAGCCTCTTCTTTCATAGAGCAACATTCTCTTGACCTGCCGTCGTTTCCCTAGCATGAGAAGCGCGTTTCTTATAAGCGATCGTTGAACAGGTAATGCTGATTTCATATAAAAGCAGGAGTGGCAGGATGACGAGCACATCTGATAGGAAATCCGGCGGCGTAATCAGCACGGAAATGACAATCAGCAAGAAATAGGCGATCCTTCTTGATTTTTTCAATTTGGCCGGGTCCAAAATGCCAAGTACCGTCAGAAAGACGATCACTAAAGGCATTTCAAATAACAAGCCAAAAGGCAGAGTAAGGTGCAGCATAAATCGGAAGTATTTCTCCGCTGTGAACATCGTTTCAAATTGGTCGGCTGACAGGGTGGTCAAGAAATTCAGGACGATTGGAAAGAGTAAAAAGTAACCGAATCCAATGCCGGAAATAAACAAAAAGAACAAGGCGGGTATGAAGCGTAACGTGACTTTTCGTTCTGTCGGACTCAGACCTGGAGAGACAAACCTCCATACTTGATAGGCAGCGACAGGAATGGTTGCAGCCAGAGAGAAGACAGCGGCAATCATCATGTACACCCAAAGAATCTCACTTGGTCCGAGAATCGCAAGCTTCATGTCTAAATCCCTGATCAGCCACCCATAGATCGGTTTCATAAAAGCCATTCCCATGATCAGGAAACCAATAAAAGCGAGCACGGTTTTAATGGCCCGGCTCCTGAGCTCTTCCAAGTGTCCAATCAGCTGCTCGTTGCGATCTTTCATGGCCTCAGCCTCCTTGGTGCTAGTTCATTTGCATGCGTTTGCCTTTTTGGGCCTGCTTATTATGGGCCCGGTTGTGCGCTTCATGACGATCATCTTCTACCTCGGAAGATGTCTGTATCCCTTGGGGAACGGTTGACGTTGCTATTTCCTTCAGTCCTTCTGAATCTTTACCGTAAACAAAGGAAGCTCTGGTAGAAATATCTGCCCCGGGACTCGAGACAAATGGAACCACCCGATAATCGGCTCTCCACTCGTTCGGCGTGACATGACAGCGGACATACCCGCGATAATCGTTGAAAAATTTAATATGTTCATTCTGGGCAAGAATACGATCCGTGTCAGCGCGCTTGTCTGCCCCGTTTCCACCTGATGTGATCGACGTGCCGACAAACTCAGCTCCAAGCATGTGTGAGGACGGATCATCAAAGTCAGCCAGGATATTCGAAGCCCAGTTCGCGTGTACATCACCTGTCAGGACAATCAAGTTATCCATGTTTTCTTTACGGGCAAATTCCGTGATGCGCTCCCTTGCAGGCGTGTAGCCATCCCAGCCATCCATGCTGTAACGAGGTTGATCGGGGCTTGGACCATAATTTCGTTTGGCAAAAAAGATTTGCTGGGCCAATACATTCCAGGAGCTGTTGGAATTGCCGAGATGATCAAGAACCCATTGTTCCTGCTCGCTGCCTAACAACGTGCGGGAAGGATCCAGGGATTCTTCCGTCTGGGGAGAGCTTTTATCTCCATTCGCCTGATCAGAACGATACTGACGGGAATCGAGAACCATGAAATTCGCTAAGTTTCCGTATGAGAACTGACGGTAGAGCTGCATGTCCACTCCATGTGGCATCGACGATCTTCTTAGTGGCATATGTTCATAGTAGGCTTGATAAGCAGCCACTCGCCGTTGCACGAACTCTTCCACAGACTGGCCTTTTTCAGGGATCATGTCGGCATAGTTGTTTTCCACTTCATGGTCATCCCATGTGACAACCCAGGGAAAAGCCGCATGGGCTGCCTGCAGGTCCGCGTCTGTCCGGTACTGGGCATGACGGTTGCGGTAGTCCTCCAACGAACGGATTTCAGGACCTTTATGGTGTCGCACATTTCCTGATTTGGCTACATACTCATCAGGACCGTATTCATAAATGTAGTCTCCAAGATGGAAAACGAGATCAAGGTCTTCCTTGGCCATGTGCTTATAGGCTGTATAATAGCCATGCTCATATTGCTGGCAGGAAGCAAAGGCAAAAGTCAGACTTGCGACGTCTGCATTCAGGGCAGGAAGGGTTTTCGTTCTTCCGATCGGACTGACATCCTTCCCGACTTTGAACCGGTAATAGTACAACGTGCCTGATTCCAGGTTCCCAACTTCTGCATGAACGGAATGGGCGAGGGACGGACTTGCCATCTCCGTGCCGCGCTGAACAATACGGCGGAAATGTTCATCTTTCGCGATTTCCCATTTCACAGGAATCTTGCGGTCAGGCATGCCCCCGCCATTAAGCGGGTCCGTGGCTAAACGTGTCCACAATACGACACTATCAGGGAGCGGGTCACCGGAAGCTACCCCGAGTAAAAAGGGATAATCCTCTAACCCGGCTTCTTCTGCAGAGACAGAGAAACCGCCCATCGATTGAGCAATCGCCACCCCTAATGAAATGCCGGCGACTTTCCCCGCCCCTTGAAGGAATCCGCGACGGTCGAGCCCTTTATGTAAGGTCTCTTCATTCAGTTTTTGAATCCAATTTTCCATCGATCTCTCCTTCGTCATGTGGATGTCTCCCTTCATGAATCTATTGAATCGAACAGTTCATAGTATAAGAGACCATCTTTAAGTTACTGTAAATGAATGTAAACAGAGAATAGAACAGGAGGGTCGTCATTCCTGGGATAAAAGGAGGTTTATGAATAGGATATTTCAGTAAAAAGGGAAGATTCAGCAGATTTCACCAATTTTTAGTAGGAGGTCAGCCCCGTTTTTCTTAACATGGGTGAAAAGAAAACTACATAATAAAATGGAATCAGAGAAGAAAACCCCATGTCGGGTGAGGATAAAGAATTGCATGGTCTGCTGACTCAATGCAGTTATCAAGCCCAACGATGGAATTGGATGCTTCCTATCACTCTCAGGAAGAAATCGTTGAGATATTCAGCGAACTGACCGGCGCCGAAGTGGATTCTTCTTTCATGTGCTTCCCGCCATTCTATACGAACTTACTTATTGGGATTTAAAGGGATTTTAAGAAATATGTCGAATTAGTAAATGTACTTAACTTTAAAGAGGTGTTGAGATGGCTGAACCAGTGAAAGTTTTTATTAGTTCTGCTGCTGAATCTGGATTAAGACTACTAAGAGAGCAAGTACATACTGAGTTAAAAACGATGGAACATTATCCTCAAATGTATGAGAAAGATTTTGGACCGTGGCCTCCGCAAGAATTGGTTGAAAATTGTCTTGAACATGTAGGTAAAAGTGATATTTTCCTGCTATTTGTGTCTCATAAAGCTGGAAATTATATTGAAGCTTACAAAGCAACGGTGACACACTGTGAATTTCAAGCAGCCCATCAAAATAACAAGCACATTATTGTGTTTGTACAAGAGGATATATACCGTTTGTTCTGGTATGACCTGAGGTTTATGATTGCTGAAATGGTTGAAGAATATAAAAAGAGCCACCATGGTATGGAACCCGATACCTATAAGGATATTGCAGAAGAAGCTTGGAATAAACATCCTGAGAAGTCAGATAGTATTGATTCGTATGTATGGGGATTTTTATTTGATATTTATCAAAAAGGACACTACCTTGAACAGATTGCTCTTGGGGTCGATACGATAAAAACAATAAAAAGATACTTTAGTGATTTATTTCGTAAAGGCAGTAGGTATCTTGCGCTGAAAGATGAAATTGATGAACAAATTTCAGAGGGGCCAACTTATCGAAAACATGCAGAGTTCACCTCTAGAATGATCGACTATTTAAGGGAAGGGGAAATACAAAATCCTAGAATGTTTCTGGAATATTTGCAACGGTTTTTGAAAAAAGGTATCATCTATTCAAAACCAGGAACAGTCTTTGAAAAAGTGCTTGGTGAATATGAATCGTGCTCAGGCAGCACACTATATAAAAAGGCAGATCAGGAGCTTCAATTAATTGCTGCATCCGGTATGGCGAGCGACGATAATTCTGCATACAGCTTAGAAGATTCCACTTCCTATGTGGTGAGAGCCTTTGAAAGTGAAAACCCGGAATTATTTTATAGTGAAGAGAAAAGACAATTATATCTTGGGGTAAAATCCGGTCATTATGTCATTTGCTTTCATTATCCTGTCGATTCATTTTGGACGGAAGAAACTGTTCAACGCTTTAAAGAAGACATCATGCGTGATATAATAGAAACAGAACCAGCACTATTTCGTAATTTTGCCATCAAATTACTTGGAGGGATAAAATAATGAGTACACATGTAATTCGTAATGAGGATGAAAAGGTCATTCATGTTGCCTCCGGTAAAGTAAAAGCTGACGAAAAGTACATTGAGGCAAAAGGTAAGAGATTTGACGAAACAAATAAACGGTTGAAAGAAGCCTTTGGGAAAAATAAAAACCGGAAAATATAAACGAATTCACACGATAAGTACTGCTGTTTTGCAGTGCTTTTTATTATGGACGGAGGGACAGGTTATAAGCAAGGGGACGGACCTTTACATCTTATGAAGAATCAGCCCCATTGCATGCCTCATCAAGTATTTCCTGATAAAGACCGTTCCAATCCTGATAGTATCCTGCGACTTCGCTTGGGTTAATAAAGATTCTTTCTATTGACTCATACTTACCCTGGAATTCATGTAATTGGTCAATGTCGACGCGATAAAAAACTTGATACCCTATTTGAGGATAAGGACCATTTTGATCCCAAATAGGATTTTCACGATGGTCAACGATGATATGGCCTAAAAGGGAGGGGCTTCCTGAAACGTACCCTTCTTCATAGGCCTCACGTTTCAGACATTCTTCAGGGGTCTCCTTTTTTTCGATATGACCTCCCGGAAAGTCCCACCCTCGATGATGTAAATGGACCAATAATAATTGGTCATCCTTGAAACAAAATCCATGAACGCTGGTTATCCGTTCTCTTGGAGGGAGCTCTCTATCAGCATTCCAGGTTAATTTGACTGTTGCTTCTCCCCAATTAACATATGTAGTCTTCATTCATTTTCTCTCCTCTAGGCGAATCATTCTATTATCATCCAATGCCTATCTCTTTTTTCATTTAATCCTTATTCCCAGAAAGAACCGGCCCAGGACGGACCAAGCACGAGAACCGTTCTCGTGCTTTTTCCTCTTGGTAAGCGTCATAACCGTCCCCGACCTTCTTGCTCCTCTAATGGATACTGAACGAGGTCAGTAATAATCATCTAAAAACTCTACAATATCATCGTTCATTTCTATCAAATGTTCTTCAGATGGGAAATGGCCCATATCATAGGTCTTGATGGCAATTAAATTTGGAATGATTTCTCCAGCCACTTTATTCAACTCATTTCCAGGGAAGAAGATATCTTTTTCACCTGCTATGATTAAAGTGGGGGCTTTATAATGTAACAATTCTTCCTTGGTAGTTAATTTGGGCATTTCCTGCTCAAGTCTCGTATATTTGAATACATCTCCAATAATTTTTTTATCCATTTCTTTCATCTTCTTATCTGACATAACATCAGTCATTTTATTGAGGTATTTTTGTGATGACGTACCATTAAATAAGACTAGAGGAAGTAAGATATCTTTAATCATCCTGATCTTAGAACCTAATCTTATTCCTGCTGGTGATACCAATACAGAACAGTCAATTCTACCTGGCATAAATGTGGCTAATCTCAAAATTATACCTGCCCCGTAGGACGGACCGACAAATGCACTACTCTCTATAGAAAAGGAATCCATCAGTTCCTTGATCCACTGGGCAAAACTATGGTCCTTCGCTGAAATTCTACCTTCATCACTGTATCCTGGATGACCAATTGTATCTGGAGCATAAACCCTGTATTTCTCTATGAGGGGTAAAAACCAAGATAAAGTCATGGGATTTATACAATTACCACCCTGAAATACAAAAACGGGTTTTCCCTCTGGTGGTCCTGCTACAAGAATATGTGTTTGACCATAACTTGTATCAACATATATCTGCTCGACATCAAAATCAAACGACTTTAGATACCGATCGTAGTGTTGCGAAATAAGCTTTTTCCCTTCCCTTTTATAAATGCTTCCCTTCACCCAAAAAACACCTCTCCACTATGCTTCTAGAAATATATATTTATACGTTTCATGCCCTTTCGACTACGGCAAATGTCATTCTTCGTTTCATTCGTTTCTAGTTAAATACTCCTTATATGTTACCATAATATTACATGAAACTGCGTGGGAAATTGAACAGTCAGGAGGAGGGAATATTCTGGAACCAAATCCCATCTCGCACGTAAATAAAGTAAAGACTCAAGAGTGGGAGGCAATATCATGAAACAGCTATACATCAAACAAAAAGTATTCAGTCTCAGCGGGAAATTCACGGTAAAAGATCAAGAGGAGAAGGATCGATATTATGTGGAGGGAAGCTTCATGATGGTTCCGAAGACTTTCTCCATTATGAATACAAGCAGGGATGAAGTGGCCCTTATTACGAAGAAGACGTTCAGCTTTTTACCGAAGTTTTTTGTTGAGGTGAATGGTCAAGAAGTACTGACGATCAAGAAGGAATTATCCTTTCTAAAAGCCCGCTATACGATTGATGCGGCAGGCATTGAAGTGCAGGGTAATTGGTGGGATATGAATTTTCAGGTATTGCAGCATGGCAATGTTGTAGGCGAAGTGGGCAAGGAGTGGTTCTCTTGGGGTGACAGCTACAGGGTGCAAATACTAGATGGAGAAATGGAAACGATCATTCTGGCGCTTGTGATTGCGATTGATTGTGTGAAGGCGGATGAAGCGGCTGCTTCTTCGGTTAACTGAGCTTGTAAAATGGAAAGGCGCGGGGACGTAGTTGACGCTTCATAGGAGGAAGGATCAGATACGTCCCCATATACTTTTTTGAAAGATTTACGAAATAAGGAAATCTAGGATTCACTCTCATCCCTTTTGTTTAACAAAAATACTCCAGTCAAGAAAACGATGACAATCAATCCATAGATGTGCCACCCCATTTTCCCGATTAACCCAAAATTGTTCTTGAATAAATGTGAAATATAAATGCTTAACCTGGTTATAATAAGTAATATTTTTACGATTTGTAAAAATTATTTTTACGAATTCGATATCGTTTAGTGTATAATTATATTAGTGAGGTAGGGGGTGTGAAACCATGAGACTTTATCATTTGCAGACTATGGTTGGAGAAAATTTGTTAAGGTATTTAAGGGTTAAAGGGTATACAAAGACGGCTTTGTCTAAAATGACAGGGATTTCTCGTCCGACCATTAATCAAATTCTAGAAGGGAAAAGTCCGAATCCCAAAAAATATGAGGAACAGTTAGGAAAGATTACAGAGGCTCTCGATTTACCCAATGATTATTTTGAGGAATTTTCAGGAATTCAGGAAGAAAAATGGCAATTACCATCAACTCAGGATTCAGATCGATCTACGATTTCTAATAAAAGCCCTTTAACACAAGAATTATTAAATGATCTAGATGAATTATTAACGGTTGCGGCTTTTTATGTAAAGGGGTGAAAAAATGAGGATAACGAGTACGAATTTAGACGAAACAGTAAGATTGAATCAACAAATTGATCACGAGGTTCAGAGACATTTACAATATATGCATATGTTCCTTGCTAAATACAATATACAATCACCTGAAAAACATGGATTACAAATATTAAAGGATCACTATCTGATTCAAATTCCAATCCCGGATCCAAACTGGGGAGGCGCTATAAGAGAATTACCAAACGGGAGAAAAATTCCAGTCATTAATACTTCACAACCTCGCTTGTATCAATACTTCATTTATTGGCATGAAATATACCACCTTACAGAGAACTCTTCAAATGTACATGAAATTTCTACGGAACTTGATTTAACAGAGCGTAAAGCTGACTATTTTGCGAGTCAAATGTTAATAAGTAAGGATATTTACAGATACTTTTTAGATTTGAGACAAACTGAATTTGTTCATAAGGCTGCTATCTGTATGGATACGTTTAAAGCACCTTATAAAGCGATATTAATCCAGCTATATGAATCTGCACTCGAGTATCATAATAAAGAACTCCAAGAAGATATAAAGATAAACTTTGATTTATCCCTAAACACTGAAGCCTGGGTAGAAATATTTCAACAATTATCTTTAGATGAGAATCTAGTCAAACCTTCATTTAAAGTTGATTTTGGACGTTTAAAACATGAAGTCGATGAAGTAAACATTACCGGTGACCGTGCTTATAATGAAACAAAAGATTTTATATACGGTCTGGAAAAAAAATATTCACAAGTGAAAGGGAAACTAGAGAGTGGGGAATTATAGAGACCTAAGAGCCAAATTGAATGAGCTAGAAGGTAATCGTATACTCATCATGGATAACAACAATCTTGAATTTTGTAGCCAACATGATGATGTTTACAGCTCAGAGGAAGTATTTAAGGAGTATGATATGATCCTTATACCTGATTGGGTCCATAGAGAAATCTCTCATAGCCAAAAACGATTACATTATTTAGCGAGTGTCCCTATTCCCTATTTTATTGTAAGTGAAGAGGAAGACTATCCGGAGCTGGTTGGGTATCAAGAGCTAAGGTTGCTAGAACTTTTCTTTCATGCTTCTTCGGCGATTTCACCAGCAAGAAAACTCTATTCTACATTAAAAAAATTCTATCATGAGCATGATGACCTACCAGAAAGTTGGATCGAGGATTTTTATGAAGAAGGATTTGAAGTGACCAGTGGAACTGATTTAAGAAAAAATGCCGGGGAAACTTCTATATTAGTATTAACTTATTTGTTGCTTCACCACTTTTCCCTCGTTAATAGGAAATATCACCATTTTCTCCAGTGATAAAGGAACCCTGACGATTAAAAAGAAAATAATGGACAATCTTCATAAAATAGAATTAGTACACAATCCAGCCATTCCTGTCAGTTTCATGAGCACAGATATCTTACTTATAAAAGCTGTAACGGAAGGATAGGTGTCTATTGAAGACGTAGTTCCTTTAAGACCAAATAGTAAAACGGTCATATTCTCAGTCAAACTCGAAAATGGAAGTGTTTCCAGACACGAATGCGTTATGGATACAATGGAATTTATAAACGTTTTAAGGGAAATAGAAAACTACCATTTTGAGTTTTAGAAGAAGAGAAGATCGGTCTATGTTCTACTATATTATATAAATATTAGAGTGGAAGGGTGATCGATTCTCCTATCGAGAATGGAGTAAGATTAGGAGATTTGGGGTCAGTCCCCCGGTTCAGGGGACGTACTTGATTCTTCATAGGAGGAAGGATCAGATACGTCCCCAAATCCTTTTTGAAAGATTTACGAAATAAGGAAATCTAGGATTCACTCTCATCCCTTTGGATTATTAGAAATACTCCAGTCAAGAAAACGATGACAATCAATCCATAGATGTACCACCCCATGAAATCAAAAGTTCCATTGGAGATGTATCTTGATGCTTCTTCCATCGCCTTTACAATGCAAAAGGTTAGGACGGAAAGACTGGATATTAAAATACCAATGCTTTTCATTTCCATAAAAGTTCTCCTCTCAGCTTATTAAACCTGTTCAATTTATCCTATTCTTATTGATCGCCCCTTACTCCAAACTCCGCGAATAATGATCCTTCACCCAATACGTCAACGTCCCATCCTGCTCGATACGATAACGCAGATCGGCTTTCTGCAATCCCTCAATCATCAGTGGTCGTAACTCACTCATCTTTCGATTACTTTCTTCTATATAAGTAGATAGTATTTCAGAATGATAGGTGTTGGCATTTGCCGATGATACGAGATAGTCGACGGCTGCCTGCTTGATGACGTATAGCTCGATGGTTTTGTTGTGGAGCTCCTTGAAATCGTGGGGAGGATCCAGATTGATGAGCTTCTGATAATTTTGCGTGAGCATCATATCGGTTTCGTTGATGTCGAGTGTCAGGGATGAAAGATTTCCGTTAGAAGCGTTGAGCTTGGTCATCAGCTGTTTGAAGCTTTGGTCACTGGAGCTGAAGTATTGTTCGCGCTCCTGTAGGTAGCTTCGTATTTCTTGTTCCTGCTGGATTGTGATTTCGTTGTAGATCTTCATTGGTAACCCGCTTGCGAACAACGCCAGGAGGATGAATACAATGACGCTCCATGACCATTTGGGAGCTTTCTTGCTTTTAGGTCGATACCGATTATCATTCCAGTAGTCTCTTTCAGCTATAGGCATAAGTGGTTCCTCGTTTCATTCAATACTAGTAAAATACTCCTTTTATGTTACCATAATATTACATGTTGTTATCGAGAATTTTGATAATATTAGACAAATTAATAGATAGGGAGCTTAGCTTATGTCATCATTTTTCAAAATGCCTGTTCCAGTAAATATCAACGGGAGATCTTCTAGCATAACCAATTCATTTATCAATGGAATTATTCCTTGTATACAACCAACTGACCAAGAAATTAATGAAGTGTTAACTTTATTAGGTATGAATGATGCAATCGTGTGTGCTTACTGCGGGGATCGTCACACAGAATGGGATCATTTCCGTCCATTGGTGCAAAATAAACGACCGACAGGATATATTTCTGAAATACAGAACTTGGTTCCAGCTTGTGGGAAATGCAATCAATCCAAGGGTAACTCGAGTTGGAGGGAATGGATCCTGAGTGGTGCAAAACTTTCTCCATATACACGCGGCATTAAGAATATCACTGAAATCATTAGCAGGCTGGATTCCTTTGAAAAATGGAGTAAACCTACGAAAGTGGAGTTTGATGAAATCGTTGATCCTGAAATATGGGAAGAGCACTGGAGAAATTGTGATCGAATCCATCAGTTGATGAGAGAGAGTCAGATTCTATCGGACAAGATTAAACTGGAAGTTCAAAGACAAGTTTTGAAGAATCCATCAAACGAACATGTAAGCCGACCTGAGGAGATAACAAATTCAAGGGAACCTTATGAAAAGAAGGTGGGTGTTTTAGCGCAAACCACTTTAAGAGAAATACTGGAATCGAATAGGGTCCCTGAAAAAGAGATTGCACGATTAACAACTGCTTCATATTCAAAGAAGGAATTCAACCTAAGTTTCCCATTACTGAAGCCACTTGATTATTCATACGATGTTAAACAGCAAATTAAAGATGAAAAGGGTCGTAATCGATATTATTCTTCCCCGATTAGAATAATGGAGAGAGAATACTATTTATGTTCTCAATGGTACGAACCAAGTAAAAAACATTTAATCAAGTGGATTGAATTGAATAAAGAACTAGTATAAAAAGACCTGCGGTAATATGTCAAATGAAAAATAACCGAATATGAAATTATCAAAGGTCAGGTTCCTTTAAAAAAAAAAAAGGGATCACCAAACTAAACCAGTAACGGTTGTTAATTACTGGAATTTATGAAAAGTTACGAAATGACGTGGTTATGTCATTCCCTTACGC
>NZ_QNRJ01000030.1 GCF_003315075.1 Rossellomorea aquimaris
TGGACAGGTGAGACCCCGGAGGCGCAGCCGAGGAGGCTCACCGCCAGCCCCGCGGAAAGCGAGCATCCTGTAGCGGAAATCAACTATTACTTTCTTCTCTACAATAGCCACAAACTTTAGGAAAGAGCTTATATTTAAAAGAATAATGAACGATTTTCATTTCCCTCCGTCTTATATTTGAAAAACAAAAAGGAGGAATCGAGATGAATGAATTACAAGAAGCATTTCAGGCAATAAATTGGGGGCTTGTTGCTCCTGTCATCCTTATTCAGTTCATACTTATGGTGGTTGCAGTGATTGATTTGATCCGGATTAAAGCAACGAATGGGCCTAAATGGCTATGGGTTCTCATTATACTGTTTATCAATATCATTGGGCCGGTTGTGTATTTCATTTTTGGAAGGAGACATGATGGATGAACGTATTAGAAGTATCTTCTTTAGAAAAGAAGTATAGGGAAAAGCTTGCCGTAAATAACCTTTCCTTTCAATTAAAACAAGGTCGTTGTACAGCTCTGCTGGGTCCTAATGGTGCAGGGAAAACCACTACCTTAAATATGCTGGCAGGGTTGATTACACCTACTAATGGATCCATTTCAACAAACGGTTTCTCTAAAGATATACGGCAATTGATAGGCTACCTGCCCCAATATCCTTCCTTTTTTGAATGGATGTCAGGAAAAGAATTTCTCACTTTTTCCGGTGAAATCTCAGGATTAACCAGGAAAACATCCCAATATCGATGTGAAGAGCTTTTAGAGTTAGTCGGTTTGCTGGAAGGAAAGAATCGAAGAATTGGTCAATATTCGGGTGGAATGAAGCAGCGTTTAGGGATAGCTCAAGCTCTTATTCATAAGCCGAAGCTTTTAATCCTTGATGAACCTGTATCTGCCTTAGATCCTTTCGGGAGGAGAGAAGTCCTGGAGCTGTTAAAAAAGTTAAAGAAGGAAACGACGATCCTTTTTTCTACACATATTTTAAATGATGCAGAACAGGTTTGTGAGGACGTGTTGTTCTTGCACGGTGGAGTCCTGATTGAAGAAGGGCCTCTTTTAGAAGTAAAGGAAAGGCACCAGACACCGAGATTGAACCTGTACTTTAACGAAGATAGCGAAAAGTATAAGCCGTATCTGCTGCAAAAAGATTGGGTTCATCATCTTGTAGCAGAAGGAAATCGTCTCTCTTTCGAAGTAAGTGAACTGGAGAGGGACAGAGCGAGAATCTTTTCAATGATCTCAGAAAATCATTGGGGAGTAACAAGATTGGAAACAAGTGAACAGAGCCTTGAAGAACTATTCATGGAGGTGATCAAAGTATGAAAACATGCTGGATTCTATTCAGAAAAGAAATGCTGGAACTAACACGGAATTATAAATTGATTTGGATGCCCATCGTATTCATTTTATTTGGGTTAACGGAACCATTGACGGCCTTTTATTTACCAGACATTCTACAATCAGTAGGAGATCTGCCGGAAGGAACGGTCATCAGCATTCCAACGCCCTCATCTGAAGAAGTATTATTGTCGACCATCAGTCAGTTTAATACCTTTGGCGTCCTCATCATCGTATTAGGATTCATGGGAATGATTGCGGGAGAGAGAAAGAGCGGAAATGCTGTAATGGTACTGGTGAAGCCCGTCTCATACGCATCTTATATTTATTCCAAATGGATGGCTGCATTTGTTCTGGTGTGGGTCTCCTATGGCCTTGGGATGCTCTCGGGTTGGTATTATATTCATGTATTATTTAGCGGAATTGATTTTACCTCATTCGTGCAGGGATTCTTCGTCTATGGCTTGTGGCTTACCTTTATCTTAACAATGGTCCTTTTCTTTAGTAGTTTAGTAAAAACGTCTGGCCTGGCAGCATTCTTTACGATCGGGATCGCCATATTATTAACCTTTGTGTCAGGGTTCATGACCAGAACCTTAAAGTGGTCCCCAAGTCAGCTAACCAACTATGTGAATGAAGTCATCCTTCACAACACGTGGCCGGATCACCTGACAGGGACCATCATCCTTACTACCATCCTTTGCCTGGCCATCCTGCTCATATCACCACCACTCTATAAGAAAAAAGATTTAATCTGACCAAGTCATCTCTATTTTTAGAGGGACGGACCTCAATTAAAGTAAAAGGATTACCTTATTTTATGTCGAATAATGGTAATAGAAGGGAGGAGGCTGCATGATAGAACTTCAATACACCCATAAGGTAAACAAATTGATTCAAAACGCCCATATGATTGCCGAAAGGAATCATCATACAAGCATTCAAAGTATGGATCTATATTTAGGAGCCGCTCACGTAAAAGAAGGTACTCTAAGGGAGATGTATCACCTTTTGGAACCCTATATGGAACAGATAGAAAACATATTGAAAATCATTCCTTCGGAGCCTTCAGATACAGAACGAATGGATCGCTTTTCCATTCCATTATCAACCCACGCAAGAAAGGTATGGAACACATCGATTGAAGTCATGAAAAGATACAATCAAACGTTTTTAAACGAAGGTCATATTATTAAAGCGTTTTACGCCCATCTACCAGAACATCCTCAGGTCCAAAAAGAGCTTGATGCTATACCTCATGAAAGGATTATCCGGTCTGTTACTACAGCGCGGGATTTGACGGTTTATTTATTGAACAAAGATTGGAGATATGAAGTGAACCCTGAATTCCAAATCAGACCTGTTCAGGCTGAAGATGAAAAGGAACTATTGGTATGGGTTGAGGAGCATTTTGGAGGATCATGGTCAAAAACGTTGTTACAGGCCTTTCAATCATCCGAGGAATTTATCCCGATTATCAAAGCGGAAGAAAAAGGTGAATTAATTGGATTTGCAGCCTTTGATGTGTATAAAAATAAAAAAGGGATTTACGGGCCGATGGGGGTGCTCCCAGTCACTCGTCATAAAGGAGTGGGAAAAGGACTCCTTTATCATGCATTACAGTGCATGCAAGAAAAAGGGTATATGTACGCTGTATTAAAAGAAGCCGGACCCATCGAATTCTATGAAAAGAAGTGTAACGCTAAGCTAATCCCTGTGGAGAATGATGAATGAGCGAGAGTCACAAACATCAAGAATGAATCAATCAGGGGCTTGATCAGTGAGCAAGTTAGTACACATTCTTACTATTTTGTGGGAAAATAAAGTCGTTTATTCGATACGGGTGACGAATATTCTTGCATCATTAGGGAGGTAGACAAGAAGATGATGATTGAAAATACAGGACTCGTTCTCGAAGGTGGAGGAATGAGAGGGATATACACGGCGGGAGCATTGGAATACTTCCTTGAAAGAGGCATTGAATTTCCTTATGTTGTCGGAGTATCTGCGGGTGCATGTAATGCAGCATCCTATTTATCCAAGCAAAATGGACGCAATAAAAAGGTGAATGTAGACTTTATCCGTGATCCGAAATATTTATCTTGGCGAAACTACTGGAAAACAGGAGAGTTATTTGGAATGGATTATGTGTTTGATGAAATTCCAAATAAGCTGGTCCCTTTCGATTATGAAGCTTTTTACTCTAATTCAACCGAATTTATTGTCGGAACCACAGATTGTCATACAGGAAAACCGGCGTATTTCTCAAGAAGAGAATATGGGGAGGATCTTCTTACGATTATCCGTGCGTCAAGTTCCCTGCCATTCGTCGCTCCGATCGTTGAATTTGAATCCCGTCATCTTCTCGATGGAGGAATAAGTGACCCTGTTCCCATCGGAAAAGCTGAGCAGGACGGGTTTAAGAAAAATGTAGTCATTCTAACTAGAAACAAGGGCTATTATAAAAAGCCTTCACGATTTTCTTTCCTTGTGAAAAGAAAGTATCCTGGGTATCCTGAATTACATAAGACGATGTTTAACCGGTACTTGCGTTACAATCAAACAATCAAGGAATTAGAAACGAGAGAAAAGAATGGAGACGTCCTGATCATTCAACCTCAACATCCATTAAAAGTAAGCCGTATTGAAAAAAATCCACAAAAGCTGGACGAATTGTACTGGCAAGGCTATCATGATGCAGAGGCTAAAGATAAAAAAATAATGGAATGGAATCGCTCAGCCACTCCAGTGCACTCATAACATATAAGCCAACCTATGACAGAAAGTCTTCTCTTCTCTTTTAAGAGGGTTCTGCAAGCGTTGGTTTTTTCTATTTGAATGGTCTATTTAAGGGATTTATACATACATATGATAGAGATTCCTTGAAAGGACGAGCATTTCATGAACCTCTACCAAATCTACAAAAATGAACAATATACGTTGCTTTATCGAAGTATCATGTATTTTCTCATAGGTGTAGGAATGCTGATTGTGACCAGACAGTTATATTATTTTCCCCTGTTAATCTTTATACCTGCGTGTTCAAATCTTTATCTCAGTTTTAGTATGAAGAAGGAGCTAAAGAAAGCGACCCGATTATTTTATGAAACAATACCTGTATCCCGCCATTCATTAGTCGGAGTTCATACGAAAGAAGGTTCCTATTACTTAAAGACGAATGGATGGTCAGAATACTTCATTCAAAGAACGTCCTTGATCAATAACCCAAAACACTATATGCTTCACCGAAAACATAAGCACCCGCTGCCATTCTTAAAATGGAGCAGATCCATGAAAATCGATAAGGGGGGAGCGGGTAAGGTTTTTCACTTGAAATACCAGAGCTCTACTGCTATTGAATGGCGAAGTGACGAGGGTGACACGATTATCATCTATAAAGGAAACAAACGATGGATCTTGAATTATAATAAAAAAAATTATTTATCCTTACAAAAGGGATATCTTCCTCAAAGTGTTCAAAAGCTCTTTGACTATCACCATAGTTATGTTTCTTTTTATGAAACATATAGCGAGGAACTGGATTGGCTTCTTATTTTCCTGTGGTATGTAGACAGTGATTATTTTCTTACCGCATAGTAATCCTTTTTATTCATTTGGGTACGCTAAAAAGGAACATTTGTGGAGGTGAGATGATGAATGCTGATTACAAACCATGTTTGACGGCTTTGCAACGATGTCTTGAAGCATGTAATGTATGCTATCATGCATCCCTTAAGGAAGAAAAAGCGATGATGACGTGCATTGAACTGGACCGGGAATGTGCGGATATTTGTTCCTATGCCATTCATGCCATGCAGCGAAGCAGTAAATTTGTTCAACAAATTCTGGTCCTTTGCGCAGAAATCTGTGATGCGTGTGGAACAGAATGTAATTCTCATGATCAACAGCATTGTAAAGACTGCGCTAAAGCCTGTTTTGAATGTGCGGAAGAATGCAGAAAGCAATTAGCATAGTATGTGAAGGATGCTTCTATTAAGTAGAGGCATTTTTTTTAACCTTGTCACTCATCCTGTACATCTGATTTATGGTTGCAGTCGGGATCAGAGAGGTGTTTGCGATATAGTATTCAAAAAATTAGTACAAAAATAAAATTTTAGAGCTCCTTACATGATTTCATTGATGAAACTATGATAGAATAATGATAATCGAATAGGTTTCCTTCGGGGCAGGGTGAAATTCCCTACCGGCGGTGATGAGCACATGCTCTTAGTCCGTGACCCGGCTAATGTAAATTAGACGGTGGATTTGGTGAAATTCCAAAGCCGACAGTGAAAGTCTGGATGGGAGAAGGAACGGCAGTATTTACTTGATCTAGACGCGAGTAGTCTATCTTTTTTAGGGGGATTTTTTTCCCAAAAAAGAAATCATGTGAATACTTTATTCAGTCATGCCAACTTCCCCCAAGTAAAAACTTACTTGGGGTTTATTTATTTTAGAATAATAGTAATGAGTGAAGGGAGGTAAAACGTTTGAACGATTCACCATATATGAAGCTTGCCCTCTCAATGGCAAAGACCACCCAAGGTCAAACATCGCCCAATCCTGCCGTAGGAGCGGTCGTGGTGAAAAATGGAGAAGTCGTTGGGATGGGTGCGCACCTCAAAGCAGGAGAAGGTCATGCAGAGGTTCATGCCATAAAGATGGCAGGAGACAAAGCAAAGGGGAGTGACGTCTATGTTACGTTGGAACCATGTTCTCATTACGGGAAAACACCTCCTTGTTCACAGCTGCTGATTTCAAGCGGAGTGAGGCGAGTTCATATTGCCGGCACAGATCCAAATCCCCTTGTCGCGGGAAGAGGAATCCAACAGTTGAGGGATGCAGGCATAGAAGTAATGGTCGGGGAGCTTGAAGAAGAAGCACTCGAACTAAATAAGCACTTTTTCCATTTCATTCAATACGGCACGCCTTATGTAACCCTTAAGACAGCTGTTACATTAGACGGGAAAACAGCTTCAGCTTCAGGAGATAGCAAATGGATTACGTCAGAAGCTTCACGCACAGATGTCCACTATGATCGTCACAGGCATGACGCGATATTAGTAGGAGTCAATACCGTTATTCAGGATAACCCACACCTTACCACCCGTTTGCCCCAAGGTGGAAAAAACCCCATTCGAATCATATTAGATACCTATTTACGAACACCTCTCCACTCCCATGTAGTGAGAGACTCGGACATGAGGACGCTCATCTTCACGGGCAGTTCTGTCAATGAAGAACAGAAGCGGCCCTATATGGAATCAGGCTGCCAAATCATCACCCTTTCAGAAGAAAGGATGGACATTCACACAGTATTAAAAGAACTGGGTGCCCGGAATATCGGATCCCTTTATGTAGAAGGTGGATCTACTATTCATTCTTCCTTTTTAAAGGAAAAAGCCTTTCAGGAATTGATTATGTACATGTCACCAAAGCTTGTAGGCGGAAGCTCTGCCTTCACCAGTTTTGGAGGGGAAGGTTTCCCGACCATTGCAGAAGGTCTTGAAATGGAGATTAAGAGCCTTGGACGAGTAGGAAACGACATTAAAATTGTTGCTATGCCTAAGATTTAACCTTTATTGAAAGGAGGAGAAAGGGATGTTTACTGGAATCATTGAAGAAATAGGATCAATTGAACGCATGAAAAAATCCTCCTCATCCATGGAACTGACGATAACGGCGGGACGCGTTCTGGAAGACGTTCATATTGGAGATAGCATCAGTGTGAATGGTGTCTGTTTAACCGTTACTTCATTCAGCTCCAGGCAATTTCAAGTGGACGTGATGCCTGAAACCTTCGAAGGCACAACGCTGCGCAATCTATCCCATGGTTCTAAAGTGAACCTGGAGAGGGCGATGGCTGCAAACGGTCGTTTCGGCGGGCATTTCGTTAATGGGCACGTCGATGGAATAGGGACGATCGTTAGAATAGAGAAAGTTGAAAATGCCTGGTATATGGACATTTCCATACCGGAAAATCAGAGTCATTTATTTATCATGAAGGGCTCTGTCGCAATAGACGGCACTTCTCTTACTGTGTTTGATGTGAAAAATAATACCATTACGATTTCCTTGATCCCGCAAACGAGAGGGGACACGGTTCTTGGCGAGAAGAAAGTAGGGGACCGTGTCAATATTGAATGTGATGTAATGGCGAAATACTTTCATCGCTTCTATGAAGCAAAGGAAGAGTCTAAGAGCACTTCAAGCCGCATGAGCTATGAATTTTTAAGTCAAAATGGTTTTGCTGACTAATAGGGAGGGGTTGCCCCATGTTTAATAAGATCGAAGAAGCTCTGGAAGATTTGCAGGCAGGTAAAGTCGTCATCGTAGTCGATGATGAAAATCGGGAGAATGAGGGAGACTTTATTGCCCTTGCCGATAAAGCGACTCCAGAAGTCATTAATTTTATGGCTAAAGAAGGAAGAGGCTTAATTTGTGCCCCGATAACAGAGGAAATTGCACAAAAACTAAAGCTTGCACCCATGACGATGTCAAATACCGATCCTCATGGAACGGCCTTTACGATTTCTGTCGATCATAAATCCGCAACAACCGGGATTAGTGCATTTGAGAGATCGACCACCATACAAGAATTATTGAACCCGCACTCATTGCCCGAGGACTTCAAAAGACCCGGACACGTTTTTCCCCTTGTCGCCAAAAAAGGGGGGGTACTAAAACGGGCAGGACATACAGAAGCGGCCATCGATTTGGCTGTTCTGTCAGGTGCCAAGCCATCAGGTGTCATTTGTGAAATCATGAATGAAGACGGGACGATGGCAAGGGTACCTGAGTTGATGAAATTGGCTGATAAATGGAATCTGAAAATCATCTCCATTGAGGACCTTATCAGGTACAGAAGGAAAAAAGAAAAGCTCGTAACGAGAGAAGTGGAAATTGAACTTCCTACCGAATTTGGAAACTTCAAGGCCGTTGCTTACACAGAAAACCTTACAGGTAAAGAGCATATCGCGCTTGTGAAAGGAGAGTGGTCCGAGGATGAAGATGTACTCGTTCGCGTTCACTCTGAATGTTTGACGGGAGATGTATTCGGTTCCAATCGCTGTGACTGTGGACCTCAGCTTGCCACAGCACTGACTCAAATTGAAGAGCATGGAAAAGGTGTACTGCTTTATATGAGACAGGAAGGCCGTGGGATTGGTTTAATCAATAAATTGAAGGCCTATAAGCTCCAGGAAGAAGGCTATGACACCGTTGAAGCTAATCAAAAACTGGGCTTTGGTGATGATTTAAGGGAATATGGAATCGGAGCACAGATTCTGAGAGATTTAGGCATAACAAAGATGCGTTTACTGACCAATAATCCTAGAAAAATTGCCGGAATCAACGGGTACGGATTAGAAATTGCAGGTCGAGTACCGATCCAAATGCCGGCGAAATTCGAAAATGAGAAATATTTGAAAACAAAGCACGCAAAACTTGGACATATACTTAAATTTTAGGAGGAATATACAATGAAAACAATTTATGAAGGTCATTTAGTAGGTTCAGGATTAAAGGTTGCAATAGTCGTATCACGTTTCAACGAGTTCATCACATCAAAGCTTCTGGGTGGGGCGGAAGATGCATTAAAGCGCCACGGCGTTGAAGAAGGAAATGTTTCTGTCACTTGGGTTCCAGGTGCATTTGAAATTCCTATGATCGCCAAAAAACTTGCCCGTTCAGGGAAATATGATGCGGTCATAACTCTGGGAACGGTCATCCGCGGAGCAACTGCTCATTTTGAATACGTAAGTGGAGAGGTGGCCAAAGGAGTGGCCAATCTAAGCCTGCAGGAAGATGTACCCGTCATCTTTGGTGTCTTAACGACGGATACAATCGAGCAGGCAATCGAAAGAGCCGGTACCAAAGCAGGAAACAAGGGATGGGAAGCAGCGGTATCAGCCATTGAAATGGCTAATCTGATTCGTGAGATTGATAAGTAAGATTTTTCTACCAAGCCAAGCCTCCATTTTGGGAAGCTTGGCTTTTTACGAGGGACGGATCCGAGGGATATGTGGATAAAATTGTGAAATGGCTGGATTATTCTCCAAAACGGCTGGATTTCTGGTGATTTCGGCTGGATTATTCGCAAAAGCCGCCGGATTATGTTCCATTTCGGTCGGATTCCTGATGGTGAACCAAAATCCCGCAGATCCCACCCTCTAAAATACATATTGGCAAACGTCAGGCCTTTTGCTAGAATAGTATTTTGTGGCTCCCCTTATTATGGGAGGAGCGGGTAGGGAGAGGGCAGTTTTATAGGAAGATTATATTATGAAAGCACGTGGAGGTATTTTTCAGTTAAAGAATCACGGTACCACGATGAAGCAGGAGATGATGGCTGGAGCAATCGGTTATTTCACGATTGTGTACATTATCGCTGTGAATGCTTTAATTCTTTCTGAAGCTGGAATTCCATTTGAAGGAGCGGTTATGGCAACCATTCTTGCCTCCTTCGTTGGGTGTTTGGTGATGGCCTTTTGGGCAAATGCACCAATCCTTCTGGTTCCAGGTATGGGAATTAATGCGATGTTTACGTTTACTCTCGTAAAATCATCCGGCTTAACGTGGCAGGAAGCTTTAGCTGTCGTAGTGATTTCAGGAATACTCTTTATGATCATTGCATTTACAAAGCTTTCAAAAGTATTATCGGAAGCCATTCCCAAAACATTAAAAGAAGCCATCACTGTAGGATTAGGGATGTTCTTAATGTTTATCGGTCTTGAAAAAGGTGGTCTCATCCAAAGAGGAGAGAGTGCCATCATCATGATTGGTGATTTTGGGGAATTAAAGGTGTTGGCCACGGTGCTGACATTCCTGGTGACGATCTTTTTGTTTGTTCGAAATGTGAAAGGTCAATTTTTATGGAGTATTGCTTTTGGAACCATACTGGGATTCATCTTTGGGATCGAACCATCGATTCAGTCCAGTTCATTCCAATTAAGTGAATACAGTCAGGTTTTCGGTCAAATATCCTTTAGTGCCATATTGGAGATTCCGTTTTGGATTGCGGTTTTTTCTGTTACGATGGTGCTGGTATTTGAAAACATCGGTCTCGTTCATGGACATACGGATATGATTGATCAACCTCATAAATACTCTAAAGCCTTCCAGGCGAATGCATTTTCTGCCTTTACATCAGGATTCTTCGGAACGAGTCCGACAGTTTCTACTGTAGAAAGTGCTGCAGCCATGACAGCAGGTGGTCGTACGGGACTAACGAGTTTGACTACTGGAGTATTATTCTTGGGATCTGTGTTGTTTATTCCGTATTTAAAGTGGATTCCAGATCATGCTATCGCCCCAATCCTCATTATCATTGGCGGCTTAATGATTCAAAATATACGACATATGGATCTTCGTGATTTAACAGAGGCATTTCCAGCCATTTTTATCATTGCGATGATTCCATTTACGTACAGTATTGCAGATGGAATTGCCATCGGCTTTATCCTTTATCCAATTTTAAAATTGGCTACAGGTAAAGCGAGAGAAGTATCCATTCCTCTATATATCATTGCTGCATTGTTCCTTATGAACTTCTTTGTTCATTCGATTCATTAAAGCGGTAAAGAACTCAAGTGGATTTGTTCAATATTACGATTGTAATCGTAGTTGATGACAGGTCTGCTTGAGTTTTTTTGGTCCTTACAACTACTTCCAAATTTCGTAGACTTTCCACATATTTATTGGTAATATTATAGTAATTAATGAAACTTTTGAACTATTTATATACATATATCAGGAAATCATCAGGGGTGAGTGTAGTGGAAGTGTTTGTAGCGAGACAGCCGATTTTTGATCGGAATGGAGAAACCGTAGCTTATGAGCTTCTGTACCGAAACAATGAAATGAATATGGTTCCGAATATAGATGGAGACCATGCCACGGCCGATGTCATTATTAATAGCTATTTGAATATTGGTCTTGAAAGCTTGTCCGCAGGCAAGCCATGCTTCATCAATTTCACAGAAAATCTTTTAATGCATAGAGTCCCTACCTACTTCAATCCGAAGGAAATTGTCGTGGAAATTTTGGAAAATGTAGTTCCTAGTCCTGAAATCCTGAATGTTTGCTTAGAGTTAAAGGAACTGGGTTATAAAATCGCTTTAGACGATTTTGTCTTTAATGATTCAGATCCTAACTACTTAAAATTAATGAAAATTGCGGATTATGTGAAGGTTGATTTTCTCCATACAACGGACACTGACCGGGGAACGATTGAAGTTTTCGCTAATTTACTGGGGTACAAGCTTCTGGCAGAAAAAGTGGAGACAGAGGAACAATATGAAGAAGCAAGGAGAAACGGATACGATTTCTTTCAAGGGTATTTCTTTAGTAAACCAAAAATCATTTCTACTCATGACGTACCTACATATTTTCATTCCTATTATTCGATTATTCAAAGCCTGGAAATGACGGAACCGAGCATTGATGTGATTAGTCGATTGATTGAACAGGATCTTTCTTTGTCCTATAAACTATTAAAATTAATCAATTCACCATCTTACCGCCCTAAACATAAAATTCATTCTATTCGACAGGCTATTGTTCTATTGGGTCTTCTGGAAATTAAACGATGGATCTATGTTTTAGCTGTCAGGGAACAGGTAGGTAAGAGGAAGCAATTAGAAAACGAAGTTATTACATTATCTTTAACCAGGGCAAAAATGTGTGAGTTGCTGGCAGAGAAGCACAATCGAGGTTCAGTGAAGTCGAGCTATTTCCTAACGGGTATGTTTTCATTGATGGAAACTATATTATCTATGCCATTTGAAGTCATTCTGAATGAATTACCATTGAATGATGAAATCTGCAATGCACTAACGGGCTCCTCAAACGAGTTCAAAGACATTCTGGAGCTGGTCGTTTTGCTTGAAAAAGCTGACTGGACAGCAATCGAAACCAAAATGGACGAACTGAAATTAAACAAAAAAGATGTGATAGAATGCTATCAAACATCATGTAAATGGACCCGAGACCTCTTACATCATGAAATAGCAGAGATCCGTTAGTTACCAAACAGGTTTATATTCCCCTGGTGTCAGATATTTTCGTTGGGGCTTTATATATCTCTTCAATTCAATGAGAAGTAAACGCTGTAGGTGCTTAGAAGATATTTGGCAGGCTACATCTTTAGGAAAAGGATAGATGCCGATTTGATTGAAACGCACACGAAAGAGACCTTCATGTAAAAGGTCTTTTTTGTCATTCAGAATATGGGTCAATACAGTCACATCCCGGGAAGCGAATTCGTCACACGCTTCTTCCACCTCTTGAACTTGAAACCGAAAAATATACTCATCTGTCATGATCATCACCCATCTCATTGTCTCTAAATGGACGAAGAAATTCAACTTTTAAGTTTTCTACAAGTCACACCTTGAGGATTATCTTTAATAATATAGGGTGAGATGATTGCGAAAAGAGCTTGTTTGTGGCAAGCTAAGACTATTAAGAATAGTTTACTAGTAAATTACCGTGGAGGGATTCACGATGAACTTGAATCTAATTAAATGTCATGGCTCTGGAAATGACTTTCTACTGATTGATGAAATGACGAATGGGTACGAATTCACTGAAGAAGCAAGGCAAAATCTTGCCCTTGCACTATGTGATCGAAAGTCGGGTATTGGAGCGGATGGAATTCTATTTGTGCTGTCAAGTGAACATTGCGATGCACAAATGAGGGTATTCAATGCAGATGGATCTGAAGCATCCATGTGCGGGAATGGTCTTCGTTGTGTAGGTCGCTATGTGTGTGAACTTCTTGACAAAACGACGATAGTGATACAGACGATGAAAGCGGATCTGCGTGTTTCAGCTCAAGAAGCTATATATGAAAATATACCGACATATAATGTTGAAATTTCCCCTGTATTATTTGAATTGGATAAATTGCCGATGAATATGGATCGTGAAAAGGTAGTGGACGAGAAAATCCCTGAAATTTCAGATCGATTATCGTTCACTGCACTGGCGGTCCCCAATCCTCATCTCATTAGTGTTGTAAGCACAGAACATATTCTTTCGAATGAACAGAAGACGATTGCTGAAACAGTAAATGGTCCCAATAATCTCTTTCCTGACGGAGTCAATGTCAGTTTTGTTCATCCATTAGAAAAAGGTGCGATTTATGTTCGTACCTTCGAAAGAGGAGTAGGCTTTACAAATGCTTGTGGAACGGCTATGTCTGCATCCAGCCTTGTGACATGCTTACTCAATCAGAATGAGTTTGGCAAGGAAATAGATGTATATAATAATGGTGGGAAAGTACGTGTTGTGGTGAACCAATTAGGTGAAGGGCAATACAATATGGAGTTGATCGGGAATGCAACATATCTCTACCAGGCCCAATTTGAATTGTCTATCACACATCCTGAAGATTATCGTGAGATTTCCAGACAGGATTTTACTGAAGAAGGAACGTACGAACTGCTTCAGAATCATGCCAAATCAATTGTTGATAGTAAAGTATTTATGAGTGCCTAAATGAATAAAAAGCCTGAGCTTGTGTAAGTCAGGTGAGAGTGTCCCAAAAAGCTAGGCTTTTGGGACATTCTTTTTTTTGTGATTGGATTGCTGTTTCAAAAATTGAATCACGTCACAAAATGGCTGGAGATCTTTTACCCAATCGAATGTAGTAAAGGGACAACCCATCTGCCGGAACCTTTGCAAAACAACATCTATTGTAAAGTGTTCTGGATGGAGGTCCTCATTTACTTCATACCACCAGAGGGGAGTGGCGATTAAAGCATCTTCATTTCCCCTTAGGGAATAAGGCGCAATGATGGTTTTTCCTTCTCCATGCTGAATGTAGTCCACGTATAACCTGCCTTTTCGGTTCTTTTTTAAACGCTCGATCGTAAAATCCTCAGGATAATTGGTCACAAGGTAATGTGCAATGAATTCAGTAAACAAGCCGGTGTCCTTCCATGTGTATCCCGGTGGTATGGGAATATACACCTGCAGTCCCTTATTTCCTGACGTTTTCACAAAACTATGGAGGTTGAGTCGGTCGAATAGTTCTTTCATAATGGAAGCCGCTTTAACCGCCAGGGAGAATTGATCCCTGCTGGGTGGGTCTAAGTCAAAGACCACTTCGTTGACAGATGCATCCTTCGTTCTTTGGAAAGGAATGTGAAATTCCAATGCAAGCTGATTTCCAAGCCAAATCAATGTCTCCAAGTTATTGCATACCGTATAGTCGATATTGTCCTCCTTGTACGTTTCAATAAATGAAGGGGCGTAATCAGGCGTATTTTTCTGGTAAAAGGATTCACCAAATAGCCCGTGTGGAAAACGAATACAAGTCAATGGCCTATCCTTCAGAAAAGGCAAAATAGCGACGGACATCTTCCGAAGATACCGAACGTAATCAAGCTTAGTCATTGAGACTTTCTGAAACAATTCCTTATCTGGATGAGTAATTTCAACCCCACGTGGAAGGGAGGCTTCGTCCAGCTTGAATTGCTCCATGGTGCAGGATTCCGGGGTAATGGAAAATAGAAATCGATGAAAATGTGGTTCCCTCAGTTGATCCTCATACCAATTCAAATATGAAATTTCCACGGTTATAGCTGGGTCTATGTAATAAAGGGAATTCACATTCTTCGTACTATTCTTTTTGATCATTGCTTTTAATGATTTTTTCTCTTCAGGAGAAAGACCAAAGTGAAATAAGCCTATCGGCATAATCTTTTCGTTATCGAAAACGCCAATGTGATAGTAATCGTTCGTTTCATCCAGCGCAGTGATGAAACAGTGACAGTGTTTCCAATTCTTAGTTTTTACCCAGCTCGTACTTCGTTTTCCCGCTTCCCACCTACTATTCTTCCTCTTGGCGATAACGCCCTCACCTTCCTCTTTTTCTACAAGTTCCCATATTTCCTGCCGATTGTTGAAATAGGGAACCATTTGAAGGGAAGGTGGGAGAGAGGGGGTAGGTTCTAACGGCAATTGAAGAAAGGTAAAAAACTCTTTCAATTTTTCTTTTCTTGTAAGGTAAGGTTCGGATGCAAATGATTTCTTCCCATACTGGAGTAAATCGAATGCCAGAAATTTAACGGGTCTTCCGGCTGCAGCATGATCGATTTTCTGCTTATTTCGCATTCTGCCTCTTATCTGTAATTCAAAGAATTCACTGCTGCAGGAAGAGCGTAATAGGGCGATCTCTCCATCCAAAATGAAAGGTGTAGGTAAATCTCTTTCATTGAGTAATGTTTTAATCTCTTTTTCAATTTCCGGAAAGTGTGGAAGCAATTCCTTACCGTTTCGACTTTGAAGACTTATCTGATTCTCAGAATCAACGTAGAGAATTCCGCGAAATCCATCATATTTCACTTCATAAAGCCATTCCTCATTTTCAGGGAGTTCATCATATAAGGTAGGAAGCATCGGTTTCATATCTATTCACCTGATTTTTAGTATTAGTGTGACCAATGAGAGTTTATTTATTTCCAGATGTTTAAGGGAATGAAGAGTATCGGACAACTAAATGATAAGGATAAGGGATTAGTTTATGTAAAGGAGGGTATTGATATATGCATACGATGTGGAAAGGCTCAATTAGTTTTGGACTGGTGAACATCCCCATTAAACTTCATTCTGCTACAGAAGATCGTGATATTAAGCTTCGTTCACTTCATAAAGAGTGTCATACACCGATTAAATATGAAAAAGTATGTCCAGCTTGTGAAAAAGAAATCGGACATGATGACATCGTTAAAGGCTATGAAGTGACGAAAGGGAAATTTGTCGTTCTTGAAGAAGAGGAATTGAAGGAATTGAAGGAAGCGAATGGGGATAAAGCCGTGGAAATAGTAGACTTTATCAAAATGGAGGAAATCGACCCGATATTCTTTGATCGAAGTTATTTCGTTTCACCGAATGATGGAGGGAAAAAAGCATATTCATTATTGCGAAAAGCTCTTCAGGAATCAGGAAAAGTAGGTATCGCCAAAATCACGATGAGAACGAAAGAACAACTCTCCATCGTTCGGGTATATGAAAATACACTCGTAATGGAAACCATTCATTATCCTGATGAAGTGAGGGGTACAGGGGATGTACCGAATGTTCCAGAAGAAGATGAAATAACGGACAAAGAGCTGAAAACAGCAACGATGTTGATCGATCAGCTCACAACTGAATTTCAACCGGATAACTATAAAGATCAGTATCGTGAACGCTTGAGTCAGTTGATTGAATCGAAGCAAACCGGGGAAAAGGTAGTCACAACGAAAGAAAAAGAACCAAGAGAAAATGTGACAGATTTAATGGCAGCACTTCAAGCTTCCATTGATTCATCCAAACCGAAAAAGACGAAGAAGCAAACGAAAAAGAAGACGACTTCAAAGAAAAAAGCTCAATAAGCCGTGAGTAAAGAGAGGGACAAGTTTTGGAGGAGAAACATATAAAACAAGGAGTATTTGTTGCATTATCGGTCATTTGTTTGATTGCATTTACATGGGGATTCGTCACGATTGTCGAAGAGTGGAAAGAAAATGAAATCGCACAATTTGACAATGGTGTCTTTGAGGTAGTAAGAGGATTTATCTCACCGAAGTTAACGACCTTTATGACTTTCATCACTTTCTTAGGTGGTATAAAAGGAATCACCATCATTGCTTGCAGTGTGGTTGTCATCTTACTGTTTTTGAAAAAATATCCACTGGCTCTTTTTGTGGCGATTACGATCACATCAGGGGCAGGGTTTAACGGGCTGCTCAAATGGATTTTTAAACGTGAAAGACCTGATATTGAAGCACTGATCGAGCAAGGCGGGTATAGCTTTCCCAGTGGTCATTCCATGAGTTCCTTTATTTTCTACGGGACTCTTGCATTCATATTGTTTCGAGCATTAGATCATAAACGGTATAAGTGGGCGAGTGTCATTGCGATCAGCTTCCTGGTCCTATTGATTGGTCTGAGCAGAGTGTATTTAGGAGTGCATTATCCAAGTGACATTCTTGGGGGGTTCACTGCAGGAGGTGCCTGGTTGACGCTTTGTATTGTCATTTATGCATACTTCCATAAACGAAAACATTGGAAAGAAAGTGAGAATTAAATGGAAACAAAGCGCTCAGAAATTCTTCTGAGCGCTTTGTTCCATTATCATTAAAATAAATTAAAAATATACGGTCCAATAGAAGTGGCATAAAGAAGAATGTAAATACCCATGAAATAAAATACTCCACCAAAAGTACCCCAGTCAGGATCTCTCCCTAACTTCCATAGTAGTGAAGTAATGACACTGATAACGAGTAATACTATATACTCACTTCCTGAAAACATCAGGTATTCCGGAGCGGAAAAGTAGAAGTAATCGCCCATCGCTTTAGTGATGAAGGTTATCGGCATGACTAAAAACATAATGATAGAGGCATATTCAACCCAGTTGATCTCTTCCTTCTCAAATATATTTGGTTTAAAAATATAAAGCAGAATTAAAAGAAATAGAGAAGGCAATACCCAATAAAATGAAACCATAATCGTGATTAAGCTGCTGAATATCATAAGTACGGAATTGTTAACAGCCTCTTTGACACTTCGTTTCGACCATTCTGTGCTATTGGCGATAACTTGTGCATCCTGTGAAGCCCCAAATAATTCATACGTATCTCCATCATATTCCAACCAGGCAATGCTCTTATTAGTAAGCTTGAGTGGAGAATACGTAAAATGTTTAGTTGTACTGACTGGAGCCGCTGTTAATTGGTTTGAGTCACTGAAAGGTGCTACATATAGACTAATCGCATTATCATCCCCAACCCGATGACCTTCTGATGTGAAGAGAATGGATTTTTCTCCATTAATGGAAAGAAGTTGTGCGGATCTTGGACTTCGAAGTTTGCCCCCTGACATTTCGTTCGTAAAATCAATTTTTGTGGGTTTCAAAATAGAAGATCCTATTTCATCTATCGGTGTTTGCAGCTTGAAAATCTTATATGACAATGTTCCCTGTGCTCGCATCTCCTCATTATAAAGAAGAGTCAATTGATTGTTTTCTGTGGTAAAGGTTAATCCATTCATATGATGATTCGTTGCTGTGTTGACAATTGCAAATGGATCTTTCACTACTTGTAATGTATCATCCATGTAATAAAGGTGAGAATGACCGTCATCTTGTCTAACCTGTATTACGGAACTGCCACTATTTCCAATATAGACGTCCAGGATTTCATTAGTAAAGCTGAAAACCCCTTTTACTGATAAATCAGCAGGGTTAAGAGAAAAAAGGTTCTCTTTATTCCAGAAATACACAGAATTCTTTGCCGTGCTGATCCCTGTTGCTTCCTCACTAATCGTCGTTACTTGATTACTTTCTGTAGAGATTAATTTGTCATCCTTGTACTGAATGACTTTCGTACCGTCTGTCCAAAAAGGATGGCCCCGGGTAACGCTGATGTCTACCGTTGTTTCTCTGGTGGAATCCAATGCTTCCTCGAAAGTAAACCCTGTAATTTCACCGTTACTTGCCAGGAAGAGTCCTTCATCTCCATTAAAGATAACAGGGCGTTCTTCAGAAGTGTAGTCTAATGGGATGGATCTACTCCAATCAGGCTGTGGTTGTTGTTTGACTTGTAAAAGCTGGTGAAGAAATAGTGCCCCTATAAACAGAACGATTAACACTAAAGGTATTCCAAATGATTTGAATTTCTCTTTCAAACATATCCCCCTCGATTCTCTATCTCTATAATATGAGCTCAATTTAGAATTTTACCATAATTCACATTTCGGGGCACCAAATATTTCCTTCGGTAAATAAAAGTTTTGTGTTGACATTTAATAAAAGAGGGATTACAATGATATTGAAAATCATTCTCATTTGAACAAAAGAGTTTCCCCCTCTTTCAATAGAGAGAATGGTTCATGAAAAACCCCCTTTATTAAATATAAAAAGACAGAGCCGCAGCAGATGCTGCGGCTCTGTCTTTTTATATTGCATTTCATTTCTTCCTGTCGTAAATTGTTAAAGGATGTTGTATTTTAAGGAGGGGTAAGAGTAAGTGGATCATAAAGAAGACAAACGGTTCAGGGTTGCTGGTCACGAGGCACTGATAGGAATAGCACTTGTCCTTATAAATTTCTTATGGTGGTATGGTTTTGCATTCGGGTTGGGTGGTCAACCGGTTTCAGATTATGATTGGATCCTCGGGATGCCGGAGTGGTTTTTTTACAGCTGCATCGTTGGCTTTTTTCTTATGGTATTGTTAGTGATCATCGTCGTAAAGTACATGCTGACTGACATTCCGTTTGACGATGAGGAGGATGATCATGAATAGTATGGCATTGATTCCCTTATTCGCTTTTTTAATCTTGATTTTTGTTGTGGGAATTTATAAGGCCAGAAATGTGAGTAGAGCAGATTCCTTCGTCCAGGAATACTTCTTGGGAAGCCGTCAGCTTGGCGGATTTATTTTGGCGATGACCATGATTGCGACCTATGGAAGTGCCAGTAGTTTCATCGGAGGGCCGGGCGCAGCATATACATATGGTTTATCGTGGGTTCTTTTAGCTATGTCACAGGTTGTAACAGGTTACTTTGTTCTCCTTATACTCGGGAAGAAGTTCGCGATTATGGCCCGGAAATACAAGGCCGTTACATTGATCGATTATCTACAAGGTAGGTATGGAAGCAATAAGATCACCATTCTATCGGCCATCAGTATCATCCTATTTTTATTTTCAGCCATGATTGCTCAATGGGTAGGGGGAGCACGGCTCATTGAATCATTGACCGGTTTATCCTACGAGAGTGCTCTTTTTCTGTTTGCCGTATCGGTACTCGTTTACGTCATTATCGGAGGTTTTCGTGCGGTTGCGGTCACGGATGCGATTCAAGGGGTGGTCATGCTTGGTGGGACCATTATTCTATTGATTGCCACCATCATCGCCGGAGGTGGCATGGAGAACATCATGATGGGATTGAAAGCGGAAAATCCTAACCTATTAAGTCCTCATGGTCCTGATGGAGAATTAAGTGCCCGCTATATTTCTTCTTTCTGGATTTTAGTGGGCGTGGGTGTTGTCGGATTGCCTCAGGTGGCAGTCAGAGCCATGAGCTATAAGAATTCCCGGTCCTTACACAGAGCGCTCATAATTGGAACCATTGTCGTCGGTTCCATTATGCTCGGTATGCACTTAATTGGTGTGCTTGCAAGGGTCGTGGTCCCGGGAATAGAAGTGGCGGATAAAGTCATGCCTCTTCTTGCTTTAGAAGTTCTTCCGCCATGGCTTGCCGGGATTGTCCTGGCTGCTCCGATGGCGGCGATCATGTCGACAGTGGATTCATTATTATTGATTGTATCCTCGGCTATTGTGAAAGATGTGTATATGAATTTCATCAATAAGGATGCAAAGGAAAAGCAAATCAAAAAGATTAGCTTCTGGGTGACGAGTATAACGGGAATTCTCGTTTTTCTTATGGCGCTCAGTCCCCCTGAATTAATTATCTGGCTTAATTTATTTTCATTTGGAGGCCTTGAAGCTGTTTTTATTTGGCCGATTGTTCTAGGACTATACTGGAAAAAAGGAAATGCCCATGGTGCCATTGCTTCAATGATTTCAGGACTGGTAGCGTACATTTTATTTCACAGTTTCGCACCTAATTATCTGGATATGCACACGGTCATTTTTCCAATTATCATTTCCTTTTTCATGTATGTGCTCGTTTCCCTGTTTACTCAAGCACAATATCGGCAAGATGGATGGGCTTAGCCCATCCATCTTTGTTTTTATGAAGTGAGAAGAGTACATTGTATGGTAAGAATCAATGAATAGGGTGACGCAATGATAAAGAATTCAGTAGTCGTAATAGGTGGTGGAATTGGAGGGTTGACAGCAGCTGCACTTCTTGGGCGTGCAGGTTACAGTGTCCGGATTCTCGAGGCTTCAAGGGAGTGGGGAGGCTGCGCGGGTAAATTCCAAAGGGGGGAAGCCTTATTTCCTGTTGGTGCAACTCTGGGTATGGGGTTTGAAAAAGGAGGAATACATCAGCGTATTTTTCACTATTTAGGGATAGCCCCCCCTCCTTCTCTAATGCTTGATCAGGTTATGGATATTCATCTTCCAGACAAAACCCTGATATTCTACCGAGATAGGGAAACACATGTGAATGAGTTGAAGAAATCGTATCCAGAAATATCAGAAAAGCTGAGCCCTTTCTATGAAGAAGTGTTCAGGATCGCTACAGAAATACGAAAGCTGATGGTCGCGTTGCCGACACTTCCACCTAAAACGATGAAAGACTGGATGGAGCTTACGTTAAGTTTAAAACCCGGATCTCTGATGCTGCTCCCTGCCTTTCAAAAAACAATGCTCGACTTATTAGAAAAACACGGAATCCACGAACACTCTTCATTTAAACATTTTATTGATGGGCAACTGATAGATAGTATGCAGGTGACCAGCGAGCAGTGTGCATTATTGATGGGGTGCCTGGCTATGGATATATATCACGAAGGTGCATTCTATCTGGAAGGTGGATTATTCCAAATAGCCCAAAGCCTGGTCGGATTTTCTGAGTCTATAGGGGTTAAAGCGACGTTAGGGAGAAAAGTGGTTAGCATCGATCGTGATCATCATGAACAAGAATGGATCATCTCTGATCATAGGGGCAATGAGTATCGTGCAAATCATGTTATATGCAACTTGCCGGTGCAATCTTTAAAAAATCTTTTCCCCCCTCACTATAAAACAAATCTTGATAACTATTTAAAAGTAAATGATAAAGAAGCTATTTGGGGAACCATGTCCCTTTATATGTTGCTGAAAGAAGAATCACTTCCAGAGTCCTATCCTTTGTTCTCTCAAATTTGTTCAAACCCAAATGGAAATATGTCAGAAGGGGATCATCTCTTTTTATCGCTATCCCATCCAAATGACCGTCAGCGTGCCCCGGAAGGATTCCGTACCTTAACGGTATCAACCCATACTAAATTAGAAAAATGGGAAACCAAAGAAAAGTACGATTCTTACAAGGAGAATCTTAAGGAGAAAATGATCAATTCCATAGAGTCAGTCATTCCCACTATAAGAGATTGTCTTGTAGATATTTACCCTGGGGCACCTAAAGCCTGGGAACGATTTACTGGCCGTCCTGGGGGCATTGTAGGTGGATTTCCTCAATCTAATGATCATGCTCTCTTCAATAGTCTTTCTCACAGGACTCCCTTGAAAAATGTATGGATATGCGGTGACTCAGTCTTTCCGGGTGCAGGGACCATCGGAGTATCTGTAAGTGCTTACCATGTATATCACTCCATTACAGGCAGAAAACTTCAGAAGTAAAGGAGGAACCTCCATTACTAATGTCGAATTTTGGGAATGGGGTGATAATATGTATAAGCTGACACAGTTTAAAGATCCGACAGTCTTCCACGATAAGGTCCATTCCTTTTTAATGGAGGATGAAGCGGCGAATAACCTGCCTTTAGGTTTATTGAACACGATGAAAACGAGTGATAAATATACAGATCCGCTTCTTCTTTTAATGGAAAATGAGGTCGGGACGGTGGTGGGATCCTTCATCATGACCCCTCCTCATTACCTTGTCAGTACACTTAAGGTGGAGAAAGGTGGAATCCAGGGAATAGCCGAACAGCTCATAGCGTTTTGCGAGAATAACAATATCACCATTCCCGGTTTTGTTGCTGAGAAAGAAACCGCACTTCAATTGACTCATGCATGGTGTCACGTTATGGGGAAAAGTTTCAACATCCGTATGAGGCAACGTGTGTACCAATTGAATAAGGTGAATGATATTCCGTTGAGTGATGGGAAAATGGTTCCCGTACGGAAGGGCCAGGAGGGACTTTTAGCCCGATGGCTCCTTGGATTTATCGAGGATATAGAAGTGCTACCCATGTCGGGTGAAGAGGCTCTTGAAAGGGCAAAAGATATGATTGAAAATGAACCATATGTGTACTTTTGGGAAGTGGACGGAAAGCCTGTTTCCATGGCACGGGGGGCAAGAAGAACGGAAAACGGCATTACCGTAAATTTTGTATATACCCCTTCAGAATACAGGAAAAAAGGATACGCATCTTCTGTTGTAGCAGAACTGAGTCGTCTATTGTTGAAGCACCACTCCTTTTGTTCGCTCTATACGGACCTGGATAATCCCACCTCCAACAAGATTTATATGGAAATCGGCTATAAGCCCGTTTGTGATTCAATGATGATTTCCATTGTGTGAACCTTATGATACAAATCAGAATATTATTTAATATAAATAGTTGACATTGTGAAGGAATGCTATTAGTATAATAAACAATTAATTAAATGAGCGAATGGCTTTGACGAAGAGGAGTACCTCTGATCGACACTTAAGAGAGCTGGTGGTTGGTGAGAACCAGTGTGAACGATCTTTGGGAATGGACTTCCGAGCCTCCAAACCGAAACTTCAGGGAGTAGGCTTTGGCGAATGTCTTATCGTTACAAAAGACGCGTATTAAAAGCAAATCGCTTCGATACGATTGAGTGGACTGTTCAGGCAGTCAACAAAGGTGGCACCACGGGTATCTCGTCCTTTACATGATGTAAATGGATCGAGATGCCCTTTTTTTATAACTAAATAATGATAAATCGCCGAGTAAGAGGAGTACATTCAAGTGATGCATGACAGAGAGCTGAGGATGGTGAGACCTTAGCATGATAGCTTGTCTGGAATGGACTTATGAGAGATGATCTGAATGGAAGTAGGGTCGTACGGAATTCCACCGTTAAAAGGATAGAGTATCGGGTTATTCATTCCCTGTACTTGAATCAAGAGGGGATACGTCAAAGTATTCCAATCAGAGGTGGCACCGCGGTCAGCATCGTCCTCTATGAACAGATCTTTTTTGTTCATAGAGGACTTTTTTTATGGAATTTTAAGTGGAACATTGAATTGGAGGCATGAAATGATGAATCAGCAAGCATTGGATTATGTGGTGAAAGAATTAAACGGAGACTTATTTACACCCATCTCACTTTTTCAATCATTAAAAGGGAAGAAGAAATTTTTATTGGAGAGCTCATTGAAGCATGAACAATCCGGTCGGTATTCATTTGTAGGGAGTGATCCATTTTTAGAATGTAAAGCATACGGAAATACTGTTCAGTTAATAAAAACATATGCAAGTGAAATGGATGAAATAGAGGGGAATCCCATTGAAATCATTCAAAACCTTATTCCTTCCCAAAAACTAAAGGATGCACCTTTTCCTTTTACAGGTGGAGGGATAGGATATCTGGGATATGACGTTATTCGACTCTACGAAGACATCGGTGTAACTCCTCAAGATGAATTGGAGATGCCGGATATTCATCTCATGTTTTATGAAAAAGTCATTGTGTTTGATCATCTGGAGCACAAAGTATTTATTGTCGTCATGAATGAGTGGACAGAGGATCAAACAGGAGATCTAAATAAAAAGGTGAAGGAAGTCGAGGCTGAGCTGAACAATGTGTATTTGAAAACCCATAAAAAGAAACTAGATCGCCTTTCCTTCCATGCTCAAACCACAAAAGGTGAATTCATGGAAAAGGTGGAGAAGGCAAAGAAATCCATAGGGGAAGGTGAGATATTTCAAGTCGTGCTCTCTCAAAGGCTTCAGGCGTCCTTTTCAGGTGATCCATTTTCATTCTATAGAAGCTTGAGGAAATCGAACCCGTCCCCTTACATGTTCTTCATTGATTTCGAGGACTATGTCGTATTGGGGGCATCACCAGAAAGCTTGTTGAAAGTACAAGGGAGGGAAATCACCACGAATCCAATCGCAGGAACGCGAAGAAGGGGGGATACACATGATGTGGACAGGGAGCTTGAGAAAGAATTACTTACAGATGAAAAAGAGATCGCTGAACATCGTATGCTGGTTGACTTAGGAAGAAATGATTTAGGAAGGGTTTGTGAGATCGGTTCCATTTACCTTTCAAAGTATTTAACGATCGAGAGATATAAATATGTCATGCACATCGTTTCGGAGGTAAAGGGTGAATTAAAAGAAGAAGTAACACCGCTGGAAGCTTTAACAAGCTGCTTACCGGCAGGTACCGTCAGCGGAGCACCGAAAATCAGGGCGATGCAAATCATCAATGAACTTGAAACCACCAAGCGCGGTGTGTACTCAGGTGCCGTCGGGTATATCGGGGTGAACGGGAATTTGGATTTTGCCCTTGCCATCCGGACGATGGTTCTTAAAGATCAAACGGCATATGTTCAAGCCGGTGCAGGGATTGTTTATGATTCAGACCCAGCCGGTGAATATGAAGAAACCATGAATAAAGCTAAATCATTATTGGAGGTGACAGGATGATCCTTCTTATTGATAACTATGATTCCTTTACGTATAACCTGTATCAATATATAGAAGAGCTCGGTGAAGAAGTAATCGTGAAACGGAATGATGCTATTTCTTTAGAAGAAATAAGGGATTTGAACCCTGCAGGAATCATTCTATCACCTGGTCCAGGGAAACCGGAAAATGCGGGCATTTGCATCTCGATTATACAGAATCTTCACGCTAGTGTGCCGATTTTCGGGGTTTGTTTAGGGCATCAGGCAATCGGGGCCGCTTTCGGGGCCACCATCGAAGTGGCTGACAAAGTCATGCACGGAAAAACATCCCTCATTAAACACAACGGCTGCGGGGTATTCGAATATCTTCCACAACCTTTAGAGGTGATGAGATATCATTCCCTGGTGATTAAGAATGGGACACTGCCGACACAATTAGAGACAGTCGCATTGTCCATGGATGATAGAGAAATCATGGCGATAAAGCATATGAAATATCCAATGTACGGGGTTCAATTTCATCCGGAATCCATCGGTACGAAAACAGGAAAGAAAATCATTCAAAACTTTTTAGTTCAGATGAGAAAGGAGAATAACCGTGAAACCTTATCTACAGAAGCTATCTAACGGTCATTCATTAGAGAGAGAAGAGATGAAAAGGGCAGTTGAACTATTGTTCATTGAAGAAACAACGGATAGTCAAATCGCCTGTTTCCTGACCCTATTAAAAACGAAAGGGGAAACAGTGGAGGAAATTACAGCTCTTGTTGAAGTTTTAAGAGAGAAAGCGATGCCCATAAAAAGCACATTACCAGGAATATTGGATAACTGCGGAACAGGTGGAGACGGATCCCAAAGCTTTAATATTAGTACAACGAGTGCATTTGTTCTTGCCGGGGCCGGGGTGAAGGTTGCGAAACATGGGAACAGAAGCATTTCCAGTAAGACCGGTAGTGCAGATGTGTTAGAACATTTAGGGGTAGCACTCGATTTTCAATCTCATGAGGTGGAAAGTCTACTGGATGAAACCAATATTGCTTTTCTATTTGCACCCCATATTCACTCAGGTTTAAAAAAGGTAATGAAGGTCCGGAAAGAATTAAAGATTCCTACCATCTTTAATCTCATTGGTCCATTAACGAATCCAGTTCGTCTGGAAACTCAACTCCTTGGGGTGTATAGAAGAGATAAATTAGAAACGATGGCCCATGTTTTACGTAAATTGGGCCGAGAACGGGCGATTGTACTTAATGGAGCTGATTACATGGATGAAGCCTCATTAGCAGGGGAAAATCATCTCGTTCTGCTGGATCAAGGGCAAATTACTTCCCTCACTTTAACGGGAGAAGATGTCGGCCTTCCTTATTATTCCCTGGAAGAGATACGTGGAGGGGACGCGGGGGACAATGCCCTTATTTTAGAAGAAGTATTAAATGGGAAGGAAGGGGCTTACACTGATACGGTCTTATTCAATGCAGGAATCGGCCTGTACGCTCATGGCAAAGCGGCCACCTTTAGAGAAGGTGTAATGTTAGCAAGAGAAAGTATAGAAAGCGGTCGTGCAAAAGAAAAGCTCCACTCCTTGGTTCGTTATAGTCAACAACGTCGAAAGCAGGTGATTTAAGTGTCTACCATTCTACAAACCATTCTTGAAAAAAAGAAAGAGGAAGTGAAAGAGTTAAAGAGTGCAGGGTATGAATCCTATTATTATAAGGGGGCTCCCAGGAATTCCTTATATGAAGCATTAAAATCAGCATCCAGATTACAGGTGATTGCTGAAATTAAGCGGGCATCTCCATCAAAAGGAGATATCCGCACAGAAGTGAATCCTGTGATTCAAGCAAAGAAGTATGAAGAAGCGGGAGCCTGTGCCATATCGGTATTGACCGATGCTCCTTTTTTTAAAGGAAGTATGGAGGATCTAGCGAATGTTCGAAAAGCAGTCTCCCTCCCTATTCTGTGTAAAGACTTTATTATCGATGAAATCCAGATAGATCGTGCAAAAGACGCCGGGGCAAATGTCATCCTTCTTATCGTGGCTGCCCTGGATGTAAACAGGCTACAAGAATTAAATTCTTATGCAACGAAGCTTGGCCTGGAAGTTCTGGTAGAAGTTCATAATGAAGAAGAAATGAATGTCGCAATGGAATTGGGGGCAACCATAATTGGGGTGAATAATCGAAACCTGAAAACCTTTGAAGTAAATCTTCTGATCACAGAAACTCTCGGCTCCATGGTAAATGGAACAGATATCTTGTTCATCAGTGAAAGTGGAATAAGAAATGAAGAAGACTGTCACCGAGTCGTAAACGCAGGTGCGGATGGGGTCCTTGTCGGAGAGACGTTAATGAGAAGTGATGACCCTGTAACGAAGCTTGCCTCCTTACAAGTGAGAAAAGGAGTGGTGAAATGACCAAAGTAAAGGTGTGTGGAATAAGAAGGCAAGAGGAGGCTCTGTGGGCTCTTGAAGCAGGAGCGGATGCGATAGGATTCGTGTTCGCTGATAGTAAAAGAAAAGTTGACGTTGAATCAGCAGCAATTATAAGTGCTTCACTACCTTCGCATGTATTAAAGGTTGGTGTGTTCGTAAATGAGGCTAAAGAGAAGATGGAAGAAATATTCAGAACCGTAAATCTCGATTACGTTCAGCTTCATGGAGATGAATCAGTTCAATTTTGTGAGGGTCTCCATCTTCCTTGTATCAAGGCGATTTCAATAAAAGAAAAAGAAGATTTAGATGGGATCGAACACTTTGGCGGAGAGATGATTTTGGTGGACAGTGGAAAGGGGCCTCATCGTGGAGGGAATGGGACAACGTTTAATTGGGATTATGTCGATGAACTAAACATCCCTCAACAATTGATCCTTGCGGGTGGATTGAATTTGGATAATGTTCGGGAGGCGATCACCAAGGTCCGTCCCTATATGGTGGATGTTTCAAGTGGGGTGGAGACGGATGGGAAGAAGGATAGAAGAAAGATCGAATCATTTATCCGAGAGGCAAAGTCGGTATATCGATTTTTTAAACAATGAATGGAGGAATTGAGATGATTTACGCACAACCAGATCAAAAAGGGTTATTCGGGCAATTCGGGGGAAGGTTCGTTCCGGAATCATTGATGAAGGCTGTTCAAGAATTGGAAAAGGCTTATGATGAAGCCTCTCAGGATGTAGAATTCCAAGGGAAACTTCAAAGCTACTTAAAGGATTATGTGGGAAGAGAAAACCCGCTCTACTTTGCTGAAAATCTAAGCAAACAGGTAGGGGGAGCTAGAATCTACTTGAAACGTGAAGATCTCAATCATACGGGTGCTCACAAAATCAATAATACAATCGGTCAGGCCCTGCTTGCTGAACGGATGGGGAAAAGAAAAATCGTGGCGGAAACAGGGGCAGGGCAGCACGGTGTCGCAACGGCAACCGTATGTGCTCTTTTAAACTTGGATTGCGTCATTTTTATGGGAGAGGAAGATATTCGCAGACAGAAGCTCAACGTATTCAGAATGGAGTTACTGGGAGCGAAAGTGGTGAGTGTCACCCAGGGAAGTGCCACATTAAAAGATGCAGTCAATGAAGCATTGCGCTACTGGGTCGCAAATGTAGAGGACACACACTATATCATCGGTTCCGTGTTAGGGCCACATCCATTTCCTAAAATGGTACGGGATTTTCAAAGTGTGATCGGGAAAGAAACAAAGCGACAATTCTTCGAAAAGGAAAAATGCCTGCCGAACGCCATCGTCGCATGTGTTGGAGGCGGCAGCAATGCCATCGGAATGTTTCACCCGTTCATTGATGATAGAGAAGTTGACTTATACGGTGTGGAAGCGGCTGGAAGCGGGGTAGAAACCGACAAACATGCTGCCACATTAACAAAGGGGTCCGTCGGGATCCTTCATGGCAGCATGATGTACCTGCTACAAAATGATGAAGGGCAGATTCAAGAAGCCCACTCTGTATCAGCAGGCCTTGATTATCCTGGTGTCGGGCCGGAGCATAGTTACTTGAAAGACATTGACAGAGTGGAATATACGTCCATTTCAGACGTGGAAGCATTAGATGCATTTAAGCATTTGTCCCAGACAGAAGGAATCATCCCGGCACTGGAAAGCTCGCATGCAGTCGCCTATGCGGTGAAATTAGCTGAAAAAATGAGGAAAGATGAGTCAGTAGTGATTTGTTTATCCGGCAGAGGGGATAAAGATGTGGAACAAGTGAAAGAGTTACTGGGAGGTAGTCAGCATGGGTAAATCATTTCTTGAAAATACGTTTAAAGCTGAACTGGATAAAGGAAACAAACTATTCATTCCTTACGTGATGGCAGGGGATGGGGGGATAGAGACCTTGGTGCCAACCTTGAAAATGCTCGAAGAAAGAGGGGCGACGGCCATAGAAGTCGGGATCCCGTTCTCGGATCCCGTTGCCGACGGCCCGACCATCCAAGAGGCAGGAAAACGGGCACTGGAGAATGGGACGACACTGCAAAAGGTGTTTGAAGAGTTAGAGGAAAGCAGAAAGGAAATTGGCATTCCGTTAGTCTTTATGACGTATATTAATCCCATTTACAAATATGGAGTAGAGCGTTTCTTTGGGGATTGTAAGAATTCAGGGGTGGACGGTGTAATCATTCCTGATCTGCCACTAGAACATCATGACATGGTCCGGGTACCTTCTGAAGAAAATGGAATCGCCATTATTCAATTAGCAACGCTTACGAGTCCGTTAGAAAGAATTCAGGAATTGGCTTCCGTTACTGAAGGGTTCCTTTATGCCGTTACGATCAATGGTATTACTGGAAGTAGAGAAGGATTTGGCAATAATATTTCAACTCACCTGAATAAATTGAAAGAAAACAGTCCGGTCCCCGTACTTGCCGGGTTTGGAATATCCACTCCTGAACATGTGCGTACCATGAGTAAGTACTGTGATGGAGTAGTCGTCGGAAGCAAAGTGATCGATCTAATTCAGCATGAAGCGTTTGATGATATAAAAGAATTAATCAGTGCTTCAAAAGCTAAAGCATTAAATTTGTAAAGATTACTGAATTATTCGTAAATAAATGAATACCTAGATTAACAGATTCTAAATGTGTGTTAAAAAAAGGTAAATAGCCTTCTTTTTCCTCCTGAAATCAGTATGATAGAGATGTAGTTGAACAAAGCATCATAACAGGAGGCTATTAAAATGAAAAGGTTGAAAAAGTGGTTATTCATGTTAATGACAGCTCTAACAGTAGTAACATTTGCAGCCGGATGCAGCAGTGACAAAGAGGAAGACACAGGCACTGAAACGGAAGAGAACATGGAAGAAGAAAGCAACACTGAAGAGAGCAATACAGAAGAGTAAAATGGTAACAGTCAGTCCTTTACGGGCTGACTGTTTTATATTTGAATAAGAAAACACAAGATTCAGGTTGTATTCAACGACTTTTTCTATTAATCTGACAATACAAGACATATTGTTAGAGAGGTCAAACGGATGACGATTCCAAATCGATTAAAAATAGGAGATACGATCGGGATTTGTTCCCCATCTTCTCCAGTCGCTGCTCATTGCCCTAAGCGATTGAAAAGGGGGATTGAAGAGCTTAAGAAGTTAGGCTTTAACGTGAAAGTAGCACCCAACACATTGAAAATAGAAGAGTATATGGCTGGTACCATCGAGGAAAGAGTGGAAGACCTGCATAGTCTCTTCGGGGATAAGGACGTAAAAGCCATCATCACCACAATAGGAGGCACCTGTTCTCATCAACTTCTGGATTATCTTGATTTCACATTAATCCAAAAAAATCCAAAGATATTCCTCGGCTACAGTGACATAACGGCTCTCCACATGGCGATTTATCAAAAGACCGGTCTCACAACCTATCTTGGACCTGCCGTTCTGCCTCAGTTTGGAGAATATGGGGGAGTGCAATCATACACAAAGGAACACTTCTTCCAATCACTTGTAAAAGGCGAAAGAGTAGATTACTCCGCCTCTCCTTCCTATGTAATGGAACATCTGTGGTGGGACGAAGAAGACAATCGATTAAGAGAACAAGTTGAAAATAAGGGACCTTCTGTAGTCAAAGAAGGGAGAGCAGAAGGGAAAATCATTGCAGCCAATATGGGAACCATGCTCCTTCTCGCAGGTACAGAATACTTGCCAGATCTCGATGGTGCCATCTTATGTATTGAAGATGATCCAGATGAAACCCCTTCGTCAATTGATCGATACTTAACTCAACTCGGACACATGGGTGTATATTCCAAGATTAATGGTCTTGTCGTTGGACGCTTTCATGATCACGTTAGCTTTAAAGAAAATCAACTGGCCGGCATTTTATCCCGTGTCACAGAGGGGTATAAAATCCCAGTCGTGACGGATCTGGATTTCGGTCATACTGACCCTATGTTTATCCTACCAAACGGAATCCGGGCCGAGCTTAAAGTCCACGGAAATCAAATTGATTTTCACCTGGTGGAAAAGCCGGCTACATAAGGAGGAGTTCACATGATTCAAAGAAAACTGAATACAGTGTTTATTCCCGTGGTTAATCTAAAGGAATCTGTGGATTGGTACGAAAAAGTGCTAGGTTTTGAAATCGATCCCGTGCAGTATAATGAGATTGAGGAGCTTCCCGTTTATACTTTTCAGATGGGGGAAACATCACTGACTCTAGAAGAGGAAAAAGGATTCATTCCACCAGCTTATAATGTTCCAATCTGTAATTTCCATACCACTCAAATTGAAAAAGTAAGAGAAGACTTTCACGAAAAGGGAGTCACAATTGAATCCGGGATCATCACGTTTCCCGGCTTTTCATATTTTAACTTTAGAGATGTCAACGGGAATTTATTAATGATTTGTACGGGATAAAGTCGATTAATAACATGTAAATAATAAAGCAAAAAACCTCCTGAAGAAATAATTTCTTCAGGAGGTTTCCTATTTTGTGAATCTACTTCACACACTTCACACATACCGTCAAAGCTGGTTTAACATTCTTATAAGAAAGAGTGATATCTTTAAAGCCAGCTTCATGCAAAGCTTCAGAGATATTTTCGCCATAATGTTTCGCCCGGCCATCCCTTTCTTCATCCCCCCGTGGCTGGACGGTGATAAGAAGGATACCGCCTTTTTTTAGCATATTATATAAGTGTGAAAGGGATTTTTCCTGGTCCTTCCATAGGGGATAGTTATTGACGGAAAAGATTCGATCGTACTCGACGTTATTCAATTCAAATTGACTGATATCATGAACAAATAAGCGAACTCTTCCGTTCTCAATCGCTTTTTCATTCTTATTATGGGCAGCATTCTTCATGGTCTCAGAGATATCAACCCCATCTACAAGCGATTTAGGAAAACGACTGGAAATTCGATGAATGCAATATCCGGGCCCATAGCCTACTTCCAGAATATGATCGCCATCTTTAATGGATAATTGCTTAATGGACCAATTGTTAATTTTTCGATTATCAAATTCCATTACTTTTCCGACTAACCAGCCAAGTAATCCATTCGGACGCTTGAATTGCTTTTGTAATGAAAACAACAGGGCATCACCTCTTTTGTTATAATATGTTTTTATGAAATAGTATCGTCTATTCACCTTTCCACTAATACACACAAACAAAACCTTGAAAGCGATGTTGCAATTTTTTGAAAAAGTGGCATAATATAAACAAATCTATTTTGCGTTGATGAGAAAAGTACATAGATGGGTCCCTTATCAGAGAGCTTCGGCAGCTGAAAAGAAGCAGGGTAACTCGTTATGGAAAATGGTCTCGGAGCATTCTATTCGAACCGCTTTGGTGTAGGGTAGAACGGGAATGGGCATCCGTTATCCATGTCACGGTATAAGAGCTTTTTTTATGCTCCGTACTTGCTGAGATAGTCTTGTGTAAGCAAGCTATAAACTAAGGTGGTACCACGAGTTCAACCCCTCGTCCTTAGATGTCGATTGATATCTAAGGACGAGGGGTTTTTTATATTATTCAGGAGGAGGAAAAGGCATGACCATATTTATAGGTGGCGCCTGGCCATATGCGAATGGGTCGTTACATTTAGGGCATATCGCAGGCCTATTGCCAGGGGACATTATTTCACGATATTACCGTTTAAAAGGGGAGGATGTTCTCTACGTGTCAGGGAGTGACTGTAATGGAACCCCGATTGGTATTAGGGCCAGACAGGAAGGAACAAGTATTGAAGAGGTCGCGAATCGATATCACAACGAATTCCTCGGGTGCTTCCATGCTTTAGGATTTAGTTATGATGAGTACACTAGAACTGACCAATCACATCATCATAAAGAAGTTCAAAACATCTTTACCACCCTTTATCAGAGGGGCTGGCTTTATGAAAAAGAAGTGGAGCAAACGTATTGTGAGCATGATCATCAATTTCTGCCGGATCGGTTTGTAGAAGGAACCTGTCCCGTTTGTGGCTCGAGGGCAAGAGGTGATCAGTGTGATCAATGCTCTTCAGTGTTGGATCCGACAGATCTAATCGATAAATCCTGCAAGCTCTGTGGCCATGAACCGGTTCTTAAAGCGACAAAGCATTTATATTTCTCTCTTTCTAAATTGCAGGAGCCTCTTCAACAATTACTGAAGGATAACGGCACCAGGTGGAGAGATAATGCTCTTCAGCTCACAAGTCGCTATTTAAAAGAGGGCTTGCATGACCGGCCGGTGACAAGGGATTTAGAAAATGGTGTGAAGGTTCCGATTCAAGGTTTTCATGATAAGAAAATTTATGTATGGATAGAAGCAGTGAGCGGATATTTGAGTGCTTCCAAAAAGTGGGCGAGGGAGCATCACCGTGATTGGAAAGACTTTTGGCAGGAGGCAACCACCTCCTACTATGTTCATGGAAAAGATAATATACCTTTTCATAGTATTATTTGGCCGGCCATACTTATAGGAATCGGCGAAAAGAATCTTCCTGACTATATAGTTTCAAATGAATACTTGACGCTTGAGAAAAGGAAAATTTCAACGAGCGGAAATTGGGCTGTTTGGGTGAAGGATCTTCTCAACGACTATCATCCAGATTCCATTCGGTATTTTCTCACCATAAATGCACCGGAAAAGAGAGATGCAGATTTCTCCTGGAGAGAATTTATTTATAGTCATAACAGTGAACTGCTGGGAGCACTCGGTAATCTGGTTCAACGCACGTTAAAATTTCATGGTAAAGAATTTGGTTATGATCTTACACTTTCAGTTGTCCCAAATGATATTCAGAATAAAATAAGTGAAACGTTTCTTTCTGTCGGTCAATCGATTGAAGAAGGGAACACTCGACAGGGAATTGAAAAAGCATTCGAATTCATACGATGGTCGAATAAGCGTTTTGATGAAATGAAACCGTGGAATGTTATAAAAGAGGATAGGGAGGAAGGAAGACAGGTATTAGAGGAATTCCTTTACGTAATATGTAACTTGAGGAATCTCATACAGCCGTTTTTGCCCTTTACTTCTTCAAAATTGACTGATCAGCTGGGGATGAGCGGACAGTTCGGATGGGCACCGGTATCTTTGCCGTTAGAGATCAGCATTGAAGCGAAATCACCATTGTTTAATCGAATTGACATTGATCAAATTGAGATAGAACGGAAACAATTGAAAGAGAAAGCACAGTGAAACCAAAAGGAGTATGAGATGAAGATTATAGTTGTGTCCGATACCCACATGCCTAAAAAAAGGAGAGGGCTTCCGGAAATTCTGAAGGAAGATCTCAGGAAAAGTGATTTAATCATCCATGCCGGAGACTTTCAAACCCTTGATGTTTATAAAGAGTTTATGGGGTATGGAGAACTGATTGCCGTTGTCGGAAATGTGGATGATCCAGATCTTCAGGAGGTTCTTCCCCAAAAAAGAATCATCATGAAAAAAGGACTGAAAATTGGTGTGGTACACGGAGACGGGAAGGGAAAAACAACGGAAAAAAGAGCTCTTGAAGCATTCGAATCTGATGAAGTGGACTTGATCGTCTTTGGTCACTCACATATCCCATATTCCCGCTATATGAAAGGGAGACTCCTGTTTAATCCCGGATCTCCCACTGATAAACGTAAGCTCCCTTACTTCTCTCATGGTGTTTTGACCATTGAAGACACGTGGAGAATAGAACATAAATTTTACCATTAAAAAAGCACAGGGGTCTGAGCCTCTGTGCTTTACTCCTTTATTGAGTCCTATAAAGCAAACTGATAGTAATCCTGACTATAGAAGGTTTGAAAGCCACTTGATTCATAGAGCTTAAGTGCATTCCTGTTCGTAGCAGCTACATCCAGGTAAATATCGCTGGTCCACTCGGATTCCTTCATCACGACTTGAGACAGGGCATTTCTACCGATGCCTTTACCCTGATGGGAGGGATGGATTGCAAAGCCATAAATAAAGCTTCGATTGTCCACTCGTTGGATTCTAATCTTCCCTACGGTTGCTCCATTATATACAATCATTAAGTTGCCTTCCCCTGATTCTTCAAGCAACCTCTTGGTATAGGATTCGGCATCAGACCTTACAACGTGAAAGCATTTTTCATCAAGGTCAATAATGGTTTCAATATCCTTTTCAGTAGCAGTTCTTAATTGGACATCAGCGGCGTTTACAGATAAGCTTTTTTTATTCCATTTCATTTCATATTCAGTAAAATCATAAGAGGCATTTATTTTCTCAATAAATTCCTTTCCGGAAGCTGAAGTGCCGGGAGAATTAAGTAAGAGCTTTCGAACAGAGCGTGACCTTAGTGATTGGACGGCTTCTTGGAATAGTTCTTGAAATAGTTGCTGTTTACGGTAATCCGGGTGAATCATCCCACATAATTCATATGTTTCACCAAAGCCGTACAATCCTAAAAATCCAATCAGTTGATCCTCTTTGTAAAGAAGAAAATCATCCAGGCTGTCTGTACGGTTTTTAAGCATATCCCAGTTCAGTTTTACTTTTATATCTTCGTGTTTTTCGCAGACGATCTGCAGGTTTTTAATGTCTTGAAGCTGTTTTGAAGTAAGCATGTTTCATCCCCATTTAATCAAAGTATAAAGAATATTCTTACTAAATTTTATGGGAAATCCTTCATCTAGACAAGAGTTTTTTATAAAAGGCTCTTTTCGTAAAGTTTGTTGCTATTGAAGAGGAGAAAGTAATAGTTGATTTCCGCTCCAGGATGCTCGCTTTCCGCGGGGCTGGCGGTGAGCCTCCTCGGCTGCGCCTCCGGGGTCTCACCT
>NZ_QNRJ01000031.1 GCF_003315075.1 Rossellomorea aquimaris
CTCCGTGAGTTAATTGTTTTCGTCGACATTAATGATACACGGTTCCCCTATGGCTTTTCTATTTTTAAGTGTTGCATTTCATTTTACAATTAACCAAAAAAATTAGTCTTACTATTTTCTTCTACCCTTTTCTATGATTACACCATCCAATACACAGCTTAAACTCCTATATTCTTGAGACTCTAAAAACTTTCAATCAAAGCACTCTACATATCTTTCTACTATATAGTAGAAACTATATTTATTTCATTCCCTCCAGTGAAATTTCAAAACTAACAAAAAAACCCACTTCATTCTCTTACTAAGAGAATGAAATGGGTTTAATGATTCATTAATCGATCTTGATGATGTTTTCGTCGTTACGGTTTACTTTACCTGACTTCTCGATTGTTACTTGTTGACCTTCTTTAAGGTTCGTGAAGACAATCGGTGTCATGATGGAAGGCGCGTTTTCTTTGATGTAGTCTAGATCCACTTCCAGTAATGGTTGACCTGCTTCTACCTGGTCTCCCTCTTTTACCAGCGCTTCGAATCCTTTACCTTCTAATTTAACCGTATCGATTCCAACATGGATCAAAACTTCACGGCCTGATTTGGACTCAAGTCCGATGGCATGTTTCGTCGGGAATACGTTTACGACTTTACCTGTGATAGGAGAAACGATTGTTCCTTCTGTCGGTACGATCGCGAAACCGTCACCCATCATTTTTCCTGAGAATACCTGATCAGGCACTTCCGTGATGTCTTTGATTTCTCCAGTGATAGGAGCTACGAACTTTTCGTTCTTTTGTTCTTCAGTTGTTTGAAGTGCATCCGGGTTCACTTCTTCAATTTGTTGCTCAACTTCTTCATTTGCGCTTGTTTCTACTCTACGTGGAGCTTTCCCGCGGATGATATCTTGCATTTGTGATTTGATCGTATCTGACTTAGGTCCGAAGATTGCTTGAATGTTGTCTCCTACTTCAAGTACTCCTGAAGCACCTAATTTTTTCAGGCGTTTCTTATCGACACTCTTGACATCATTAACAGAAACACGGAGACGAGTGATACATGCGTCTAAGTGAGCGATGTTTTCTTGTCCACCCATTGCTTCCAGGATATTGTATGGAAGGTCCCCAGCTGAACTTGCCGGTGATCCATCGTCATCTTCATCTACATCTTCACGACCAGGAGTCATGAGATTGAACTTGCGGATAGCGAAACGGAATCCGAAGTAGTAAATGACAGCAAAGACTGCCCCTACAGGAATAACGATCCATGCGTTTGTTTGAGGGTTGATTAGACCGAATAGGATATAGTCGATTAAACCACCTGAGAATGTCATACCGATTTTTACATCTAATAGATGCATGGTTAAGAATGATAAACCGGCAAAGATAGTATGGATACCAAATAGTACCGGTGCTACGAATAAGAATGAGAATTCGATTGGTTCTGTGATACCTGTTAAGAAAGAAGTTAAAGCTGCCGAGCCCATGATACCGGCTACTACTGCTTTTCTTTCAGGTTTTGCTTCATGGTAGATCGCTAATGCCGCTGCCGGAAGACCGAACATCATGAATGGGAATTTACCAGTCATGAAGGTACCTGCAGTTAGATCTTGTACACCATCTTGAATCTGTTTCATGAAGATCGCCTGGTCTCCACGAATAATGTTTCCAGCTTCTGAAGTATACGTACCGAACTCAAACCAGAATGGTGAGTAGAAAATGTGGTGAAGTCCGAATGGTATAAGAGCACGTTCGATGACTCCAAATATGAAAGCAGCAAATGCTCTGTTTTCACCAAGCATAAAGTTAGAGAATGAATTCAGGCCATTTTGAATCGGTGGCCAGATTAATAACATTAATAATCCTAACACAACCGCAGAAGCTGCCGTTGCGATTGGAACAAATCGTTTACCTGCAAAGAATCCCAAGTATGAAGGAAGTTCGATTTGGAAGAAACGATTGTACATAGCCGCCGCGAGTATCCCGACGATAATACCGCCGAATACCCCGGTTTGAAGTGTAGGTATTCCGAGAACAAGTGCGTATGCAGGATCTACACCATCACCTGTTACATCCCCGATTTCTAATCCTTCAACTGTTCCCATTGTTACGTTCATAATCAAGAAACCAACGATTGCCGCTAAGCCGGCTACCCCTTCACCACCTGCTAACCCGATGGCTACACCCACTGCGAATAACAGGGCTAAGTTTCCAAAAATAATTCCACCTGCTTGTTCCATGACGCTTGCGACCATTTCAACGCCGCCGTTTGATAGGAATGGAGCAATTTCTAATAACGTCGGATTTTGCAATGCATTACCGAATGCAAGCAGCAGACCGGCTGCAGGTAAGATCGCTACAGGCAGCATGAGGGCTTTACCGACTTTTTGTAAAACACCAAAAGCCTTTTTAAACATGAAGTTTCCTCCTTTTATTTCGTTCTTTTTTCAACTAATTAGATGATGAATGCAAACAAAAAAGGCATGAGAAAAGAGGATAATGAACGTATAAGGATAGACTACCCCAAATTATACGTTTCAATCATCTTCTTCACTCATGCCTGATCGTATCAGTAACACGTAAGAAAGATAAGTGCTTTATTTAACTTTACTCTGAATACGCTGCAAGTGCATGGTTAAATATACAGCCTCTGCATCGTAAACAGGTTTTTGTAATGTTTGCTGCATCATCTTGATCAGCTTCCAAGATAAATTATAGCAGAGAGGGTATTCCTCTTTCAACAGTTTTGCGATTTTTTCTGGTTCTTCTACTCGTTCTCCCCTAAGTACCCGCTCTATTGTATATCGAATGTGGCGCACAAGCCTCATATAATCGACGCTTTCCTTATTAATCTTCACATCCAGCTGTTGTTCGATCATGGCGGTCAGGCGACCAATCAACTGGGAGTGTTGATTCACTTCCGACAGATCCTTGTTCATCATGGCGCTATGGATATGAAGGGCAATAAATCCCACTTCCCCTTCCGGCAAATGAACATCAGTCATTTCATTGATCATACCAACCACTTCTCTGGCTATTTCGTATTCGAATGGATACAGCGTCCTTGTTTCAACCAGAAACGGATTGCGGATCTCCATCCCTCTCATCAATCGGTTAATCGCAAAAAGGATATGGTCGGTCAGGGCGATGTGAATATGCTCATTTAGAAAAGAGTTGGTTCTTTTCCTGATTAACTCGATGGCAGAAATAATGACGTTTGACATATCATCATTTAAGAAAGGAAGGAGGTTTTTGTACTGTTCCTGCTCTTTCTCTCCTTTTAACACAAACATTTTTTCTGCAATATCATTCTGAATGGGGTCCCCTTTTTTACGGTTGAACCCTATCCCTTTACCGATCAGCACGACTTCACCGTAGCTCTCGTGATCCGCAATTAATACATTGTTATTTAAAGCTTTTTTCACATTTAAAGTAGACATCGTCATTCTCCCCATAATTTCGACCATTTTCGACACTATCCGATTCCATGATTTTAACGAAAACCCTCACTTTTTTCAATTCATACTTACTCTACACGTATATCTTCTCTAGACCCTCCCCCGTTTCCTCTATTTATGATTCACTCTTTTCCGTTAAAAAATTAGGAGGCTCTTTTCATAAAGTTAGTTGCTATTGTAGAAAAGAAAGTACTAGTTGATTTCCGCTCCAGGATGCTCGCTTTCCGCGGGGCTGGCGGTGAGCCTCCTCGGCTGCGCCTCCGGGGTCTCACCTGTCCAGCTATTCCCGCAGGAGTCGAGCACCCTTCCGCTACAATCAACTTTCTGAGCATGTATCCTTAATTGAAAACAATTAATACAAGCTTTTTAGCAAACAATCTCATTTAAAGTAAGTAAAGATTGATTGGCTTAGGGAAGGAGAATTGTTTTTCTAATTTTTTTGTTTTCTGGTACACCTTTAAGCTCTGTCACAAAGATGCTGTTAAAGATGGTGAGGTGAACTGCGCAGACTTCTGCGGAAGTACGGGCGAGCCGAGACCCCGTTCGGCTAAGCTGAGGAGGCTCGGCCGAACGCTAGCTGCAAGCGGAGCAGTTCCCCTCACCATCTAGCACTCGCTAATTGCCAGAGCATTGCAGAGCATATGTTAAAAACCAACAATTTCTTAGAAAAGAGCGAATAAGAAAAAGCTGATCTACGAGAGACCAGCTTAAAGAATGTTTTGTTTTAAACTAAGAATATAAAGTACAGAACGAAGATAATAAACAAGAAATACATGATAGGGTGGATTTCTTTTGCGCGACCTTTCATGATCATCGTGATAGGGTAGAAGATAAATCCGATCGCGATGCCAGTGGCGATACTGTATGTTAATGGCATGGCTACGATCGTTAAGAATGCAGGCACTGCTACCTCAAACTTCTTCCAATCAATTTCACCCAGTGATGAAACCATCAATACCCCTACAATGATAAGTGCCGGTGCTGTTACTGCCGATGTAATGACCGCAAGCAGAGGGAAGAAGAAAATCGAGAGTAAGAATAAGACTGCCGTTACCACTGACGCAAATCCTGTTCTCGCTCCTGCCGCCACCCCTGCTGAAGATTCGATGTAAGACGTGGTCGTTGATGTCCCTAAGATTGCTCCTACCACTGTTGCACATGAGTCAGCAAATAAAGCCTTACCAGCGCGTGGTAATTTATTTTCCTTCATTAATCCTGCTTGATTGGCTACCGCTACAAGGGTTCCCGCCGTATCGAAGAAATCAACGAATAAGAATGTTAGAATCACTACAAGCATTTGAATCGTAAAAATACTGCCCGCATCATTGAATAGTGGATCTAATGCCGCTCCAAACGTAGGAGCAAGACTTGGTGCTGCATCTACTACTTTTTCCGGCGTGTCGATTAACCCAACGATCATTCCGACGATTGCCGTTACAACCATCCCGATGAATATACCGCCTTTAACGCCTCTTGTCATCAGGATGACGGTAATGATGATTCCGAAAATGGCGAGAAGAGTCGAGCCATTTGTTAAATCTCCAAGTCCCACTAAAACTGCATCATTGTTCACAATGATCCCTGCATTTTGAAATCCGATAAAGGTGATGAAAAGTCCAATACCCGCTCCCACGGCATACTTCAATTCAGATGGGATTGAGTTAATAATTTTTTCCCGGATACCCGACAGTGTGAGTACGATGAAAATCAAACCTGAAATTAACACACCTGTCAACGCGGATTGCCACGGCACACCCATCGTCAATACTACTGTGTATGCGAAGAATGCGTTCAAACCCATACCAGGTGCTAAAGCTATCGGATATTTTGCAATCAGCCCCATAATCAAGGAACCAATCGCAGCCGCCAATGCCGTAGCGACGAATACTGCACCGTAATCCATTCTCATGCTATCCGGAAGATCGGGTACGGATTGAAGGGTTAACGTCAATGGGTTGACGATCAGGATATAAGCCATTGAAAGAAACGTCGTTAATCCCCCGATGATTTCCCTTCTATAAGTCGTTCCTAACTGGTCAAACTGAAAGAAATTTTTCATTCTTGTACTCCTCCTATTGAGTCGTCGCAGAATCTTCCATTTCCATAAAAAAAGCCTCGAACTACCAGAGTTCAAGGCTTTGACTGTTAAGATCATGATGAATAGGTAAATGAAAAAAATATTAAACAGCCCTATTCACAATCACCTCGTAGTCAAGCCATTTACGGTAGCTTGGTAGAAACGCTCGGGCCCTATTCCCGAAATTATACGACGTAATACTATTATAATGTTTCGTTATGATTACAGTACTATTGTACCAACACAAACCATGACCGTCAACACTAAATACGAACATTATTTATTATCATTTGTATTAATGTTCGCTTTATACACAAAATGACAGGCGTTTCCCGTTTTTTGTCGAATTCTAAAAATCGACCTTCGACGGGAAGTGCCTGTCACCTATCTATACAAGAATCTATAAATTTCTATTCCCATTCAATCGTCGCAGGTGGCTTACTCGTCACATCATACACAACGCGGTTGATATGATCGACTTCGTTTACGATGCGCGTTGAGATTTTCTCCAGTACATCCCAAGGAATACGGGCCCAGTCGGAAGTCATACCGTCAATGGATGTCACAGCACGGATTCCGATTGTATAGTCATAGGTTCTCGCATCCCCCATCACTCCGACGCTTCGGATGTCAGGCAGGACCGTGAAGTATTGCCAAATGTCACGATCAAGTCCCGCTTTCTTGATTTCATCACGCAGAATGTAATCAGACTCACGAACAATCTCAAGCTTCTGTTCAGAAATTTCACCAAGCACACGAATTCCAAGACCCGGTCCCGGGAATGGTTGACGCCATACGATTTCATCAGGAATACCCAGTTCAGATCCTAATGCACGCACTTCATCTTTGAATAATGTGTTCAATGGCTCAATAAGTGTGAACTGCATGTCTTCAGGCAGTCCACCAACATTGTGGTGAGATTTGATCGTCTGTGCAGTGGCTGTTCCACTTTCAATGATGTCTGTATATAAAGTTCCTTGCGCAAGATACTCGATACCTTTAAGCTTCGTCGCTTCATCATCAAACACGTAAATAAATTCATTCCCGATGATTTTACGTTTTTGCTCAGGGTCAGAAACGCCTTTCAATTTATTTAAGAAGCGGTCCTGTGCATCCACTTTAATGACGTTCATATTAAAGCCATCAGAGAAGGTTTTCATTACACTGTCTGCTTCACCTTTACGAAGAAGGCCGTGATCGACGAAAATACATGTCAATTGATCACCGATTGCTTTATGGATCAAAACAGCCACAACGGAAGAGTCCACTCCTCCACTTAATGCGCAAAGAACCTTTTTATCTCCAACTATTTGACGGATCTTCTCCATTTCGATTTCAATGAAATTCTCCATGGACCAGTCGCCTGTGCAGCCACACACTTCGAATACGAAGTTTTTCAGCATTTCATTCCCGTGCACAGAGTGACGTACCTCGGGATGGAATTGAACGGCATATAACCCTTGTTCTTCGTTACTCATGGAAGCAATCGGACAAGAAGGGTTCGTTGCGTTCACACTAAAGCCTGCAGGAGCTTCCACGACAAGATCTCCATGACTCATCCATACGACTTGCTCTTCCGGAAGGTTGGAGAATAACTTAGATTGTTTTTCAATATTGATAGCCGCTTTTCCGTATTCACGGTGCTTCGCGCGTTCCACTTTCCCGCCGAAGTGCATGGTCATAAGCTGCATACCGTAGCAGATTCCCAGAATCGGAATGTCCAAATCAAAGATACGCTCATCGCAACGGAATGAGTCTTCACCGTAGACACTGTTCGGCCCCCCGGAGAAGATGATCCCGGTTGGATTCATTTCCTGGATTTCTTCAAGGGTAACTGTATGCGGGTGGAGCTCACTATAAACACCAAACTCACGAATTCTTCGCGTGATTAATTGATTGTATTGACTTCCAAAGTCCAAAACGACGATCATTTCTTGATTGTGCAATTCTTCTTTACCAAGCATTCAGTTCACCTCATCAGTTTTTTTATGGGTCAGGACGGACTCCATCCTTAAAGTACCTGTTGTTGTTAGCATTCCTAAAAAAATAAAAAAAACCAGATTTCGCCTTAAAAAAAGGCAGAATTCCAGTTTTTTGCATACAGGGATGTCAAATTAGAACACTGCCTTCATAGTCCAGTCATTTAAGGTGACCGGGTAGATACTTTCGAACCGTATTATCGAGGATATACGAAGGATGCTAACGAACGTTTTATGAATTTGACATCATTTTATACCTTGTTTTAAAAAGGGTCAACCTGTTGTCCTTTTAATTAAATTTTCCCATAATTCCCTCATCTTCGTCCAATCTTCTTCCGCTTGCCTCTGACCATATAAAATACGTTCATAATTATTGGTCAGGCTCGTCATTTCATGGGTGCCAAAGAATGAGTCAATATATCGCGAATATCCCCTCAACGTTTGCCCGTCATCCATTTTCAGTCCGTATCTCTCAAGCTGTTTGATTAAAGAAAGATAGGCTTCGGAAAACGCGCCATCTGATGATTTTCTGCGATAATAGAAAATCAGGACATACGGCATCCACCGTCTTCTTACAATGTATAAAGCAATTCCCATGATAAGCAAGAGCATGAATCCCATCACAAGCTTGCCCCAGTTTTCCACAAAGAATGTTTGAATATCATCCCAAAGCTTCGACAGAGAAAAACCGCTTCCAGCCGCTCTTGAATCATCCTCTTCAGGTTGAATCGGCTGTTTCGGTGTTTCCTCTTTCTCAGGAACAGGGACTTCGCTGTTATCCGAATCAGGTACATCCAGGTCATATTGATAAGAAACATTATTACTGAATCCAACAGTAGGCTCGAACGGCACCCATCCTACTTCCGGGAAGAATACCTCCACCCAGGAGTGAGCATTATTATTGGAAACCTCATAAAGCTTATACGTCGTATCCACTTGTCTACTGTATTCCCCTTCTGTATATCCCTTTGCCCAACGTGCCGGGATTCCAAGTGCCCGGACTAACACCACCATGGAAGTCGAGAAGTTATCACAATACCCTCTCTGGGTTTCAAATAGGAACTGATCCACGTAGTCCTGCCCTTCTTCAGGCACCGGCACGTCAAATTGGTCGTACACATAAGCTTCTTTCGAAAAATAATTCTCGATCGCCCTTACTTTGTCATACCAATTATCTTCTTCCGATGTAATCTCAAAAGCCAAGTCCTTCACACGCTGGGGAGTCGTTTCAGGAAGTTGTGTATAACGGTCCACAAATTCAGGAGTCTGCATGATTTCCTGACTTTCGTTCGCTGCTTTCATCTTCTTCTGCGAATAGGAAGGAGATCGATAAGAAAGTTCATACTCCTCTAATTTAACGGCCTCGTCTTCCCCTTCATAACTTGTAACCTTTTCGTTAACAGGATTAAAGGAGAAATAACCTTCTTCATTTCCGATTATTCTTTCTATCCCATAAGGATAGACAACATGGGAATAGGTTCGTTCCACCATTACCCGCTCTGTTTCCACTTCTCGTTCTCCATCCGGTTCGTTTGTTGTGAAGGGAACCATTTCCTCTGAATCAAAAGGGATGGCGGCCAGCTGGTCATCTGGAATGGATCGCTCCCAGCCCTTGCCTGTATATAAATCCTTCGTTTCAATTCTCCAGTAGTGTTCTCTCGTTACTTCCGCATTAAAAATGACAGTAGGATCACCGACAAAGGGACCCCCAAGCTGAGAATCATCTGCATCATACCCAACTTTGTTCACGCCACTTCCCCCGGCTCCTTCTGCAAAGGATTGAATATAAGGAACCGGATCCGGCCAGATAGGATCTGCCTTGGGCGCCGCAAAAGCAACAACTGAACTCACCCCAAGCATAACCGTAAGCGGTACAATCCAGCGGTGCCTGCTCATCTTGGATCCAAGAAGGTTCTCCCTTTGAACCAAACGTTCGAGAGCCAAGAGGCCCATTAACAGAAAGCCGAAAATGACCACCCGGATAATCGCCCGATCTCCTTCATAAATCGTGAACGTATCGATCAGACAAATATAGGTCACGGTCATCACATAAAAGAGGAGAATCGTCTTTCTGACGGATAACCAGTAATAAAGCAAATACGTCATCAGCCATAGTAAAATAAAGAACAACAAGCTTCTGTACTCGAACGAAAGACTTGGCCATTCACGACCAAATGTCAAACCGATATTCTGCCATAGGTCTTTCCCAAATTTCTCTAACCATGTAAAGGTAAAAAATGAACCTGAATAATACAATCCATGCAACGCAAACAAGATAAAGGATAGCTTAACCGCCGCTGTCATGAAATAGTGAATCCTGAAATAGGACAGGACAAGTGATAAAGCAATAAATACCACAAAATACGTCAAGCTCCCTGTATCCGTCACTACCTGAAGAGGCTTCAGCCATTCCCATAGAAGCAGAAACCCAAACAAGTAAATCATAATCGTAAAAAATCGGTGTTTAGGTGATTCCTGACTCATGCTCGCTTCACCTCCATAAAGGCAGAAGAAAAGTCACCTTCAAAGCATACCTTCAGTCGAATACCACGGGACGAGGCGTAAGCTTTCAACGATTTCTCCTCGGCCGTATAGGCGTCCCCTTTACGCTTGACCAAAAAGATCACAACCGAACTGTTCCGCTTCGCATACTGATTCACACTCATGATCATCTTCTTTGAAACAGACGAGGTGACAAACAGCACAGCTGCGGATTGGGAGTAGTTCAACCCTTCCCCCTGCAGTACTTTTCCTAAAGCGTAAGGGCTATCCTGTCTGACCTTCGCCAGATGATAGAATAGCTGACTTTGATGCTCTTCACCGCCGCGAATCGGAAAGGAAACATGATCTTCACCAATCGAAACCAGTCCCACCTGCGCCCCTTTTTTCAAAATGGACCGAATCATCGAAGCCGACAATGTCACCATCGATTCAAAGGCAGGAGAACCTTCCCGATCCAGTACCATCAGCACATCGTGGGATTGACGTTCCTCAAACTCCTTCGTCATCAGCTCATTGGTTCTGGCAAAGGTCTTCCAATGAATCCACGAGAAGCGATCCCCCGGTTGATAATCACGTATACCCGTTGCCATCGTCGTATCCTTCTGGATCTTCACATTTGAAGTGGTCATCCCTTGATCATAACGATTTTCCAGAGGCCTGTAAGGAACATCGACGAACGCCGGATATACAAGAAGCTTATTGGTGCAATCGATGGATGCTTCCTTTTCGAATATGCCAAAGAAATCGCCCGCACGGAGCCGGACAGCAGAGAAAACATGCTCTCCACGGGGCAGTTCTTCTATGTAATACGTGAGCTTGATTCGTTTTCTGAACCCAGGGTGAATCATTGCTTTCGCCTTTTGAAAACTGGAATGGTGAAAAACGGAATCTGTCACCACATCCTCTAACACCATATAAAATAAAGGAAATGGAATCTTTCGTGAAAGGGTAATCGTCACCTTCAACTCATCCCCCGCTTTGTACTCATTGGATTCGAAACTCCTCTCTACATAAAACTCAGAAAGAGGATATAAGAATACAGAAGCAGCATAAAGGGCGAATGGCAGAAAGCTATAAAATAAAAACCAGCTGACAAATCCCCCCTGGAACATCGCGTAAGAAAACGAGATCCCCACTAAAATGAGCAACAGCAGAAACTTCCCCAAGGGTTTAAGAAATTGAAGTTTCGTCTTCATCCTATCTCACAAGCCTTTGTACGGGAACCGGGATACGCGCCATCACTCTTTCCACTACTTCTTCCGGAGTGATACCTTCATATCTCGCTTCAGATTTCATGATGATTCGGTGTGAGAATACAAAAGGTGCCAGGAATTGAACGTCATCGGGAACCACATAATCCCTGCCCCTTAAAAAGGCATAAGCCTGGCATGCCTTCATTAACGCGATGGATCCACGTGGACTCGCCCCCAAGTAAACATTGGCATGAATCCTTGTACGATTCGCAATTTCCACAATGTATTTCTTGATTGTGTCATCGACTACTACATCTTTCACTTCCCCTTGGATATATCTCAATTCCTCCAACGTCATTACAGGCTCCAACTCATCGATCGGCGGGTTTTTCTGAGCGCGATGAAGAACCTCCATCTCTTCTTCCGGTTCAGGATACCCCATTTTCATCTTTAATAAGAAGCGGTCAAGCTGCGCTTCCGGTAGAGGATATGTCCCTTCATACTCAATCGGATTCTGGGTCGCCATAACAAAGAAAGGTTTATCAAGCTTCCTTGTCATCCCGTCGATCGTCACGCTGCTCTCTTCCATGCCCTCAAGTAGTGCGGACTGGGTCTTCGGTGACGTCCGGTTAATTTCATCCGCGAGAATAATGTTCCCCATGATCGGACCCGGCCTGAATGTAAATTCCATTTCCTTCGGGTTATAAATCGATACCCCAATCACATCCGAAGGCAATAGATCCGGAGTGAACTGAATGCGTTTGAAGCTCGCTCCCACCGATTTCGCCAGTGCACGGACCATCATCGTTTTCCCTACACCGGGAACGTCCTCGAGCAATACATGCCCACCGGCCAGAAGTGAAACGACACTCAGTTCCGCTACCTTCCTCTTTCCAATCATGACTTTCTCTATATTATCAATAATACTTTGCAGCTTCGGGTTTACCATTTCATAAGTCATCTTACCCCTCCTGGATACATCAATATCGTCCTTAACTATTACTACTTTCGTTTAATATGTCGAAAATCCTCTATAAAATGGAAAAATAATATAGAAATTTTAGGGATTTGGTAGGATATAAGTACCCATGGTTCTGTTACCGTCCGTTTCTGTCGATTGTCAAAATACGTAGTCAAATTAAAAAGCCAACCCCCGCATGCTGAGAGTTGGCTTCGTTCCATTCTTATTTCCAAAAATCATCAAACACCGTTACAGGCAGATGACGTTTATGCTGTGTTTTCAGGTAATGACCTTCAATTGCTTTCTTTGCTTCAAGAGGCACTTCTTTTCCTTCCAGATAATCGTCCAACTGATCATAAGTGACACCAAGTGCCTCTTCATCCGGAATTTGCGGACGGTCTTCCTCAAGGTCTGCCGTTGGTTTCTTATTGTACAAGTGTTCCGGACAGCCAAGTTCCATTAAGAGCTTCTTCCCTTGTCGTTTGTTCAGACGGAAAAGGGGAACGATATCAGCCGCTCCATCACCGTACTTCGTATAAAAGCCCGTAACCGCTTCAGCAGAATGATCGGTACCCAGTACAATACCATCCTTCATGGCAGCAATGGCGAATTGAACTTTCATCCGTTCACGTGCCTTTTCGTTTCCTTTGACAAAGTCGGAAAGCTCGATGCCGCTTTTCTTCAAAGCTTCGACGCTGGCATCGACTGCAGGCTGGACATTCACCGTCATCGATACGGTCGGGTCAATGAATTCCACTGCATCAATGGCGTCCTCGGCATCTCCCTGCTCACCGTAGGGAAGTCTCACGGCGTAAAAAGCATAATCCGCTGAACCGGATTCCTCGTTCATCTCGTTGATAGCCATCTGTGCAAGTTTTCCTAATAAAGTGGAATCCTGACCACCTGAAATGCCAAGGACCAAGCTTTTCAAAAATGAATGCTTTTTCAAGTACGATTTCATAAAATCAATACTGCGGCGTATTTCTTCCTGCGGGTTGATTTCCGGGGTTACCATCATTTCTTCTACAATTTGTTTTTGAAGAGAATCCATGTTTTCACACTCCATTTAGGTTTTATCATAATTCCTCGATCTGATTAATTTACCCATCTTTTATAGGGACTACATCGTTTTGTTGAATTTCTCTTTTACATCTGCCTTAACCTTTTGAATCAGATTCATTTTGTTCGTCCAGCATTCTTCACTTAAATCCACGGGATATCCTTCTGGGTTCATGGAACGTTTATACTCGTCCCACAGCAGGTCGAGGTTTTCATTCACAAAGGACCTCATTGATTCTAATGATGGAGATGTATAAACCAACTCCCCGTCTTTAAAAATATCCTCGTGAAGCTCTCTCGCTTCAAAGTTGGTGATGAATTTACTAATATAGGTATGCACAGGGTGAAACATTTTCAGTCGGCTTTCATTTTGAGGATTTTCATGCTCCAAGGCAATATATTCCCCTTCTGATTTATGATTAACCGTATTGATGATCCGATAAACCTTTTTAAGTCCAGGTGTTGAGACTTTCTCAGCATTACTGGATATTTTAATCGTATCTTCCATTTCCCCCGATTCGTTTTCAATGGAAGCGAGTTTATATACGGCTCCTAGTGCAGGCTGATCGTATGCTGTTATCAGCTTCGTCCCCACACCCCACACATCAATCCGGGCTCCTTGGGCTTTTAAATTCAGAATCGTATATTCATCCAGATCATTTGACGCAATGATCTTGGTTTCGGTAAAACCTGCTTCATCAAGCATTTTACGGGCTTTCTTGGATAAGTAAGCCATATCACCGCTGTCCAAACGAATACCCTTGAAATGAATCCGGTCGCCAAGTTCTTTTGCTACCTGGATGGCCGTGGGTACACCTGATTTCAATGTGTCGTAAGTATCCACTAAAAACACACAGTCCTTATGGCTCTCAGCGTATTTATGGAAGGCCAGATAATCATCCTGATAAGCCTGAACCATTGAATGGGCATGGGTGCCTGATACCGGCATCCCAAATAACTTACCCGCCCGAACATTACTAGTCGCATCAAAGCCGCCAATATACGCCGCACGCGTCCCCCAAATAGCCGCATCCAGTTCATGGGCCCGTCTCGTCCCAAACTCCATCACAACTTCATCCTGGACCACTTGCTTAATTCGATTCGCCTTCGTCGCAATCAGGGTTTGATAGTTCACGATATTTAAGATCGCCGTCTCCAGTAACTGAGCTTGGGCCAGGGGAGCCTCGACCCGGATAAGAGGAACATTCCCGAACGCAATCTCCCCTTCCTGCATCGAACGGATCGTCCCCGTAAATCGAAGGTCCCCTAAATACTGAAGGAACTCCTCTTCATAACCCAATTCCCTTAAATACTCAATATCACTCTCAGAGAAATGAAACTTTTTCACATATTCAATGATCCGTTCAAGCCCGGCAAACACCGCATATCCATTACCAAAAGGCAGCTTTCGAAAGAACACTTCAAAAACAGCCTTTCGATTATGGAAATCATCATCCCAATACGCCTTCGTCATATTAATCTGATACAAATCTGTATGTAAAGCTAAACTATCATCCGCATAGTGCGTCATGTATTTCTCTCCTTTAAGCTGAAGCCATTTGTCGAACGTGGTGAGTCTTTTCTATTTTAACCAATTTTGGGTGGGATATCGAATGATTTGGGTCAAAAAAAGAACTGACATGGGTCAGTTCTCTAATCTTGTATAACACCAAACTCTTTAAACACTGCTAAAGGCTTCATATATTCCCATTGAACTGTGCCATCAACTGCACTTCCACTTGAGTGAGTAGGAGGTGATTGGCCTGAAGTCCCGGCAACGGTACATTTATAGACAAATCCACTCGCATTGATGAGATCGTTTAGAGAATAGGAAGTATTCGGACTCCATGCATTGGTGTTTACTTGCCCTGATTGAATACATATCCAACCTAAATTCCCTCCAGCTACAGGCATAGCATTATAAATGATTTCCCCTCTTGAATAAATACCCGATGAAGGAGAATTGACCGAATGAGTTGCAGGGTTAAATAATTTATATCTCACTAAATTCGATAGAGTCAGGATTATATTATAAGTTTTATTGTTAGCAATATAAGCTTCCCACACCTCTTTGTCACTTTTAAAATAAGGGATGGTGATTGGTGTGTCTCCTTTATATTCAATGTTATTGGAAATCACTGATGCGATGATTGAATCCGTTATATAGTTATTATCGAATAACGATTCAATACTACTATTATTTATCACAAATTGGCACTCATTAAAGACTACCTTTACACCCTCTGAAATGTTGGACATTGCTTGAAAGAAGTACGGCATTTTAGTCGATTCAAAATGACAGTGATTAAAGATCATATCATTTTTTCTTTTCTCACTATTGATGCAAGTGGATTGAAGAAGGGAATCAACAAATCGACAGGATTCAAATTTCACAGAATGAAAATGCTGGAGGGTCCGAAATCTACAAACAGTAAATTCACAATCCTTGATGAAAATATTACTTGGGACTCCTGTATTAAGTGTAACTAATAAGTTTTCAAATTGACAGTTCACAAAGTCATTAGAAAAATGAACTTCTGGTTGAAATTGGTCATTAGGATCGGCATAGAAGATACAGTCAGTGATTTTGTTTGCAGACTTTACAATCGTACCCCCTACTACCAATTTCACTATATTATCCTTATATATAGCATTCCCTAAAGAACCAATGCCATTTTTAAAGAAATTATTTGATACAACGGTGTTATAACCGGTATTTTCCACATTAAAACTACCTTCAATGTAATTATTCGTGATACTTACAAAAGGATTCTTTTGACCTCCTGCCCCGAATAATAATACGCCTGCTCTACGCATATAATTTCCTCTAATAGAAGTAAACTCTTGATCGTATACTACAATGCCGTAGCCGCCCATATTCGTAATAACATTATTTTCAATAAAAACTGAGTAACCTCTGGTTAGAATTCCATGAAAGCCCCCAGTGATCAGATTATCTCTAATAATGCTGTTATCACCATATGAATCTTCCTGGTTAATCGCATACTTTGTAGAATCAGGAAATTGCGGAGCACCATCTAAAAAATTCGTATTAAATTTACCATTATCACGAATACGATTATTTTTAATTATGCAATACGAACCGCCCATTGTGATTCCGCCACGGTGACCATCATAAATTTCATTGAATTCCACCACATTATGTGCAGGCATCCCTCCAAAGTTTGTGAAAATGTTCAGGTTCCTGCCAGAATCGGATTCATTTCTAAAGATGAATTTGATTTTCTTTGCTCTTTTAGGGATCGAGATGGGGAATAGAACACGCATATTGGTGGTCCTGCCGATAAATGTATTATCCTCTGCATAAAATGCTACATTGAATTCTTTATTGTTTAAGCTGGTTTGCCTTGAATAACCCTGTCCTGAAAGAGAAATCACACTATAATCACCATCAGGTATAGGAACATAATCCGTAATGATGCTATTATTCGATGGAATGACTACCCCACTTCCATCGATGTCCCCAAGGACCGGAGTACCCGGGATACTTCCTCGAATCCATCCAACTGAAGTGAAATTGACATTGTCCCCGGCATACCCACTTATGTCGCAGTGACTCAAAGAACAATAAGAAGCTCCATACGTAAAGGATACTCCATATGTGTGTTCTACATATTTTTCACTCGGATCATTGAAACTGCGTTCATACATATCGCCTATTATTTTCCCGTTGGTTAAATGGGCATTCTTTACCTGGTGAAACTTAAAGGATACTCCGGCAAACAAATGTATCGCTCCAGAAGTTCGTTCATCATATGGAGATTTGTTGTCGGAATCATACATCACCTTTAAGGTTGAACCGTTTAGATTAAACGTAATGTTATCTACTAAGTTAATAGACAAAGGGTAGCAAATTGAATATTCACCCCTCGGTAACATTACGAGTGTATATTCTTTACCATTTGCATATTTTAATGCCCGGTTAATGCCTTTAATATTGTTATAAGCTCTATGATAATCTTCTTCAGAATAGGGCTTCTGTGGCAACCCTTTTTGAATCCCCCAATGCTCTAGATCGATTACATACGTTCCATGCCCATATCTTTCTGAGAATAATTTCTCTGCAAGGTTCTGATCTTTATTAATGAATACAGAATCTGCTACCGTTATAGGAAAAGCGAGCGTCCCTTCTTCATCTATTAATTTTTTTATTCTACCATCCAACATTATCCCCCCTATTTAATTCTCAATAAAAGAACTTCCATGTATGATTAGAGCAGGTGAATTATTTAGTATATCTGTTACATAATTATTGGTGGATTCATTGGTAAAATCAAAATCAGATTTAAGGATTAAATCTCCCCGCCCGTTTCTAGCATAAAGTCTAACGCGATATAATAACCCCTGCATAGTTGTCGTGTTATTTTTACTTGCGAATAAGTTAAAACGATCAGTAATTCCAGTCTCATTTACCCCTTCAATCCGAACGGTTACGAATTGTCCGGAAGGAATCACTGCATAACTTGTACTCGCTTCATACCTTCCATTTACATATAGTCCGCACCCGGAGCGGCGATAGCTGGCACCATTGTGCTGGGTATAAATTTGAACTCCTGATGTTGCTCCCTCTATTAAATAGTTACTCCAGGAATTGACTTTGGGATTGAGGGAACATTGTATTTCCATAGCGTCAAAGGTGATTTTAGGTGTTTCCACATAGTCGCTTCCTCCTCTTAAAGATAAAACTACATCACCTTGAGTCTTAGAAACGATCGTTCTTCCATTGGATTCCTGGCTATTTCCATTTCTCGTAACGACTCTGAATGAATATTCGGTGGAACTCGTTAGTTGGGTAATCTCGAATGATGTTTCTGTTGTAGTACCTACCAGAGTTTCTCCTACAAATACTAGATATTCTAAAGAATCTTTCGTCCTGAAGTTGGGTTTCCAAGTGAGTGTGATGGAATTTTTCGTACTATTAATCGCTTGAAGTTCAATGACGTCCAGTGGAATGACGTAACGAATAGGCTCGTCTATAGAATAGTCTTCTAATCTCAAAGAACCTCCACCAACATTTTGTTTACCGGTTGTCCACTTATCCTGGGAATAAACCAATATATCCCCATCCGTTAATTGATTAGGGGTCAGTTCAATATCCAAGAGATCAGACAGGCTATGACTATGATCCGCATCAGCTTTCGAATTCCAATAAACCTTTTCAACATCCGTCACAAATCGATGCCCTTCATCTTCAGTTATCATACTTGCCGGATGTGATTCAGGATGGGTGTATTCGGTATTCACTTGTTCTTCACCGTCAATGGTAAGTTTTTTTGATGAGGAGATCCCCAATCGATCGAGAGTGGGTTTATTAGAGTGGGAATGACGTAACGTGGTTAAATCATTAATTGCAGTTTCATGGGTTGAGAGTTTACTTAAATCTATGGAAGACTCAGAACCCGTTTGTTCAATTTTATCTAAAGTAGCTTTATTTGAATGAGTATGCTTCTTTTGATCAAGTTCATTCAATCTGGATTGATGTTGATCAATTTGCGTTTGAATTCCACTGTCATCATAAACAACAATATCCATGTCATTAATGACGATCTTTCCATTTTTACTTGATTCGTTGACTGCCATCTACACAGCCTCCTTAGTATATTTCATAAATTTACATTTGCTTATCAAGTATCCATTATTCATTTTCTCTGAAAATAGTAAAAAAGTAATAGTTGGACATGCTTTATTTTATGCACATTTAGTAAGGATGTGATTATATTGTGGAAATATACTCTTGGTCGATTCGGGAATGAAAAAAACCGCTATTAGACTATCCATAGCGGTAAGAAAAATTCTTTTTTTACATTTGGTTTAATCTAACGTTTGTTTTAGAATCATGAGACCTCATTCGAAAACATCCTTCATTCAGTCCTCACCAAGGTTTTTTGCATAATAACAAGGGAAATAACCTTTAAATCACAAAAGTTCAAATCATTTTCTTTCTAAATCCAAATCAATGTACCCCCATAATTTAAAAATCTCCGTAACATAAGACTTCTAAAGTTGTTTCACCAATGTTTCAAGAAGCTCTTCCCTACTCATAGCAGCTTCTCCCCCACCTTGAACGAACGACTCCTTCCCTCCACCTTTCCCGTTGATCAACGGGAAGACCTTTTGCGCGACCTCTCGTAGGTTGGCGCTCGGTGAGGAACCCTTCGCCGCTACGAGCTGAAGCTTTTGATCATTTTGTACAACCAATAACACAATCGTTTCTTCTCTCTTAGCGACGATATGCTGTGCGATTTTTTGAAGCTCTTGGATGGAGCGGTCCGAGTAAGCTTTTTTGATTAATGTATAGCCTTCTTGTGAAGTTCCCTCCCTAAGTAAGCCTTCTGCTTCATACGTTAAGAGAACCTCTTTCAACCCTTCTAATGCTTTTTCTTGTTCTTTTTGCTTGGTGAGCATTCTCTCGATGGTCGGTACCATATTTTCTTCCGGCGCCTGCAGCACACCTGTGAGCTCTTTCAGGAGTCCATGCTTACGGTGTAATTGATTCAGTACCCGGTCCCCGCATACAAACTGCAATCGAATATGGCCTTTATGCTTTTCCCAATCAAGGATCTTGATTGACCCTACTTCGCTCGTGGAACGTGGATGGGTCCCGCCGCATCCGTTGTAATCGAAGTCCGGGATGATGACGAGGCGAATCTCGTCTGTGACTGAAGGCTGCTTTCGAAGCGGATATTCGAATAGTTCCGCTTCCGCCACCCACTTCGTCTCAATCGGCTTCGCTTCCCTAATGATCCGGTTGGCCAGTTCCTCTGCTTTCAGAGCATCTGAGTTGCTAATGTCACTAACGTTTAAGTCGATGGTGAGGAACTCTTTCCCGAGGTGAAAGCTGATCGTCTCATATCCTAATGTTTCCGCAAATGCGGCAGACAGGATATGCTGACCGGCGTGCTGCTGCATATGGTCAAAGCGACGCTCCCAATCAATCCGTCCCTCAAAGATTCCTGAGATATCCCCGAAAGGCTCTTCTATGTAATGACGGATCTCTCCGTTCACTTCTTCAACATTGGTAATCCGCATGTCCTTTAATGTTCCCGTATCATGGGGCTGGCCACCGCCTGTTGGGTAGAAAGCCGTTTGCTCTAATACGACGTACCAGCCTGAATCATCCTGCCGTTGATCCTGAATGGATGTTTGAAAGGTTTTCATATAGGCGTCTTGATAGTATTGTTTGACTGTCATCAGTAACCCTCTTTCTGAACTGTTGTATCCATACTTTATCATAAGAGGGTTGGATAGAACCATTTCAGTCCCTTTGGTTCTTATCAATGGATATCGGTACTGTCCCTACTTGTTCCCAGGGGATTCCCCATCGCCTTTCGAATTCTTCCTTTGCGCGTTCGTCTCCTACAATGACCCGTTCTACCAGCATTCTTAATTTCATGGTTGAATAATTCAAGTTATCACCTGCTTTTGTTTAGTTAGAAAGTAGAAGTCACATGGAGTATACGTAAATAGTTATAGTATGGATGTCTTTTTATCATACTTTTTACCTATTTTTGCATTGTTAAACTCCTCAACTCTCTCTAAACGCAAAAAAGTGGTCACTCCATAAGGAATGACCACTTTTATCTGGATAGATCCAGGAATCGGGGATGATGATTACATCATGCCGCCCATTCCACCCATGCCGCCCATACCAGACATATCCGGCATGCCGCCGCCTTCTTCAGGAATGTCCGCTACTACTGCCTCAGTAGTCAGGAACATTGCCGCTACAGACGCTGCGTTTTGAAGTGCAGAACGAGTTACTTTGGTTGGATCTACGATACCTTTTTCGATCATGTTGACCCACTCACCAGTAGCTGCGTTGAATCCGACACCTACTTCTTCCTTCTTCAGACGTTCTACGATGATAGAACCTTCGAGTCCGGCGTTGTGAGCGATTTGACGGATCGGCTCTTCAAGAGCGCGTAGCACGATGTTGATACCAGTTGCTACATCTGCATCCGCTTCGATTGATGCTACTTTGTTGTATACGTTCACAAGTGCCGTACCACCACCGGAAACGATACCTTCTTCCACTGCTGCACGAGTAGAGTTCAATGCGTCTTCGATGCGTAGTTTACGCTCTTTAAGCTCAGTTTCAGTTGCAGCTCCGACTTTCACAACTGCTACTCCACCTGCAAGCTTAGCAAGGCGCTCTTGTAATTTTTCCTTGTCGAACTCAGAAGTAGATTCTTCTAATTGAGCACGGATTTGGTTTACGCGAGCTGCGATTTTTTCCGGATCTCCAGAACCTTCTACGACAGTCGTGTTTTCTTTCGTTACGACTACTTTCGCTGCGCGGCCAAGTTGAGTGATGTTCGCAGATTTAAGGTCCAGTCCTAGATCCTCTGTGATCACTTCTCCACCTGTAAGTACCGCTAAGTCTTCAAGCATTGCTTTACGACGGTCACCGAAGCCAGGAGCTTTAACAGCAACAGCGTTGAATGTTCCGCGAAGTTTGTTCACAACAAGCGTTGCAAGTGCTTCACCTTCAACATCTTCCGCTACCATTAATAGTGGCTTACCTTGTTGTACGACTTGCTCAAGAACAGGAAGTACTTCCTGGATGTTGCCGATTTTCTTGTCAGTGATTAAGATGTATGGATTTTCAAGAACGGCTTCCATCTTATCAGAATCAGTCACCATGTATGGAGATGCATATCCACGGTCAAATTGCATTCCTTCTACAACATCAAGTTCTGTTGTGAAACCTTTTGATTCTTCGATCGTGATAACACCGTCGTTTCCAACGCGCTCCATTGCTTCTGCGATCAGTTGACCCACTTCTTCGTCAGCAGCTGAGATTGCCGCAACCTGAGCGATGGAATCTTTGCCTTCGATTGGCTTAGAGATCACTTTTAATTCTTCGATAGCCGCTTGAACCGCTTTTTCGATCCCTTTACGGACACCGACAGGGTTAGCACCCGCCGTTACGTTTTTAAGACCTTCACGGATCATCGCTTGAGCAAGGACCGTTGCAGTCGTTGTACCGTCACCGGCGATTTCGTTTGTTTTGCTTGCTACTTCAGCAACCAGTTTTGCACCCATGTTTTCGAATGCATCTTCGAGTTCGATTTCTTTTGCAATGGTTACACCGTCATTTGTAATAAGTGGTGAACCGAATTTTTTCTCAAGTACCACGTTACGTCCTTTTGGTCCAAGAGTTACTTTTACTGCATTTGCTAATTGATCGACACCGCGAAGCATGGAACGGCGTGCTTCTTCGCTGAATTTAATATCTTTAGCCATTGATAAAGTCCTCCTCTTATTTAAATAAAGTATTGTTTTATATACGAAGTTTGATTATTCGCCAACTACAGCCAGAATATCGCTATCACGAAGGATCAGGTATTCTGTGCCTTGGTATTTCACTTCTGTACCAGCGTATTTAGAGAAAATGATTCGATCGCCGACAGCTACCTCAAGAGCAACGCGCTCACCGTTGTCAAGAATGCGACCAGTACCTACAGCCATCACTTTACCTTCTTGTGGCTTTTCCTTTGCGGAATCCGGTAGCACAATACCGCTTGCTGTTTTTTCTTCTGACTCAACTAGCTCGATAACGACGCGATCACCTAGTGGTTTTAACAAGTGAAACAACCTCCTTGAAATTATGTAAATGATATTTATTAGCACTCGCTCACCGTGAGTGCTAACACAACTATTATATTAATTAATTCGTTTTCATTTTGCAAGAGTCCTGCTTAAAATTTTTTCGTCATATTTCTCTTTTTTTCACACCCTCCTATCCTATGCCTTTCTTTCCCCATATATTCCAGGGTAACTGAAGCCCTTAGATTTGAACAGTTCCGCTTTTCTTAGTAGAATTGTACAGGAGTAACTTGACCGTTATCTTACAGGTGCTAAAGGAGATCAAACGTTGAAAAAACATTTCGGATTTATTTTAATTGCCTATATCGTCATGCAGCTTTCAAGCATTGTCGGGGTACCCCTTTTATATAAGATCGGTGTCGACGTCATCGGGTTACCCGATGAGACGTTACAGAGCCTTGTCCCCGGATACTGGCTCGTCATCAGCTTCTCGCTGACCCTTCTCATTGTGGGAGGCATCCTCAGAAAAAGCGAAACCAGCACCCGGCTTGAACGAAGTGCTCCCATGGATACCGGCCGTTCGATTGTTTGGGCGGTTCTCGGGATTTTCATGGCGTTCATCGCTCAATCGGTGGCGATACAAGTCGAATATGCATTAGGAATTCAAATGGGTTCTGAAAATACCCAGATGATTATCGGCATCATTAAAAAGGTTCCCTTATCCATACTGGTCGTTGCCATCATCGGACCCATTCTGGAAGAGATCGTATTCAGGAAGATCATTTTCGGCGTGCTTTACGAGAAGATGCACTTCTTCTTTGCCTCTCTCATCAGTTCGGTCATCTTCGCTCTTGCGCATTTCGAGCCGGAACATGTGATCCTGTATTCAGCAATGGGATTCACCTTCGCCTTTCTTTATGTAAAAACAAAGCGGATCCTTGTGCCAATATTTGCTCACGTGGCCATGAATACAACGGTCGTTCTAATGCAATCTATTTATAAGGATGAAATTGAAAAAATGATCAACGAAGCTGAACAAATACAAGGATTTATTGGAGGATTATTTCTATGAGGAGATCACCATTATTCTCAGGCGTGATCTATCTCCTTCTCGGTGTGCTCTTCACATACTTTGCTGTGCAAAATGTACAGGATGATGGTTGGGGATTTTTCGCTTATATGCTTGTCTTTCTGGCAACCCTTGATTTTGGTTCCGGGTTGCGGATGGTATTGCTGCATTTCAAAATCAAAAAGAAAATAGAGAATAAAAAATAAGGATTGATCAAATGATCAATCCTTATTTATATCCTCGAACTGTTCCATTTCAAGCTTTTGTTCTGCTTCTAAAACCTTTTTATACCCGATTTTAGAAATCCAAATACTGATTTCATAAAGAAGAAGCAAAGGAACGGTCACCATTAAATGCGAGACGATGTCCGGTGGTGTAATGAAGGCTGCAATGACCAACAGTATGAAATACGCCACTTTTCTCATTTGCGCCAGCAGCATCGGGGTGATAATCCCAAGGCGTGTCAGAAACAGCATAATAACCGGCAGTTGAAAGAGAAATCCAAATGGAATGGTTATTTGAAACAGGAAATGAAAGTATTCATTAATTCCAATCACTTGCTGGATATTCAGATTGGTTGATAAGCCCATCATGAATTTCACAACATATGGAAACAAAATAAAATATGAAAATGACAATCCACCTAAGAAAAGAATGACAGAAATCGGTATGTAACTAAGCGTTACCTTCCTCTCTCTCTCATATAAGCCTGGACTTATGAATGACCACACTTGAAATAGGATAAGAGGTGATGTCATGATGATCGCAATAAACATGATCATTTCCATATAGATTTTGAGAGGGTCTGTAATCCGAAAGGCGTTCATCGTCAATTCTTTCGCTTCATCCGCGTGCTGCAAATATCGAATCAACGGCTCCGCAAGAAAAAAGCTCACGATTACCGCTAACAAGAAGAAAACGACTACAAACATGAGTCGTTTTTGCAATTCTCCTATATGTTCATAGACTGTCATGTCTCTTTGACTTTGACTCATGGCGTTCATCCTACCCTACTTAGCTTTTTTACTATTATCGTCCTCATCATCTGCTAAGCCCTTTGTTGCATTTTTAAATTCGCGTAATGTATTACCGGCTGCTTTCCCTAACTCAGGCAATTTCTTTGGTCCAAAGATCAGTAAAGCAACAACCGTTATAAGTACGATACTACCTGCACCTAACATAATGAGACACCTCCTCTTTTACCATTCTATCATAACGTAAATACGAATCATTTTCTATTCGGATATGATTCCATCTTGTGACATTTCCGTGTCATCCTCTGAATAATGCTTTAAGAAGTATACCAGTGATTGAAGCTCAACTGCCAAATCAATATGATGGACTCGAATATGGTCCGGCACCGTCAATCTCGCAGGAGTGAAATTCAGGATTCCCTTAATATTAGAAGAAACCAATCGGTCTGTGATATTCTGAGCAGAAGATGCCGGAACGGTCAGAATGGCCACTTCAATATCATGCCCCAGAAGACCCTCTTCTAAATCATCTAAATGATAAACGGGTACATCGCTGATTTGTGTCCCAACCTTCTTTTCATCCACTTCAAAAGCCATTTCAATCTTAGTATTATTATTTTTTATGAAATTATAATGAAGAAACGCTGTACCGAGATTCCCTACTCCTATCAGCACAACCTTCGTAATGGCATCTTGATCCAATGTCTTACGAAAAAAGGATAGAAGGTAATTGACATTATATCCATAACCCTTTTTACCCAACGCGCCAAAATAAGAAAAATCTCTGCGTATCGTGGCAGAATCAACCTTCACCGCTTCACTCAATTCTTTCGATGAAACCCTCTGCTTTCCCGACGAGTACAGATTCTTGATAAAGCGATAATATAGCGGAAGGCGCTTAGCCGTTGCCTGTGGAATTTTCGTTGTATCCTGGTTCATATTGTATTCCCCCACATCTATTCAAAACCTCTGATACCGCTTCCAAAATAGAAAGCATACAGAATTTAAAACTCTACTACCCATCATACACTATATTTTATCCTAAGTGCACGAAGATTAATAGTCGATTTATTGCCGTTCCCCTCCTAAATACGGTACACTAGCACTATGAAATAGAGGTGAAACGTCATGATTCTACTACAAGTGAATCAACTAACGAAAAACTTTGGTGCCGATAATATCCTATCAAATATTAAGCTTGAAATACAGACAAGAGATCGGGTGGCCCTCGTTGGACGCAACGGAGCAGGAAAGTCGACTCTTTTAAAAATAATTGCAGGACATCTCTCCTATGATTCCGGAGACATCACGAAACCAAAAGGGGTTACCATTGGATACCTGGCTCAGAATACCGGCTTGGAGTCTGACCTTTCCATTTGGTCGGAAATGCTGACCGTCTTCGAGGAATTGCAGAGGCAGGAAAAGCAATTAAGAATATTGGAGCAACAGATGGCCGATCCTTCGGTGTATGATCAAGAAGAGCTTTATCAGCGCGTATTAAAAGAATACGATGGGCTTCAGGTCAGATTCAAGGATTCCGGAGGTTACCAATATGAAGCCGATATCCGCTCTGTCCTTCACGGCTTGAATTTCGCAGATTTCAATTACGATACAAAGATATCCACTTTGAGCGGTGGCCAGAAAACCCGTCTCGCTCTTGGTAAACTTCTCTTAACCAGACCTGACATTCTCATTCTCGATGAGCCGACCAACCATCTTGATATTGAGACTTTATCGTGGCTTGAGACATACCTTCAAAGCTATGAAGGAGCCGTCCTGATTGTTTCCCATGACCGATACTTCCTGGATAGCGTCGTCAATCAAGTGTATGAGATTTCCCGTAATCGAAGCAAAAAATACTTGGGTAACTACAGTAAATACCTTGAACAGAAAGCAGAAGACTACGAAAAGGATCTCAAGATGTTCGAACGCCAGCAACAGGAGGTCGCTAAACTCGAAGACTTCATTCAACGGAATATCGCCCGTGCTTCAACAACTAAGATGGCCCAAAGCCGACGGAAAAAGCTGGAACGAATGGACAAGATGGATAGACCCCTGGGAGATGAGAAATCTGCCAACTTTGCTTTTCAAATTGATCGTCCAAGTGGGAATGATGTTCTTCACGTCCAAGACCTTACCATCGGATATGGAATAGACGAACAGGTTTCCTCTCATATCGACTTCTCTGTTAAAAAGGGAGACAGTATCGCCCTTGTAGGTCCAAACGGAATCGGGAAATCGACTCTGTTGAAAACATTGGTCAATAAACTGCTCCCTCTAGAAGGAGCATTTAAATTCGGATCAAATGTTTCGATTAGTTATTATGATCAAGAACAAGCCGAACTATCTTCCAATAAGACCGTCTTAAATGAACTGTGGGACGAATACCCAATGAAAATGGAAAAAGAAATCCGCACTGTACTTGGAAACTTCTTATTCTCAGGGGAAGATGTCTTAAAGCCTGTTTCCACACTGAGTGGTGGAGAAAAGGCACGTTTGGCACTTTCCAAGCTCATGATGGAAAAAGGGAATGTCTTGATCCTGGATGAGCCGACGAACCATCTGGATTTAGACAGCAAAGAAGTGCTGGAGAATGCCTTGATTGACTACCCTGGGACGATTCTCTTTGTATCACACGACCGTTATTTCATCAATCGAATTGCCACAAAGGTTGTAGAACTGTCCAAAAAGGGATCGACCGAATACCTTGGCGATTACGATTATTATGTAGAGAAATTACAACAGCAGGAAGAACTGGCTGCCCTCGAGCGGATGGAACAAGGAGAACCAGTGTCTTCACAGGTGACAACTCAAAAACAGTCCCATAAGATCGATAAAGAGTCGAAGAAGCTTGAGCGTCAACGAAAACGCAGAGTAGAAGAAATCGAAGGACTTATGGAAGCTCTTGAAGAAGACATCCAGGAAAAAGAGGATCTTCTCTGTGACCCTGATGTCTTTCAAGATCATGAAAAGGTACAGGACATCAATGACTCCCTCACAAAAGCAAAAGAAGAGCTTGATTCTCTATTGGAAGAATGGACAGAACTTGAGGAGATTCTTCAAGAAGAACAGTAATCCACAGGATTGGGGATAACTCTAGGACCCCAATCCTTTTTTATTCCACATCATTATCCACAATCCAAATCCCGTTCACCCGTTATTAACAGAGGTTTTCCACATAATCCACAATTATAACTTAAGTTATCCACATAAACTTCCAAAAAATAGGTCATTAACACTAGATCTTTTTCACAAAGTGTACACATCATTTATATAGTTACTAACATTTTATCCACAGTCTGTTGATAAAACGTATGTTCGTTCCTTTTCACTCTCATTCACTCACAAGATATCAACAATCACTGGATATAATAAAAAAAGCTTAAACGAAGTTTCGTTTAAGCTTTCCCTTTTAGAAGTTCTCGATATCAAGTCCAGGATGAGCATTCATATCCATGCTCCCTCTTTTTCCTTGTTGGAATAAGACCGTTCCAGCAGCTGATATCATAGCAGCATTGTCCGTACAAAGAGATAACGGAGGGATGACCAACTCCGCTTCCACCCCTTCGAATGCTTCTTGAAGGGCAGCACGCAAGCCTTTATTGGCGGCAACTCCACCAGCAAGCAGTACTTGTTCCACTCCATATTCCTTTACCGCTTTAACGGTTTTGGTCACTAACACATCAATCACACTGGCTTGAAAGCTCGCTGCCAAGTCCTGTGGATGAATGGTTACTCCTTTTTGCTTCGCATTGTGTAGCGTGTTAATAACCGCCGACTTCAATCCACTGAAGCTAAAATCATAAGAACCCTCTTCCAGCCAGGCACGGGGCAAATCAAGATTAGGTTCCCCTTCATGAGCCAACCGATCGATATGGGGTCCCCCAGGATACGGAAGACTCAAGGTCCGGGCCACTTTATCATAGGCTTCACCGGCTGCATCATCCCGGGTCTCGCCGATCACTTGAAACGAACCGTGCTCTTTCATGAACACTATCTCTGTATGGCCACCGGAAACAACTAATGAAAGCAGGGGAAACCTCATCTCTTTCACCAATCGATTTGCATAAATATGTCCTGCAATGTGATGGACACCTACCAAAGGTTTGTTATGAGCAAACGCGAGTGCCTTGGCAGCATTGACACCAATCAGAAGGGCTCCCACCAAACCGGGTCCTTCCGTCACGGCTACACAATCAATTTCGTCCATTGTCATACCAGCTTGTTCCAGAGCTTCCTCCAGCACAAACGTAACCTGCTCCACATGATGACGTGAAGCAATTTCAGGGACGACTCCACCGAACCGCTTATGACTTTCAATCTGAGACGAAACAATGTTCGCCACAATCTCTGTTCCATTTTTCACAATTGCAACAGCTGTTTCATCACAGCTTGTCTCAATTCCCAATACAAACATATCGTTTTTCATAAATTCACCCACATTACTAAAGCATCCTCTTGATTATCGGAATAATACCGCTTACGGATTCCTCCATCTTGAAACCCGAGCTTTCGATATAAATGTTGTGCAGCTGTATTGGATACCCTGACTTCGAGGGTCATCACACGAGCTCCAAATTCAATCGCAATACCCATGATCTTGCGCATGAGGCCTTCTCCCAAGCCCCGCCCCCGATAATCCGGGAGCACAGCCACATTGGTGATATGAGCCTCATCCACTACAAGCCACACCCCACAGTATCCTGCAAGCTTGTCTTCATCCTCGGCAACGAGATACGTAGACAGGTGGTTATGTTCGATCTCATTCAAGAAAGCGTCCCGGCTCCAAGGAATGCTAAAAGATTGATCTTCAATTTCCATTACAGCATCTAAATCATCAACCGTCATAAATCGTATATCCATATTCTAACGATCCCTTATCTTCTATTCAGATTTTTTTTGAGATTCCAACCATTTCACTTCTGCTTCAGCCATCCGTATATAATTAGGGAGCACTTCATGCGCCGAAGTCTCTTTCAGTCCACTACCAATAAAAGCAAGCTCAGAGGGACGCGGATTATGACTGACAAAAGGAGCGATTTTTGCCTGATCTCCCAGGACTTCCTTAATCATGCTCTCGTGAAGAACAACATCATTACCGACAAAGAGTATATCTTTATTAATATCTTTTAACTTCGTCACCCATTCTTCCAGCAGAATATTGCAATCATCTTCTACACATATTAATTGATCTCCCTGAAACTCATAAAGTCCCGTGTATACCTGTCCCCTTCTTGCATCGAACAAGGGAACAATATATCCTGTAAAATATCGTCCAGAGGAAGCCAGTGTCGCAAGACTTGATACTGGGATAAGGGGGATGCCGAGAGACCATGCAAGGGTCTTCGCCAAGGTCACCCCTATCCGGACACCTGTGTAGGAACCCGGACCATTTGCAACGACAACCTTCGTTAAGTCTTTCGCCTCAATCCCGCAATCCTTTAACAATTGTTCGATAGCCGGCATGGCTCTAACTGAATGATTCTTCTTAATATACGTAATGTACTCCCCAATTACTTTGTCTTCCTCGATAAGCGAGACGCCTAACGGATAATTGGAGGTATCAATCGATAATATCGTCATGACACAATCTCCTTACACAATTCACTATATCGATTACCATAGGGCTTCAACACGATTCTTCTCGTGGAATCGCCCTCCCGGTAAATCGATAGACTTAATAATTCTTCCGGAAGTTGATCTTGAATTAAGTGAGCCCACTCAACGACGGTCACACCTTCCCCTTCAAAGTATTCGTCGAATCCCAGATCTTCAAAGGAATCATCCAACCTGTATACATCCATATGATAAAGAGGCAAACGACCCCTATATTCTTTAATGATGGTAAAGGTGGGACTGTTAACCGTCTTCGTGACACCAAGGCCTTTGGCAAGACCTTTGGTAAAAGTCGTTTTTCCCGCCCCAAGATCACCTTCTAATGTTAACACAGCTCCAGGCTTCAAGTGAGCTGCCAATTTCTCTGCAAACTGGCCAGTTTCCTCCGGACTGGTCGTTATGATCTCAAACTGATTCATGTTAATCTCCTCAATCGTCATTTAGAGTATAAAAATCCCTTAGGATCGTTTGTTACCCTAAGGGAGAATGTATATATGTAGTTTACCCTTTTTCGGGTATGAGAGTAAAGGTTGTGGTCACAGACAATAAAAAAAACGAAACAAAGTTTCGTTTGAATAAACAATAATGGCGGTCCGGACGGGACTCGAACCCGCGACCTCCTGCGTGACAGGCAGGCATTCTAACCAACTGAACTACCGGACCAAAGTTTTTTCGCGTTAG
>NZ_QNRJ01000032.1 GCF_003315075.1 Rossellomorea aquimaris
AGGGTACAACTTGTCACTTCCTATCTGGGAATTGGGTGTGTGGTAACCTCAATTATCTCCAGATTTCAGGGGGTGGCAATTTTTTTGCTCAAAAATCCCTCTATTATAGGATTTCATAACCTATTTCTTATAAAAGTTTTGACAATACGCCTAAACGAAAGGGAGTATTTATATGAGTGACATTAAACTGCTTATTACGTTCAAAGGTGACCTTAACCATTATTCATTAGAACAGCTAAGGTATATTTCACAAGAAGGGGTATGGTCGATTGGACAGATGTATGACCATTTAATTGTTGTTGCCCATGAGTATCTTGATAGTATGGAAGAATGTGCTGCATTGCACGAGGAACAACCATTTGGAAAAACCCAGTTTGGTGAGCAATTATTTGAGAACGGAGGGTTTCCACCTATTAAAATAAGGTTACCAGATGAACTGAATTCCCCACCAAATAATTCAGACAGCAAGGAAGAGCTCATTAGCAGGATGGACCAATTAATTGAAAGAATGAGTCATTTAGAAACGGAAGTGGAGGGTGTTAACCCAAATAATAAAGTTGAACATGGAGGATTCGGCTGGCTGAATGCAAAGGAATGGCATGAATTGGTCGGAATGCATTTTCGTCATCATGTACGTCAAAAAGATCAGTTGGAAAGTTACTTAGTATAGGTGGGAATGACGCATCTCGTGAATTTTTTCTGCATTCAATTGAAAGTATCAGAACCGTCACTCCACGTCTGAAAATATTAGAGAAAGGAGTGAGAACCTGTGAATTTAGGAAGCCCAATGGCCATCGGTAATACAGCAAAAGTGTATCTTTATGAAAATAAGGTCTTCAAAGTTTTTAATGACTCATTACCTGAAATGGAATCCACTAATGAAGCATATAAGCAGAAGTATGCTTATTCGTTTGGACTCTCTGTCCCGGAAATAGTTGATGTAACCAAAATCGATGGTAAACAGGTAATCGTTATGGAACACATAAAGGGGAGAACTATAGGAGATCTTCTAACCGATCACATGGAAAAAGCGGAATATTATATGAACATTTCTGTTGATATACAAATGGAAATTCATAAGATCAAAGCTGATTCTATTGATTCCATGTATGAAAAGTTAAGTAGACAAATAGAGTCTGCACCACAGCTTGATAATAAACGGAAGTCTGCTTTAATAAAAAAATTAGATTCAATGACTTTCGAAAAAAAACTCTGTCATGGGGATTTTCATTTATTCAACTTAATTATGTCAGATCATAACGTCACCATAATCGACTGGGTTGATTCTAGTGCAGGGGATATACGTGCTGACGTATATCGAACGTATCTTTTGTATTCCCAGTTTTCAGTGGAATTGGCTGATATGTATATGCGCCTTTACTGTGAGAAAAGTGGATTGTCTAAAGCTGAAATGTATGAATGGGCGCCCATTATAGCTGCAGCAAGATTGTCTGAGTGTGTTTCATCAGAAAAGCCAGAGCGTCTTTTGGAGATTGTCGATCAGTATTGTCCATTATGACAAACTATGGCTGTACCTCATCCAGAGATCTGCAGTGCTCCTTCGCAAGTAAATGGAATATGTTCCTACTTAGGAACCGATCATTACTTGGCAATCGTCAATTTTATATAAGGTCAATACTTAAGGGGAGAAGCAGAAAGATCAGCCAATGATAGCAATTTAACAATTGTATCAGAATAACGGAAGAGCGATTTTATTAGAAGAAAGTGGTGGAAACATTAGGGGAATAGCAATATCCATATTTATTATAATATTGATTACAACAGGGTGTTATGGTGAAAAAAGAGATGAAAGCCTTGTGATCAGTGGCGGGTCTCAAGCATGGAGTGCCAAGATTAAAGTTGTTTTCACCAGTTCTGAGGAAGATGATACATACTATATTAAAGGAAACCTAGAATTTCAAAATCACTATATGCCAAAAAAGGTTAAATATTATTTGTCCTATCCAGCTGGAGAGAGTTCCGGCACTTCAAAGGGAAAAGCCATTAAAATCATACAAAGTGGAGGTTCACGACCTGATTCAACAGGAAATATTAATGACTTCGCTGAAAAGATTATCTTAGAGGTAGTGTGGGAAAATGAAGATAAAGAAGTGATGAAGGAAACCATTCAGTTTGATGACTGACTTTTTTCCAAAAGAAGCTTATCCGTAATAAGGTAAGCTTCTTTTTTTTGGAATTTAGTTATTGAGATAATACCAATTATTTGAAATAATTGGTATTAGTTAAAGGGAGTTTGCTAATGAAAAAAATTCAAAAAGTAGATTTAGAAGGTGGAGGTGGAAGTTTGAAGAAATTTCTTACAGTGATGCTGTTCTTTTTCTTCCTATTCTTCGGATATATAGGATAAAGATTTGGAAGTGCTTTAACTCAAGAAGGGGCCCCCTTTCCTTATTTACTTGCCATTAGCAAATGTGAGATTTCCAATAAGGGATATGAAGAAGTGTTAGAAAGAACAAATGACATTCGATATGTTTCTGAATTCGAGGAAAAGTATCCATTTGGTGTGATGAAAGAAATTATGGTAATTAAAGGGTGGCAATATAGAGAGCAGATGGGTTCGGGGCTTGTATTCGAAAAAGAGAGAGAAACCATTACGATCGAAACACGACAATTCTCGAATCATTATTACATATGGGATATTCCAAAAGAAATAGTACATTCAGATGAGCAATACTGAAGACCACTCAATGCTCTCGGGCTATAAACCTATTCATGAATTGGGCAGATTGTGGAGAATACTCATGAGCTACGCACACGTAATGTTATAAAGGTAATTCAGGAAAAGCGGGTGGTTTCGTCGAATCTGGGTGTGCCGGTCATCAGAAGAACAGCCGCTATTTTGGGGAGGAGATAATATGTTTGTTCTCATTTTTATCGGGGCATTTTGGGGTGCTCTGTTGTTTATATTTACTTATACCGTTTCAAAGAAGTTCGGAGCATATTATATACCGTCACTGATCACCTTACTTGCAGCTGTTCTCATTACGGCTTATGGTTTTGTTTTCATACATGGATTTGAAGGAATGGTCTATGGATTCTTTGGATTAGGTTTCTTGATCACGGCGATATCCGGAGCGATCATTTTGCGATTCCTGGCGTCTGATGGTGTGAAAAAAACTTTTGTAAAGAGAGATAAGCTCATTCTCATTACAACGCCTATTATCTTCCTTTCATCTTTAATGATCCTTATATATACTGCTGATAATTATTGGATCATTGATGAAGGAAGCACGAAGTTTGTTCGTGGAGAAGACCGTGATTATGAAAATTACTATCGGGTCACCACAATCTCTGAAGGAAGAAAACAAGTAACATTGATTCTTGGTGAAGAATATTTGGGGAAAGACATTGATGTGAAAAAAGTTAGACAGAAGGATAGCACTGAGATCCTTGTTGAAATAGGAGAAGGTGAGCAATCCAATCACACTCCTTACATTATGATAGGAATCGATGAAATCAAAGAACCGCTCAGTGTGAAAACCACAGAGGGAGTGGCGTTTGAATCAATTGATGAAAAAGTAATGGGAGAATAGATTCTATTGGGATGAATCGCGTGCTTCTTTTGCGTTCCAGAATCGTACAGACGTTTATGAAAAAATAAATACATAAGGATTGAATACTATGATGCAACAATCACTAATTTTAACTGGGAAGCAAAAATTAGAGTGGAGGCGAAATGAAACAAGGGAATTGGAATCCGATGAAATATTAATTCGGACCATTGCTGGAGCCATCAGTATCGGCGCTGAATTGCCCCAATATAATGAATCGGATGTTACTGACCCCCAACCTCATTACCCAAAAGAAACTGGCTATGAAAGCTATGGGGAAGTCATAAAAGCAGGGGCTGAGGTTAAGAACATTAAAATAGGAGATCATGTACTAGCATTTTATGGTCATAAGAATGTAGGTATAGTAAAAGCAAATAAAGTAGTTAAGGTGCCAGATTCTGTTGAATATAGGTATGCTCTGCTTAATACGTTATCTTGTGATGCTGGAAAAGGAGTGTTGAAGCTCAAGCCTGAATGGAAAGATAAGGTTCTTATTACGGGTGCAGGAACAATAGGGCTATTGACCATCCACTTCTTGAAAAACTATATGAAAGTAAAACATATTGATGTGTTGGAACCAGATGAATCGAGAAGGGAACTTGCTCATACTTTCGGTGCCTCTAATACCTATTCTGCTAAAGAACAAGTTCCATCTGTCTTTTATGATTTCGGACTGGAATGTTCTGCGAGTAAAGATGCGTTTCATACCCAGTTGAAATCATTGAAGTACCAGAAAGAGCTTTGTATTTTATCAGATGGGAATAAGGATCTTTTTTACCTAAATGAAGACTTTTACGAAAAAGAATTGAAAATTGTTGGTTCAAGTGATGGATGGGATTATCAGCAACACTCGATTTGGTTCTTTAATGAGAGTGTAAAAACCCCGCATTTAACAAAGATCTTTAATTATGAAATTCATTCAGACCAGTTGATAGCTTGTTTTGCAGAGCTCGGTAACCAAAAGAAGAGACCAATAAAGGTATTAGTGAAATATTTTTAAGCACGAAGCCATTGGCTTTAAGTGTTGGGATATTAGGGGATTTTATTTTGCTTACATTCAACCCTCTTTATTAAGTTCTTGGGGCTCATCTAGGGAGTGTGAGTTTACCTACCAGGGTCAACAGACGATCGATCATGAACGCTATCATCATTATAGATTGAGTAAGACAGGGTGGAAGAGAAATAGATTAAATAGTATGAACGTGTAAGGTGGTGCAAGTAAGATGAACGATAAATGGTTAGAATGGGCCAAAAGGATCCAAGCATTATCTCAATCAGGGCTGGCCTTTTCAAAGGATGTTTACGATATTGAGAGATATGAAGAATTACGAACGATCAGTGCGGAGATCATGGAGGAATATACGGACCTGGAAATGAGGAAAATAAGGGAATTATTTACGAACGAAACAGGTTATTAGACACCGAAAGTAGATGTGCGCGGTGTGGTATTCAAAGATAATAAAATACTGATGGTAAGAGAGAAAATTGATGATAAGTGGTCTCTGCCAGGAGGATTTTGTGATATAGGTCTCTCTCCAAGTGAAAACATCATCAAAGAAATAAGAGAAGAATCGGGATATGATGTAACCCCTGTAAAATTACTCGCACTTCTCGATATGAACAAGCACCCCCATCCCCCGCAACCTTACCATTACTATAAAATATTTATTCAATGTGAGGTGACGGGTGGAGAAGAAAGAAGTGGAATTGAAACAAAGGGTGTTCATTTTTTTGAAGAAGGGAATTTACCGGAGCTGTCAATCGGAAGAAATACAGAAGCTCAGATTCACATGCTGTTTGAATTTTTGAGAGATCCTTATAAAGAGACTTTATATGATTAATGGTCATAATGGGGCAGTTCATTTTGGTGGGAATATGCAAACAAAATTCTTACTTATTTTTTTAATGGTATTTCTACTAATTCTAGGGTGCGGGCGTAATTCTGACTTCAAAGGTGCAATTCTTGAAGTGAAGGAAAGTAGTATTATTGTAGGGGAAGAGGATACTGACCCTGAAGCACAATATCAATCATATGAAATTATTATTGATGATAAAACAAAATTTAGTGGTGAAGTTGAAAGTTTTAAGGATTTAGAGAAATGGGTAAGCCGAACAGAACATCCGATTGTTTATTTATGGTTAATGAATGAAGGAGAAAATACCAAAATTGACAAAAGAGTAGCGAGTGAAGTTATTGTAAAAAAGAAATGACCAGACTGAAAGATTCTTCAGCTAACGGGAATTCAGCCATAAGGTGGTTTATAGCTTAAGAATCTTTTATAGGGAAAGGGTGATGAATATGAGTGTTATTTTAACTATACTTGGAGATATATTCGCTGCTATTGCAGGTTCACTTCTGAAGAAAAAAGAAGAGAATACTAAGAAATGAACATATAGGGTTGATCCATATAAGGTAATAATAACTAAACTTCACCCAACAACATGTAGTATGTTGAAGATTCTTTGAAAGCATATAGAGATTGATGGGAGGATTATAATAGTGAACAATTACGGGCAAGACCTATTTAAAGGCTCTGCAGGATATTACTCGAAATACAGACCGATGTATCCTTCTTCTTTGATACGATTCCTGGTTGAAGCGTTCTCTTTAAATGGGGAGCAGAACCTCCTTGATTTAGGCTGCGGCACAGGGCAGCTTACCATAAGGTTTTCAGATTGGTGTCATAGAATAGTAGGTATAGACGTTGAACCGGAAATGATTGAAGAAGCTAAGCGTATCCACCGGGAAGTAAGGATGGGTCAGATTCAATGGTTCAATGGAGCTTTGGAGCAGTACAGACTTGAGAATCATGAGCCATTTCACCTCGTGACGATCGCCAAGGCTTTTCATTGGATGGACAGACCAAAGGTATTAGAGGAATTATTTGATATGATTTCTCCTGGTGGAGGGGTAGCGATCATTGATAATTATGATCCCAATCAATCGTTGAAACCTTGGCAAATAAGGTTTAATGAAATAATCGGAAAATGGTATGGGAAAGATCGAAAAGCTGGAAATTCAACCTATGCTCATCCCGATACCAGTCATGAAGAGGTCATCTCCCATTCTCAATTTAACCTTGAAGTTCACACCTTACCGACATACGAAATCACTTGGACGATTGAGTCATTATTAGGGAACCTTTACTCCACATCCTATGGATCTAGACGTTTTCTTGGAAGTGACGTCTCGTTATTTGAACGTGATGTGAGAGAGGGCATGCTCGATATTTGTGAATCTGGAGAGTATAAAGAGGAATCAACGTTATCAGTGAAGATCGGGAGAAAAGGGTTATGAAAAATATGGGAATTTCTGCAGGGGAAACACATATGGAAAGAGAATGTTTACTATATCTAATTGCAGGAGGGAATTTAAATGAGCGAGAAATTATTAAGGGTTGGCACAACCTATATTCCAGTAACGAATGTGGATCTTTCATCAGAATGGTACATAAATAAATTGGATGCACAGTTAAGCTATAAGGATGAAGATAAAGCCATCCTGAATCTTGCAAACCAAAGTATTTTCCTTGTTAAATCAAAAGAAAATCAAAGTGCTAATTTCATAGATGTTTATGGTGAGGAACGCTTTTCTTTAACATTCGAAGTGAATGGTTTAGAAGCGTTGGAAAGAATGCATAGGGATTTTATAACTAATGGTATTCGGGTTGGCACGATTGAAAACAGAGGCCACACTGGAAGGAATTTTGTTTTTTATGATTTGGATGGAAATAAGTTTGATGTGTGGAGTGAGCTTAGTCCGGTTTTCCGGGAGAAGTATTTTATTTCGAAGTGATCAAATGGAATAGGAAAAGCTGAAGGTCAGGCAGTTGATCTTTCGCTTTTTCTTTATGCTGTCAATGCTTCATTAAAATTAGGATTTGAGGAGGGTTTTATATTGAAGTCAAGGCTAGTCTTAAAAGTGAATAATCTAGAAGAATCTCAACATTTCTACAGTCAATTCTTTAAATGGAGCGAAGAATGGAAAGACGACATAAATGAAATCGTTCAAATGAGACTCCCGAGTGGAGGTGCGGTGCTACTCATTAGAGGTGATGGGGAGAAGTTCAAGGATTATACTGATGTGGCGTTTGTGAAACCTGACCCTGGCCAGCGTTTTTATATCATGGGAGAAAAGGTTGAAATGCTGAAACAGGAGTGTATTGATAATCAAATGGAGTATGAGTTGGAGGTAGATCCAGGATTTGGTCAGTTAATCATGGTGGAAGATCCAGATGGCTATATCGTTTCACACTGGGAAGAGTTATATATGTCAGATAAAGACATTCTATCACTCTATAAGAATGGGATTGACCGAATAGACACCGTTCTGGAAGGTTTATCTGAGAGTGATTTAGATTTGGTAAGAGCTGAAGGAAAATGGTCCATTCGACAAACAGCTCTTCATTTAATTGATTCAGATATGACGTTGTTTCATCGAATAAAGTTTGCTCTTGCTGAAGATGGCAGAGTTTATAAGAATAATCCATATGACCCGAATCAATGGGAAGCAGGCACAAACTATAAAGAGAGATCCATAGATACAGAGGTATCCCTTTTCAAGCTAATAAGGGAACATGTTCTCACCCTTTGCGATCGTCTACCGAACGCACTGAATAGAAAAATTCAAACGGAAGACCAGGGAGAGCTTACTGTAAGGAAAATGGTGAAGATGGTGGCTGGTCATTCTAAAGGCCACTTTGAACAGATGGAAGAAACGAGAATGATACATAGGGTTTAAGCGAATAAATATGTGAGAAGGGCTTATGCAGCCCAGCTAAATAATCAAGCGTAAAACATGCTGAGGTCCTTTAGGTCCCTCGTATATTTGGTTTTCATCTACGAAACAACATTTCATGTAGAGGTTGATAGCTGCCGTGTTCCTTTTGTTCACCCCAAGAACCACTTCATTGATATCAGGCAGAACGTTTTTCACGAAAGAAGGAAGTAGTTTTAGACCTTGTTTTGCCAGTCCTTTTCCTTGAAACTTTGAATCAATTGAAAAAGATGTCAAGATTCTTGCCTTTGGATTGTCACTATACTTATGAACCTTTTCCCCATCTTCTAATGCAAAATATCCCACTGGTTCATTATGACTCATGATTAATACATGAATAGAAGTTTTGGAGACTTTCGGATGATTGATTTTTCCCAAAGGGAGACTGGTGAATTCTAGTTGATCTTCAGGTAAGTGAAAGTTGGATAATTGGTGAGTGTATTGTTCATTAAACTCAACTAGTTTAACTGTAGGGCTTATAGTATTTGACGTCATGATTACCTCCAACAAATGTAATATTTTCCATTATAGGGTATCGTGAAAGTGTAAACAAGATATATTCTGTGTGCCGCATCACTTTATAAGGAGGGATTTAGTTTTATTGGTGATCTTAACGTTTGTATTACTTAAAGATTCGAATATTATCAATATGAACACTATCAAACGCATACAAAGAAAACCCACCTCTATAACAGAGGCGGGTTCCTTATTAAACTTGAGGTCAATTTCAAGATGCTTTATATAGTATCATACACAAGCCGATAACACAAAGGATAACCAAGGGAATCATGGGGATTATTACTGAAAACCAGGGTTCAGAGAAGATTTGATCTTAGGAGGGTATATATGTCTTACGATGAAAATTGTCCATTATGTAATCCACATCAAGATAAGGAACAGAATATTGTACTGGAGAATGAAACTTGTTATTTTTTGCAACACAACAAACATCAAGGTGTATTAGAGGGAAGCGGCTTGATTGTCCCGAAAAAACATCATACCGATGCTTTTGAATTAACACAAGAAGAGTGGAACGATACATACGAACTGCTGCAGGAGGCAAAAAAAGTACTAGATAAGGAGTACTCTCCAGATGGCTACACTCTTGGCTGGAATGTAGGAAAAGTCTCCAATCAGGAAATCCTCCACAGTCACCTCCACGTCATCCCAAGATACAATGATGAACCATTAGCTGGAAAAGGGTTTCGGTATTGGTTGAAACAAGAGGGAAATAGAAGGTTGAAAAGGTGAAGATCGGTCTATATTAGTGTGGAGAAAGAGAATAAGACAGGAACAAACTTTTATCGTGCAAAAGGCTTCACCGTCGTTTCAGAATTTGATGATGATCTTGAGGGTCATATCACTAAGATGTATAGAATGGTATTGAGTTTATGAGATTGATTAATAATAGGGTCATAACTGTCGATTAACCATCGCGATTGACACAATCACAGCGTCCCTAAATCGGGGGAAATTACATGAAGAGTCAGCATGAAAAAGAAGAAATGCTAACAGGAGGGAATGTCTCAAACGTATATCGTTCGGGAGATACCGTTAGGCGGGAATTGAAGCCCGATAGTGATAGAATCCATAGGTTATTTCAGCATTTGGAAAGGAAAGGATTTGATCATGCCCCGAAGTTTCTTGGCATTGATGAAAAAAACAGAGAGATCTTGTCGTTCATTAAGGGAGAAGCCGGCAATTATCCCTTAAAAGAGTACATGTGGTCCCATGATGCTCTAAAAGGAATAGCGAAGATGCTCCGTCAGTACCATGATGCTGTGAGCGACTTTCCATTTATGGATGAATGGCAACCAATGGACCACACGCCACCGAACACAGAGGTTATATGCCACAATGATTTTGCCATTTATAATATTATCTTTAACCAGGAGCAACCAGTAGGCATCATTGATTTCGATGTTGCCGGTCCCGGTCCGAGACTTTGGGACATTGCCTATACTCTGTACACCTGCGTTCCTTTAAGCAGGCATTATCATACCGAAACGGGTGAAGCCGTTCATTATCATCCAACCCATGATGCCAATCGTATAAAACAAAGAGTGGCACTGTTCTTTGAATCCTACGGTATGGACGGAATGAAAGAAGAGTATCTGGAGATGGTATTGCTGCGCTTGAAAGGCTTATGCAACTACATGAAAAGAAAAGCCGGTGAAGGGGACCCTGCTTTCCAGAAAATGATCGATGAAGGGCACTATGAACATTATCAAAAAGATATTACATTCATTCGTGAACATGGGAAAGAGTGGGTTTAATAGGGAGGACGGCAATCGGGCGCGATCGTTTTCAGGAGTATTGGGATAATGAGAACAATACTGAAGGGGACGTTAGATTGAGGATGACGTAATTTAATGATAAGAATCAGTTATTACTAGACACTTTTATGAAGGATACAAATGGAAGTACATATGAATTTTTCCTTCAACAATGCAAATGATTTTATTTGGATATTGTGAGTTTACTATATTGAAAGGATGAAATGGATTTGGAAATAATAATTGGTAATAAAGGCTTTGATCTCGAAGGTTTTCTCGAAAAACCCTTATTTGCACACCTTTCTACATTATCAAAGGAAGGGCCGAGAGAGTCACCCGTTTGGTTTTACTGGGAAAATGAACATATCTATATCATCGGTACCCCTTCTTCAGACAGTTTCCCTGGAAGAATCGAAGAAAACCCGGAGTGTGCCATTGGTATCGTAGATCTGGATCATACAACAGGAAAAGTATTACATGCAGGATTCAGAGGTAAAGCCACGGTGGAGCCTTTCGATAAGAAAATCGCAACAAGGTTACTCGAGCGTTACCTTGGATCAGAAGAAGAGAAGTGGGATCCAAGATTTCAGGGGTTAGGCGATAGCAATATTTTAATAAAGTTTGTGCCTGAAACTGTGGTGGTAAGGGATCAATCTTTTGTACCTAGCATTTAGTTGATAAGAGGTTATCTATTTGTTTTTTAAAGCGCTGGAAAGGTTCTATTAAATATCTCCACAGGTAAGGGTGTGTATTATTGGTGATTTCATACCTTTTAAATATGGTTATGGGGGAATGAAGAGAGGTAATCCAGGGACAGAAGAACAGGTTTATTGGCATGATTTAGAAAAAGCCACGGTACCTGTCCCCGTGGCTCCTTGGGATTATTGTATAATGTTTTTTTCAATGACAAGAGATAGACTATCAGCCATTTGCTGATAAGTAGCATCATTGGGATGGAAGCTGTCACTTGAAAGATCGCGTTTGGCATCCGTCACCAAATTGAAGGTATCCACCACTTGAACGTCGTATTTTAAGCCTAATGTGCGGGCAGATTCATTCCATTTTTGGATGACAGAATCAAATGAATCCCCGTCCGCCAATTCCTTAAAGGGATTATACAGTCCCATATAGAGGATGACGGCATCCTTATTTATGTCACGAATGGTTTCAAACGTCTTTTCCAAGTTAGGAATTTCGGTTTCCAGAATGCCAAGGGCTGCAGTTTCCGAATAATTGTTTAAAATCTCACCAGAATTAAAGAGATTGTTTCCCCCTATCGTGATGGAAATGATTTTGGCGTCTTTAAGAGATCGCTTGACATCTTTTTGTTCCAACTGTGCCAGTAAATCTTCAATCCTCGCACCCCGTATCCCTAAGTTTTGGTACCGCTCCACCGTATTCGTTTCTTTAAGTGAATCTCCAACCAGCGGGACAAAACCTTCTCCTTTTGAAGATCCTACCCCCCTTGTCAATGAGTCGCCAAGGGCAATATACGTTTCTCCAGGGGTGACGGGAGCTGCTTCTGATTCTGCTGTGATCTTCTCTTGGGGAGGGTTGGCGACATCCGAATAGGCTCTTGCAAATCCATACCCAAATAGGATGGTCAGTCCAAGGGAAAGGGTGATAAATAGTTGCCACATCCATTTCTTCATCTCTTAATCTCTCCTTCTATTATGATTGTACCAACTTTTACTCATGCTGAGTATTGAAAAGAGCAATTGAGAAAAAAGTTCGTTAGAATAGATGTAGGGTGATAAATATGAGCATAAAGCCAACCGTTCAATTGAAAAATGTAACGAAAGTAATAGGGAAAAAGACGATTATTGATAATATATCATTTGATATATATCCAGGAGAAGTATTTGGATTCCTTGGTCCCAATGGCGCGGGGAAAACGACTACGATTCGGATGCTCGTCGGTCTGATCAAGCCGACATCGGGAGTCATTAAAATCTGTGATTTTGATGTGAGAAAGCAATTTGTACAGGCGATGCAGCGCCTTGGTTCGATCGTAGAAAATCCAGAGTTATATAAGTATTTGAGCGGTCGGGAAAATCTGCAACTATTTGCACGGATGCTGCCTGATGTGGATAGTGAACGAATACAAGAGGTCATTGATCTCGTGGATCTGACGGCACGAATTGATGACAAAGTACAGACCTATTCACTGGGGATGCGTCAGAGGCTCGGGATAGCACAAGCATTGTTAGGCCGGCCGGATGTGCTGATATTGGATGAGCCTACGAATGGTTTGGATCCAATGGGAATAAAGGATCTCCGTACATTTATCAGGAAACTGGTCGACGAAACGGGTCTTTCCGTTCTTGTATCCAGCCATATATTAAGTGAAATCGAAATGCTTGCCAATCGAGTGGCGATTATGAGCCATGGGAGAATCGTGAAGGTAGGCACGGTAAGTGATTTAGTGGATGCATTGTCATCAGGTGTGGACTGGAGAGTCAATGATGCTTTTCGTGCACTTGATATCGTTAAAGCATCTCCCTATGTCCAAGCGGCAGAACTGTACGATGATCATACGGTCCATACTCTTATGGATGAAAGCAAAACGTCGATCCTAAATGAATCTTTACTACAGGCGGGAATCGAGGTATGGACAATCGAAAGGAAGGTCCAGACATTGGAGGACTTATTTATTCGTTTGACTGGGGGTGATCATATTGTCTAACCCCAATATGATGGGTCTGATTCATAATGAAGTCATGAAATTGGCTTCCAAAAAACGCTTTGCGGTGGTCATCGCCATATTAATCATTCTAGTCTCCATGTTTACATATGCACAATACCGGGAGATACAAGAGAAGATTGAAAAGCAGGGTACTCTGGACTGGCGAGTGGAGCTGCAGCAGGAGATCGTCGATCGTCAAAACCGACTTGCATCCAGTGGGATCCAGGATGAGGCCAGACAATTCCTTGAATTGGATTTGAAGCAAAAGCAATATTACTTGGACAACGACATCAACCCGAACTATCCGGGAGCGCCAACATTCATCCGCATCTTCTTCTCGCAGGGACTCACACTAGTCCTGCCTTTACTCATCATTATTATTATGGCTGATGTTGTGAGTGGGGAATACAATGATGGGACGATCAAGACATTATTATCCCGACCGATCAAACGATGGAAGATCCTGATGGCCAAATGGCTGACGGTTTTGCTGTATACATCGATGCTGATAGCAGCTACTGTAGTTGTCTGCTATGGGATTTCAGGGATTGTCCTCGGATATGATGGCTGGACGGCGCCTATTCTGACGGGCTTTCAAGTTTCACCATCAGGGGGATTTTCGACGACCTATATCCATACCCTCCCGATGTGGGAATATTTATTGATGTCAGCGGGCCTTGCATGGGTCGTTACAGCGACTGTTGCCACCATAAGCCTGATGATTTCAGTGCTTGTGAAAAATACAGCAACCGGCATCGGGGCCATGATGGCTGTGTTGATTGCAGGCACCCTCTTATCTTCTATCGGTTCTAGCTGGACGAGCTCAAAGTATTTGGTGAACTTGAATTTTGATCTGATCAATTACTTGGAAGGTCAAGCTCCTCCAATCGAAGGGATGTCACTGCCGTTTTCATTAACCGTACTTGGAGTATGGGCTGTCGCTTGCCTTGCCATTGCGTTTTGGAATTTTACTCAGAAGGATATATATTAAGTGCATCATTTAATAATATTTATTTCTGATTCCTGTCCGCATCTGCATCGTAATGGAAGATGAAAAAAAAGTAGCCACCCTCCACAAACATAGAGGGTGGCTACTTTCATTTTATGCTACTTCTGTTTCTTCCTTCTCCCCAGTCCCTTTAGCCTTAAAGCTGATAAAGAACAGGACGGCAAGAAGAACGATGATCGATACGAATACCATCATATTGGATTCGATCAGGCTGACGAGGTTACCAAGCACAATGCCGACTAAACCGAAGTCTGCATCTCCGAATGTGGTTCCCTGGAATCCAAGTGAGCTGAGCACCGGCAGCAAGAGAGCCGGCAGGAAGCTGATCATGACCCCGTTTGTCATGGAACCGATGATGGCACCGCGGCGTCCACCTGTTGCATTACCGAATACTCCGGCTGCTGCCCCTGTGAAGAAGTGAGGGACGAGTCCCGGAACGATGACTTTCAATCCTAGTAAAGGAAGGAAAAGCATGCTCACAAGTCCGGCGATGAAGCTGAATAGAAATCCGATGATGACCGCGTTCCCGGCAAATGGGAAGATGGCAGGGCAATCAAGGGCCGGTTTCGCATTCGGGACGATTTTGTCCGCGATCCCTTTGAAGGCTGGAACGATTTCACCAAGGAGCATGCGTACCCCGGCTAAAATGATGTACACACCAACGGCGAATGTGATCCCTTGCATAAAGGCGAAGACCAGGAAGTTCTGACCGCCGCTTAATTCTCCTTCGACGAAAGCTGGGCCTGCTGCGCCTGCTACGACGAAGAACAGGATGACCATCGTCAGGGAAACGGAAACGGATGTGTCACGCAGGAAACCGAGTGATTTCGGCACTTTGATTTCTTCTGTCGATTTGCTTCCTTTCCCTACTGCCTTCCCGACCATTGCGGAAACGAGGTAACCGATCGAACCGAAGTGACCGACGGCAAAGTCATCAGAACCCGTGACTTTACGTGTGAATGGCTGAAGCATGGCAGGTGACAGGACCATCAACGCACCAAGGATGATCGAACCGAGAACGATCAACGGTACTCCGGTGAATCCTCCGGTCGTCAGGATGACGGCGATCAAGCAGGCCATGAACATGGTATGATGTCCTGTTAAGAAGATGTATTTAAAAGGACTGAAACGTGCAATCAAAATATTGACCACCATACCGAACAGCATGATCATTGCTGTTTCCGTTCCAAAGCTTTCCTGTGCAAGAGCCACGATCGCTTCGTTGTTCGGGATGACCCCGTCCACTTCGAAGGCGTGGTTGAACATGCTGCTGAACTGTCCGAGGGACTGGACGAGTACATTCGCACCCGCCCCGAGGATGACGAAGCCCATGACCGTTTTAAGGGTTCCGGACACGACATCCCCTGAATTCTTGCGTTGAATGAGGAGTCCGATTAAGGCGAATAGACCGACAAGGATCGCTGGTGTACCGAGTATATCCTTCATTATGATATCTATCATTTATATCGCTCCTTCTTTTTTTAAAGTGGTCTAGATATTTTGTTCCAATGCTGCACGAAGTTCGTTCTTATCCATCAGGTTTCTTAGCTTCACGACATTCTTACGGCCGTCTTCCAGGCTTTCGACGATATCTTCAGAGCCCAGGAAAAGGTCCGCTTGTTCTGTCTTGGCTGTTGTCAGATCCGTGTGGGAAACTTCCGCTTCTTTCCCCATATCCTTCAGTGCTGCCTTTACGTTCATTTCCACGATCATGCTGCTTCCTAATCCATTTCCACATACGACTAATACTTTTTTCATTTTCATTTCCTCCTCAGATTTATACTTCTACTGTTTGGTTGATTAATTCAATGACGGTTTCTTGATCACTTGCTGCGATCAACTTTTCTACATTGCCTTCATTTGATAATAGTTCTGTTAGCTGTGCCAATGCCTTTAAGTGCGTTTGATTATCGATTGCCGCAAGCACAATGATGAGCTGGGCGCGATGCTTTTCTTTTTCGGAAAAATAAACCGGTTCTTCGAGTCGCAGGAAGCTCATCCCCAGCTGTTCGACTCCTGTTTCAGGACGTGCGTGGGGGATCGCGATATTCGGTGCGATGACGATGTAAGGACCCAATTCCTTCACGTTCGTGATCATCGCCTCCACATAGTCCGGTCGGATCGATTGCTGTTCGACAAGGGGCTGGCTTGCCGCCTTGATGGCTTCCTCCCAATCCGTGACACGGTCTTTCAGCTGGATCGTCTGTTCTGTCAGTAATTCATTAAGCATAGGCTTTCTAAGCTCCTTTATCGTGGGAGTAGTTTGTTCTAATAGCTGGACCAGTTCTTTTTTTAATGCATCTTCCTGATGGACAGTTGCGTGACGCTTGATCACGTCCATCAGAAGATCGGTCCGGTTCTTTTCGGTCGGCTTCGAGTCGAAAAGCTCATTCATCCGCTGCATGACCCGTTCCTTTTCCGAATTGGTCAGTATGGCAGGCACATGGATGACGGGAATGTCTTTTTCTTTTATATAATTGGTGGAAAAGATAATATCCGCCTCGTACTCGTTCTTTCGATACTCCCTCATGGAGAGCGTCGTGATGACATTCAGCCCGGCGATCAGATTCTCGAGCTGTGTTCTGAGCATGTTCGAAGTCCCTATCCCATTCTCACACACGATGAGTGCCTTGAATTTCGTCTCGACTTTCTTCTGCTCTTTCGTCAACCACCCACCGAAATGCAGGGTGATATAGGCTGCTTCTTCATCCGGTACCGCTTTTCCGACATATAGTTCCAGATGCTTCATCACCCGCTTCGTCAGGTGGAAAATATCAGGGTATGTCGTCTGAATACTGTCAGACAGGTCATTCGCAATGGAGAGTCCGTACTTGAGCCGGTAATAGGTCGGTTTAATATGAGAAATCAAGTTTTCTTCGAGTCCCTTTTTATCATCGAACACCACACAGGAGTAAAGCTGAAAATCATCGATCATCCGTTGCACCACTTCCTTCAGTCCGGATAATTCCCGTTCCGTATAACGGTTGAAATTATCCTGTTGGACTTTGGACCCCAATAGATTCATGGTGATGAAACAAACCTCATCATCTGGGAAAGCAACTTCCTTTGCGTGTTCAAGTTTATTCGTAATGTGCAAGGCTGCTTTATATGCTTCAGTTTGCTTGAGGACCTGCTTTTCTGCTTCTGGAACCAGAATATACTCTGACAGCTCGATACGCTTCATGATCATCAAGATCTGAAGGGAAAGGATCTCCACCATTTCATCTGTCAGCGTCAATCCCAATTCTTTCTCAGCTTCATATAGAATCTCTCTCACCAGGCGTCTTTGATCCGTTTCATGCGACCACGTGGCAGCTTCCGGCTGGATCATCTTATGAACCTCATTCCTGACGTTCTGCCACTCCGGGTGCGAGAAGATGGTTGCCAGTATATTCGAAAGCATCGTTCTTTTAGCATCCTCAGGACCACTCAATCGGTATCCTGAACCTTTCTTGTAATACAACCGCAAGCCGGCTTTGCTGAACTCTTGCTTGATCTCTTTAATCACCTTGGCAATCGTCCCCCGGCTCATACTTGTCAGATCCATGAACCGTTGCATTGATGCATCTTGTTCTTCCAATAATATTTTGGCTTTAATCAAGACTTCGCGTTCCTGCTTCGACAATTGATACTGCCAATCTTCGAAACCTTGATCCTTAGAAACCATCAACTTCGATTTCGATGCAGGAGGCAAAAACAATCCCTTGCCATGCTGGCTTTCAATGGGTTCTAATCCTTGAGTCCGTAACCAACTATTAATCTGATCAAGGTCGTAATAAATGGTCCGCTGAGACAAATTCGTCCTGGCCACCAGATCTTTCGTCGGAATCGGATCAGTCGAATGTTGAATGATGGATAATAAGTGTGCACGCCTTTTATCCAGTACCATGAGGATCCCCCTCTGTTAACATTTTTTTGCAAATTTATATTGTTAGTGAATTAGATGATCATCTTATGAGTCTAGTATAATGGCTATTTATAAGTTATGAAAGGGGTTTCAGTGTGCAGAGTTTGTATGGAGTGATTTTGCAAAAATGAACAGATGGGTGAAACAGGCATCAGAGCAGGAAGTTGAGATTGTCAAAGGGGTGGGGTTTTGAAATAATTGGAAGTGTAGAGTTTTAATTAGGAGGTCATCAAATGACAATTGCAGCAATAATAAAAAGGACGATCCCTCTGCTTTTTCCTGATAAGCAGTAGGATCGTCCTCTCATGATTTATTAAGCAGGCAGCCACATGTTTGCAGTTACCAACTTTTCTTAAAGGATTCCCTCACATCGCCAACCTTTTCTTGAACCTTCCCTTTATCCTTATCGCGTTCGCCTTCCGCTATTATACGATCGTCGTTTGTAAGTTTACCCAAACCTTTCTTTAAATCTCCCTTTGCCTGCTTTCGCTTCCCTTTTATCTGATCATGATTTTCTCGCATCTTCACTACCTCATTTCTATGATTTAATTTCTTACTATTCAATATCCAAATGGGATTAAGAATAAACGAAAAGGGTGATAGCAATTTATGTTAACTCAGTAAAAGAAAGAAACATTTGGTTTATCTTGCGAAAATAATCATTGAGTTAAAAGGTGTAATTTGAAATAATTGGTAGTAAGAAAAGAGCATTCCGATTAGGGGAGAGTTATTATGGTTAACCTATTCCTTTCTGGCGGCGGAGATAAGGAACAGACAGAAATAATAGATAAGGAATTTGTTAGAGCAATAGATCTTAATAAGCCATTGCTATATATTCCAATTGCGATGCATGAAGAAATTCCTTATAAAGACTGTTACACATGGATACATAGTGTGTTTAACCCTCTAGGCATAACTGAAATAGAAATGTGGACTGATTTAGAGGCTAAATCTCTAGAGGATCTAAGGGGATTCTCCTCCATTTATATCGGCGGCGGAAATACTTTTTATTTGTTAAATGCCTTACGTGAGACAGGATTTGGAAAGGTTTTAAAAGAGTATGTAGACAAAAAAGGGATTGTATATGGAGGAAGTGCCGGGGCTATTATTTTTGGCAGAGATATTTTAACCTCCTCACACATGGACCCCAACCATACAAATTTGAAGACCTTTGAAGGATTGAATTACTTACAGAACTATTCAATATGGTGTCACTACGAAACTAGTAACGATGACTTAATCAAAGAATACGTATACAAATATGGGATTTCTGTCATTGCATTATCAGAGGAAACGGGCATTGTGATGAGTGAGGACACAGTTAAATTAATAGGTGGGTCTCCGGCATATATTTTTAGAAACAGAGATAAAGATGTCGTTAAACTTAATGAGGAAATTCAATAACTATTCTTTATTGATAAAAAGAAGAACGAACAAAGGGGGACAATCAAAATGTTAAAAGTTAAACCGCTAGAAGAGAGAGATCATGAATTAATCAGGGAAGCAGAAAAAGTCATCGAAAAGAATTATCGATACGGACGACATCACATTGGGTCGGCAGTCCGGTCGGCATCCGGACAAGTATATTCAGCGGTACACGTAGAAGCAAACGTTGGAAGAATCACGGTGTGTGGGGAAGCGATGGCGATCGGAAAGTCTATTTCTGAAGGGGATCACGAATTTGAAACGATTGTAGCGGTGGCTCATCCTCATCCACATGAAGATATAGAGAAATGTTGGGTCGTTGCCCCCTGCGGAATGTGCCGTGAGTTGATAAGTGATTATGGGGAAAATACCTATGTCATCATTTCTTACAACGGAGAACTGGTGAAGTGTCATGTGCTGGAGCTGTTGCCGGAAAAATATAGCAGTGATATTGAGTGAAATGACGGGGGAAGTAATGTGGCTATCGAACAAGTAACAGAAGCGTTGTTATCCCGATATCAAAAAGAGTTTTCGGAAAATCGTTGCTTCATTGTAGGGATCGATGGATTAGGAGGAGCAGGTAAGACTACGGTTGCCAAAGAGCTTCAACATGCATTGCAGCTTTCCAATCATGAGGCTTTCACCTTGCATCTTGATGACATCATTGTTGAAAAGGATAAACGATACGGAACCGGCCATGAAGAATGGTTTGAATATTACTTTCTCCAATGGGATATCGGATTAATCGAAACAGAACTGTTCAGAAAGCTGCATGCCAGCGGCTCTATTACTCTGCCTTTCTATCATTCTCCAACCGATACGCTCATAAGGAAACCATTCCACCTGGCCCCGTCTTCCATCATCCTAATTGAAGGTGTCTTCTTACAAAGGAAAGAATGGCGACGATATGTTGATTTTATGATCTATATAGATTGTTCACATGAATTAAGAGCTGAGAGAGTATTGCACCGTGACCTCTATCTCGGTGACGAACAAGAAAGGCTCGATAAGTACAAAAGAAGATACTGGTTGGCTGAGGATTATTACGTCGATCAGGTTGATCCGATAGGGAGTGCGGATTATATATACAGAGGTAATTAAATGAAAGGGAGATGCTAAGATGCTGGATATTCTGAAACAAAATAAAAAAAGCTGGGATAAAGTCGCCAGCCATTTTAACGGGAAAGATGCATTGCCGAGTTACGGGCCGTATACACAGACGGAAGACGAATTGAGTCTGTTTGATGACATTACCAGCAAAAAGGTGCTTGATATTGGGTGTGGCAGCGGGCACTCCTTACTATATATGAAGGAAATGGGTGCAAGTGAATTGTGGGGCGTTGACCTGTCAGAGACTCAAATCGAGACGGCAAAAGAAACGTTAAAGGGGTTAAATGCCAACTTATCCTGTTCGCCCATGGAAGAAGACATCGGGCTGCCAAAGGATTATTTTGACATCGTCTATTCGATTTATGCGATTGGCTGGACAACAGACCTGTCATCTACTTTAAGGTTGATTCACTCCTATTTGAAAACAGGTGGTTCAATAATCTTTAGTTGGGATCATCCCTTATACCCCCATATGAAAAGTGAAGATGGCCAAATCTATCTGGATGGTTCTTACCAGCAAGAGGGAATCACCACGTACCCGAATTTCAAAGGCGAAGATGCACCTGTCGTCATCCCGAAACGAAAACTGAGTACATATATTAATGAAGTCATCAAAGCAGGATTTACGATTGAATCGGTTATTGAAAGCAACGTATCAGCAGCTTTTGACTCAGTGAAGGAGGAAGTATCTGATCGTTATTACTCATTATATAAAGCGAGGAAATTTCCTACTACAATGGTGATCAAGGCAAGGAAATAGATAAAAGGGGAGATCATCATGTTCTATAGAAGAAAGTTCTATCTAGTCAAAAAAGAGTTCGTCGAAACGTTTAATGATCATTTCAAGCACACCAATTTGCCGAACCAGCTTAAACACGGCTCGCGACTGGTTGGCCGCTGGATGAAGGATCATGATGAAGAAACCGTTGAGATTTTTGCCATTTGGGAATACGACAGTCACGAAGATTATGTGAGGATTGAAACCAGCATCAGAAACGATGAAGATCATCTGAAACGTATCAGGGATTGGTATGAAGAGCATGGCGGGAGGGAATTTGTGGCTAAGGAATATATTATAGAAATGAAGAATGAAGAGTTGGAGTCGACGGTTTGGTGAATGGTATTGGAGCTTCGGGGGTGCTGGTTCGAAGTAAGAGGACCGGCATGGCGCTTCACATTTCAGTATAAAGAATATTCGACACGAAGAATCAATTTTTCCAAATCAGGATCAAGAGTTCAAAGGATAGAAGGTAATGGAAGGTGGAAAATAACAGAATATGTTATAGTGGTTGGGATAAATGTAATAGAAAGAGGGATTTATTATCAGCAATATAAACGAGAACGCAGAGCCATTGTTAACCTTGAAAGGTGCACTGACGTTGGATGATTATAAGTTGTTTAATGCACTCCACACCAAGAAGACGCTCCGTATGATTTCCTTATCTTATTTTGTTCTGATCTTTGTGATCTTTGCTTTTACTACTTTTTCTTTGATGGAGGAGGCCTTAGATGTAGTCATCTTCACCATCTTTAACGTGATCTTTACCTCTGTAGCCACTCTGCTTTTGTTTCTTTTGGCAAAGGTCCTTCTAAGATGGAAGGGAATAAAGGAGTTTAATAGTGACCAGTTAATGAAGCGTGAACATACCTACCACTTTGACGAAAACGGCATCACCCAGATGAGAGGGAGATCCACCAATTACTATGAATGGGCCGATACTCTTAAAGTGCAGGGGAACAAAAGGATGTTCTTAATTTACCTTTCCAAAAACAAGGCGATTCCTCTCCCTGAACGATTCTTCAAGTCTCATATGGACATGGATTCATTCAAGAAAATTGTTTCTGACAACATGGATTCGAAGAAAGTTCATTTTAAATGAAAATTGTCTCGTGATGAGAGGATTTGGGCCAGTCCCCGGCATTTTACAGTGCAGGGAGACTGGTCTTTTTGGGGAAATGGAACAGGTCGATTTTCTATGGCATTTCAAACGCAAAAATCGATTCAAATAAGCACAATTGACCACTAACCTAATCCCCTCAACCAATTTGTAAAGAAACCTAAGAAAAAAGGTCGAATTTTGTTCACGCAATCTATATTAAGCTATATTGTTATCTTCACATCAACTCAACACCCCTTTCCTAAACTAAAGTAGAAATACATACTCAGGATTGGAGATGAAGAAAATGAACAAAAAATTATTAATCGGTACAGGGGTTGCTTTTTCATTGTTGTTCAGCCCGTTCAGTCAGGCGTTTGCAGAAGAACCGACAGCAGGTGAAAGAAAACAGGTGGATAATGTAGCACACCGGGGGGCAGCAGGTTATGCACCTGAAAACACGATCGCCGGTTTTGATGTGGCGGTTGATATGAAGGCAGATTACATTGAAATCGATGTACAAAGAAGTAAAGATGGTGAATTGGTCGTCATCCATGATACATCAGTGGATCGTACAACAGATGGAACGGGAAAAGTGGGGGATTTAACCCTTGAACAACTGCAAAGCCTTGATGCCGGTAGCTGGAAGGGAGAAGAATTTGCAGGAGAGACGATCCCGACCTTTGAAGAAATTCTGGATCGTTACCATGGTAAGGTTGGTATTTTAATAGAATTAAAGGCTCCAGAGCTTTACCCTGGAATTGAAGAACAAGTGGCTGAAGCATTAAGTGAACGTAATCTCGACAAGCCACAAAATGAAAAAATCATTCTACAATCGTTTAACTTTGAATCGATGAAAAAAATGGATCAATTGCTTCCTCATGTTCCAGTCGGTGTGTTAACTTCTAACCGTGCTCTTACCACACCAGAAGCGTTAAAAGAAATCTCAACCTATGCGGAATGGTTCAACCCAAGCTATGGAATCGTGACAGAAGAAGTCGTGAATGAAGTCCACGCCCAAGGGATGCAAATCGGATCATGGACGGTACGCAGTCAGGAAGCAGCCGACTTTCTATTCGACATGAAGGTTGACGCGATCATTACGGATTATCCGGATTATATAGATCCTAGAAACTAATATTCTTGTAAAAGGGGAGTGGCCTTATGCTGCTCCTTTTTTGTAAGGTTCCAGTCTGACCATTAGTCGTTGAAAGGGGCTGTCCCAAAAGCAAGCATGGGGACAGCCCCCTTTTTCATCTGAGGAAAGGGTTGCAACATGATGACCCATCAAGTCAGCTGACTTCTATTGCCCGAGGAAAGCCTTGATATAAAAATCGGTTCACTTTATGATGAATGGAGACATTATAAATAGAGACTCAATCATATGCAGGCAATGTAATTAAAATAATAGAAAGAAATTTATGTTGGAGTTGTACAGGATGAATTGGATCTATATCACATTATTGGTCGTGCTGATGTTTTCAACCTATTCCGTCATCAGCACGGTATATATTCGGAAAAGGAATGACCGTATAACGAGAAGGGTGAATGGTCCGGGTGCGATTGCATTGACGTTTGACGATGGACCGGATCCCATGTATACCGGTCAGCTACTCGATGTCCTTAGTAAGCACGGTGTGAAGGCTACTTTTTTCGTGGTCGGAAGCAAGGTGGAGAAATATCCTGAGTTGGTGAGACGGATGAAGAGGGACGGCCATACAATCGGGATACATCATTATACCCATGTGTCCAGCTGGTTTTTAACCCCTTTTCAATTGAAGAAGCAGTTGGAGCAATCACATATGGTAATCGAGCAGGTGACCCATGAGAAACCGATTTATTATCGTCCACCGTGGGGACATTTCAATGTATTCACCCTGTGGTTATCCAGGGGGTATGAGGTTGTATTATGGTCCCACATCTTTCAGGATTGGAAGGTGAAAAGCAGTGGGGACTTACTTGAACGGATGAAAGAGGCGGATCATGACGGTTCCATCTTCGTCCTTCATGACAGTGGGACGACGTTCGGGGCCGATGAGAAAGCCCCTCATTATATGATAGAGTCATTGGATGCATTCCTTGAGGATGCGTCAGAGAAACAGATCCGATTCACTCCGCTCCCAAACACAGGATTGAAGGAGCAGGCAGTATATGGGCAGTGAAGAGCTTATCCAGTACATTCATAGCTACGGTTATTTCATCATTTTCCTGTTTCTATTCTTCGGGATCGTCGGCATACCGGCCCCGGAAGAGTCCCTTTTGTTCTTAGTAGGGCTATTGGCAGCCAAAAGCCAGTTACTGCTTCCTTTGGCATGGGTCTCTTCATTCCTGGGTGTTTATACAGGAATGATTACGGGGTACTATGGTGGAAGGCTCATTGGACAGCCTCTTATCGAGCGATACGGAAGATGGATCGGGTTATCCGGGGAAAAGGTGCGGAAGTATGAACAGCTCTTTACCAGGCACTCAACCAAGGCTTTACTATTTGGCCTGTTTATGCCGGGACTTCGGCAATTGAGTCCGTATCTCTCGGGTATATTCGGTACACCGTACATGCCCTTTTTCTTCCTTACGATGGCGGGCTCGGCGATTTGGACGGTTACGTATATTTGCCTTGGATATTGGCTCGGCAACACACTTTCCATTAATCCAATCTATGTGCCTTATGCAGGGGTTGGATTACTAGTGATTTTTATCCTGACAACTGTGTGGCGATCCGCTAAAAAGAAAAAAGAGAGGTATTTGGAATGAAGATTGTGATTCTATCGATGTTCAGTGTTCCAACCGGGCATACGAAAGTAGCCGAGGTTCTACACGACAGCATCAGACATGACTATCCGGACGCTGAAATCAAGATCATTGATTTCCTGTCTTTTTCTAATCCTCTTCTGGAAAAAATGATATCCGGTATTTATTTCAAGTGGATCAGAACGTCGCCGGAAAGCTATAAAGGCTTTTACCAAAAGGTGATGATGAAAGATAAAGAACAGAGCTTCTTTTTGAGACGTATTTCCCGATTTGCCACCTACTTTGAAAAGAAAGTGTTGAAGATAGTGGAGGAGGAAAAACCTTCACTGGTGATTTGCACCCATTCCTTTCCATCGAGAATGATTGGAAGGCTGAAGTCACGGGAGGGGAGCATTTCCTGTAAAACGATGAATGCGTATACAGATTTCTTTGTGAACGGGGTTTGGGAAACCGGGCAGATCGATTATCACCTTGTCCCGACTGAAGAGGTGAAGGAGACATTGGTCAGCCGTCACCACGTTTCTTCGGATCGCATTTATCAAACCGGCATCCCCGTTTCCGACGTGTTTAAAGGTAAGGGCACACATCATCGTCCCCGGGGTAAGAAGGGAAAGCATATCCTTGTGGCCGGCGGGAATAGCGGATTATGTGTAAGGAAAAATGGAGTGAAGGTCTTTTCCCGATACCCGGATATCCATTTCTCTGTACTATGCGGTCATAACCACAGGCTGTACCGGTCACTGCTCAACCAACCGAATATTATGCCCTACATGTATATTCAGGACCAGGAAGAAGTGAATGCTCTATATGACGCAGTGGATGGTATCATCACCAAACCGGGTGGAGTCACGATCAGTGAAGTCCTTCATAAAAAAATCCCTGTGTTCATCCTTGCTTATCTTCCCGGTCAGGAAGAGTTTAATTTACATTATCTTGTAGAGCGGGATCTCGTCTTCCACATTGGGGAGACAGGGGACTTCTCTTCCCTGGAAGAAATCCTTTATGATCACAAGGAAATTCAACGAAAAGTAGACAATGTAGAAACTTATTTATCCTCCCTTACCGGCGGCTTCACTGATATATTGAGAGAAATTCAGGAGGAATCGCGCCAGACCATCAATGTGAAATCTGTCGGGGGCAAAGCGGGTATCAGGGTCTTTCTTTCGAGCTGAATAGAGGTCAATCAAGGTTCTGCTGCCTCGGACCAAAGAGAACCATCTTTTCTGAATTGTCGTTTGTATAGAATAGATAATGGGGTCTGACCCTCCACACATTCATCATCGTGTTGGGGTCAGATCCTTTTTTTTGTGGTATAATTATCCAAAAAAAGGTGGAGTCATTATGAATCTCGGAGATTTACTCTTTCAATTTGTTTTCTTTTCATTACTGCTATTGGGAGCCGTGTCGTTCACCCTTTTCATCAAGAGGCTCATCATCAATAGGAAGCAAGAAGTTCATACTTCTGATGATATTCATAAGAAATTAGATAGAATCATTGAATTGCTGGAAAATCAAAATAATAGATGAAAATCCACGAGTTGATCTCCAGCTTTTACTTTACTCAGTAAAGGCAGGCTCATTTATTTTATCATCCCTGGAAACTTTAAATTGAAATGAACGTCTTACTACTGGTAGTGTCAAAAAACTTATGAAAAGTTGTAAAGGGCACTATCTTTAACCCCAAAGTAAGGTTCTTGGTCGCCGCAATCGCTCTTGACAAACAC
>NZ_QNRJ01000033.1 GCF_003315075.1 Rossellomorea aquimaris
TCCTGCGGAAGTACGGGCGTGCCGAGACCCCGTTCGGCTAAGCTGAGGAGGCTCGGCCGAACGCTAGCTGCAAGCGGAGCAGTTCCCCTCACCATTCAGCATAAACCTGGTTGACAGAGCCCTGTCAGACTCTCTGTTAGAAAACAACAATCTTTGCGAAAAGAGCCTTTTATTAAGACTGAATTAAAAACCCTGCTTCCTGAAGGGCATTTTCTGCTTTTTTCAGTGTTTCTTCATTTGGAGCCATTAGCGTATGTAAATGAACTCCGTCTGTTAGTTCCGATAGAAAGGAAGCTCCTGTATCCTGAATTTTGTTCATGAATTGTTCTACCTCTTTACGGTTTGAAACCATGATCGAAGCGGTCAGATCTCCGTAAACGCCGTGTTCGATCTTCACATCTTTAACCGTTACGCCGTGATCGACAAGTAAGAATAGTTCTTCTTCTGATCGTTCAGGCGTGTGCTGACAGGCAACCGTGCGTTCAATCAGCGTTTCCTGATTGGAAGCTGGCATGTACAGATAGCCTTGACTGGTTGCAATGATGGGTTCTCCTTTTGCTTTCAGCAATGTGATGTCACTTACGATGACTTGACGACTGACATTGGTCTGTTTAGCGAGATCTCCACCTGTTACAGGAGCTTGTTTTGTGATTAATTTATCGAGGATCCATTGTCTTCTCTCATCCCCAAGGATCTTTTTTCCTGCCAAAGGTATCTCCTCCGTCCCCCATTTTATATAGGAAATCATACCACAACTCGTTCTTCAAGTTAAGGAAGATACGTGAGCCGCGTGGATTTCAGAAAAAGTTTCTACCAATGCTTCTACATGTTCTTCCCTCGTATCTCTTCCGAATGAAATCCGGATGAATTCTTTTCCGGCTCTTTGCCCGACTCCCATACTGGTCAATGTCTTAGACATATCCTGTGATCCTGCCGCGCACGCACTGCCTGTGGAAATGCCCATACCACGCCTGTTGCATTCGAGCATGAGCCATTGACCCTCCAGGCCGTGAATCCCAAGTCCGACAACATGCGGCAGCTGAGCAGGTGCAGGCCCTTCATAGAGGGTGTAAGTGCCCGACAGTTGTTCTTCTAATCGTGATAAGAAATGTGCTCTCAACCGACTGAAATGCGGTGTTGAAAAGGATTCGTGACACATACCTGCGGCTGTCACGAATCCCGCTATCCCGGGCAGATTCACCGTTCCTCCCCTGAAGCCGTCTTCATGAGTCTGTCCCGGGATCATGGGGGATACGTCCAGGGAAGGATTGATATAAAGAGCGCCGACTCCCTTTGGTCCATAAATTTTATGAGAAGAGAGTGTGAAGCTGTCGACGATGGAAGTGAATTCCGTGAGGTCCATTTTCCCGAAGGATTGAACCATATCGCTGTGCAGTAAAATGTTACGGTTTTTCAATAGATTCTTAATGTCGTGCAGTGGCTGGATCGTACCGATTTCTCCGTTGACGTGTCCGGTGCTGACAAGGGTCGTGTCTTCTGAAATCGATTCTTCTAATTTTTGAAGGTCGATCAATCCTTGAGAGGTGAAAGGGATTTTCGTAACGGTAAAGCCAAATTGCTCAAGAAAAGCCGCTGAGGAATGCAGGGATGAATGTTCTGCACCACCCAGGATGATGTGTTTTCCTTTCTCTTGTCTGCTTAGTGCGATTGTGACAAGGGCTAAATGATTACCTTCTGTCCCACCGGAAGTAAAGTATATTCCTTTAGATGGGACCACAAGCATTCCCGCCAATTTTTCTCTGCATTTAGTCAGTAGAAGCTGGGCTTTTCCGCCAATGTCATGAAGACTGCTCGGATTTCCCCAGAATTCCTCACTGACTGATTGAACCACATGTAAGCTTTCAGGATCTATAGGGGTTGTAGCGGCGTAATCAAAATAGTTCATCATGTAACCTGCCTTTGAAATAGTCTGAATATAAGAGTCTTGTAAAAAACTCTTGTCATTAGTTTAAATATGTGTAAATATATGTGTCAAGACACCTGTAAATAATCAGGAGGATTTTTGATGAAAAAAACCGATATTATCATCGTAGGAAGTGGCATTGCCGCCTTGCAATTGGCACGTCAGCTTCAACATCATTTTTATGTGAGGATTATCACAAAGGATAAAATCAATAGTGGTAACTCTTACCTCGCTCAAGGCGGAATTGCGGCACCTTTAGGACTGAAGGATTCTGTAAATGCTCATTTTAAAGATACATTGGAAGCAGGACGCTATCACCAGGATGAAGACGGTGTGAATCAACTCATAACAGATGGAAAGAAAATCGTACAATCACTGGTGGATGAAGGAGCACCCTTCGATCGAAAAGAGGATGGAAGTCTTTCTCTGGGGATGGAGGGGGCACATAGTGCACACCGCATCCTGCATAGTGGTGGAGATCAAACAGGGAAATATTTAGTGAAGTATTTATTGAAATCCCTTTCAAAGAAAAAGGTCGAATTCATTAAAGGGGAAATGGTTTACGAACTTGTAAAAGATGACAAGGGCCATTGCTGTGGGGTGAAAACGAAGGATAAGAGTGATTCAATCCGCTATTACTATGCTGCCCATGTCGTTCTCGCCACAGGAGGAATCGGCGGGTTATATTCCTCTACATCCAATCATCCAGCTGTGACGGGAGATGGAATGGCGCTTGCCTTTCTTGCAGGGGCAAAGCTGTCAGATATGGAATTTATTCAGTTTCATCCGACCCTCCTTTGGCAGGACGGGAAAACATGCGGTCTTATCTCAGAGGCCGTAAGAGGGGAAGGCGCCCTTCTGTTAAATGATAAGGGGGAAAGGATCATGGAGGGAGTCGATCCCCAACTTGAACTTGCCCCCCGGCATATTGTCGCTGAACGTATTTATAAGGAGCGGCAAATGGGAAGGAACGTGTATCTGGATATAAGTAGAATAGAAGATTTCCAGGCGAAATTCCCTTCCATCTCCGCTCTTTGCTTGAAACATAACATTTCCATCGAGGACGGGATGATCCCTGTTTCCCCGGGATGTCACTTTATGATGGGAGGGGTCGTAACCGATCATGCGGGGAGAACGAATATCCCCGGGTTATATGCCATCGGGGAAGTTGCCTGCACCGGCATTCACGGGGCCAATCGACTGGCAAGCAACTCATTATTAGAAGGATTGGTATACGGTGACCGCCTGGGCAAATTTCTTATTCAGAAGGGAGTCAGCCGCTCACCTCAATTCCACTCTACATCCGACCAGATCAAAGAGGGGCAGTCCCTTAATATCCCCTTTCAATCTGCTGATATAAAAGAAGGCATGATGAATCGTGTCGGGATCATTCGGGAGGAAGATGGGCTCCTCGCTCATTTGAATTGGTTAAAGGCACAGCCACTGACATTCCATGAGCTTCTTGATTTTAATTCACGTGAAGAAATTCACATGTATTTCATGTGGATCGTAAGCCTGCTCGTGACCGAGTCCGCTTTATTACGGAAGGAAAGCAGGGGAGGTCATATTCGATCAGACTTCCCTCATGAAGATCATGATCAATGGTTTAAACGGAAAATGGTTTTACAAAACAATGATGGTAGATTGAGGGTGGAATATCATGAACAAAATGAAACTAAAATCTATGCTTGAAGAGTTTTACCGTGAAGATCTGGGTGATGGAGATCTCTCTTCTGAAATCCTGTTTTCTCAAGACGAAGAAGGAGCTTTTTCATTCCTGATGAAAGAGAACGGAATATTCTGTGGGAAAGATGTGATCGAGGTTGGGTTCGGGCTCTTCCATCCATCGATCCAAGCAAGTGTGTTCATTGAAGATGGAGAAAGGGTCGAAACGGGACAATTGATTGCTGAAATCAGAGGTCCTATGAGGGATCTTCTCCAGGCTGAACGAGTTGTCCTTAATTTGATTCAGCGCATGAGCGGCATTGCCACCGAAACCCATCGAGCCGTACAGCAGGTGAAAGGCAGTGGAGTTCGATTATGTGATACACGGAAAACAACCCCCGGATTACGGATGCTTGAGAAGTATGCTGTCAGGACCGGAGGAGGATTCAATCACAGAAATGGCCTTTATGATGCCGTCATGCTGAAAGATAATCACATTTCATTTGCGGGATCGATTACAAATGCTGTGAAAACGGTAAAAAGTCACATTGGTCATATGGTGAAGGTGGAAGTGGAAATCGAAACAAGGGAGCAATTAGTGGAAGCGATCGAAAGCGGAGCAGATGTCATTATGTTCGATAACTGTAGTCCAGAGGCGATCCGGGAGTGGATCTCCCTTGTTCCCTCTCATATCGTGACGGAAGCATCGGGTGGGATCACGAGGGAAAGTCTCAGTGCTTATGCAGAAACAGGGATTCATTATATCTCCCTCGGGTACTTGACACATTCGGTGAAATCACTTGATATCAGCGCAAGAGTAAGAATAGCGAAAGGGGTATGAATATGGGGTTGCTGGATGAATTAACAAAAGAAACGGGTGTTTTGCCTGAATCGATTACAAACCTCACAACGGAAGAAATGGAAAACAGAGTGAGGGAAATTAAGTTCCAATTAGGAAAGAAGCTCTTTATTCCAGGGCATCATTATCAAAAAGATGAAGTGATCCAATTTGCTGATGCCGTCGGGGATTCTCTTCAACTTGCCCAAATATCCGCTCAAAATAAAGAAGCGGAATACATTGTGTTTTGCGGTGTCCATTTTATGGCCGAAACGGCAGATATTCTAACGGATGAAAATCAAGTTGTCATCCTACCCGACATGAGGGCGGGGTGTTCCATGGCAGATATGGCAGATATTTATCAGACGGAAAAGGCATGGATCAACCTGACGGAGCAATTCGGTGATACAATCATTCCCCTCACATATGTCAATTCCACCGCAGCAATCAAAAGCTTTGTTGGAAAGAATGGAGGAGCTACGGTTACGTCATCGAATGCACATAAAATGGTCAAATGGGCATTAGGGCAGAAGGAACGGATTCTCTTCTTGCCTGATCAACACTTAGGACGTAACACCGCGGCTGATCTTGGTGTTGCTTTAAGTGAAATGGCTGTCTGGGATCCGATTAGAAACGAGCTGGTCCATGAAGGAGACCTTGATGGTGTGAAAGTGATCCTATGGAAGGGCCACTGTTCCGTACATGAAAATTTCACAGAGAAGAATATTGAGGAAATCCGGAAGAATCACCCTGACATGAAGATCATCGTTCATCCTGAATGTCGCCGTGAAGTGGTGGAAAAATCAGATTATAATGGAAGCACGAAATATATTATAGAAACGATCGGCCAGTCGGCTCCAGGATCTTCCTGGGCGATTGGAACAGAAATGAATCTCGTGAAACGATTGATCAATCAACATCCCGATAAGACAATTGTTTCCCTGAATCCATATATGTGTCCCTGTTTAACGATGAATCGCATCGATTTACCCCATTTAGTATGGTCCTTGGAAAAGATTATGGAGGAAAAGCCAGAAAATATCATTAAAGTGGATGAAGATACTTCAAGAAATTCGATTTTCGCTTTAGAACGCATGTTAGCCCGTGCTTAATGAAGCTGAATAATAATAACGGCCAAGCCGAAATATACCTTCCCATCGCCTGGGACGGTATATTTTTTTTGAATCACTCATAAGTTTTTATGTAGATGATTAGCAATTTGCCTATCTTTTCATAGGATATATAGACTTATGCCTGAGGAGGGAAAAAGAGTGAAAATCCATATTGTTCAAAAAGGGGATACTCTATGGAAGATCGCCAAGAAGTATGGCGTGAATTTCGAAGAGTTAAAACAGATGAATGCCCAGCTATCAAACCCTGACATGATCATGCCTGGCATGAAAATTAAAGTGCCGACTACAGGCGGATCCGTAAAGAAAGAGACACAGATCAAATACGGTTCCAAGGAAATGCCAAAGAAGGAGATGCCTAAAGCAGAGCATCCGTTCAAAGAGCAAAAGCCTATGGCCATGCCAGTCGAAGAGCCAAAGAAAGAAAAGCCGAAAGAAGTACAAAAGCCATTTGCACCTAAAATGCCTCAACCAGTAGTGCCGGAAATTGATATTAACAACTACTACATGATGAATATGGCGAATATGCAAATGCAACAACCAATGCAGCAACCAAAGCAGCAAGCAAAGCCAAAACCAAAACCTCAAACGCCGCCTAAACCTACTAATGTACTTCCAAAAGCAAAAGAACAGCCAAAGCCAAAACCGAAACAAGAAGCCGTTCAAGGTATTCAAGAAGAAGAAAGCTTACAAATGCCATCTCAACCACAAGGAGGGAACACCCAGCCTATGTTTAACCCAAATAATTGCGTACCCGTATCACCGGTAATGCCAGGATCAGGTTTCTGTCCACCACATGGATGGGGAATGCAGCCAGGAGGATATGGAATGCCGATGGGTCAAGGAATGCCAATGGGACCTGGAAGCGGGGTTCAGGGTGCTTCCATGATGCCTGGAATGCAGCAGATGCCAATGATGCCGCAAATGCATGAAGAAGAGTCTTCATCTGTCATGCCATACATGCCGCATGGTCAAATGCCGATGCAAATGCCAATGCAGCAGCCGATGCAAATGCCAATGCAACAACCAATGGGTCAGCCGTCCGGAGTAATGGGTGTGTCAGATGAAAATGGCTATCCATCCGTTCAAATGCCACAACAGGTATCACCGGCCATGATGTATCCTCAGAACTGCTATCCAGTCTCTCCTGTCATGCCGGGACCGGGATTCCAGGGTGGAATGCCAGGCGGTTATCCAATGGGGCCAGGAGGTCAAGTTCAGGGAGCAATGTCAGAAGAGTCTCCTTCTTCGATGTATGGACAACAAATGCCGATGGGCCAGCCCTCAGGAGTGATGGGAGCCCAAATGGGTGGTCAGATGCCGATGGGCCAGCCGTCCGGAGTGATGGGAGCCCAAATGGGTGGTCAGATGCCAATGGGTCAGCCGTCCGGAGTAATGGGAGCAAGCGACCAAGGTGATTGCGGATGCGGTGGACCTCAAGGATATGGGCAGATGATGCATCATCCAATGATGCAACAGCAGATGCAACAACAAATGCCTCAAGGAATGCAGCAACAACCATACGGCTTCGGACCGGGAATGATGGGGCAGGGAATGCCTGGCCAAGGAATGCCTGGTCAAGGAATGCCGATGGGACCCCAAGGTCAGGGGATGGGCATGCCGATGGGACCTCAAGGAATGTTTGGTCCAAGAGCATTTTCCATGCCGAACTTCAATGACGATGACTTTGAGGGCTAACATGCATGTACGAGGGGACGATTATTCACATCGTCTCCTTTCTTATTTACAATCTAAGTTAAACGATCCCGGAGCCTCCCTTAAAATGTTAAAAGAAGGAAAATGGAAGCTCAAAAGCAATGGAAGAAAGTGGTTTGTGAAACGATTTCCAAATCAACTGAGATTCTTACATCAGGAACGGCTGATTTCAACGTTGTTAAGGGAAAAGTTTTATCACGTTCTGCCGTTTCATCCTATTCATGAGCGGGAGATATTATTATTTGAAGGTTCTCCCATCGGTATTACCACGTGGTTAGAAACGTCCCGGGCCATCCGTTATGATGAACCTGAAGATCGGGAAGATGCCTTAAAGGTCCTGAAAAGATTTCATTCAGTATCGAAAAAGATCAACCATTCATGGACAACTGAAATTCCACGGTACAAATGGCTGAAAAAATGGAAAAAAAGAATGATGCAGTTTCAATATAATCTTCCCTATTTGCAAGCCTTCATTCAACCTTATTATTTGTATACGTATTTAGAATGGGGAAAGTGGGCACTGAAAGAATTAAAATCAATCGACATCGCTGAGTATGGAAAATGCATTACACATGGAGATGTAGCGCATCATAACTTCTTAAGAGGAAAGAACGGGTTGGTGTATATGATTGACTTTGATTTAATGTCACTTTCTACAGAGTTAACCGATGACCTGCAGTTTTGCAACAGGATTCTGCCTTATTTAAATTGGTCTCTAAGTGATGTCAAACGCCTGACACCATTCAAATCATACGAGGATGAGCTCATCTTTTATCTTGGTTTAATGTATCCATCGGATGTATTTCGGGAGTGGAATCGATTCATCCGTGAAGATCAATCGTATAAGCAGCGTGTGTGGGGTTACTTGATCAATTTAACCCTTCATCAATTTTCGCAGCGAATGCAATTCAATCAAGAGCTTCATGGAGAAGTGAAAAGGATCAATACCCAATTGTAGGGGATGTCTCCAAACTTTGACCCGAATGAAAGGTGAGCCCCTTTCACAACCTAATGGTGAGCAGAAAATATGCTCAAAGTTTGGGTTGAAGGAGGAATCACCATTGAATAAACGATTATTCATGGTACCATTAACAGCCGTCATGACATTGGGCCTTGCTGCATGTAATAGTGGAGAAGAAGAAGCCCAAGATCGCTATACAGACTCCTATGAACCCCTCGGCTTCTATTCAAACGAAGGCCACGGAGGAGATAAGGGAGATGAGAGGGACGGACCTCTAACGGAAATGTATGATCACTCTGTCGGGAAAGAAGGGCAGGACATCCGACATAAGAAACGAGATTACCTTCAAGTGAAGGATGAAAATGGAAATCCTCAAAACCCTTCAAGACCACTCGCTGACTATGACGAGAATTTCATGGCCCAAGACGGCCGTGCGAGCCATGGTGATGCGAATTATCACGGTCATCTTGATGACAATACGCGAAATGCGAAGAGATCTTATTATACAGCTTATGAAGGTGACCTCGCTGAGAAAATTGGCGATGTCACAGGAAAAGTTGAAAATGTAAGTGACGTTCGTGCGGTAGCTTATGGTTCTGATGTCCTGATTGCTGTAGAGCTTGATGACCATAGCAAGATAGAAGAAACGAAAACCAGAGTGAAAAAAGCCGTACAGCCATATCTTCATGGAAGAACCGTTTCGGTCGTGACCGATGAAGGGACATTCAGTCGGGTCAGAAACATTGACAACGATTTACGTGACGGCGGCCCAAGAGAAGGAATTAACTTTGATATGCACGATATGTTTAAGTCAGTAAAGCACCGTATCAATGAATAAGCAGGGTGAGACTACTTAAAGAGTTCAATCTCTTTGGTAGTCTTTTTTTTGTTCTACAACGTTCACCTTTTTGAGTGGGGATCACTCCTTGAGGTCCGTCCCTCTGAAATAATTCACATCAGACTGGATATTCTTAGCATGGTTTGGCAAGACTAGTGGATAGAGCGTTACATAATTTAAGTTCGAGGTGATCACGATGACGATTAAGGTTCGAATCGTGTTTATGGTGATGTTGTTAATAGGTGCTTTTTACTTCACATTCTTTTATACAGAAGAGAAGCAGGCTGCTGATGGAGGCGGGCTGAATGAAACACCGGCAGAGGTTGCGTCCGCCCATACAATCACGGTGATACTGGAAAGAGTATATCTGGATGGTGAGGTCAGTGAGGAAATCGTCCAGGAAACGATTTGGAGCATGGAAGACTTCTGGGCTGCTTATGAGGATTGGCAGCTGATGGATATGACGGAAGAACAGGTCGTGTTTCAAAAACGGGTGGATGATATATCCCCTCTCCTAAAGACCAATGGATATTTCGGTATATCCGATAATGGTGTTCTATCCATTTTCAATGGAAAACCGGGACAGGCAGAGATTATTCAATCCTTCTTCCAGATTGATGTAGAGAAGCTTGAAAGTAAACGGCATGATGATTTAGTCAAGGGCATCCCCATTAAGTCGAAGCAGGAATATGAAGAGGTACTCGAACAATTTAAAGCGTACTCCGTCCCTAAATAAGAGTGAAAAACCAGTGAGGATACCACTGGTTTTTTTAGCGTTGAATTCTCCTCTCCCCAAGCTTTTCACGATTTGATAAAATTAGAACAAGTGTTTCTTTTTTGTCTCTCTTTCCCATCACTTCAAATAGTGATATGATACAATAGGTTTTATATGACTTATGAACATGAAATGAAAGACTTTAGATAAGGCTCTATTCGTAAAGTTTGTGGCTATTGTAGAGGAGAAAGTAATAGTTGATTTCCGCTCCAGGATGCTCGCTTTCCGCGGGGCTGGCGGTGAGCCTCCTCGGCTGCGCCTGTGGGGTCTCACCTGTCCAGCTCCAGCGGCTAGCCCCTCGAGGTCATAAGCTAAATGGACCAAGAAGGCAAAGAACGCCTTCCCGGCCCATTCATCTTATGCTTGTCGGGGCTGAGCAAGCCGCTTCCGCTTTTCGGACTGTCCAGCTATTCCCGCAGGAGTCGAGCATCCTTCCGCTCCAATCAACTTTCTAAGCATGTATCCTTAATGGAAATCAATAATAACAAGAATTTTAGCAAACAATCTCATTTAAGATAAGTATAGATTGATTTACCTTTTAAGAAAGAAGATTTTTTTCGTTATATTGTTTTCTTGCACACCTTGAAGCTCTGTCATGAAAATACTGTTTAAGATGGTGAGGGGAACTGCGCAGACTCCTGCGGAAGTACGGACGTGCCGAGACCCCGTTCGGCTAAGCTGAGGAGGCTCGGCCGAACGCTAGCTGCAAGCGGAGCAGTTCCTCTCACCATCCAGCATAAACCTGGTTGACAGAGCCCTGGCAGATTCTATGCTAGAAAACAACAATCTTTGCTAAAAGAGTCTTTGATAAATAGTGATAGTGGGAACAAGGAGAGAATGTAATGTATGAATATATAAAAGGGACAGTGACTCAAGTGGGTCCCGAGTATGTAGTGGTGGAGAATAACGGGATCGGGTATCAGTTGTATACGGCGAATCCGTTTGTTTATTCTAAATATCAAAATCAAGAGATTCAGATTTTTACATATCAGCATGTGCGTGAAGACCTTATTGCCCTTTATGGCTTTCTGGCAATGGAAGAAAAATTGTTATTTATGAAACTATTAAACGTTTCAGGAATTGGTCCCAAAGGAGCTTTAGCGATTTTGGCCTCGGGTGCCCCCCAGCAGGTAATCACCGCCATTGAAGAAGAGAATGAGAGTTTCCTGACGAAGTTTCCCGGTGTGGGTAAGAAGACAGCACGTCAGATGATCCTGGACTTAAAAGGGAAGCTTCAGGATGTTGTGCCTGATTATTTTCCAAGTTTATTCTCGGATCCAGAGGAGGCAGAAGTGTCCTCAGGGAAGGATGAGGCATTTGATGAAGCGATTCTTGCTCTTAAAGCCCTGGGCTATTCTGAACGTGAAATCAAGAAAATCACTCCTAAGTTAAAAGGAGAAGGGCATACATCAGACGAAATCATCAGGAAAGCTCTTCAGCTCCTATTGAAATAAGTGGATTCCATGAAGGGAGGAAGTCTGGATGGAAGAAAGAATCGTATCAGGCGAATCAGAGTTAAATGAAGATTCCTTTGAATATTCCTTGCGTCCTCAGACAATAAAACAATATATTGGGCAAGATAAAGTAAAGCATAATCTGGAGGTTTTCATTGAAGCGGCAAAGATGCGTCAGGAAACCCTGGATCATGTTCTTCTTTACGGCCCACCAGGATTGGGGAAAACAACCCTCGCTGCTGTCATTGCAAATGAAATGGGCGTAAACATGCGCACCACATCCGGCCCTGCTATTGAGAGACCGGGAGATTTAGCTGCCGTCCTGACGGCACTGGAGCCCGGTGATGTGTTGTTCATCGATGAAATCCATCGTTTGCCACGGGCGATCGAAGAGGTCCTTTATCCGGCAATGGAAGACTTTTGTCTGGACATTGTCATAGGGAACGGTCCGAGTGCCCGGTCCGTTCGTTTAGACCTTCCGCCTTTCACACTCGTGGGAGCGACGACCCGCGCCGGTGCATTATCAGCCCCTCTCCGTGACCGATTTGGAGTTTTATGCCGTTTGGAATATTATAATGAGGAACAGTTGAATGAAATTGTTCAGCGGACAGCCGCGATCTTACATACAAAGATCGAAGCGACTGCATCTGAAGAATTGGCCAAGAGGTCAAGGGGGACCCCACGTATCGCCAACCGGTTACTCCGAAGGGTGAGGGATTTTGCTCAGGTGAAGGGCAATGGGGAAATTACGACCAACCTTTCAAGGGAAGCCCTCGAGCTTCTTCAAGTTGACAAACTGGGCCTTGATCATATCGACCATAAACTTCTTAAGGGCATCATCGAGCGTTTTAGAGGCGGGCCGGTAGGACTTGATACAATCGCCGCGAGTATCGGGGAAGAGTCCCACACGATTGAAGATGTATACGAGCCGTACCTCTTGCAAATCGGATTTATTCAACGGACTCCAAGAGGGAGGATCGTCACTCATCTTGTGTATGAACATTTCCAGTTGGAGGTGCCAGACAATTGACGGGATTGCCTAAGCTACTAATGATTATAGGTGGAATCATTCTAATTATCGGATTCCTGATGCAATTTATCAAAATAGGTAAGCTTCCTGGAGACATTATGATTAAAAAAGAAAATACAACATTTTATTTTCCACTTATGACTTCTATTCTGTTAAGTGTTATACTTTCCGTTGTCTTTTATTTAATTGGGCGATTTAAATAGGAATCATGGGTGAGATTTAAATAAGCTAGGTGACAAATTGTGAAAGTAGAAGATTTTGATTTTCATTTACCGGAAGAACTGATTGCCCAGACTCCTCTGGAGAATCGTTCCGAGAGTAAACTGATGATGTTGGATAAAAAGGATGGATCCATGGATCATCTCCATTTTAAAAATATCGTGGATTACCTTCACGAAGGGGATTGCCTCGTTTTAAATGACACAAGAGTACTACCGGCACGTCTTTTTGGACAAAAAGAAGATACGGGTGCCAATATTGAAGTGCTTCTTTTGAAACAAGAGGATGGAGACCAGTGGGAGACGCTTGTAAAGCCTGCGAAACGAATTCGCGTAGGTACGGAGATCGTCTTTGGAGACGGAAAGTTAAAAGCAACCTGTGTGGGTTTAAAAGAGCATGGGGGAAGAATTCTTGAATTCCATTACGAAGGGATCTTCTACGAGGTTCTTGATGAACTGGGAGAAATGCCCCTGCCTCCATATATTCGCGAGCGGTTGGAAGAACAGGACCGCTACCAAACCGTATTTGCAAGGGAAAGAGGATCAGCGGCAGCTCCGACGGCCGGTCTCCACTTTACGGAAGAACTGCTGGAAGAACTGAAAGCAAAGGGTGTACATATTGCGTTTATTACCCTTCATGTGGGGCTGGGTACGTTCAGACCGGTTTCCGTCGATACGATCGAGGAACATGATATGCATGCTGAGTTCTATCAGGTATCTGAAGGAACTGCCCGTCTTTTGAACGATGTGAAAGCAAAGGGAGGCCGTATCGTAACAGTCGGAACAACGTCGACACGAACCCTCGAAACCATTGCTTCAAAACACGGAACCTTTGTAGAAGAAAATGGCTGGACCAATATTTTCATTTATCCCGGATATGAGTTTAAAGGAATCGATGGATTGATTACCAATTTCCATCTTCCGAAATCAACCCTGATCATGCTCGTCAGTGCCTTTGCGGGACAGGAAAACGTGATGCATGCCTATGAAACGGCCGTAAAAGAACAATACCGCTTCTTCAGCTTTGGAGATGCGATGTTTATTAAGTAATACGCTGATTGAACAAACTATTTACCCCTTTATGGAAAGTGGAAGGAGAATTCGCACGTTGACTGCAATTAGATATGAATTAATCAAAACATGTAAACAAACGGGAGCGAGACTGGGGCGTGTCCATACACCACACGGTTCATTCGAAACGCCTGCCTTCATGCCCGTAGGAACCATGGCCACAGTAAAGACCATGTCTCCAGAGGACTTAAAATCAATGGATTCCGGCATCATCTTAAGTAATACCTATCATCTATGGTTACGACCTGGACATGAAATCATAAGAGAAGCGGGCGGCCTTCATAAATTTATGAACTGGGACCGTGCCATCCTTACCGATTCAGGCGGCTTCCAGGTGTTCAGTTTGAGTAAGCTTCGCCAGATCGAAGAAGAAGGAGTCCATTTCCGTCATCATCTGAACGGAGACAAACTCTTCCTCAGTCCGGAGAAAGCGATGGAGATTCAGAACGCATTGGGCTCGGATATCATGATGGCTTTCGATGAATGTCCACCGTATCCTGCTGAATATGAATATATGAAGAGTTCTGTAGAGCGTACATCCCGCTGGGCAGAACGCTGTCTGGAAGCTCACGAGCGACCGCAGGATCAAGGGCTATTCGGGATCGTCCAAGGCGGGGAGTACGAAGAGCTTCGTAAGCAAAGTGCCCGTGACCTTGTATCCATGGATTTCCCCGGCTATGCTGTGGGAGGCCTTTCTGTCGGGGAGCCGAAGGACGTTATGAACCGGGTACTGGATTTCACGACGCCTCACCTGCCATCTGATAAACCTCGTTACCTGATGGGGGTTGGATCTCCGGATTCACTGATCGATGGTTCGATGCGCGGAATTGACATGTTCGATTGTGTCCTTCCAACCCGTATCGCCCGTAACGGGACCCTGATGACAAGTGAAGGCCGCCTGGTTGTGAAAAACGCTAAATTCGCAAGGGATTTCAGACCGATCGATGAGAATTGCGATTGCTATACATGTAAAAATTATAGCCGTGCGTATATCCGTCATTTAATTAAATGTGACGAAACGTTCGGAATTCGCCTTACGACTTATCATAACCTTCATTTTCTGTTAAAATTAATGGAGCAAGTCAGACAAGCGATTCGTGAAGATCGTCTGGGAGACTTTAGAGAAGAATTTTTCGAGCAATACGGATTCAACCGGCCTGATGCGAAAAACTTCTAAAGCTAAATCATAAATAGATAGTTGAAAGGAGGGGAAAAGAATGGGAGGAAGTTTAGGAACAATTTTACCTTTAGTATTAATGTTCGTTCTGTTTTACTTTTTACTGATCCGTCCTCAGCAGAAGCGTCAAAAAGCCATTTCAAAAATGCAAAATGAGCTTGCCAAGGGTGATAGAATCATCACGATCGGTGGATTGCACGGTGCCATCGATGCGATCGAAGAAGGAAAAATAGTCATTCTGTGTGGTGACGGCAGTCGTCTTACATATGATCGTAATGCGATCAGAGAAGTAGTGAGAGCAGATCAAGTATAATAAAAAAGGGTTCCTCATCATTGTGCCTGGGCACTTTGGGAGGGACCCTTTTTCATTTGGTGTGGGAACTAATTGTCCCTTTTTCCACCACTCATATTTACCCCGAGGATTCCCCCCATCATCGCTGTGAGGATGTAGCAGCCGTGATAGATAAGCTGCTCCATTGAAAACAGACTATCATAGCCGAGGTATTGAAATAAGAAGATGACCAGGGTGTAAATGAGCCCGGTTGATCCTCCGAGAACCCACCCTTTTGTCTTTCCTTTTCCCCCGGACATAAATCCGCCAACAAATAAAGACAGAAACGATATGATGGTGACAAATAATGTGATGGAGCTTTCAGTCAGTTCCGTAAACCGAAGCAGCAAAGAGAATAATAAGCTTGCGACAATCGCTATGACAAATATGGTTGTTGTCCCGTATAGAACGGCACCTCCCATTTTTTTCGCCTCGATGATGGTCCTCTCCCTTCTAACTCATTAAATTTTATTCATGTGATAGTACAAGCATATTCATCCATCCCTTGAAAAAGACTAGAAATTTTTTATGGTCAAGCCACATAGACTAGTATGAAACTTCCTGGAGAAGGAGGGGCAGTGACCATGTCTCCGATGATCGTATTGATTGTGTTTGTTTCTGTATACATCCTGCTGATAACCGAGAAATGGAACCGGGTACTCGCTGCCATGGCAGGCGGTGTTGCCATGCTTTTAATTGGGGCTTTTCCCATTGAGAAGGCGTTGTTTACGTATATAGATTGGAAAACGATCACCCTGCTGTTTTCCATGATGTTAATTGTGACGTTGACGAGTAAAACGGGGTTCTTCGAGTATATTGCCATCCGGTTTGCACAATGGGTGAATGGAAATGGACTGGCTCTTCTTACCCTATTTTCCTTATTGGCGGCGATTGGCTCTGCCTTTTTGGCTAACGTGACGATTGCCATGTTATTAGTACCGATCCTTTTTAAACTGACGAAGCTGCTTGAACTTCCTCCCATCCCTTTTCTCATCATGACGATCCTCGCTTGTAATATTGGTGGAACGGCGACTTTAATTGGCGACCCGCCTAATATGATGATCGGTCAGGCGGTTAAACACTTTACGTTCAATGCATTTATTGAGAATTTATTACCCGTCGTTTTGATGGTTTATATTGTTACCTTACTCATCATGTGTGTCCTGTACAAAGAAGTCCTCCATGTTAAGGAAGACAGAAAGTTACTCCTCAAAGGAATTAAGGCAGAGGAGTATTTAAAGAAAGACAGGGGGCTCCTTCAGTCCCTGGTTGTGCTTGGATTAGTGCTGGCCGGCTTTTCGTTATATCCGATGTTTCATCTCGATATAACGACCGTCTCCCTTGCCGGGGCTGTTCTGTTAATGCTGCTCCTCGAAAAAATTTATCCTCCGGAAACGATATTAAAAGAGGTGGAGTGGGGGACTCTGTTTTTCTTTATGGGCTTATTCCTTCTTGTGGGAGGGATCGAAGAAGCGGGCTTCATAGATGAAATCGCCCGTGAAATTTTGCGGCTGACGGATGGAGATATGAAGAAAACGGCATTCGTCATTTTGTGGGGGACCGGTATATTGTCTGCCATTGTAGATAACATTCCATTTGTAGCCGCGATGATTCCGGTCATCCAGGAATTTGGTGAATTCGGTATGGTCAATATGGATCCGTTATGGTGGTCGTTGGCTCTGGGTGCCTGTTTAGGCGGGAACGGTACATTGCTTGGTTCTTCATCAAATCTTGTGATTGCTGGACTGGCATCAAAAGAGAATGTACATATCAAGTTTTATCAATATTTACTTATTGGTGTACCCGTGACGTTGATATCCCTTGCTGTTTCAACGATTTATGTGTATTTCAAATATATTCAGCCATTTTTAGGTGGATAAATATTCCTCCCATTAAATTTCTCTATCTGTCGATACTACAAAGGACGAATGTATGAGGGGGAAAAGCAGTGGAGGAATATTTCCTGATCATTATACGCACTCTTTTTCTTTACTTTTTGATCATCTTTATTTTTCGAATCATGGGAAAAAGAGAGATCGGCGAACTAAGCATACTCGACTTAGTGGTCTTTATCATGATTGCCGAGATGGCTGTCATGGCCATTGAACAACCTAAGGACCCCATCATCCACACATTGCTTCCAATGGGGGTCATTGTGACGATACAAATCGTATTTGCATGGATTTCCCTAAGGTCCAAACCGTTTCGTGAACTGTTGGATGGTACACCATCCGTTATCATCCATAAAGGGAAAATCGATGATAAGGTGATGAAAAAGCAGAGGTATAACTATGATGATTTACTTCTGCAATTAAGAGAAAAAGATATCTTCAATCTGGCAGATGTGGAATTTGCCATCCTGGAACCTTCAGGAAAATTATCTGTATTAAAGAAAGATGATGAAGAGGAAGCGTCTCAGTCCCTGACTTTGCCGTTGATATTGGATGGAGAGGTCCAAACCACTCATCTGGACATGATCGGGAAAACGGCTTTCTGGTTACGAAAGGAATTGCGGGATAGAGGCTTTAAGAATATACAGGAGATTTCATTCTGCAGCTTTCAGAATGGGCAATTCTATGTTGATGAAAAAAATCATTAGTCTACTGGTTAACGTTCACACTAAAACACCTCCACAACATGTGAAGGTGTTTTTATGTGTGATGATTATATGGTGATAAATCGACGGATGAATGGAATGCGTGCAAGGTCGTGTTTCACGATAAGCCTAAGGCCGATGGAGAGGAGAAGGTAGACAATCGTTGAAGACATGACTCCAAATAATAAGCGGAATACGAGGCCTTCATTGCTAAATAAGTATAGATACGAATAATGGGCCCATAATCCTGTCGCAATCAGGACGAAGCCGGTCTTTAAGTAATCCCTTAAGTAAATCGTCATCGGGATATATTTAAGGATGGTCATGAAATGAAGCAAGGTGACGAGCATGAATCCCGTTACAATCCCGAGAGCGGCCCCGTTGATCCCGAAAGCGGGCTGAGAGGCAAGAATGAAGATGACCCCGGTCTTCACCACGGCACCGATCAAGCTGTTGATCATGGCAGCCCTCGCCAGGTTCAGAGCCTGGAGAACAGCTTGCAGGGGCCCTTGATAGTAATAAAATATAAAGAAAGGGGCCATAATCATTAAGAAACCTGCCCCACTTTCGCTTCCGTACATCACCTGCATGAGAGGCTTGGCATAGACGTAAAGGATGACGACGGATATGCCTCCTGTTATCAAGCAGAATCTCAGTGCCTGTTGAAGCCTGTGCTCAATTAATGTGAAGTTCTTTTGAGAATTGGCTTCGCTTATGGCTGGTACTAGAGATTGAGATAATGAGAGTGTAATGAATGACGGAAGGAACAAGAGAGGCAGGGCATACCCAGTAAGGGATCCATACTGCTTCGTTGCCATTCCCGCCGCTACTCCGGCAAGGGCTAAGCTATTGACAACGACGATCGGTTCGAAAAACCAGGCAATCGAGCCAATCATTCTACTCCCGGTTGTAGGCAGGGCCACACTCATCAATTCATTAAACGTCTCCCGCCCATTTCGGATCGAGGTGAAGAAATTTCGTCTGATTTTGAACTTTTTCTTGATTTTAAAGCTGGCAAACAGGTAGAGAAGAGAAGCGAGTTCTCCCAATACAGACGCCACCATGGCAGCGGCGGCTGCATATTCAATCCCATACGGAAGGAAGGTTTTCGTTAATACGGCAATCAACGTAATCCGGACGACTTGCTCAATGACCTGGGAATAAGCAGAAGGCTTCATGTTCTGTCTTCCCTGGAAATAGCCTCTGATGACAGAGGAAATCGCTACAATCGGAATGATCGGAGCGATGGCAACCAAAGGATAATAGATTCGATCATCAGTAAATAATGCTTCGGTCAAGTACGGAGCAAGCAGAATGAGAGCCGGGGTGAAAATGATGGAAAGTCCGAGTGTGATCGATAAGGAAACCACCAATATTTTTTTGACCTTCCGGATATCCCCCCTGGATTCAGCTTCAGCCACATTTTTTGAGATGGCTACAGGAAGGCCCAGTTGAGTGATGGTGATGACAAGGATCAGGGTCGGAAATGCCATCATAAAAAGACCGACGCCTTCTTCACCGATGAATCTTGCGACGACGATCCGATTTACAAACCCTAATATTCTAGTAATAAAGGCTGCCATCATTAAGATCATCGTGCCCTTAAGAAATTTTGACATAAAATTCCCTGCCTTCTCAAAATTGGTATTATCGTATACAATGATGTATATGCACAAGGGTGGACAAAGCATGACAAGTAGTGAACAATTCCGGCTATATTTAGCCCAGATGGGGTGAACGGGGAATGAAGAATAATCAGCATCCTTATGAACGTTTCTATGAATCGTTAGAACCGGCACTGATAAGCAAAGTAGAAGAATTTGAAATTCTAGGCTACGGAAAAGCAGAGGTTAGCCGACTTTGGTCCTATTTAACGAAGAAGAAATGGAAGAAACCCGAAACGGATGTGAAATTCTTTCAGTTAGTGAGTGATGTGTTAACGGTTAAACCCGGAGAGTATATGAGCTTTGAAACGATTGAAGCATTCAGGTCTCCCAATTGGTTCGCAGATGTGAATGAAGATGAGTTGAACGAACTTCTTCGTCCCAATAAGCACGGAAAATAGCCCGAAAAGAAATTGACACCTTTTTCTTTCTCATAGATAATGAGAATATTGAAGATTTCAGGAATTATATTACTTTTTGAAGCACATAGTTCGTATGGTTTTTAAAACGGCAAGGAGGATCTATACATAATGGTAAAGCGTGGCCGAATAATTGCCTTCTTTATACTTGTGGTATTACTTGCAGGTACTATGGGAGGAACAACGAAGAATATTGTCGATAACATTAAATTAGGTTTGGACCTGCAGGGTGGGTTTGAGGTTCTTTACGAAGTTCAACCGATTAAAAAGGGTCAGGAAATTACGAAAGAAACGGTTGCCAATACAGCCGATGCGTTGGACAAGCGTATTAACGTATTAGGTGTCAGTGAGCCTAATATTCAAATTGAAGATGGAAACCGGATCCGTGTTCAATTAGCTGGAGTGGAAGATCAAAACGAAGCAAGAGAAATCTTGTCCACTCAAGCCAACCTGTCGTTCCGCGACGTAAATGATAAAGTCCGGTTGGATGGTTCCGATCTTGCATCCGGGTCTGCGAAGCAAACCTTTGATGACAAGAACAATCCAATCGTTTCCTTGAAATTAAAAGATCGTGAAAAATTCTATGAATTGACAAAAGAAATATCTGCAATGGCTCCTCAAAATCAGCTGGTGATCTGGCTGGATTTCGAGGAAGGAAAAGATTCTTATCAAGCTGAAGTAGGGAAAGAAGATCCGAAATTCCTGTCGGATCCCGCTGTAAGACAGCCGATCAACTCTGATGAAGTCATCATTGAAGGGAATTTCACCGTTGAGCGTGCTCAGAATCTTGCTTCCTTATTGAATGCAGGAGCGCTCCCTGTAAAGCTGGATGAAAAATATTCAACTTCTGTCGGGGCAAAGTTCGGTCAACAGGCTCTTGATAAGACAGTGACTGCCGGTATCATCGGGATTGCGATCATCTTCTTATTCATGATTGCGTATTACCGTTTCCCTGGCCTGATTGCTACGATTACACTTTCAGTTTATATTTACTTGATTCTATTGATTTTCGATTTAATGAATGGGGTCCTGACACTCCCTGGAATTGCAGCCCTAATCCTTGGGGTCGGTATGGCCGTCGATGCCAATATCATCACCTATGAACGGATCAAAGAAGAAATGCGCGTTGGAAAGCCGATTCGTTCAGCCTTCCAAGCGGGTAATAAATCTTCGTTCTTGACGATATTGGATGCTAACGTCACAACGATCCTTGCAGCAACGGTGCTATTCATATATGGAACAAGCTCTGTAAAAGGATTTGCAACGATGCTGATTGTCAGTATCCTGACAAGCTTCGTTACAGCTGTATGGGGTTCACGTTTATTACTTGGACTGTGGGTGAACAGCCGTTTCTTTAATAAAAAACCAGGCTGGTTCGGCGTGAACAAAAACGAAATCAAAGACCTGGCGGAAAATTACGATACGCTGGATCTGCCAACTCGTTTCGATCGCTTTGATTTTGCTGCCCAGCGCAAAAAATTCTTCGGGTTATCAGCAATTCTGATTACGGCGGGAATCATCATCCTGGCTATATTCAGATTGAATCTGGGGATCGACTTCGTGAGTGGTTCACGTATGGAAATCCTTGCCGATCAAAGCTTAAAGACAGAAGAAATTCAAGAGGAATTAAAAGAGCTTGACTTGCCTTCTGAAGATGTAGTGATCTCAGGGGACGATGGGAATATTGCCGTTGTTCGCTATACGGAAGATTTAAACAAAGATGAGATCGCCGCATTAAAGGACCGATTTAACGAACTGTACGGAGCTGAACCAAGCATCAGCACCGTTTCACCTGTTATCGGGAAAGAGCTTGCAAAAAATGCGATGATCGCTATTGCAATCGCATCGATCGGGATTGTCATCTATGTGACATTCCGCTTTGAATGGAGAATGGCAGCCGGTGCGATTCTTGCACTCCTGCATGATGCATTCTTTATCATTGCCTTCTTCAGTTTAACAAGACTCGAGGTAGATCTTACATTTATCGCAGCCGTCTTAACCATTGTCGGTTACTCGATAAATGATACGATCGTTACCTTTGACCGTCTGAGGGAAAACCTTCATAAGAAGCGTCGACTGAAAACGGATAAAGATATTGAAGATGTCGTGAACCAAAGTATCAGACAAACGATGGGGCGTTCGGTGAATACCGTATTAACGGTGGTGTTTACGGTTCTGGCTCTTATGATCTTTGGTAGTGAGTCGATTCGTAACTTCTCCATTGCCTTATTGGTCGGGTTGATTTCAGGTACGTATTCTTCCGTATTCATTGCCTCTCAAGTATGGCTGGTGTTGAAGAAGAAAGAACTGAAGAAAAATGGTACGATCAAAACCGTAAAAGAAAAGAAGGCGTGGTCAGACGAACCACAAGTATAAGAGTATGAATGGGTCCGGGGAGAGTTTCTCCCCGGGCCTGTCTTTTTTTGTTTTTTTACGGTATTGGGTTACAATACTAATAGTTGAAAGGAGGCGGAACCTCTTGAATCATGAAGACCGTTTTAGAAAAGCTGAAATAGCTGCAATGATTGGGGTTGTAGGGAATATTGTACTGGCGGTCATTAAGTGGGGGGCCGGTACATTGGGAAATAGTAGAGCGCTGATTGCAGATGCCGTTCACTCCGCCTCGGATGTTGCAGGGTCTCTCGCCGTCTTTATCGGATTACGTGCAGCGAAGCAGCCTCCTGATCAGGATCATCCCTATGGGCATGGGAAGGCAGAATCCATAGCAGCAATCATTGTGGCCGTCTTATTGTTTTTAGTAGGGATTGAGATTGGAAAATCGTCCATAGAATCTTTCTTTCATCCTTTAACACCTCCAACAGCGATTGCCATCTATGCCGTCATCTTTTCCATTATTGTGAAGGAAGCAATGTTTCAATATAAATATCGATTGGGTAAAAGAATAAAGAGTGATGCTTTGATCGTCAATGCATACGAGCATCGTTCAGACGTCTTTTCATCCATTGCCGCACTCGTCGGGATTTCCGCATCCATCCTTGGAGGGAAATTCGATATTGATTTTCTTGTATATGCAGATCCGGTAGCCGGTATCTTTGTTTCACTACTTGTCCTCAGGATGGCCTGGCACTTGGGAGCTGAATCCATACATAATACGCTGGATCACGTCATGCACGAGGAGGATATCGTACCCTTTCGTAAAATGGTGGACTCTGTACCTGAAGTGAAGGAAATCAATGAACTCCATGCCAGGGAACATGGGCATTACGTTATCATTGATTTGAAAATCAGCGTAGATCCGCATATGACAGTCGAGGATGGTCATCGCGTCGGGAAGCAGGTCAAGAAGAAACTTCTCGAAGAATCCAATGTGAATGATGTGTTCATTCATATTAATCCGTACAATCCGGATTCTGAAGAAAGGGATGAACAAATAGACTTATCATGGTAGTGTCAAAAAACTTATGAAAAGTTGTAAAGGGCACTATCTTTAACCCCAAAGTAAGGTTCTTGGTCGCCGCAATCGCTCTTGACAAACAC
>NZ_QNRJ01000034.1 GCF_003315075.1 Rossellomorea aquimaris
GCTCACCGCCAGCCCCGCGGAAAGCGAGCATCCTGGAGCGGAAATCAACTATTACTTTCTCCTCTACAATAGCAACAAACTTTACGAATAGAGCCAAATAAAAAGAACCAACCGCGCAGGCTGGTTCTTTTACTCATTGATCTTCTGGAATGTAAGGTCCTTTTCACTCATCAAATACTGCAAAGCTGTCCGGAAGGTGAGGAAGCTTTTAATTCCTTGAAGTTCTCTCACTCCTGAATTGATCATCACTTGAGTAAGGGCAGGAGTAAACCCTACGAAGAGTGTTTCGATTCCCATTAATCCAATTGCCTTGGCCATGTTATGGATATAAGTGCCGAAGATATCAATTTCCCCGATTTCTTTCTCTGATATGGCTGAGAAATCTATAATGATTGTGTTGATTTCCCCACCGTACGAGACGTCTAATATCTTGGAAATGATCCTTTCAAAACGTTCCGGACTAAGTCTGCCGGTTATGGGGATCAAGATGGTTTCCGGGACGATGGAGGGGATAATAGGTGCTGAAATATCCATAATCAGCTGTTCTGATTGACTCAATTGTTCCTTCAATTCTTTAATTTCATTCTTTAGTTGTTGAATTTCCTGCTTTTCATCTGTCATGATAAACCTCACCGCTTATAGAATGTTTTTAAAAGTACCTCTCTCTATTCTAGCACTATGCATACAGATAACCTAATATTTTCATATGTAAATAGATAAGCAGATGACAGTGAAAAACCAGCCTCATCGGCTGGTTTTTCTCAAGCGAATGCTTTTTCCTGCTCATTGTGGAAGAAGCTTTTCATGGCATGGAATACATCGGCTTTTTGTTTGAGAATGTAGTAACGGAAATCGTCGTTTTTAATATTTTTGTAGGCTGACATCAAGGTGGAGTGGCGGTTATACTGATTCACTTCCCCGTACCCGAACATGCTGGATACTTTCATTAATTCTTCTACAAGCTTGACGCACCGGACGTTATCAGACGTCAGGTTATCTCCATCAGAGAAATGGAACGGATAAATATTATAGCGGGTTGGAGCGTACTTTCCATCGATGAGTTCCAACGCTTTGCGATAAGCAGATGAACAGATGGTTCCTCCGCTTTCTCCTTTCGAGAAAAAGTGTTCTTCTGATACCACTTTGGCCTCGGTATGATGTGCAATGAATTCAATTTCTACGGTTTCATACTTAGTCCTCAAAAAGCGTGTCATCCAGAAGAAAAAGCTTCTTGCCATATATTTCTCCCATACTCCCATGGAACCACTTGTATCCATCATGGCCAATACGACCGCTTTGGATTCAGGCTTTAATACTTCATTCCACGTTCTGAACTTCAAGTCTTCGGTATATATCGGATGAAAGCTTGGTGCTCCTTTCATGGCATTCCTCTTAAAGGCAGACATCATCGTCTTCTTTTTATCTATATTCCCCATTAGGCCTGTTTTACGGATATCGTTGAATTCAATGTGCTCGACGGTTTGAACATCTTGCTCCTTCTTCTTTAGGTTCGGTAGTTCCAATTGGCTAAATAAGGCTTCTTCAATCTCAAGCATCGACACTTCTGCTTCATAGTAATCTTCACCGGCTTTATCTCCGGCCCCTTGACCTTTTCCTGGACCCTGCTGCTGCGGTGAGCCGTCTCTTGCAATGACGTCTCCTACCTGACTCTCACCGTCACCTTGCCCGACATGTTTATTCTTATCATAGTTATAACGAATCTTATATTCATCTAAAGAACGAATCGGGATCTTGACGACGTCTCGACCATTGGACATGACAATGTTTTCTTCCGTAATCAAATCAGGTAAGTTGTTTCGAATCGCATCCTGTACTTTCTCTTGATGTCTTTGTTGATCATCGTGACCTTTGCGGTGGAGGGCCCAATCTTCCTTGGAAATGACAAACTGATGATTATCCATTTGACTCAAATTTTTCCCCTCCTTAAAGTTTTTTCACATTTTTTCATTCTCCTGCATACACTATGTTGACTGTCTAAACTGCATGTATCCCATGAAGTGAAACGGGGATTACTCTATCCTATGCAGAAGTATTGATAAATTTACAAATAATTTCGACAATTAAACGTTCTTTTATGGTTGGACGAGCCTATTTTTCTGACAGGTTGTAGAGGTGTAGATTTCTTCAAAAAAAATAACCAGGCGGAATCACCTGATTAAGCTTCTTCTTCATATTGAGCCGGGTCTGATACTCGATTGTGTATCTTTAATTCGCCACTGGAACGTAATTTTTCCATCTGCTTCCCTAGCTTAATGACTTCCTCCATATTGGAGGCCATGCTTCCGTTAAGAGGTTCTGCTTCTTCCGGACGCTGAGGTTTGGAAGACATCCTCTTCACCCACTTTCATTTAAGATAATGGGCCCAGCTCTCTATCTATAGACTATTATATTCAGAGTTTTCCGTCAACTATTACTTATTCCTTGTCTTTTTCTTTATATTGAACGGGATCCGGCTGCTTTTTGTCGTCTTTCAGCTCTTCATTCGTTCTTAGCTTGTCCATTTGCTTTCCCAGCTGCTCCATCTCTTCCATATCAGATGCCATGGAGCCATTTTCAGGTTCATAGTTTTTATCCAGTTCATGTTTGTTTTTGCTCATAACTTTCACCTCTTGGCTACTACTTTTCCCTTTACCAGAAAAAATAAACCACATAGAAAAATCGGGAGGTGTGCTTGGCACCTCCCGATTTCTTTGTTTTTATCGATTCAACAGGCTGCCCACATAGCGCAATAATTCATTAGCGGATGTTGAGTTGTAGCCATGTTCATCGATGAGGCGGGCAACCACTTCGTTGACTTTCTTCAGCTGCTGTTCGTCTGGCGTTTTCGATGATGTCGTGATTTTCACAACGTCCTTCAAGTCAGCGAATAGCTTCTTCTGAATGGCTTCTCTCAAGCGATCATGTGAATTGTAGTCAAATCGCTTTCCTTTACGGGCATAGGCAGAGATACGGATAAGGATTTCTTCACGGAATGCTTTCTTCGCATTTTCTGAAATACCGATTTGTTCTTCAATGGAACGCATCAGTTTTTCATCCGGATTGATTTCTTCACCGGTCAATGGATCATGAAGCTTTGCCTTATTGCAATAAGCTTCAACGTTATCAAGATAGTTATCCATAAGCGTTTTCGCAGACTCTTCATATGAGTACACGAAGGCTTTTTGAACTTCTTTCTTGGCGATGTCATCATATTCCTTACGGGCGAGGGAGATAAAGTTCAAATACTTATCACGAAGTTCATTCGTAATGGATGGATGTTGATCCAGTCCTTCTTTCAATGCCCGAAGAACGTCTAAAGCGTTAATGGTCGGGATCTCTTTTCGAATGATCGTAGACGAGATCCGGTTAATGACATAACGCGGATCGATTCCGCTCATTCCTTCATCCTGGTATTCCTTCTTCATTTCATCCACATCTGCGGAGTTAAAACCTTCGACATTTTCACCGTCGTATAAGCGCATTTTCTTGATTAAATCAATATCACCGCGCTTTGGTTCCTTCAATCGGGTCAAGATGGTGAACATCGCCGCTACCCGTAACGTATGAGGAGCCACATGGACGTTCGACACATCACTTTCATTGATCATTTTCTCATATATTTTCTCTTCCTGGGTGACCTTCAGGTTATAAGGAACCGGCATGACGATGATACGTGAGTGTAAGGCTTCATTCTTTTTATTTGAAATGAAGGATCGATACTCAGTTTCATTCGTATGGGCCACGATCAGCTCATCAGCAGAAATCAGTGCAAACCGCCCTGCCTTGAAGTTACCTTCCTGAGTAAGGGACAATAAGTGCCATAAGAACTTTTCATCACACTTCAGCATTTCCTGGAATTCCATCAATCCACGGTTTGCTTTATTTAATTCCCCGTCAAATCGGTAAGCCCGTGGATCTGATTCAGAACCAAATTCGGCAATCGTGGAGAAGTCGATACTTCCTGTTAAATCGGCAATGTCCTGTGACTTTGGATCAGATGGAGAGAACGTACCAATTCCGACACGTTTATCTTCAGAGAAAAAGACTCTTTCTACCTGAACGTCTTCTATGCGGCCATGATATTCTTTCTCCAAACGCATAGTATTTAACGGAGAGAGATTTCCTTCAATGCGAATGCCATACTCGTTGTAAAAATCTTCGCGTAAATGTTGAGGAATCAAATGCAATGGATCTTCGTGCATCGGGCAGCCTTTGATTGAAAAGACGCCTCCTCTTTCAGTCCGGGAATATTGCTCCAGCCCGCGTTTCAGCATGGAAACAAGGGTTGATTTCCCTCCACTGACCGGCCCCATCAGTAACAAGATCCTCTTCCTGACATCTAATCGCTTCGCAGCAGGATGAAAGTATTCTTCAACGAGTCTCTCAAGCGCCTCTTCTAAGCCAAATAATTGATTGCTGAAGAACTTATACTTTCGTTTCCCCTCGACCTCCTCAACCCCGGCATCCTTAATCATATTAAAGACTCTTGAATGAGCGGATTGCCCAACCCAAGGCTTCTCTTTCAGCAGGTCTAAATACTGAGCAAACGTCCCTTCCCATTTCAGTTTCTCTTCTTCTTCTCGGTAATGTTCGATTTTTTTTAAAATATCCATAAGGACCTCCCCCTGTCGCTTAATGAGAGACGATTAATATACTCTATGCGCTTGTTCACCTGAACATGTTAACAAGATATATTTATTACAGACAAAGGTTCCCTATTCCCTATAAACAGTAGGATGAGCCTTTTAGAATAAAATGGTTTCATTACCATTTCGTCAAGCTGTCACAAATCAACAAAAAATTAACCGATTTCATTCACATCAATTTAAAAATAGGCTATACTAAAGACAGACTGTGGAATAAGTGAAACTGGGAGGTTACCAAACATGGGTACTATAATGATTATAGGTGTATCTTTAGCGTTCTTAGTAGCGATTTTCACTGCTGGATATGATGATAAGCCGGGTTCAAACTAATCCATAAAAACCGAAAAAGAACTGACCTACCAAGGTCAGTTCTTTTTCATTTGACTAGTTTATTTCTGCGAATCCTATCTCTTATTAAAGCCTTTTTTCTCCACAAATTCCTTCATATACATCCTTTTCTTACCGGACAGCATGTTGGCCATTTGCTCCGTCCAGCGATCCGATCGCTTGCCGGCCGTTCGTGCATGATAATAGGAAGAAATGGTTTCATCATAACAATCGAGTTCCTTTTTCATCGATTCTTCATCACTTTGGTAGGAATCCTCATGGTAAATGGCCTCCATAGGCAACCTCGGCTTCACATCAGAATTTCCTTCAGGGAAGCCCACTGCCAAACCGAATAAAGGAATGACCCGATCAGGAAGTTCCAGCAGTTCACTCACTGATTCCAGATCATTTCGGATTCCCCCAATATAGCAAATGCCCATTCCCATCGATTCTGCGGCAAGAGACGCATTTTGTGCCGCCAGTGACGCATCAATTACTGCCACCATGAATTTCTCCGTGCTTTCAAGTGTTGGAATGACATCTGCACTTTCCCACTCACCGATTTTCTCATGGCGATACAAATCGGCACAGAATACGAAGAAATGGCCATTTTCTTCTACATATGATTGTGGACCTGCAAGCTCTGCCAACTTCTTCTTTTTAGCAGGATCCTTCACCCCGATGATTGTATATGCTTGAATATAGCTCGACGTACTCGCAGCCTGGGCACTCGAGACAATTGTCCGGATCTGCTCCTCTGTTAACGGCTCATTCTTGAAATGACGAATGGACCGATGCTTAAGAATCGTTTCAATGGTTTCGTTCATTATGTACTCTCCCCTTCACATTCTTTCCCTTAGTATAATCCAAATAAAAAAAGGAATGAAAATCATATGATTCCCATTCCTCGTTTTTTATAAAAGACCCGGATAATTTCTTTGTCTTAATGCTTCATAAATCAAGATCGCCGCTGTATTGGAAAGGTTCAATGAACGGACGTTTTCGTTCATCGGAATGCGCAGGGCACGATCTAAGTTATTTTGGATGATGTCATCCGGCAGTCCGGATGTTTCCCTGCCAAAAATAAAGAAGTAATCCTTCTCTTCCACACTGTAATCAAAGTCAGTGTGAGGGATCTTTCCGTATTTTGTTAAGTAGAAAAATTCTCCGCCGTCATTTTTCTCGAAGAACTCTTCAATTGAATCATAGTATACAATGTTTACAAACTGCCAATAATCAAGGCCAGCCCGCTTTAACATTTTATCATCTGTTGAGAACCCGAGTGGGCGAATCAAGTGCAGAGTTGTATCCGTTGCTGCACACGTTCTCGCAATATTCCCTGTATTAGCAGGGATTTCTGGTTGATATAATACAACATGTACTCCCATGTTCCTGTCACCTCATTCATAAAACTCTAAGTGACATTATACCATTTCCTCCCCATAGAACAAGACTTAGCCGTCATCTACTATTGTAAAAAATCGATATTTGATATGGGGTGTATACGCAGTCGAGTCCTCATACTTCCAATATCGCATTCGGCTGTTGAACGTATGGGCATTCACGAGAGGCTCTCCTGCAGCATCTTTCCCCGTCACGATCGTAGTATGGTCAAAGCGCCCATCACCTTCGAAGTCATAGCAAATGACATCTCCAAGCTTTAACTCTTTAGCGTCATTCACCTGTCTTCCCCTTAACCCGGCCGTCGAGTTCGGGATATACCATCTCATGGAATTCGCCACCGTCCAGCTATAGCTCCAGTTCTGATTTCTCATCCACCAGCCCTTCCCCTTCGCCGGATACCCCCGCATGGGAGCATCCCCGGCATGAAGACACTGTGAAATATAATTCGTACAATCATTCTCAAACTTCTTAAACGCAGGGTTATAGCTGTTCCACCACCGTTCAGCATATTGCACCGCACTCAGACGATCATATTGATACGCTACTCTAGCCTCTTTCCCGTCGAAGGTTGAACTCTCTTCACGTACGACATTCTCATCATATTGAATCGAAATCTCACCGTCTTCATAAATTTTATCCTTATAAAAGGATGCATGTCTATTCTCTACTTCTTCTTCTAAATAAAGAAGATCGCCATGCTTAATAAGATATTTATAGTGAACATCATATAAAATGGTTTGTGTTTCATTTCGTTGAGGCGTCATGCTTAGGATTTTCCCTGCTGCATCCACCTTTACAATTTCCGCATTTCGCTGAAGACAAGATTCCTTCTTTCTTTTCACTTTGTCACTGTGATAGTCTGACTGACTGCGAGATGTATATTCATCAATCACATGTTGTACCTTTTCCATTAACAGCTTTCTGATCATTGTCTTCCCTCCTCCCTAATTGTTATGCGGAGAAGGGACTGTTCAAAACAAAAAAGGATAAACTCAGGTGGATTTGTGAGTTTATCCTTTTGGGCTATTTGGTTATAAGGTTAAGACCCTTTTGAATTTCGTTTAGTACATCGTCATCCGTTTCTACTGACTGTTGTTTCAGTAATGCCTGCTGGGCTTGTTCACCGCCGATTTTGCCCAGGGCCCAGGCAGAGGTCCCGCGAATGACGGGTCTCACATCTTTTTTCATCACATCAACCAGATCGTCAATGGCCGTTGTATCTTTAAAATGGGCGAGTGCGATGATCGCGTTTCGCTGAATCGGCTTCTTCCCTCTCCATGAACCGGATACATGACCGTACTTTTCTTTGAACTCACGGTTACTGATCGTTAAAAGCGGCTTTAATAGCGGCTTTGCGATTTCTGGATCCGGCTCCATCTCTTCGTGAAAATGAAAGTCCATCCCTTTATTTTCAGGACATACGGTCTGGCAAGTATCACATCCATATAGGCGGTTCCCAAGCTTTACCCGGTACTCATCTGCAAGAAAGCCCTTTGTTTGCGTCAAAAAGGCAATGCATTTCTGGGCATCCAGCTGACCGCCTTCGATAAGAGCTCCCGTTGGACAGACATCTACGCATTTATTGCATGTACCACATTGGTCCTCCATCGGTGTATCAGGGGCAAACGGAAGATTTGTCACCATTTCCCCGAGATACACATAGGACCCGAACTCAGGCGTGATAATCGAGCAGTTCTTTCCGCTCCAGCCAATTCCGGCCCGCTCTGCCACCGCACGATCCACGAGTTCACCTGTATCCACCATTGATTTGAAGCGTGCTTGTGGAACTCTTGATACGATATATTCTTCCAGCTTTGAAAGACGATCCCGAAGTACATGGTGATAATCCGTCCCCCATGATGCCCGGCAAAAGATCCCCCGTCTTTCTCCCCGTTTGCTTTGTGGAGCGTCCTTCATCTTGGAAGGATAGGCAAGGGCAATGGCGATGATCGATTTCGGTTTATCGAATATCAAAGAAGGATCAACCCGCTTTTCTATGTCCTTTTCCTCGAACCCGGATTGATACCCGAGCATTTCCTGCCGCAGGAGTCTGTTTTTCATTTCGGAAAACGTATCCGCCGTTGTAAAGCCAATCTTATCAATGCCGATTTCCTTGCTGTACGCAATAATATCCTGCTTTAATCGATCCATATCCATTGCCCTTTCCTCCTTTCTGATTCTGATGATATATTTTATAACGCTTATAAATAAGCTTACGTGAAATAGCAACGTGTATTATGATAAACTATTTTCAAACAAATGTGGAGGGAAAATAAGTGGAAATCACGATCGATTCATCCATAACGTCCAAAATCCCGGGTTTTAAAGTGGGATTCATTCAATACCATCATATCGAAGTCGGCGCTTCTCCTCAAATGCTGAAAGGCAGACTCCAGCTGTTCCAGGAATCCATCTTCTTTGATCTTCACGATAAAAATGTGACGGAAATAGAAGGGATTGCCGCGTGGCGGGACATCTTCAAGAAAACAGGAAAAGACCCGAATCGCTACCGTCATTCAGCCGAAGCCCTTTTTCGCCGGGTCAAAAAACAGAACTACCTGACTACCATTAACTCTAGTATCGATCTCAACAACTTCTTCTCCCTTCAATACGAAGTGCCCATCGGCATTTACGACCGTGCAGGTCTCAAGGGTGATAGCATCGAGTTAAAAGTCGGGGAAAGAGGACAAACCTACATAGGCCTAAACGGCCGGGAGAACTCCCTGGAAAACCTGATCGTCGCCTGTGACGGGGACGGACCTTTCGGAAGTCCATTCGTTGACTCAGACCGTGCACCCGTCGGAGAAGAAACCAAAAATGCCGTGCAGATCATCTTTCTGAAGCCTTCCCTTTCTATAGAAGAAAGCGGGAAACTGACGAAATCGTTAATGGATATGTTCATCGGGATTCATGGCGGGGAAGGATCATTTGAAGTGGTGGGTGGATAGAAGTTTCTGGCTACAGGATCCCTGGTTGTTGGGGTCCTGTTTTTTTTTATAGACAATCTTGTACGAGAATCATAGCTAATCTCAAGAAATCTCTTGAGACTGGCTAATTCATTAGATGAATGGGAATATTCACCCCGATTTCGACTGTGGCCGGAGTCAATCCGGGTTCCACAAAAAAAAGAGAGCCCAATGGACTCCCTTCTTATAAAACCTATACCCACCACATATCCGATGGCTGCTCTTCAATCAAGATCGACTTCAGATTCTTCACGGCACGTCCGAAGCCTTCTTCAATCGACATGATCGGATCCTCGTGCTCGATGCTTACCACATAATCATATCCGAATGTGCGCAGGGCACTCATCATATCCGACCACTCCTGCAACGAATGTCCACAGCCCACCGATCGGAAGGACCACGCTCTTGTTTGGATGTTTCCATATGGCTGCATATCCGTCAGGCCGTACATGTTGACGTTGTCTTGATCGATATACGTATCTTTCGCATGGAAATGGTGAATCGCATTTTCCTTACCCAGGATTTTAATCGCGGCAACCGGGTCGATTCCTTGCCACCACAGGTGACTGGGATCAAGGTTTGCACCGATCGCGTCACATGTTTCTTCACGAAGCTTCAATAACGTATACGGAGTATGTACAAGGAAACCTCCGTGCAGCTCGAGACCGATTTTTACGTTATGATCCTCTGCAAGCTTCCCTGTCTCTTTCCAATAAGGAATCAACTTTTCTTCCCACTGCCATTTGAGAATATCCCCGTATTCATTCGGCCAAGGGGATACAGGCCAGTTCGGATGCTTTGCTCCTTCATGGTCGCCTGCTGTTCCGGAGAAACAGTTCACAACCGGTACATTCATCAAGCTTGCGAGCTTGATCGTTTTCTGAAGTGCCACATGGGATTCTTCCGCGAATGCTGCATCTGGCGAGATCGGATTTCCGTGACAGCTGAAGGCACTGATTTCCAAGCCTCTTGATGTTACTTTCTCTAAGTATTCGTTTCTCTTTTCTTCGCTTTCTAAAAGGGCGTCCAGGTCACAGTGAGCGTTTCCTGGATATCCTCCCGTGCCGACTTCTACTGCGTGAAGCCCGGCTTCTTTTACATAATCAAGCATTTCATCAAGATTTTTTTGCGAAAATAATACAGTAAATACGCCTAGTTTCATTTGTGCTTCCTCCTATTTCAATCGGATGCTTTGTCCGGTTTCACTGCTTTTGTATATGGCATCAATGATTTGAGACACTTGCATAGCTTCCTGGGGCTTCACAACCAGCTCTTCTAAACCGAGACAGCTGTTAATAAAGTTCCGGGCTTGTGGAAGACCCGGGTCATCTTCACCGGGAACCCAATCCGCTTCACTATTCAGGAGCATGCCGTGTTTCATCTGGTTCATTTGGAACGGGAATAGATCGATTCCCCCCGTTTTCCCTGAGATGCTCATGCTTTCTTCATCGCTCTTGACATTTGCAGACCAAGACGTTTCGAAGAGCATGGATGTACCGTTATCGAACTTGATATAAGCCGTAACATGGTCATCAACTTCAAATTTTTCTTTATCAAAGTCTCCCCACTGATTTACTTGATCTGGCATTCTACTAAGCTTGTTATAGGTCGTCCCTGTTACTTCAACAGGTGCCGGGTTCCCAAGGAGCCATAGGGATAAATCCAGAAAGTGACATCCGTAGTCGATCAGGCTGCCTCCGCCTTGCAGCTCCTTGTTGGTAAACACTCCCCAGCCAGGTACTTTGCGGCGACGGATCGCTCTTGCCCTTGCCACCATTGGTTCACCAATTTCATCTTCCATGATTACTCGCTTCGCAGCACGTGAGTCCTTCATAAAACGATAATGATAAGCGATAGCCAGAAGCTTCCCTGACTCTTCCGCAGCTTCGATCATCCGTTCACATTCTTCAGGAGTCATGGCCATCGGTTTCTCACAAAACACATGAAGACCTGCATTGAGCGCGGCAATCGTAATTTCCGCATGAAATTTATTCGGAGTACAGATCGTCACTGCATCCACATGCCCGAACATGTCCCGATAATCACTGAACACGTTCGGAATGTTAAAGGTTTCTGCCACGGTTTGAGCAGTGACAGGATTGATATCACTGATCGCTTCAATGGATACAGAATCTGATAGTTTTATAAAAGTAGGAATGTGACGCGTTTGGGCAATGCCCCCAACGCCGATCACTCCCATCCTAAGTTTGGTCATCGATGCATTCACCTCTATAGCTTTACGATTCGTTTTGATTCACTTGATTCCAGAGCAGACAATACAACCTCAAGAGATTTCTTTCCTTCTTCCCCCGTAATAGGAGGCTCTTCATGATGAAGGATACAGTGAACAAATTGATCGATCACACGTGAATTCGTCTGACCGCCATCGTCATTTGTTTGAATGCCGCCAAGCTCATACTTCACTACTTCTCCGCTTGAGTATTGAACGATAAGAGAGTTCACCGGATCATCCTCTAAGCGGAGAATCGCTTTCTCTCCATAAATGATCGTAGAGTTGTCTTCTTTCGAAACATAAGACCAGCTTGCAGCCAGGGTACCGATTGTACCGCTTTCCGTTTTCAATACACAGACAGCCGTATCATCCACATCTGCATTTTCCTTTGCACTTGTTTCAACAAAGGCGCCGACTTCGGCAAATTCTTCCCCTAAGATGTAACGAAGGAGATCGGTTTTGTGTACACCAAGGTCTCCCATGGCCCCGATGAACGCTTGATCCTTTTTAAAGAACCAGCTGTCCTTACCGTCAGCACTCCAGCCTTCAGGTCCACCGTGACCAAATGCAGAACGGAAGCTGTAGATTTTACCAACTTCACCACTTTCAATCAGCTTCTTCGCTTTTTGATGCGAAGGGACAAAACGCTGGTTATGGGCGATCATCAATTTTTTACCGTTTTTAGCAGCGGCATCGATCATGCTTTGAGCTTCTTCACTTGAAGTGGCCATAGGCTTTTCACATAATACATGCTTTCCGGCGTTTAGGGCATCAATGGAAATCGGTGCGTGCAGGTAGTTCGGTGTACACACACTCACAGCTTCCACTTCAGCGTTTGCCAGTAGTTCTTTATAATTGGTATACGCTTTCGCTCCCACTGCATCGGCTACCTTCCATGCACGTTCTTCCACGATGTCACACACCGCTACCACTTCAACGCTTTCATTGTTTGCATATTCCGGCAGATGACGATGTTGTGCGATGCTTCCACACCCGATAACGCCAATTTTCAATGTACTCATGATTTTTCCTCCTCTTGTCCTTTAGTTAGATCCTTTGATTTCTTCTAATGGCTGTGCGTTTCCGTATACCGGTCTTGCATGATCCACAGGGGATGCCCATTTCACTGCATTGACGATGACCTTCTGAACGTCTTCATTGTAATAGGTTGGATACGTTTCATGTCCTGGACGGAAGTAGAATACTTTTCCGTTGCCACGCTGATACGTACACCCGCTTCTAAACACTTCCCCACCTTCGAACCAGCTCACCATCACAAGCTGATCAGGAGTCGGAATGTCAAAATGCTCTCCATACATTTCTTCCTTCTCAAGCTCGATGTATTCACTTAAGCCCGCTGTAATCGGATGACTTGGATCGACAATCCAGATGCGTTCTTTCTCATCCGCTTCCCGCCATTTCAAGTCACAGGAAGTACCCATCAATGTTTTGAAGATTTTAGAGAAATGACCTGAATGAAGGACGATCAATCCCATTCCATCAAGGACACGCTGTTTCACTCTTTCAACTACTTCATCTTTCACTTCATCATGGGCGATATGTCCCCACCAAACCAATACGTCTGTACCATCTAATACTTCCTTTGTCAATCCGTGGTCACCCTCGTCCAATGTAGCCGTTTTCACATTGAATGATGCTTCTCCCAGGAAGGAAGCAATGGCACCATGAATTCCTTCAGGGTACACCTCTCTCACTTTCGGATTCTTCTGTTCATGACGATTTTCATTCCATACAGTAACGTTCAACATTGTAAAACCTCCAAGTTAAGTGTTTGATTGTAAATGCCGGTATTCATTCGGTGTCATACCGACGTGCTTTTTAAATACTTTACTGAAATACTTTTCATTCCCATACCCTACACCATAGGCGACTTCATAAATCTTCAAATAAGGATTCTCAAGCAGTTTCTTCGCTTTTTCCATCCGGATATTCGTAACGTAATCCGTGATGGTAAATCCATGATCCTGTTTGAACTTACGTGAAATGTATTCCCTGCTTAAGTAAAAGCGATCGGCAATGTCCTGAAGGGTGATATCCTCTTGATAATGCTGCTGAAGATATTCTTCAATCTGCTGCATATTGTTCTTTTCCCGCTGATACTTTGCCTTTGAAAGGGTTTGAATTAATTCACTGAACTCTTTCGCCTTTTCCTCTTTAAATTTCCTGAACGAAAACGAGCCGTCTTCATTCCAATAATCCAGGCCCCTGTAGAATGGTGATTGTTGCTGAATCTCATACTCTTTCAACCAATTATTACGTAATAACTCAAATTGATTTTCCCACACCTGGAGCTGTTCCAGTGAGAGGGCATGCCCCGTTTCCATCTGTGAGAATATCCCCTCCAACTGGGACCGAACCTGATCGCCGCTGCCTGAACGGATTGCCCATTTCAATTCATTGGAGTGATCCAATAGGTGCAGCAGCGGCCTCGGTTTCACATCTTTATGGGTAACGATTTTCTTTTGATCAAGCAGGGTATGCTTAAGATAAACTTGTAATGCAGATTCATACGCTTCGTTTATTTTCCTGGACTTCTGCCCAAGTGCAATGATCGTAAAGAGTTTACTATATTGATAGATCAATGAGTAGATTTCCTCTAACAGATACGTCACATTTTTATCATTCCAGAAGAGAATCACAAGCTCTTCTTCTTTGTTCCCATTCCGAAAGCAAACCCCATCATTTTGCTTTCGCAGCAATTCATTGCAAATATTGCTAAGGGTAAAAAAGGCCAGGTCCCGGTCTCCTTGAAAGAGTTTCTCCACGATCGGTTTGATGGGGATGAGGGCAACGGTCTTTGCAAGCTTTGTAATGGCAATCCCAAACTCCTGCTCAACCTTTTCTACCATCTCTGTGGTCATGCTCTCCTTCGCACAAAGACTTGAGAATAACCGATCCCAATAGAGGGGCTTCACCTCATTCATCACCCGATTTTCCTCGACCTGGGATTTTCTTGATTGAGCCTGTTCATTCCACTCTTTTACCGCTTTATCCAGTGTTTCATTTAACACATCCGGTTCAATCGGCTTCAGAATATAATCAAAGCTTTTGTAATAGATCGCGTTTCTCATATACTCGAAATCATCATACCCGCTTACAACGATGGTTTTGCTTTTAAGGTCAGAGGCATGAAGCCATTTTAAAAGGGTGATGCCATCCCGTTTCGGCATCCTCATATCAGTGAAAATGATTTCCGGCCGGTGCTCTGTGATCAATTCGATGGCTTGGTCTCCATCTTCCGCCTCCAGAATGGTGTGGATTCCATGCTTGTCCCATTCCGCTAATAAAAGTAACCCCTCACGCACATGCTTTTCGTCGTCAATGATGATTGCTTTCATTTGCTTCACCTTCCATTCTTATTGGCAGCCTCATGGTGACCATAAAGCCTCCCCCATCATGATTTTCAAGCTGTAAAGTGGCCTGGTGGTCATAGTAGAGCTTTAAGCGGACATACACATTCTTCAGTCCGATATTGGTCTCATCCCCCGTTTTATTCCAAGCATCTGCCCTGAAATGATCCCCGATTTCCCGAAGTCTGCTTTCGGTTACGCCGACTCCATTATCACGGACCATCATCACCAGTTCTCCCTCATCCCGAAAGCAGGATAACCATATACGTCCTACCCCGTCCCGGATATCGAAGCCGTGTTTGAAGTAGTTTTCAATGAGAGGCTGAAGGATCATCTTCGGTACCGGGATCTCCTTCACCTCTTCTTCTACCTCTACATTGTAATCCAGATTCTCACCGAAACGCTCTTTTTGTAAAAGAAGATAGGCGTTCGTGTAATTGATTTCCTTGCTTAATGGAACCATATCCTCCTCCATGTTCATCCCGTACCTCATTATTTTGGAAAGGTGGGTGATCAGAGAGTAGATTTGCGGAACCTTGTTCTTCAAAGCAATCGTCCCTATGGATTGCAGGGCATTATAGAGAAAATGCGGATTGATTTGAGACTGGAGGACCTTTAATTGATTCGTCTTGTTCTCGAGCTCCAGCTTGTACTCACGGTTGATCAGATGATTGATCCGCTCGATCATTTGCTGAAACCGGAAGCCGAGGATCCCGATTTCATCGGAACCGAACGATTCAGACTGTAACTTCATATTCCCTTTTTCAACCTGCTGGATATTTTGAAGCAGAATGCGTATGGGTGACGTGATCTTAAAAGAAACAAATAAGGTCGCCAGCACCACAAGGGATAGTCCAAGAACTCCGAATAGAATATTAATCTTCGCGACACTAAATGCGCTTTCATAAAGGTTCACGTAAGGAACCCGTTTCACTAACAACCAACCTCCGGCCGAAGCAGGTAGCTGGTCGTACATCATCACCCCGTTGAAGGAACCCTCTTTCCACTCTAGCGTCCCTGATATATCTTTCGATTCCATTATCCGCTTAATCCATTTCTGGTTGCTGCCATCGTCCGACACATCCCTGTCCGAGCTATAAATCATTTCCCCTTCGGAAGAAAGAAGATAGAATTCTTCTGACTTAGCGTTATACAGATTTCTGCTCAAATCAATGATCTTGTCAGGAGAAACCTCCAATGAAATATAGGCAAGCACCTCATCACCGGGAACGTTTCGGAATGCCCGGTGAATCGTGACAATATCCTTCGACCGGTTAATATTCTTTTCTTCCTGACTATGGGTTGGTTCAATATACATGTTATAAGGGCTACGCTCGGCATTTCTGAAAGATTCCCATTGTGAATCCCTTACCTTATTGGAAAATACAACGGTAGAGCGCTTGGTTGCCGAGATGACGCGGTCACCATCTGCGAAGGAAATACGTACCCCGTTAATGGTATCACCCGTGTAGAGAATCGTTTGCACAACATTTTTTACAATGCCGATCGTCAAGTAATTATTCTCTTGACCGGGTGATCTCATGAAGTTAATAAAATCAGGATTATTATAGAGTGATAGAGTTAACCCGTTGAGCTCATTCATATAGCTCTCCAGATTCACCTTTCCCTGATAAAGAAGATTGCTGCTCTCCTCCACCACCTGCTCCTCTATGGAATCCTTCGTATACAAATATGTAATAATAATCGAACTGCCAAACGGCACAATCGTCGTAATCATCAACAACACAATCAACTTATTCCGAATGCTGGTCTTTAACATGAGGGACGGACCTCCCAGGTCTCACTTATACACTAGTATAAAGTGTTTTTCCCTGCTCTTGGAAGTGTTTTTTCGAAATATTCCTATTAAACTTATAAAATAGAAAGCATGCCTTTAGTAGACATGCTTTCTAGTATTCGATTTACTTCAAGTTATCCCATGTTTGCTGGAATCGCTCAAGTACCGTATCGTAATCAATTTTCCCTGCGGCATATTCCTGGATCGTTGCAGCGAATTCCTTATTCGCTCCATCCGGCCATTTGAACCACGTCCAAGGAATCGTCTTCTCTTCTTTAGAGTAGTCAAGGATAGACTGACCCAAGTCTCCAAGACCATTTGGCTCGATGTTATCGAATGCCGGGATGAATGCAAACTCTTCCGTGATATAACGCTTACCAGTTTCAGATGAAACCATCCATTCCAAGAATGTTTTCGCTTCTTCAAGATGCTCGGAGTTCTTGTTTAATACCCAGTTATTCGGTACACCTACAGGAAGGCGATCAGCACTGTCATCATTGCTGATAGGAATTGGAAGGAAGCCCATGTTGATTTCAGGATTGATCTCAGTGATCATGTTTTCAGTCCAGTTCCCTTGTTGCAGCATCGCCGTTTCACCAGAAGCAAAAAGCGTTACTTGTGTATTGTAATCCGTCGTTAACGGATTATCATTTGCATACTTAAGCTCAGCATCTAAAACTTCTTTGAACTGCTTGAACTTTTCGTTTCCTACAATCTTCTCAGAACCATCATAAAGTCCGGCGATGAACGCATCCGGATCTTCCTGCTGAGCAAAAGGAATGTTAAGTAAATGTTGACCAATTACCCACCACTCGCCATAACCCGCTGAGAAAGGCGTGATTTTCTTCGCTTCAAGCTTTTTCGCAGCGTCTTTTAACTCATCAATCGTTGCAGGCGGCTCAGTGATCCCCGCTTCTTCAAATAAATCTTTATTGTATACAAATCCGTAACCTTCAAGGTTAACCGGCATACCATAAAGCTTGCCATCCTCATCCGTCATCGGAACTTTACCGATTGGAAGAACATGTTCAACCCATGGCTCACCGGAAAGATCCGCTAACTTCTCTTTCCAAAGCTCTAATTCTTTAAAACCACCGTTGTTGAAAATGTCCGGCTCTTCACCAGAAGCAAATTTCGCTTTCAAAGCTGCACCGTAATCGGCACCTCCACCCACTGTTTCAAGCTTAATCTTAATGTTTGGATGCTCAGCTTCGAACTCATTAATCATTTCTTGCAGCTGATCGGCAATTTCAACCTTGAACTGGAAGAAATTAAGGGTTACTACATCGTCACCTGATCCAGACTCTCCACCTGATTTGCTTGTCGTGTCTTTAGAAGAACAGCCAGCAATAATTCCAAATACTAAAACCAAAGACATACAAAGTAAAAGTATACGTTTCATAAATGGATTGACCTCCCTGATATAAATTATTTTATATAAATTTCTGTATCAATGATAGACCATCTCGACAGAAACTTTATATCTACTTAATTGACCCTGAAGCAATCCCTTTGATGATATGCTTCTGTAAAAATAAGAAGAAAATGATGATCGGAGTAATGCCAAGCACCAACGCTGCAAGACCCATATCCCATTGCTTCGTATACTGAGCGAAGAACGAACTCGCTGCGAGTGGAATCGTACGCAGTTCCGCATCCTGTAATACAAGAAGTGGAAGCAGATAGTCATTCCAAATCCACAAGGTGTTCAGAATGATCACGGTCACTGTTATTGGCTTAAGTAACGGGAATACAATTCTCCAGAACACACCAAACTGACTGCATCCATCAATCATCGCGGATTCTTCAATCTCAATCGGAACGGTTTTCACGAACCCATGATACAAGAACAGAGAAAGTGGGACCCCAAATCCGAAGTACATAATAATCAAACCTGGAATGCTATTCGTAAGTCCTAGACTTCCGCCAACCTTCATAAGAGGAATCATCACCGTCTGGAACGGAATGACCATGGCTGACACAAAGATAACAAATAAGATTTTGCTGAATTTCCCTGGCGTACGTACCATTTTCCACGCCGCCATGGAGCTGATGATCACTAATCCAATGTTGCTGAATACAGTGATGACCAAGGAGTTCCAGAATGCACGGGGGAAGTTGATGATCTCCCACACCTTAGCATAGTTAGAAAACATAAATTCCTTTGGCCACGCTGCCGCATCAATCAAGATTGCAGCGAATGGTTTCACCGAGTTGACCAGTACAAAGTAGAAAGGGATAAGGAAAATGAGCCCGATGACAATCCCGATGATCTCTAATACAAATGTTCTCTTCGTATAGCGATTGCCCATTACGCCTGAACCTCCTTCTTCTTCGTCACCATCACCTGAATCGTCGTAAACACTGCCACTACCACAAAGAACAGAATCGATTTCGCAGTTCCCAGGCCATAACGGTTATTTTGGAATGCTTCTTGATAAATATTGATTGCTACAGATTGCGTAGAATTGAATGGTCCCCCACCTGTTAACGAGATATTTAAATCGAATATCTTAAAGGCCATTGAAATCGTCAAGAAGAAACAAATCGTGAATGCCGGTAGAATCAACGGAATGATAATCTTCGTCAACAATGTCCAGTTTGATGCCCCATCTATCCTCGCTGCTTCCAAAAGTGAATTGTCCACCCCTTGCAATGCCGCAACATAGATGACCATCATATAACCACTGATCTGCCATGCAAACACGATGACAATCCCCCAGAATGCCGTCTTCTCATCACCAAGCCAAGGCATTTTAAAGAATCCGATATCCGTCATATTCCCGAGTGATGCAAACCCTTTAACAAAAATGAACTGCCAGATGAACCCGAGTAGCAATCCACCGATCACGTTCGGAATAAAAAACACTGTCCGTAAAATATTTCGGGTTTTCAATGCCGCGTTTAACAGTAACGCAAACCCAAAACCTATTAAGTTACTAATAATCACTGCCGCAAACATAAACTTCGTCGTAAACATAAAAGAATTAAAGAACGTCTTATCATCCGTAAAGATCTTCTTATAATTCTCAAACCCAACCCACTCAACAACCGAGCTGACACCATTCCATGAAGTAAACGAATAATACACTCCCATCAAGAACGGAAGAATCTGAATCACTAAGAAAAATAAAAGTGCCGGTCCAACAAAGGCAGCATACGTCAGCAAGCTCTTATACTTGAACTTCTTCTTCGTCACTGCCTTCATTTGTACGTCTGGGCTTACTGGTCCAGTCTGAATCTTTGGTTCCACCCGTATCACCACCCTAACTGTGTAATCGCTTTCTTTCATTATAATGGTAGCGCTTTCTTTAATAGGGGAACTCAATTGACTAAGAAGGTGCAAAATTTTGACTAGATGGGTTTGTTTTGGCTGCGGGTGGGTAAATAGTAAGGTTGGGGTTCTTTCGTTTGGTTAGGTGACCGTAGGGTGCAATGCGGTTTTGAAAATAAATTAGTCTTGATCAAAAGTAAATGGACCTAAGTCGATCAGATAAACGTCCATCTTGTTGAAAATGATGCTAAATAGATGACTTTTCGTAATTAAACAATAAAAAAAGACTCCCTCTAATGAGAAAGTCTATCGTATGTAAGTTGGAGCGGGTGAAGGGAATCGAACCCTCATCATCAGCTTGGAAGGCTGAGGTTTTACCACTAAACTACACCCGCGTATGGTACCGGTGGCCGGGATCGAACCGGCACTCCAGAGGAACACGATTTTGAGTCGTGCGCGTCTGCCAATTCCGCCACACCGGCATTACATTTGGAGGCGGCAACCGGATTTGAACCGGTGATCAGGGTTTTGCAGACCCATGCCTTACCACTTGGCTATGCCGCCTTAATATTGGAGCGGAAGACGGGATTCGAACCCGCGACCCCCACCTTGGCAAGGTGGTGTTCTACCACTGAACTACTTCCGCACTACTGGGCTAGCTGGATTCGAACCAACGCATGTCGCAGTCAAAGTGCGATGCCTTACCGCTTGGCTATAGCCCACTGATAGTATATGTCACGGAAATGAAAATGTGACTTTTATGGGGCGACTGATGGGAATCGAACCCACGAATGCCTGAACCACAATCAGGTGCGTTAACCACTTCGCCACAATCGCCATAATGAAATTGGCAGGGGTAGTAGGAATCGAACCCACACCAAAGGTTTTGGAGACCTTCGTTCTACCTTTAAACTATACCCCTATGAAATATTACCTTAATGCTATTCGTGTTGAAGTATAATGCTCCGCTTCACTGCGCTTAGTTTAAGGAGGATTATTTTACTCCGCTGAGGATCCGAAAAAAATCTTGGTGGAGGGGGGCAGATTCGAACTGCCGAACCCGAAGGAGCGGATTTACAGTCCGCCGCGTTTAGCCACTTCGCTACCCCTCCACATATTAAATCACTCGAGTGGTGCCGGCAAGAGGACTTGAACCCCCAACCTACTGATTACAAGTCAGTTGCTCTACCAGTTGAGCTACACCGGCATCAAGTAATAAATGGTGGCTCAGGACGGAATCGAACCGCCGACACATGGATTTTCAGTCCATTGCTCTACCAACTGAGCTACTGAGCCACTATGTAAAAATGAAAATGGCGGTCCGGACGGGACTCGAACCCGCGACCTCCTGCGTGACAGGCAGGCATTCTAACCAACTGAACTACCGGACCAGAGTTTTTTGCGTCAGCAAAATAACTTTCATTATTTGCGTTAGCAAAATAGATTTCATTACCTTGACGACAGTCAAAATAACTATCCATGCGTGACTCATCAAGGATTATACTATCCTAAGTCAAAAATGGTATTGCGGGGACAGGATTTGAACCTGCGACCTTCGGGTTATGAGCCCGACGAGCTACCGAACTGCTCCACCCCGCGACGATATAAGTGTAACTTAACACTTGTAGATTAAAGAGATTATTTTACTCCGCTTACTTCGCTAACGCTTCGTAAAAAATCATGGAGGTTTATTTTGCTTTCGCAAAAAAACTTGGTGGAGGATGACGGGATCGAACCGCCGACCCTCTGCTTGTAAGGCAGATGCTCTCCCAGCTGAGCTAATCCTCCAATATAATGATTTTATTGTTTTCACTTTCGAATAAAAATTGTTGGTGACCCATACGGGATTCGAACCCGTGTTACCGCCGTGAAAGGGCGGTGTCTTAACCGCTTGACCAATGGGCCTTGATAAGAAGAAATGTTATGGCGGAGAGCAAGGGATTTGAACCCTTGAGACAGCATTAACCGCCTACACGATTTCCAATCGTGCTCCTTCGGCCACTCGGACAGCTCTCCATATGATGGCTCCGCAGGCAAGATTCGAACTTGCGACCGATCGGTTAACAGCCGATAGCTCTACCACTGAGCTACTGCGGAACGATATGCCTGGCGACGTCCTACTCTCACAGGGGGAGATCCCCCAACTACCATCGGCGCTGAAGAGCTTAACTTCCGTGTTCGGCATGGGAACGGGTGTG
>NZ_QNRJ01000035.1 GCF_003315075.1 Rossellomorea aquimaris
AACTCTCCGATAAAAGTTTGAATAGCTCTTTAAAAATAAATCTAGAATTAACGTTGACGTATTGTCTTGTTTTGTTCAGTTTTCAAGGTTCAATATTACTTTGAGCTCTCTTGAGCACCTCTTAAATATAACATTTTTCGTCATAAAGCGTCAAGCTTTTTTTGAAATTTGTTTTTCGCGTCGTTTTGGCGACAAGGAATATAATAGCATCTTCTACTATGAAGAGTCAATACTATTTTTCACCTTTTACAATTTTATTTCAGAAGGTAGTAATGGAAAGCATTTTTAACTTTATATTTGTAAAGAAACTTCACATAAATCAAACCAATAAAGGAATTTCGGAACGTTAATAGAAGAGTACTAGAGAAAGAGTTTGTGATGAAGGGAGAATATAATAATGAACGAAGTCATTCATGCCATTCAGGATGATTACCCAGATGACTTTGCGTGGTGTTATGGCTGCGGCCGACTCAACAAGGATGGGCATCATTTTCGTACCGGAGTGGAAGATGGTCACACTGTCACGATTTACACACCTAAACCGGAACACACTGCTTTGCCTGGCTTCGTATATGGCGGGTTGATTGCTTCCTTAATCGATTGCCACGGCACTGGTTCAGCAGCCATTGCTCTTCATGGAAAGAACGGTGGAGTAATTGGTGGTGGTCAAGAGCCTCCACGTTTTGTCACTGCTTCTTTACAAGTGGATTTTATGAAACCCACGCCTCATCACGTTCCGTTAAAAGCGGTGGGCACAGTTCATGAAGTTCATCCTAAGAAGTTCAGAGTGGAAACAGAGGTGTTTGCAGAAGGAAAACTGTGTGCACGAGGTGAAGTAATAGCCGTGGTGATGCCAAAAACGTTTTTAAGTGAATAGTGGAAGAACAGCAAGTGCCCTTCCTTAATCCTGAACGGAAGGGCACTACAAATATACAAGATTAAACCAACTTGAGCTCATCGTGTTTCCCCATTCATGATGCTCATCATGGCATCGACCGTGCCTTCACCACCATCAGCCATTTGGATGATGACTGTTTCACATGAAGGATTAATCTGATGAACCCCTTTCTTAATTGCTTCAGCGGCAGCTGTACTTGTCATGGAACCTTTAAAGGAATCCGGTACATTGACGATTTTCATAGTTCTCCCGCCTCCTCTGTCTTTTCTATGTAAAAAAGCAGCCAAGATCAAAGGTAAGAAAAAAATCCCACCTGATACTTCGACTGCCTTTCTTCTTACTATTCTATTGATCCTTATAGGATCCACATCTGAATGACGGTTAGTCCCACCACTCCCGGAATACCTAATATTCCAGAAATAGATGAGGTTGCCAGATTAATAGGAACGTGGATTCCGTACTGACTGCCAAAGGCGTTCAGGAAAAATAAAAATAGTGCTCCGATCATGACCTTCATGGCAACTTGTCCCACAAACCGAAGTGGCTTGATTGGTGTGCCGGTGGCAAGTAGAAGTACAATCAATCCGCTGATCACTGCAATGACGATAACTGGGCTCATACCCTTCTCTCCTCTCAACATAGAACATAAATAGTCTCTTATTGAAAGGATATGAGGGTTGTCTACCTTTTTATGACGATCTTTCTATGTTTTGCTTCTCTAAAGAGAAAAAAATATTTAGCTTCTGCTATTTTCGAGTGACAGTGGATGTTCAGATTGTAATCCACACTCATCTCATCGATGGAACGTTGCTGATTCCACTGATCCTTGGTTTCGTCTAAAACGTGAAGTAAGGATTGGTCATACTCTTTTTTCAGCTTTCCTTTTTTCCGGAAAAACATAGGTATCCTCTCCTTTGTTAAACGTCTCTTCTTCCCTCGAGAGCTTTCGATAACGTTACTTCATCTGCATACTCAAGATCTCCACCGACAGGAAGTCCATGGGCAATCCTTGTGATTCGGATGCCGGATGGTTTGACCAGCCGTGAAATGTACATCGCTGTCGCTTCCCCTTCTATGTTCGGGTTGGTAGCGAGGATGACTTCCTGGACCTCGTCACCGTGAAGACGCTTTATCAGATCCGGAACATTGATGTCCTCGGGTCCAATCCCGTCCATAGGGGAGATGGCACCGTGGAGCACATGGTATTGACCGTTATACTCTTTCATCTTCTCCATCGCAATGACATCCTTAGGGTCTTGAACCACACAGATGATGCTGCGATCCCGTCTTTGATCCTCACAGATATAGCATGGATCCTGATCTGTAATATGACCGCAAACAGAACAGTAACTCAAGTTTCGTTTCGCATTGACCAATGCTTTCGCAAAGTCCAATACAGTATCTTCTTTCATGCTAAGAACAAAAAAAGCCAGTCGGGCCGCAGTTTTCGGCCCGATTCCCGGCAGTTTCATAAAGCTGTCGATCAGCTTTGATATAGGCTCAGGATAATGCATCGTATTGCCTCCTAGAACATTCCCGGTAGGTTCATTCCTTTAGTGAATTGACCCATAGTTGAGTTCGTTAATTCGTCCGCTTTCTTCAGTGCATCGTTTGTAGCTGCAAGGACTAAATCTTGTAGCATTTCTACGTCATCCGGATCAACAGCTTCTTCATTGATCTTCACATCAAGAACTTGTTTGTGACCGGAAACGATGACCGTCACCATTCCGCCGCCTGCTGTTCCTTCGATTTGCTTTTCACCTAGTTCTTCTTGAGCTTCCGCCATTTTCTTTTGCATCTTTTGCATTTGCTTCATCATATTTTGCATATTACCATTTCCACGCATAATCTCATTACCTCCAGTAAATTTTTAAAATCTTACGTTAATCAATCGTTTAATTCTATTAAATCCATACCGACAAGCTTCTCAGCTTCCTTCAAGAGGGAGTCTTCTCCTTGATCCTCGCCAGTTGATTCGCCATCTTCTGTTTTGGAGTTTCGGATAAAGTCTTCTCTTATGGACATCCACTGATCTTCAGGAATTCCAATCGCTGCATAGGTGTTTCCCGTAAGCTCTTCCAGTATGGAAGCAATCGCTGAAGTGAAAGCCTGATTCTCCATCGCCATCTGACAATGAATATCGTATTTAAATTTTAACACAAATGAGCCGTCTGTAGCTGCTACAGGTTCAGCATCATTTAACAATGCTGATTGTGAACGCATTTGACGCTGGTTTAATGTTTCGACCATATCTCCCCAGCGGCTCTTGATCAAATTAAGATCTTCTTTTGTGGCCGTTCGGAGTACTTCCTGAATCTTCCCGGTAGGAGCCCGGAAGCCTTTCTTTGCCCGGATCGGCTTTTTCGCCGGTTGTGAAGCCGGCTCTGCTTGAACCTTGACGCCATTCGCCTTCAGTTGTTCGACCTCTTTTTCAAGAAGTTTGATCTTTTTCATCATCTCGCTCACTTCCGGAGAAGAAGCAGATACCGGCGCTTCCATTTGACAAAGCTTCACAATGGAAACCTCCAGGTAGATACGGGCATGATTCGTGAACTTCATTTCCTGACCCGCCTGATTCAAGACATCGATATATTGATAAATCTGCTGAGGCTGAGTTTGACCGGCCAGTTCTTTAAAATCATCGTCGAGCATGACCCGTTCCAGCGATTCTTCAAGATTTGGAGCCGTCTGGTATAACAGCATATCCCTGAAGTAAAGAATAAAGTCCTCTGCGAACCTTGCCGGGTCCTTCCCTTGGAATAGCAATTCTTCCAAGGCACTTAATCCACTTGTGACATCTCTTTCCAGAATCGCTTTCGCCAATGTATTTAAATAGCCTTGAGAAACAGCACCCGTTACAGTCAAGGCATCGTCTACGGTTACCCGGTCCTGACTAAAGGAGATGGCCTGATCGAGCAGGCTAAGGGCATCTCGCATCCCGCCTTCAGCAGCGCGTGCAATAATCGTAAGGGCGTTTTCTTCGAAGTTCACACCTGATTCTGTGGCAATATGACTCATCCGTCCCACAATATCCCTGGCTGTTATCCGTTTGAAGTCAAAGCGCTGACAGCGTGAGATGATCGTAAGGGGAATCTTGTGAGGCTCTGTAGTCGCAAGGATAAAGATGACGTGTTTAGGTGGTTCCTCTAATGTTTTCAGTAACGCATTAAAGGCTCCGATAGACAGCATATGGACCTCATCTATGATGTAGACTTTATACTCGACTACATTGGGAGAATATTTGACTTTATCCCGGATGTCCCGGATCTCTTCCACTCCGTTATTGGAAGCGGCATCGATTTCGATGACATCTGGAATCGAACCATCGGTGATCCCTTGGCAAGCATCACACTCATTGCAAGGTTCCGCTATAGGAGACCGCTCACAGTTAACTGCTTTCGCCAAGATCTTCGCTGCACTCGTTTTCCCTGTTCCCCTTGGTCCCGAGAATAAATAGGCATGTGAAATCTTCTGATGAAGGAGGGCATTTTGCAACGTTTTCGTTACATGCTGCTGTCCAACTACATCAATAAATGACTGAGGACGCCACACACGATATAAAGCTTGATATGCCAAAATACTCCCCCCTCTTAATTATGTACTATAGTATCTATTATAACGTAATCTAAATCCCTTTTACAAAGAAAACCGGAGATCAATTTAGGATGGAAGCCTTTTGTCGATAAATCTTTTTTACAAACAAAAAACTCACCCTATGAAGGATGAGTTGTTGTATATAATTTAAACTGCCGTGCACCTTTCGTCGACAAGCATCCATAGGCGTTACTCAAGCAGTTAGCTCGGCCCAGGCAACCCTGCGGCACATGGGAGCTTCCACTTAATGCTGCTTCCTTCCGGACCTGACATGGTTCATGGATTCCCATTGCGCAGGACCCAGGCGTCAACACCACTTACTTGAGGCAGCCCTACAGAGTGCCAGCCTCGGAAAGGAATTCGGTCTCGCTAGAGCGGATTGCGAGTACAGGGCACCGCTACCTCCCCACCTAGCACGGCAAAATTGATACCATATTTAGTTGCGCCATTAGTGCGACGCAAAATTAAGTATACTAGGATTTACGGTAAAAAGCAATGATGGAATACTGTAAGTTATTTACATACCGGAAATCCTATTCTTCTTCTCGAGCTTCTTCCGCTCCCGCAAATCTTTAAAAAAACGGGAAAGGATTCCCCCGCACTCTTCTGAAAGTACTCCAGGCACTACTTCACATTGGTGATTAAATCGGTCATCTTCCAGTAGATTCATTAACGTCCCCGCACAACCCGCTTTAGGATCTTTTGCCCCATAAATGACTTTCTCAATCCTGGATAAAATGATGGCTCCACTGCACATCGGACACGGTTCAAGGGTGACATAAAGCTCCGCCCCTTCAAGCCGCCATGTGCCAACCTTCTTACATGCCTCTTGAATCGCTAAAGTCTCGGCATGGGTGATGGCATTTTGACTCGTTTCTCTCAGATTATGAGCGCGGGCAATGATTTCTTCCCCCATGACAATGACGGCTCCGATCGGAACTTCTTGAATCGCTGCCGCTTTTTCTGCTTCCTTTAATGCTTCCAACATAAATCGTTCTTCTCTTATACCCATTTTATACTCCCACAAATTTATTTCTCGATATTTATAAAATATCCCCATTCACCCCAAACTATAAGAGAAAGGGGCATACAATATGATACCTAACCAAACAGCTCTTCTTGTTATCGACATCATGAATCCGTTCGACTTTGAGCATGGAAACACACTGGCTCGCCATACCCTCAACATTGTTGAACCTATAAACACATTACGTCACTATTGTACCAAACATGAGCATCCTGTCATTTATATTAATGACCATTATGAGCTATGGAAAGCAGATTACAAAGAGATTTACCAGAAATGTCATAATGATGTGAGCGATGGTATCATGACTCCGCTCCAGCCGACGGATAAAGACTTTTTTCTTATTAAACCAAAGCATTCCGCATTTTATGGGACGGCGTTAAATACACTTTTGCACCATTTGTCTGTTAAAAATCTTATCATCACAGGTATCGCAGGAAACATCTGTGTACTCTTTACAGCAAACGATGCCTATATGAGAGAGTTTAACCTTATTGTGCCCCGTGACGCCATTGCGTCAGTCAGTGACGAAGATAATCACTATGCACTGACGATGATGAAAAACGTATTAAAAGCGAAGATTGATTCCACTGGTGAGATCGTATAAATTTGTTCTTCAAAACATATCCAGCCCTTCTATTTCATAAGTTGATTATAGTGAATGAAATATAGGAGGGTCTGTGTATGCAAATTCATGTTGTCCAACCGAACCAATCATTATTTGGTATCGCCCAAGCGTATGGATCAACAGTTAAGGATATAGTAGATGCCAATGAACTGCCAAATCCTGATAACCTGGTGGTCGGTCAATCACTGGTCATCCCTATTATAGGAAGCTTTTATTTTGTTCAACCTGGAGATAGCCTTTGGGCGATCAGTCAGAAGACAGGAGTCCCCTATCAGGAATTGGCAAGAGTGAACGGTATATCTCCCAATCAGCCTTTACAGGTGGGGTTGCGTTTATACGTTCCACAGAAGCCTAAAGGAAAAGCGGAGTTTAACGCATATGTAGAGCCTTACGGAAAAGAAGTGGCCCAAAACCTTGAAGATAGTGCCAAGGAAGCAGCACCCTATCTTACGTATCTTGCTCCATTCAGCTTTCAAGCGAAACGTGACGGCACCCTGCAAGAACCGCCTCTCGGGAATCTGATTCAAACAGGGAAAGACAATAAGAATGTCATGATGATGGCCATCACCAATCAAGAGGAAGGAACATTTAGCGATGAACTTGGACGTATCCTGCTGACCGACCAGGCGATCCAGGATAAATTCCTCAATAATGTTGTCCAAACAGCCAAAAAATATGGGTTCAGAGACATTCACTTCGACTTTGAATATTTACGACCACAGGACAAAGAAGCCTACAACCAATTTTTACGAAAAGCAAAACAGCGTTTTAATCAAGAAGGCTGGCTGCTTTCAACCGCCCTGGCTCCTAAGACCAGTGCCGATCAAAAAGGCAAATGGTATGAAGCCCATGATTATAAAGCTCACGGTGAAATTGTCGATTTTGTCGTGATCATGACCTATGAGTGGGGATATAGTGGAGGTCCCGCCATGGCCGTTTCCCCTATCGGACCTGTTCGGGATGTGCTTGAATACGCCATCTCAGAAATGCCTCCATCCAAGATTCTCATGGGGCAGAATTTATATGGATATGACTGGACCCTTCCATTTGTACAGGGGAGTACAGCGAAAGCCATCAGTCCTCAACAAGCAATCAAGATAGCCGCGGATAATAACGTACCGATTCAGTATGATCAAAAAGCACAGGCCCCTTTCTTTAAATACCGGGATGCAAGCACCGGAAAAGATCATGAAGTATGGTTTGAAGATGCACGGAGCATCCAGGCAAAGTTCGACCTCATGAAAGAGCTGAAACTTAGAGGGATGAGCTACTGGAAACTGGGTCTTCCCTTCCCACAAAACTGGCTGTTACTTTCTGACAATTTCAATGTCGTAAAAAGATAATAAATAGAAGCTGATGGATAGGTGAATCTATAAACACCTATCCATCAGCTTTTTATTTGCTTCCCCTTAAGAGTCGACGGTTTAAAGTCGATATACTGAACGTAGCGTATTTTCTGAACCCGGGAAATAACCTGAACAAACCATCCATATATTGTGTTACAATAATTCCTGTCGTAATTTTTTATTTTTACATTTTTATAAGAGAAAAGATTGCCGTAATATGAGGAGGACAATTAATGGGGCGCATTCCTTTCATTACCGTTGAAGGCCCGATTGGAATAGGAAAAACCTCTCTTGCAAAAGCGATTTCCGATCATTTTCAATTTCACCTGCTAAAAGAAATCGTAGATGAGAACCCATTCTTGGATAAATTTTATGATGACATTGAAGAGTGGAGCTTTCAAACAGAGATGTTTTTCTTATGCAATCGATATAAACAATTGGAAGATATCGAAAAACACTACTTATCGCAGAACAAATCTGTCGTAGCAGATTATCATATTCTTAAAAACATCATCTTTGCTAAACGAACATTGAAAGATGAACAACAGTTCAAAAAATATCTTAATATCTATGACATTCTAACTTCGGACATGCCGAGGCCAAATGTCGTGATTTATTTGAACGCAAGCCTCGATACGCTATTAAAGCGCATTGAAAAAAGAGGAAGAGACTTCGAAAAGAAAATTAGCCCTCTTTACCTTAAGCAGCTATCACTGGACTATGAAGAATATATGAATACGTTTGAAAAAACTCACCCGGACATTCCTGTTCTTCGCTACAATGGCGACCACGTAGACTTCGTTCAAAATAAAGAGGACCTGGAACACATTCTTACACAGTTAGAGACTACACTAAAAAAAGGAGTTCACTATCATGAATCTTCGCACTAAATACGGGATCCCGAACAATGCCGTGATCACCATTGCCGGAACGGTCGGTGTCGGGAAATCCACCATGACAAACGGCTTGGCGGGCGCGCTCGGCTTCCGAACGTCATTTGAAAAAGTTGATACCAATCCGTATCTCGATAAATTTTATCAGGACTTTAAGAGCTGGAGCTTCCACCTTCAAGTATACTTCTTAGCGGAACGCTTCAAAGAACAAAAGAAAATCTTTGAATACGGCGGCGGTTTCATTCAAGACCGTTCCATCTATGAAGATACAGGCATCTTTGCCCGCATGCATTATGAAAAAGGGAATATGAGCGAAATCGATTATGAAACGTATACAAGTCTTTTCGATGCTATGGTCATGACACCATACTTCCCACACCCTGATCTTCTGATTTACCTTGAAGGTTCCATTGATAACGTCGTGGATCGCATCCGTGAGCGCGGCCGCCCTATGGAACAACAAACACCTGTTGCCTACTGGGAAGAAATGCACGAGCGTTATGAAAACTGGATCAACTCTTTTAACGCTTGTCCCGTACTAAGACTGGACATCAGCGAATACGACCTGGTGAACGATCAAAACTCAATCGAACCAATCGTTGAAAGAATCGGATATTTCATTGAACAGACGAGAATGTTAAAGAGCTAAAAATTAATAAGACTACCCTGGCCAATGCGGCAAGGGTAGTCTTTTATATATATAAAACTTTGTTATTTTTAATAAGAAAGTGCTGGTTGATTTCCGCTCGGGGCGTGATCCATCCGTTTATTTCCATTTAGAAAGAGGTATATGTAGTAGTAAACAATTTATGAAGGAGATGAAGGAATGATGGAATCGAAACAAACGTATTTTGTAGATATAAGCAGCGGGGATATCCTGCAAGACCCGAATCAAAATGCCAGTCCAAGCTTTCGTATCTTTGCTACCCCGACAGAAGTAAACGAACTAAAAATGTTGTTCAACGATAACTATGATGATGACATGTCGACGATGAGACGGGCTCAGGTTCCTTTCCGCCAATATCACAATTCACCAGAGGACAATCAATATGATCAATCGATGAAAGACATCTATTCTATGATCTATAAGCTTGGTGACGAAGAAGCACGGAGACATATTATAGAAATAGGCGTACTTGGACATACTTCGGATTCTCACTTAAGGGAGGATATCGAAAACCTTAAGTAAATCCTCCTTGAGTCAATGGTCATATGTATAAAGCAAAAAAATTCGTTACATATAATATGTAACGAATTCTATCTCCAAAGTTTATGCGCTATGGTTATAAAAAAATCAATGGAGGAGGAAGGGGGATTCGAACCCCCGCGGGCTGTTACACCCCTGTCGGTTTTCAAGACCGATCCCTTCAGCCGGACTTGGGTATTCCTCCGTATCGACAAGAATTATAATAACATGGTGTACAAATGGAGTCAAGCATATTTCTAAAAAAATTTAAAAGGTGCCCCGCGCTGAATTCGTGAGGCACCTTTTAAATGTCGTCCAGCTGGCTGATGTTATTTAATGACTTCCGCTCCACCCATATAAGGACGAAGAGCTTCGGGAACGATAACAGATCCATCTTCTTGCTGGTAGTTCTCTAAGATAGCGGCAACCGTACGTCCGATTGCTAAACCAGATCCATTCAGCGTATGCACATGTTCAGGTTTTCCTTTAGCTTCTCTTCTGAAACGAATGTTCGCACGTCTTGCCTGGAAGCCTTCAAAGTTACTGCAAGAAGAAATCTCACGGTATGTTCCGTAGCTTGGAATCCAGACTTCAATGTCATATTTCTTGGCAGCGGTGAAACCTAAATCCGCTGTACACATAGATAACACACGGTATGGTAAGCCCAGTAACTGAAGGACTTTTTCAGCATGGCCAGTCAGCTTCTCAAGCTCATCATAAGAGTCTTCAGGTTTCACAAAGCGAACAAGCTCAACTTTGTTGAATTGATGCTGACGGATCAGACCACGTGTATCACGACCGGCAGATCCAGCTTCAGAACGGAAGTTGGCACTGTACGCCACATAGCTTACGGGTAACTCTTCACCCTTCATGATTTCATCACGGTGATAGTTCGTTACAGGCACTTCTGCTGTAGGAACCAGGAAGTAATCCTCACTTTCGATTCTAAACGCATCCTCCTCGAACTTAGGAAGTTGACCTGTTCCCGTCATACTCGCTCTATTCACGAGGAATGGAGGGATCATTTCTGTATACCCATGCTCATCCATGTGGAGATCCATCATGAAGTTAATCAGGGCTCTTTCAAGCCTTGCCCCTAACCCTTTATAGAAAACAAAACGGCTGCCTGTCACTTTGGCGGCACGTTCGAAATCCAGGATCCCAAGGCCTGTTGCAATGTCCCAGTGAGGCTGTGCTTCGAAATCAAACTCACGAATCTCTCCCCATTTGCGGGCCTCTACGTTATCATCCTCGGTTTCACCAACCGGTACCGTTTCATGTGGAATGTTAGGAATGGAAAGCAGGATACGTTCTAACTCCTCTTCAATCCCCCGTAGTTCATCATCCAGTTTTTTCACCATGGCCCCAACTTCACGCATTTCAACAATCAGGTCCTCCGCATCCTTTTTCTCTTTCTTCAGCTCTGCAATCTGCTGGGATACGTCATTACGCTTGCTCTTTAATTCTTCAGTTTCCACAAGCAGCTCTCTTCTTCTCTTATCAAGCTCTTCGAATTTATCGAAATCCTCCAGGTTCTCACCGCGGTGCTGTAGACGGGCTTTCACATCTTCCAGATTATTACGTAAATACTTAATGTCCAACATGAGATTCTCTCCTTTTTTATGAAAAAATAAAAAACCCCCATCCCTGGTAAAAGGGACGGAGGTTTCCGCGTTGCCACCCTAATTGAAGACGCTAAGCACCTTCCTCTTAAGAGATGGTAACGGAATCACCGAAAATACCTACTTCATTCAGTACTTCACTCTAGGATGGATTCATAAAGCTCTTGCGTCGATTCTCACCAGCCACCGACTCTCTTAAGCAAGCCTTCTTTACTACTATTTCCTATCATCGATTTAAATGTTTATTGGTTATTTCATAATCTACTACAATGTTTTCCATTTTGCAATAGAATTATGCGATTGTTTTTTCCATGCTTTCTTTCACCATCTCAACGAAGAAAGACGTCAGGCGGTGATCGTCCGTTAATTCAGGATGGAAAGAGCAACCGAGGAATTGCCCGTGGCGTGCAAGAACAATCCGTTCATTATGCTTAGCCAGGATTTCAACATCTTCTCCCGCCTCCACGATATGGGGAGCACGGATGAAGACGGCATTGAATCCTTCTCCAATATGAGCAATCGAAAGATCCGCTTCAAAACTTTCTTTCTGACGCCCAAAGGAATTACGTTCCACCGTTACGTCCATCACACCAAGGTGAGGTTCGTCGTATCCGACAATGTGCTTCGCTAGGAGAATCAAGCCTGCACATGTTCCAAAGATCGGCTTCCCGGTTGCCGCGAATTGTCTTAACGGCTCCATAAAGCCGTATCGATCAATCAGCCTTCTCATGGTGGTACTTTCCCCACCTGGCATGATCAGGCCTTGGATTTCTTCCAGCTGCTCCACACGCTTAATGACGATGGCCTTGGCACCAGAGGCTTCGATTGAACGCACATGCTCTCTGACGGCACCTTGAAGTCCTAATACACCGATGTTCAACATAGAATCACACCTTACCATCCACGATCTTGCATACGGTTTTCAGGTAAAATAGAAGAAATTTCTACTCCCTTCATTGCTACACCAAGCTCTTTAGATAGCTCTGCGATCAACTTGTAATCTTGATAGTGAGTTGTTGCTTCTACGATTGCTTTTGCAAATTTCTCAGGGTTTTCTGATTTGAAGATACCAGAACCTACGAATACTCCGTCAGCCCCTAATTCCATCATAAGAGCCGCATCAGCTGGTGTTGCAATTCCGCCTGCAGCAAAGTTTACAACAGGTAAACGTCCGTTTTCTTTAATTTCTAACAATAATTCATATGGAGCTCCCAAAAGTTTAGCTTCCGTCATGATTTCATCTTCGTTCATGCTTACAAGCTTGCGAACCTGGGCATTTACTTTACGCATATGACGAACCGCTTCAACGATGTTACCTGTTCCCGGCTCACCTTTTGTACGTAACATAGACGCACCTTCACCAATACGGCGGGCAGCTTCACCTAAATCACGGCACCCACATACGAATGGAACAGTGAAATCTCTTTTATTTAAATGGTACTCTTCATCAGCTGGCGTCAATACTTCACTCTCATCAAGATAATCAACACCCATTGATTCAAGAACTCTTGCCTCTACAATATGACCGATACGAGCCTTTGCCATTACTGGAATCGACACAGCGCCCATAACTTCTTCAATAATACGGGGATCTGCCATTCTTGCTACCCCACCTGCAGCACGGATGTCTGCTGGAACTCGTTCTAAAGCCATTACTGCCACTGCACCCGCAGCTTCAGCAACTCTTGCCTGCTCTGCATTGACAACGTCCATAATAACGCCGCCTTTTTGCATTTCAGCCATACCTCTTTTAACACGATCTGTACCAGTATTCATATCTATATCCCCCTTATATTTATCCCATGTCTGTCCCATTTACACCCAAAAAAGGAAGAAAACGTGACTAAAACAATCGGAATGATTATGTAACCCTACTGCTAAATAAACAATAAAAACAAGCTTATGTCAAGACGAAAAGCGGAAGCGGCTTGGTCAGGCCCGACAAGCATAAGATGAATCGACCGGAAAGGCGCTCTTTGCCTTTTTGGTCGATTTAGCTTATGACCTCGAGGGACTAGCCGCTGGAGCTGGACAAGACGAAAAGCGGAAGCGGCTCGTTCTGGGGCGACAAGCATAAGACGAGTCACCCGGAAAGGCGTTTTTTGCCTTTTTGGGTGACTTGACTTATGACCTCGAGCCCCAAGCCGCTGGAGCTGGACAAGACGAAAAGCGGAAGCGGCTTGGTCAGAGGCGACAAGCATTTCATGGTAATCTCTGAAGGCACTCTTCCAAAGATAACTCTTTATCACTTTCCCTATAAAAAAACACCAAGACTTGTCCTGAAATAAAAGTCTTGGTGCTGATTTAATCATTTTCCTATGGGCTTATTAGAACCAGCCTTTAACCGTTGATGTAACCGAGTTCCAGATGTCCCCGAAGAAACCACCTACCGCTCTCATTGAAAGAACAAACCAGTTTGCTTTTTCAACACCATCTACAGCTACAACAGATGCTTTCGATGCATTTGTACCTTTATCTGTAAGGTACCCTAAATCTTTCTTATCCTTTGATTCTAACGTGACATACCCAACTTTTTCTCCTTTTTTAACCGGAGCAGTCAGTTCACTGTCATCGTTCAGCTTTTTCTTATCCAACACAAATTTCGGTTTGTATTGATCTTCTTCGCCGTTTTTAATCACCATGCTTAACGGGGCATCCGTTTTAATTCGAACTTCTTTTTCCTTCCCTTTATCAACTGGAAGTGTCTTTTGACCTTTCACTTGATAGTCAGCAGGGAGTACTTCCTCTATTGTATAATTATTGAATGCATAATCCATCATTTTTCTTGTTTCACTAAAGCGGGCATCGTAGGAGTTTTCACCTGGTGCGACTTCTACATTCATCACTACTGTAATGTATCTCATGCCATCTCTTTCGGCAGTACCTGTGAAACATGCTCCTGCAAAGTCAGTGGTGCCTGTTTTAAGTCCGTCCATACCCTCATATTCACGGATGAGACTCGGCAGCATATAGTTCCAGTTTTCCATTGGTACTTCGTCTTCAGTACCCTCTGCAAAAACCTTTTTGGGAATGCTGGAAGTTTCTAATACTTCCGGAAAGTCTTTCAACATACGATAAGCTAATGTAGCGGTATCTTTAGCTGACATCACATTTTCTTCTTCAGGGCCACCCACTACCTGATCGACATAAGGAGCTAAGTCCCGATTATTCAAACCTGAAGAATTGACAAATTTATAGTTTTTTAATCCAAGTTCTTTGGCCTTTGCGTTCATTTTTTTCACGAAGTTTGCTTCTGACCCAGCTACAACTTCAGCTATTGCCATAGTTGCTGCGTTAGCAGATTCAATCGCCATTGCTTCATATAGATCTTTAAGAACGTATGTTCCTTCTTCTCTTAATGGAACATTACTTAATCCATCATTATGGGACATATTTGATACTTTCGTCGGTACCGTATACTTCTGGTCCCATTTCACTTTACCTTCTTCAATTGCTTCGAGTAACAAGTACTCTGTCATCATTTTCGTCATACTTGCAATGCCTTGAGCATTTTCTGAGTTCTTTTCATAAAGAATTTTGCCAGTGCTGGCTTCTACTAGAATCGCAGCTTTTGCGTTAACGTCCAAGTCTCCTTGAGCATTTGCAGGTCTCCCTACAATACCCATTGCCATCATTAAAACCATCATACAAACAAAAGATTTTTGAATCCAACTTCTTTTCACTATTAGCCCTCCAAGATTTTATGTACACCTTCGTTATTTTATCATAGTTCGAAAGGTAAGAATAGACAGAGAATATGACTAGTTTTGGCATGGGTCAAGGGACTTGCGACCTCTGATAAAAGGCGGTAAATATCCTTTTAATCTAAATAAAAAAATGCTGATCAGGAGTATCTGATCAGCATTTGGAATTATTTTCTTATAATGAATAATTTGGTGCTTCTTTCGTGATTTGCACATCATGAGGATGACTTTCACGAAGTCCGGCACCCGTCATTTTAATAAACTGTGCCTGCTCTCTCAACTCATATAAATCCTTCGTTCCACAGTATCCCATTCCTGAACGTAAACCTCCGACTAACTGATACAGTGTATCAGCTAAAGGTCCTTTGTAAGGAATGCGTCCTTCAATGCCTTCTGGAACAAACTTTTTATTTTCTTCCTGGAAATAGCGGTCTTTCGATCCTTTTTCCATGGAGCTGACGGATCCCATTCCTCTATATACTTTGAAGCGGCGTCCCTGGAAGATTTCCGTTTCTCCAGGGCTTTCAGATGTACCCGCAAGCAAGCTTCCTAACATAACAGCATGTCCACCGGCTGCCAATGCTTTAACGATATCACCTGAATACTTGATGCCACCATCGGCGATGATGCTCTTACCGTGCTTTCTTGCTTCCGTTGCACAATCATATACAGCGGTAATTTGTGGAACACCTACACCTGCAACAACACGGGTCGTACAGATTGAACCAGGCCCAATCCCCACCTTGACAACATCAGCACCCGCTTCAATTAATTCGCGTGTCGCTTCAGCCGTTGCCACATTACCTGCTACGATATTTAACGTTGGATAAGCTTCGCGGATTTCACGAACAATAGAAAGAACTCCTGCTGAATGACCGTGAGCCGTATCAATTACGATGACATCCACATGTGCTTTCACTAAATGTTCAACACGAGTCAGCGTATCTTTCGAAATACCGACAGCTGCTCCAACTAATAAGCGTCCTTGATCATCTTTAGCAGAGTTAGGGAATTCAATTACTTTTTCGATATCTTTAATCGTAATCAAGCCCTTAAGTGTCCCTTCTTGATCAATCAGAGGAAGCTTCTCAATTTTGTACTGCTGAAGAATTTTTTCCGCTTCTTCTAGGGTAGTGCCAACAGGAGCTGTCACGAGATTTTCCTTCGTCATGACATCCGAGATTTGAATGGAGTAATCCTGGATGAAACGAAGATCACGATTCGTTAAAATCCCGACAAGCTTCTGCTCTTGTTCGTTGTTCACAATCGGAACACCGGAAATTCTATATTTGCCCATCAAGTGTTCTGCAGAAAAGACTTGATGATCCGGAGTTAGAAAGAATGGATCAGAGATAACTCCACTTTCGGAACGTTTTACTTTATCTACCTGCTCAGCCTGCTGTTCAATACTCATATTCTTGTGGATGATACCCAGTCCACCTGTTCGAGCCATTGCTATTGCCATTTCAGCTTCTGTTACAGTATCCATCCCTGCACTGATCACAGGAACATTCAATTTAATTGAATCTGTTAACTCAACAGAGATGTTTACATCCTTTGGTAATACCTCTGATTTGGCTGGTAATAATAAGACATCATCAAACGTTAAACCTTCTTTAGCAAATTTAGAATCCCACATGTTTTCGGCCTCCCTAGTCCCAAAATATTATTAGTAGGTTATCAATTGGTTAAAATACTGTCAAGAAGAATAGGATTAATTTAATTTTTCAGAATAATTAGAAGGTGATCATTTGAACGAAATACATCAACAATGGGACTTCATCCACTATTTTCAGTCTGCAGAATACTCCCAGAAGTTTCTAAAAAAATGTTATGAAAAATTAGGGTCTTCTCAAGCTGAAATGAAAAGCTATGATAACTGTTATCCATTCATGTACTACTTGGAGCAAGGGGAACTTTACTACAGACAAGCCATGCAATCTCCGATATCACTCAAGCCCATTTTGCTTTTCTATGGATTTATTCACTTTATTAAAGCCATTGTTTTAACTGAGGACCCCTTATATCCAGAAACGACTACGGTCCTGGCCCATGGGATTACCTCCAGGAAAAGAAAAAAGCAGCAGTACCGCTTTTTACAAGATGAAGTAAAGGTACAGAAAAATGGTTTGTTTTCACACTTTTCCAACCTCTTGTTTCACGTGAAACATATCGTGGGGGAAAAATACAAGATGGAAGATTTACTCGTGCAAATTCCTGAACTTGATGGAGCATTTCAAATATTGCTCAAAAAGGAAACGATGTTCTGGTTTAATCACCAACATGAGTTGATGATTGATGAGTCACTACTTTCCCATTTTCATATGTCAGAACGTTTGTTCAAACAATATCTGAATGAAAAGCTAACAGAAAATTTCACTTGGATTTCGGACAATACGTTACAATCTCTACTTGTTCAAGAGCAACTTCCCGTTAGATGGCACTTGAATAAAAACAAATTAGCCCTGCCCGGTATTCGGAATGAAGCCACTACTATACCTGAAGTACTCATCCATTATGCCATACTATACAACTTAAGCATGATTGCCCGATACGAAACAGAATGGTGGGTGGAGCTGTTAAAAAACCGGACCAATGAAGACTATCCCATCATCCATACGTTCATCAATGTCACAACAGAAAAAGCACCGTTTCTTTTACTGAAATTACTTCAGGATAAAATGTAGGGGGATAGGAAGGATGACGCCCTCCCTATCCTCTTTCCCTATTCTGCTTGAAGTAACCTTTTAATATCGTCCTCAATTTTACGGGGATTTGTCTGCGGAGAATAACGATCTACTACCTCTCCATTTTTCCCAACTAAAAATTTAGTGAAGTTCCACTTAATGTTCGAAAGAAGGACACCCTTTTTCTCTTTAGTTAAAAACGTGAACAGAGGATGAGCATCCTTCCCCTTCACATCGACTTTTGCAAACATCGGAAAAGACACACCGTAGTTCACCTGACAGAACTCCATGATTTCATTCTGATCATCAAATTCCTGGTTCATGAACTGATCACATGGAAATCCAAGTACAACAAGTCCTTCTTCCTTATACTCTTCGTACAGGCCCTGCAGCTCCTCAAATTGAGGCGTAAAGCCACACTTACTGGCTGTGTTCACGATAAGTATCACTTTCCCTTGGTACTCCTCCAGAGACGTCACAGATCCATTCGATCTTTTTACGGTGAAATCATAAATTGTCGTCATCTTCTTCTCTCCTTGTATATACTCTTATTTAAATAATACTTTAGAGAGTTAGTGGATAGCAATTTTGAGCATGTGATGGTTTAAAAAGACTATTTTGTACAATAAAATGAAGATGCATCTGCAAAAAGGACTAATAAATGTGCTATTTACAACTTAAGCTGTCTCTATTATTTACGAATCTATGTTTTTAGTAGTAAATACTACTATTTTCTTAAATTCATAGATGTGAAAGTGTGGAGATTCAATCGTTTTTGCGTCTTTTTTTATCTTTTTGCGTCGTTTCAAGCTGTTATTGCGTCTTATTTTAATTTTTTGCGTCTTTTTCGGCCACTATTGCGTCAATTTTTCGTTTTATGCGTCTATTACCAATAATCACCTAAATTCTCAGAGTGATTACCCTCTGAAGTAGATAATCCCCTCAGCTGTATAGAGGATGGATGTTCAATCTGCGATTTCATCAATTCAAACAACAAAAAAAGAGCAACCCCTAAGAGCTACTCTTTCTTCACATTTGCCTGGCGACGTCCTACTCTCACAGGGGGAGATCCCCCAACTACCATCGGCGCTG
>NZ_QNRJ01000036.1 GCF_003315075.1 Rossellomorea aquimaris
TGTTTGTCAAGAGCGATTGCGGCGACCAAGAACCTTACTTTGGGGTTAAAGATAGTGCCCTTTACAACTTTTCATAAGTTTTTTGACACTACCATTTTTCTGAATTTGAATTTTTGACCAATTAGTTCAAATAGTCACTATAGTGTAAAAATAAATGACTACTTCATTCATTTAGTCATTCGTTACCAAAGATGAAGGACTATCGATTCGATAATCCTTTAATTAAATATAGTTCAAAGAGATTGGCTATTTCATCTTTATCTAGTGGACCATGCGCCCGTTCCCAATCGAAAATAAGTGAAACGTACATCTTCAACATAACAAAGGCGGTCATTTCAGGATTACATGGCTTAATCGCTTCTGAAGCAATCGCTTTTTCAATTCGTTGACTCAAGAATTCAATGACCACTTCCTCCATGCGATCAATGACTTCTGATACAGCAGGAGTTCCCATTTCCCGGGCTTCTTGATAAAGCTTGATGGTCAGCTTATGCTCTTTCCTGAATTCAAGCATGCGAAACAATGCACGATGAACATTTTCCGAGAAGGTTTCCTGCGGATCAATCACTTCTTCCGCTTCCCGTTTCATTTCATTGATTAAAGATGATACAATTTCATCAAACAATTCTTCTTTATTTTTAAAAAACGTATAAATCGTTCCTTTTCCCACGTTCGCTAATTTTGCCACTTGATCCATCGTCGTTGCCTTATAGCCAAACAGTGAGAACGAATTCGTCGCAGCCTCCAGAACCTGTTTCTTTCGATCAATCGCCATGACCTCACCCCTTAATATGACCAGTTGACCAAATTTGAAATTTAGTCATTTCGTTAACATTGATAAATTTATCACACTTCTTGCCAATACACAAGTGTTTTTTTCTTGTAGTATATCATTCATCCTTCATATAGAATAAGCCCTTCTGAATAGGCTATAGAGATAAGGTTTGTTTGGAGGTGTCTTATGAATATTTATGTTGTCAAAAGCGGGGATTCTCTTTGGTCGATCGCACAAAGATACGGTGTCGACGTCAATCAAATTTCATACGGAAATCAATTGAAAAACCCCAATATTCTCGTGATTGGACAAAGTCTTCTCATTCCGGAACCTTTAAAAGAATACATCGTGCAACCAGGAGACACTTTGTATAGCATAAGCCAAAAGTACAATATAAGTTTAAAAGAATTGATCGATTTCAATCAGATTTCTGACCCTGCCATGTTATTCGTCGGTCAATTGATCGTTATGCCTTCTTTTATTCATAGGGTAAAGTCAGGGGAATATCTCTATACCATTTCCTATAACTATAAAGTCCCGCTACAGGAAATATTAAATGCCAATTCCATTGCCAATCCTTCTCTCATCTATCCCAACCAGCAAATCAGGATCCCAAACACGAAACTCACCACGGAAGTGAATGCCTACATTACCCGGACAGATAGTGAAGGTGCAGCGGAAGTCAACGGTTTGGGCAGCTATTTCACTTACTTGACTCCCTTTACGTATTCCATTACAAAAGACGGTTCGGTCACTGAGTTAAATGATAGTGCCCTTATTTCAGCCTCATACAACCAAAACGTCGATCCTCTACTGGTTCTCACGAATTTCACAGGAGGAAAATTCGACTCTGATCTTGTTGCCACCATCCTAAGAAGTGAATCTCTGCAAAACACCTTGATCTCATCTATCGTAAAGAAAATGGAGATGAAAGGCTATAAAGGAGTGAATTTTGATTTCGAATATGTCTATCCCGAAGACCGGGAAAATTATAATACTTTCTTAAGAAAAACCGTTGCAGCACTAAAACCTAAAGGATACTCTGTGTCGACGGCCCTTGCTCCTAAAATTAAAGCTGATCAAAAAGGACTCTTATATGAAGCCCATGACTATAAAGCTCACGGAGAAATTGTCGACTTTGTTGTCATCATGACATACGAATGGGGATGGGCAGGCGGCAAGCCATGGGCGATTGCCCCGATTAATGAAGTGAAGAAAGTACTTGATTATGCCGTTACCGTCATCCCCAGAAACAAAATCATGATGGGCGCCCCCCTTTATGGTAGAGATTGGAAAGTTCCATGGGTCGACGGAACCTTCGCCAAAACGGTCTCCCCTCAAGGTGCACTTGATCTCGCAAGCAAATATGGTGTAAGGATTCAATACAACGACGTTTATCAATCCCCTTATTTCACCTATTGGGATGAAACCGGCCAGAAGCATGAAGTCTGGTTTGAAGATGCCAGAAGTATGCTGGCCAAACAGAAAACGGTGGATGAGTATAGACTGCGAGGCTTAAGCTACTGGGTTCTGGGATCAGCATTTCCTCAGAACTGGATGCTGCAGCATTCCAGGTATCGGGTTGTGAAGTGAGGGGTTCACCTCCTGTTGTCTGCAGGAGGTGTCTTTTTAGTTTGTAAAACTGGAAGGAAATCCGCCTAGCTTCCTATTAGTTCCCCAACCCTATTAGATTCAAAAAAGACCGCCAACCCTGGCGGTCTCACGTACCCTATTTCAGATACTTCATCACTTTCGATACAGTCGTTTCCCCCTGTACGATACAATCAGGAATACTTACTCCTTCATAAGAGCTCCCGGCGATAAATAATCCAGGCAGACTTGCTTCAGCCTGATCATACATGTCCTGGATCCGTTCCCTGTGGCCAACTGTATATTGAGGCATGGAGTTCTTATAACGGGACACGATTGTAAAGTCAGGTGCACCCTCTATATCTAAGACTTTGCTAAGATCTTCAAGGACAATCTGCTCAATTTCATCATCAGATAAATCGACGATGGTTTCGTCACCGGATTTCCCCAGGTAACATCGCAATAATGCCTTTCCTTCCGGGGCAGTATGCGGCCATTTTTTATGGGTCCAGGTTCCCGCCGTCAAGGAATAGTCACTGTTTCTTGATACAAGGAATTCCGTACCTGCGATGTCTTTTTTGATGGCATCCTGTGAGAATCCCATTGCTACGGTTGCCACGGATGTAGCCGGCATTTCTTTTAAAAAGGTTAAGAAAGGATACGAGGGAAACATGGATTGTACTACCTGATGAGGTGTGGTGACGATTACGCTGTCGGCTTCCAACTGTTCACCGTTTGTGAAGGTAATCGTGTAAACATTGCTGTCTTCTTTTTCTATGCTGGTTACTTTCATGCTCTTGTATACCGTATTCGGGTCCAGTTCTGCTTCCATGGCATCGATGAGAGACTGAAGCCCTCCGGTAAATGTCAGGAAGTTCCCTTTTTCATTTGAATTTTCAGATTGACCGCTCTTTTTGATTCCTGCGATTATACTACGATGTTTTTGTTCTAATTCATAGAGTTGCGGAAAAGTTGACATTAAGCTTAATTGATCGATATCCCCGGCAAAAATTCCGGTTAAGAGGGGTTCGATCAAATGGTCAACCACTTCATCCCCCATTCTTCTTCGAAAGAATTTCCCCAGTGACTGATCTTCTGTTTCCTGGGAGCGGGGAAGCACGAAATCAGCGGCAGCCCTCATCTTTCCGGTCAATGAAAACAAACTGGTCGTAATAAATGGGGCGATTTGAGTTGGAATACCTACGATGGATCCCCCGGGTATCGGATACAGCTCACCACCCGCTATTACATAGGATGTGCCTTTACGGTTTCGAATGAGCGTTCCTTCGATTCCGAGTCGTTCCGCTAAGCGGGAGACTTCTGGTTTGCTGGCTAAACATGAGTCCGGTCCCTTTTCGATCACATACCCGTCCCTTTTCAAGGTTTGCACTTTTCCACCCAGCCGATGGGTGGCTTCCACTAGCTTCACTTCGATCGGAAGGTTTTTATCCTTTATTTCCTGTTGCAGGTAGTACGCTGTCGTTAATCCGGTGATCCCTCCACCTATGATTACGACTCTTTTATTTTGTTGTTCCAACACGTTCATCGCCTTCTTTAACAATATATCTTAAGGAACAATAGAGAAGGACTAAAGCGGTGAGTGTAAACTCATATGCCTCAGTCCTTCCTTTGTTTCAGCCAAAAACGAGAGATTATTTAAGGTGTTTTAACACGACATCTGCCATTGCATCGATGAATTCAGGTTTGGCATTCGGCATTTCCGGACGATAGTAAGAAGCTCCAATATCATCTGTTACCACTCTACATTCATAATCATTGTCATATAGCACTTCTAGATGATCGGATACGAAACCTACCGGAGTATAGACGAATGTCTTGTACCCTTTTTCTTTAAATAGGTCACGGGTTAAATCCTGAACGTCAGGACCTAACCAGGGGTCAGGAGTGTTTCCTTCACTTTGCCAGCCTACTGCATATTCCTCCACGCCTGCGGCCTCTGCAATCATCTTCGCTGTTTCCTCTAATTGCATTGGGTACGGATCGCCTGACTGCAGGATACGTTCCGGCAGACTATGAGCGGATACGATCAGAACGGCATGGTTGCGTTCCTCATCTGACATGCTTGCATAGGTTTCTTTTACTCTATCCGCCCAATACTGAATGAATTTAGGTTCATCATACCAGCTCTCAACCGATGTAATATGTGGACCACCCAGCTTTTCTGCCGCTTCCTTCGCCCGTCCATTGTAGGATTTAACACTGAACGTTGAGAAATGCGGAGCCAGTACAATCGAAACAGCTTCTTGAATGCCGTCTTTATGCATCTGTTCAACAGCGTCTTCCACGAAAGGTTCGATATGTTTCAGCCCAAGATACATTTTAAACTCAATGTCATCTTGCATGCTGTTTAAATGTTCTTCAAGACTCTTCGCTTGATCCAGGGTGATTTTTGCCAGTGGAGAAATGCCACCAATCGCTTCATACCGTCCACGGAGGTCTTCCAGAAGTTCAGCTGAAGGAGCTCTTCCGTGTCGGATATGCGTATAGTAACGTTCCAAATCTTCTTCTTTATATGGAGTTCCATAGGCCATCACCAATAGGCCCATTTTTTTCTTTGTCATACCATTTCACCTCATTATCAGTATCATACATTCCATTATTGTGCCATGTTTCTTCATGTGAATCCATGGTTACACACGTATGAATGTGCTCTACCTGGCACTGTATTCATGTACGAAAGCTGCCAGACGCTTTAATGTGTCCGGATTTACTTGCGGGAATACCCCATGTCCTAAGTTAAAGATGTGAGCTGGAAGCTCCATTCCTTGATCAAGGATCGCCTTGGCTCTGTCTTCAATAACCTCCCAAGGAGCTAATAGAATCGCAGGATCCAGATTCCCCATTACTGTTTTGGAAATGCCTCTTTCTCTAGCTTCTTTAATCGGCAGACGCCAGTCTAATCCAACTACATCAAGAGGGAGGTCATGCCATTCATTCGCTAAGTGGCTTGCTCCTACACCAAACATAATCAATGGTACGTTCTCTTCCTTCAATTCTGTAAAGATCTTCTCCATGACCGGCTTAATGTAAGTACGATAATCTTGTATATTCAATGCCCCGACCCATGAGTCGAAAATTTGGAAAGCAGAAGCTCCTGCTTTGATTTGAGCTTTCGCATACGTCACTGTCATAGCGGCAAGTTTATCCATTAATGCAAACCATGCTTGGGGTTCTGCATACATGAACGCTTTTGTTTTATTATAGTTTTTCGAAGGACCGCCTTCAATCATGTAGCTTGCCATTGTAAAAGGTGCACCGGCAAAACCGATCAACGGCACGGACAGTTGCTCAACTGTCAATAATTTAATGGTATCTAATACGTAAGGAACATCATTTTCGGGGTCGATTTCTCCCAGCTTCTCTACATCCGCTGTCGTACGAATCGGGTTATCGATCACGGGGCCGATTCCTGATTTGATTTCTACATCCACTCCTATGGAAGGAAGTGGTGACATAATGTCTTTATAAAGGATCGCTGCATCCACATCATATTGTTCCACCGGCAGCCTGGTCACATATGCGCAAAGCTCAGGCTGGTGTGTGATTTCAAACAGAGAATACTTTTCTTTGATTTTGCGGTATTCAGGTTGTGAACGCCCAGCTTGTCTCATATACCAAACCGGAGTATAGTCCGTCTTCTCTCCCCTTGCAGCTCGTAAAAATGTATCATTCATTTGTTTCATACCTTTGTTCGTCCACCTTTCTATGTAACTCCATTATTCCCATTGTATACTAATTCAATTAGATTCTGAAATTGTACTATTTTTCAATATGTCCGTACGAATTGTAACCCTTTTAAACTATAGACGTTTTAAAGAGAGTTGTATAGTTATCAAGGGAAAATGTCATAAATTTGCCGATTTTCAAGGTGGATGAAAAAATATCCAGAAAACATGTTACAAGAGAAAAAGATTAGGGAAGAGTATAATAGAGGTAACTAATTAATTGAGGTGATTTGGATGAAGGTGTATATAACAACGGGAACCCACGAATTTCTGCAAAAATTAATGAATCGGCATACAGATGAAAAAATGATCTTAATGCAGGGGAAAGATGCCATGCTGCTTCATGAGACAAATGGTGAAAGTGTCTTTGAATCCCCCCGCAAATATGAAACTGTCGATCAATCAGGTGAGCTTAATAATAAAGGATATGTGGTTTTCAATAACATTCCTGTTACAGATGAAGGTCGCCCACTATTTGAATACCGTTTTAAAAACCGTGCAGGATTGATTGAAGAAGTTCCGGGCTTTACGGCTATCCGGGTTCTTCGCCCATTAGACACGGATACATATGTGATTATGACTCAATGGGAAGATGAGAAAAGCTTCATAGGTTGGCAGGAATCCAAGCAATACCAGAAAGCACATGAAAAGCGTGGAACGGAAGAGGGAATTGATAATAAGAAAGATATCTTCCCCCGCGCTTCCTATGTAAGTGAATACCATGTAACAGGTGAAGAGTGACACATGAGCTGCCGGATTTTGAGGCAGCTTTTTATTTTCCTTCGTGCCATCTACTCTCCGGTTCCTCAAACTTAACAATTACACTTAGAGTGTACATACATAATTACAAATTATTAACAGTATACTTTATCGTATTGGTCATAGATATTTGCTTTGCATTTATTCACATAACACCCTATATGAAAGGAGTTGAGTACCGATGAGTCAAACGTGTTTGCTTCTGATTGACTTTCAAAAGGCATTTAGTCATCCTTCATGGGGAAAGCGGAATAATCCTGCTATGGAAGAAAACGCTTATCAGCTTCTTCGCGCATGGAGAGAAAAGGCATGGCCGGTCGTCCACGTACAGCATTCTTCCAATGATATGGAATCACAACTGCACTCAAGCTGCTCAGGGTTCGATTTTATAGACGAATTCCGTCCTTCACGAAACGAAAAGCAAATCATTAAGCACGTCAACAGCGCCTTTATCGATACGGACCTGGATTTGTATTTAAAAAGGGAAAAGTTCACATCCCTTGTAGTGATGGGCTTCACGACGAATCACTGTGTATCCACTACGGTTCGCATGGCTCAGAACTTAGGTTATGATGTGACTGTTCCTTTTGATGCCACAGCATGCTTTGAAACGTATTCCTATGATGGTTCTTTATTTTCAGCTGAAATTGTTCACGGACTGTCACTGGCTAATCTTCATCATGAATTCGCCACCATCTCTTCAACAGAATCCATACTCTTTTCACGATTCAATTTAAGTAGACCCGTTACTTTCTAAGTAACTTTTCTGTTCTCGCAAAAGGGGCTTAGTCAAGGGGAATGATTGCATTCCCCTTGACTAAGCCCCTTTGCGTTATCTGTAGTACTATCTATTCTTTCATATTCTTACTGTATAATATCCCATTCCGATTCGCATAAATCGCTGCCTGCGTCCGATCCGTGACTCCTAGCTTACTCAGGATATTACTTACATGGGTCTTAACGGTCTTTACCCCTATGAAAAGCTCTTCGGAAATTTCCTGATTCGTCATCCCTTCTCCCAGGCATTTCAATACATCCAGTTCTCTCGCAGTCAGCTCTTCATGAGGTTTTCTTACCTGAGGGCGGAATCTATTCATCATCTTATCCGCCACTTTGGAGGCAATGACGGACTCCCCCTTCATCGCTTTATAAACAGCCGATGTCACTTCTTCCGCACTTGCCGTTTTCAGCAAATAACTATGAGCCCCTGCTTCTATGGCTGGAAACACTTTTTCATCATCATAATAGCTTGTAAGAATGATGATTTTACAGTGGGGATGAAAGGTTAGGATTTTCTTAGTTGCCTCGATTCCATTCCCGTCCTCCATTAATAAATCCATCAGAATCACATCGGGCATATACAGTTTCGCAAGCTGAGCCGCTTCGTTACCGCTTTTCGCTTCCCCCAGGAATTCAATCCGATCCTCTGTCAACAAATAGGTTTTCATTCCTAATCGAACCATTTCGTGATCATCAACTATCATCACCTTTACCTTATCCATCTGTTTTCCCCCTTTGGTTTAGACCGGAATCCTCAGGTCAATATACGTTCCTTCCTTCTCTTTAGAACGAATTTGAAACAATCCCCCGATTTCCTCGGCACGCTCTCTCATCGTCTGAAGTCCGTACGATGTCATCTTGTTTTCTCTCAGGTTAAAACCTCTTCCATTGTCACTTATGTACAGAGCGACATAACCGTCCTTTTTCTCCGTCACAATCTTCACTTTCGTTGCCTCTGAGTGACGCAGGATATTAGAAAGGCACTCCTGAATGATCCTGAACATATGGGTTTCGGTCCCTTTTGAAAGATTCTCAATCCCGTCGAGGCTGGCTTCGATTTCAATCTGCGTTTTTTCCTTTAATTCTCTAATTAATATGGTTAACGCTTCACAAAGACTTTCACCTTTTAAATCGATCGGTCGTAAATGAAGAAGAAGAGCCCTCATCTCCCCTTGCGCTTTCCCTGCAATTTCAGCCACTTGTGTTACAATCGTACCAACCTTTTTTGGATCTGAGTTGATGCTTTTTTGCGCCGCAGAAGAAAGCATATTCAACGCGAATAATTGCTGACTGACTGAATCATGAAGGTCCCGTGCAAGTCTTTGCCGCTCTTCCATGACAGCTGCCTGATGAGCTTGATCGGCAAGCTCGGATTTCTCATCAGCTAATCTCTGTAGTGACTTGACCTGCTCTTGAATGAACACCGCAAGTTGATTTAATTCATCAGATAATATTCCAAGCTCATCATGTTCAAAGCGATCCACCCTTGCAGAAAACTTCCCGCTTCTTAACAGGGTCACGAATGTAGAAATATCATCGATTCTCCCTTTGAATGTATACCCCGTACGAAATCCGAAATAAATACTCAATAATAGAAGTATGATGGCTAACCACATAGTCAAATAAATCGATAGTTCAAGAGAAATACTTGGACCTTCAGAGAAGTACAAATAGACCTGAAGCGATATAAAGAAAAGCAGGACAGCCATGGTGGACATCATGAAAAAGCTTTTAAAAATCCAGTTGCGAATGTTTGAGGATTTGTTCAAATTCTTCCCTCCTTTTACTTACGTTACACCCGGTTTATTCGAATCGAACCGATTTTCACGTCAACAGCCAGCTTGATTTTCTTACTTGCCTGTTCGTATTCCGGCGAACGGTAATAAAGCTCGGAACGAATATCTGCTGACTTTTGGTCAAATAATTTAATATCCCCGACTTGTACCCTCAAGGTGATTTCCACAGGTACGTTTTCCGGTATGATCATTTTCACATCGCCGATCCAGCCTTTGATTTCAATAGGCGTTTCCCCTTCAGGAATAAAGGCTTTACTGAAGTCAAAATAATAATCTCCAATGGCATTGTAAAGTTTCATATTTTCAAGGGGCCAGTTTGGCTCGGAAAATCGAATATCTCCGACGATAAAACCTCTGTTCATCTTATTTTTCTTTGGAGGGGTTTTATCACCCTCATTCTCAAAGCCTATTTGGGATGTTTTCTCAAATGGGTATTCGTTGCTTATACTTACTCTTATCGGTTTATTTCTGATAAGCCGATGAATGGCGATTGCGATAATAAAGAGTGGCCATAGTTTCCACCAGCTTCCATAGTCGAAATTCATTACATCATACCCATCGAGAATAATGAGTACCCCTAACACCAAACCGAATAGTCCAAACAGTAATTTCCCAAAGCTTTCCTTCAGAAAACTGTCTACCGTCCACTTCAAGCCAAGGAGTAACAACAAAATCGGAATAATATTGACAAATATCTTCGTTATTTCCAAGGAAATGACACCAATATTCAATAGTAATAACAACAATCCTATCGCCATCAACAGGAACGAGAAAAACCATTGTTTTCTTCCCTTATACCTCATACCAACACCACCTTCACATCTACTATTAGTTTCGCTATAAATGAATAAATTCCTGTTACTACATTCATTATAAATGGCTTTCTCCCGTTTATTGAGGAGCACCGGCATGATTCTGCCTCGGTCTCGAGACGGAAAAAATGTTCCCAACCTGCCATCACACCTTTTCACTATTTTCATAATCTATAGTACAGATCAGGGCAGATGCCTAAAGTTTGAGGAATGATTTAGAGGAGGTTTTTTCTAATGGGGATTGATTTAACGGCTCTTCATTGGATTTATTTAGCTTTTATAGGATTCATCATCCTATTCATGATTTTCCGGAAAGACACCACGATCGTATGTATCCTGGGAATCTTCAGCATTGCCCTGGTGGCAACAGGATCGTTAAGCGGATCGATTAGTAGTATATTTAACAGCTTTATATTCGCCATCACCGAACTCCTATCCACCATTCTCGTGATTTCCATCATCGTAGCAATGAGTAAAGGGATGACTATTACCGGTATTAACGATGTCATGATACGGCCGTTTACGAAGTTTATCCGGACACCGGCCCTTGCTTACTGGACAATCGGTCTTGTGATGATGTTTATATCTTGGTTCTTCTGGCCGTCGCCTGCAGTAGCTCTCCTCGGTGCCGTGTTAGTACCTGTTGCCTTACGAGTCGGATTACCGGCTCTTGGAATTGCCATGGCCATGAACTTATTCGGTCACGGTATCGCCCTTTCCGGAGATTTTGTCATTCAGGCAGCTCCGAAGTTAACGGCCGACGCAGCAGGGATACCTGTATCAGATGTTATTTCTGCAAGTATCCCCCTTATTATCGTGATGGGGGTCGTCACAACCGTTACTGCATTCCTTTTCCTCAAAAGAGATATGAAGAAAGGAATCCTCTCGGTGGATTCGAGCTCCCTTTCGTCCATCGAACAGGATCAAAAGGAGTCACCTAATCTGTTATCTTTACGATGGAAACGAACAATTGCCATTCTTATCCCTATTTTATTTGCCCTGGATATTACCGCTATGGTTCTATTTGATCTTCAAGGGGGAGATGCAACCGCACTGATCGGTGGGACATCCATCATCATTCTTCTCTTGATTTCCTTGGCTGCCTATAAAGGAAAGGGATTGGAGAAAACGACGAGCTTGCTGATTGACGGGTTTCAATTTGGATTTAAAGTGTTTGGTCCCGTAATTCCGATCGCCGCTTTCTTCTACTTGGGAGATTCAGGGTTTCAAACGATTATCGGCGACTTCCTTCCTTCAACTTCTCAAGGAATCGTCAATGACCTCGGGGCATCTCTTGCTGCCGTCGTTCCCCTCTCTACAGCAGTCGGGGCGATCACCCTTACGACCGTTGGAGCGATTACGGGCCTTGACGGATCCGGTTTTTCCGGAATCTCACTAGCCGGTTCCGTAGCCAATCTATTCGCAGATAGCATTGGGTCTGGAGTTGCAACCCTAACCGCCCTTGGGCAAGTCGCAGCCATTTGGGTCGGGGGTGGAACACTCGTCCCATGGGCCCTCATCCCGGCGGCTGCCATCTGTGGAGTTGATCCATTCGAACTCGCACGGCGTAACATGCTTCCTGTCGTCATCGGATTAGTAGCCACCACGATTGTAGCGATGTTTTTGATTTAAATATAGTGAGGGACGGACCTTGGTTTAGGTCCGTCCCTTATCTTTCCTGTTTGGGCCGCTTCTCATAAAGAAAGATACACAGGACAAAAAAGGAGTATCCCAGTAGGTATCCGGCTGCGACGTCCGATGGATAGTGAGCCTGTTCCACTATTCTGCTGATGCCTGTCAGGAGGGAAAGGGTGATGGCCAGGATAAAGAGGGTCACTTTCATTCCGGTAGAAGAGATCTCTCTACTAATGAAGTATGCAATGACCAGTAAGAAGACAAGCCCCACCATGGCATGGCCGCTTGGAAAGCTGAACCCTTCCTCACCATGTGAAAATGGAGGCCTTTCTCTTTCCATCAAACCTTTGATTGCTTTATTCAGGACGTTACTACCCGCTACCAGGACAACAACGGTAATGATTCCAATAAAGTCCTTCTTGGCCCACCAAAGATATAAAATAAGGGCGATGGATGCGATCCCAATCACTAATTCAGTACCGATTACGGAAAACAATTCGATAAAGTGAAGGTTGCTCATGTTAGACAAGAGATAATCCTCACCTAAAATTTCCATTTCATAAAAAACAAAATGGGCGATGGTCATAAACAGTACAAATGAAATGATGGCCGTTATGTATTGAAACTTCTTCATCTTGATCCTCCTTGAATTTCACTCTGATTACTTCCCTCTCAATATTTAGTGTTATAATATTCGTAATATTCATCAAATAATAGGAGGTTGTGCACTTGCTGAATGAATTATATCAGAAATTAGAAGAACGTTGGATAGAGATGGTCGAAATCAGAAGATTCCTCCATCAGCATCCTGAATTATCCTTCCAAGAGAAAAACACAGCTGCATACATTGCTGATTACTACAATAAAATCGGGGTGCCCGTCCAGGAACAAGTCGGTGGCAATGGGGTGGTAGCAAGAATCAAGGGTGCCCTCCCGGGTAAAACGGTGGCACTTCGTGCAGACTTTGACGCCCTCCCCATCCAGGATGAAAAGGATGTGGAATATCGCTCCACCGTTCCAGGTGTCATGCATGCATGCGGCCATGACGGTCATACAGCAACACTATTAGTATTGGGTAAAACCCTGCATGAAATGCGCGATGTGCTATCTGGCACTATAGTTCTGATTCATCAGCATGCGGAAGAATATGCACCAGGCGGAGCGAAACCCATGATTGAAGCGGGCTGCCTGGATGGAGTGGATGTTATTTTCGGAACTCATTTATGGTCAAGTGAGCCTCTCGGAAAAATTCTATATCGAACAGGTCCCATCATGGCTGCTGCTGATAGATTTGAAATCATCATCAAGGGGTCCGGCGGTCACGGGGCACAGCCTCATAAAACGAAGGATTCCATCGTGATCGGGGCTCAGGTCGTTTCCGAGCTTCAGCAAATTGTCAGCAGAAGGGTGAATCCGATTGACCCTGCCGTCGTGACAATCGGTTCATTTATGGCAGATAACGCTTTTAATGTGATTGCCGATTCCGCTAAACTGATTGGAACAGTCCGTACATTCAATCCTGAGGTCAGAGACTTTATCGAAGAAGAAATCGAACAGATCCTGAAAGGTGCATGCCTTTCAGCCCGTTGTGAGTATGAATATGTGTATGAACGCGGATATCCTGCTGTCGTGAATCACGAGGAGGAAACGGATCTGTTGATTCAAAGTGTGGATACAGTCGATGAAGTTCATAGAGTGGAAGAAATTGAAATGCAAATGGGCGGGGAAGATTTCTCCCATTACTTAGAACATGTAAAGGGTACCTTCTTTTTTACAGGTGCCAAGCCGGATAATGTTGAAGTTGCCTTCCCCCACCATCATCCCAAGTTTGATATTAACGAAAAGGCTCTTCTGATTGCCGCTAAATCACTGGCATCTGCTGCCATTCAATATCAACAAAGGCATTCTGTCACAGAAACACTTACAAAGTAAGTCAAAAAAAAGGATCAGGCGCGATATTTGCCTGATCCTTTACTCTTAATAAAAACGATGATTTTTTTCGATCTTACTTACCACCAAGACCCACCAGATCAATAGCGGTTGAAATAATAACCTCACCCAAAGCAGCACAACATTCGCTTCTTCATTCCCTGGAGCTGGAATTCCTTTAATGGCGGCATAAATATTGGCAGGAAAGATGAGAACTAAATAGATCGCTGTGACGACCCCCGCTTTTTCACGAGTCTTTGGAATAAGCAGGAGTATAGCCAATATAAACTCGATCATTCCCGTAATATACACAATCTCTTCCCTTAGAGGAATGAATTCAGGGATCATTTTGGCGAACCCTTGAGCTTCAATAAAGTGAAACACCCCTGCTAAAAAGAAGAAGAATGAGAATAGAATAAGTCCTAACACTTTCAAACCTTTCTTGCGTTTGTTCATCTATTTCACACCTCACTACTATAATGATAACGTACTTTCTAACTATACCTGAATATTCAGAGGAAATAAAAAAAAGCGTTTGCTTCCCGTAAAGCCTGCCAAATATCCTCACAAAAAAAGATCGACCATCACGTCGACCTTCCCTCACTACTATTCTATATCATGAAAGTACCGAATCCGATAAGCATATTTTGCCACTTCCCCCAATTGATCAAGAAGTTGATAGTTTGCATAGGCTCCCACCACAGCCCCTACCCCGGGAATGAGTTGAAACAATTTAACGAAATCAATGTAATCCCGATACTCCTGCTGGAAAGTTCTCCAGTCCAATTCTTTCAGTTTTTCTTTTTCCACATCCCAGTTTTCGATGATGTCGAGGACATGTTTTTTATGAGAATCACTGGAGAATGCAAGCTGAAAGACATATAGCAGAAACAGTCGTTCCTCATATTGTTTTGTATCATAGCCATGAATGGCAGAGCATTCGCTCAGAAATTTCATTTTGATTGATAGGAGTAACGGAAAATCCGCCAGGCCGAGAAAGATTCCACCTGCACCTGTTCCTGCCCCTTCAATCGTTGCCGCTTTCCGGTAAAATTCCACTCGTTCCTTCATCAGCGCTTCTCTTTCCTTCAGGGAAGACTTCACGGAGACCTGCTGTAGGGGTACCCACTCGCTTCCCTTTAACGTTACTTCTACCATCTTCTTGATACTTTCCGTTACTACGTTATGTGCTTTCTCAGGGATCCATTGATTCACTTTTGTTTGAGCCTGCTTCGAAACCCGCTTAAAGATGGAAGATTTTCTACTGAACTTACGCTTCCAGGAATCGAGCTCTTCTCTTTCATGGTTCACACTGAACCACCATCCTTTTTTATCTGTTTACTCTTTCTATACGTTTCATTCTGGCGGATTGTTTCACTAAAATAATGTTTCTTCCATCTTCTTCAATCGCTGGACTAAGTAAAACTGACTAAATAGAATTGAAAATGATAACCCGACCAGTAACGTGATCAGCCCTTCTATCCATTCCCCCTTTAAAAATAGAGGAAGGGAAAACAGAGCGGCTTGGATCATCATGGCCTGATTCATGATTTTTTGAAAAGAGGATTTCTTTAATTCCCGTGATACGGGATAAATGAGTACCCATATCTTATAATCAAACCGTTTAAACAAGGGGATCAGCTGAAAAGCTGTTAAATAAAGAAACACTAATGCCGTCAGAATACTAAAGATAAAAGAAGAATTCGAATAAATCAACAGAGCACCGATCAAGGTTAACCGAATGTAAAGACCCGAATATTCACTTGTTCTCACCAACGACCGAAGATACAAATACCGATACGTCGATGCTTGAGAGAAAGGTGTCCGCACAAGCCCATCAAGCCATTTTCTCCGGTGCACCTTCCCTTTCAGCTTAGGGACATCCGTGAACATATTGGCGATCCGGTAAAAGATCAGCATTCGCTGCTCCTCCAGATTGATTAACAAATCCCATTTAAGATTTTTACCTTTTGTTGATTGAAAAAAGTAAAACGCATATCCGAGCATGATGAAAGCAACGACGATGACCATCCAGTATTCAGCCCCCGATAACACCAAGAACACAAGAGCACCGCTTAATAAAAAGCGTAACAAGCTGTCCGTCAGGTGGGCTTCCCTTTCTTGAAAGCGCAGCATGAACCAGCGTACATACAGATTCCATACCTTTAAGGCCAATACAAAGCCAAGTAACGGAAAGAAGCTTCCAAAGCTGCTCCCGGATACTGCTACATACATTGGCATGAGAGCAGCCAGTACGAGCAGTTGAATGTATGATTGAAACATGAAGCTGATCCAGATGCATTTGGTGAAATAACTCGATAATCGCCCTTCTAACGGTAAAAGGAATACGGCATCCGCTTCCCTCAGAAACGTATAAACCGGACTCCAGGCAAGTATCAGCCCAATGATCACCGCCATGATGAGTGGTGCAGGAAAAGCAGGATCCAGGGTTTTCACCCACTGGTTATATGTATACGCAGCTCCTCCCAAAGCAAAGATCAGGACGAATAGTAAATGATCGTTAAACATGTATTTCAAATACTTTTGAAGTTCCTGATTATACTCTACAATTCGTTTCTTCCAAATACTTTCCACCTTATTCATCATGGGATTCTTCCTTCGTCAGCTGGATATATATATCATCTAACGTTGCACCCGGCATGGAGAATTCCTTACGAAGCTCCTGAAGCGTTCCTTTAGCACGAATTTTCCCTTCATGAAGGATGATGAATGAGTCACAATATCTTTCTGCCGTTGCTAAAATATGCGTAGACATCAGTATTCCAGCACCATTTTGCTTCATCTCCTGCATCCAGTCCAACAGTGACTGAATCCCGAGTGGATCTAATCCAACAAACGGCTCGTCAATGATATAGAGGCTGGGCTGAATAAGAAAGGCGCACATGATCATCACCTTTTGTTTCATTCCTTTTGAAAAATGGGCAGGAAACCAGCTCATCTTCTTCTCCATACGAAATGCCTTCAACAGTTTATCAATTCTTCCTTTATACTCAGACTCTGATAAGCCGTAAGCCATGGCCGTAAGTTTTAAATGCTCTTCAAGGGTAAGCTCATCATAAAGAATCGGTGTTTCCGGTATGTAAGAAAACTGCTTTCGATACTGATCGGCATCACTCTTCAAGGTGTGACCATTAATGGACACTTCTCCTTGCTTTGCTTCCATGAGACCAATTATATGCTTGATCGTCGTACTTTTCCCTGCTCCGTTCAGGCCGATTAATCCGACAATTTCATTTGAATGTATGGAGAATGTTATATCCTTTAAGACCGGTTTTCGGGTATACCCGCCAACCAGGTGTTTGATTTCTAATAATGACACAAGCAGCAACGTCCTTTCTCTTCTACATGGTTTTCTCTATTTTATCAAAATTTCATGGTAAAGGCATTGTTAAACCAATTTCCCATTCCATATTTTAGCATTCATAACCATACTCGATTTGCACATCATAATATTTGAAGGGGCCAGCAATAAGAAAAAGGGGATGGTTGTTAAAGACCAGCTAACCGATTTCACTATTGTTTGCGACTGTAAGGATTGTCGTCTTCTATAGTGAATGACACACTCACCATATTCATTTGTTCAAAAATTTGATAAATGAGGTGTTTGTTAAAGCACACTTTGACTGAACCTACTTTATTAGCTTCTCAAGCTTAGGAGATAAGGGGATGGTCACATTGCACAAAGTCATTCATGTTTCTAATGGTTTACACATATCATCCTTATAGCAAATGAGGTGTTTGTCCAAGACGGCTAACAGTTTCTATTGTCTGAATTGCTTAAATAGCGAAAAGATAAGGGGATGGTCGCATTGAACAATTTTCATTCTACCTTAAGAATGTATCACTACAGAAGCTACTAGTGAATGAGGTGTTTATCAAAGAGAATGAAGCCTGACATATAAACCTTTATAGTATTACCCCTTCAAGAAGAGAGGCAGGAAAATCGTTCCTGTCTCTTCTTCATTTCTTTTCTCTTTCATGATAAAATACATAAAAATGCCATTACAAAAAAGGTGGAGTAAATATGAGTGACTGTATTTTTTGCAAGATTATCGACGGTGAGATCCCTGCAATGAAAGTGTACGAAGATGAGCATGTCCTTGCTTTCCTTGATATTAGTCAAGTGACGAAAGGACATACATTACTAATTCCAAAGGTACATAAAGAAAATATCTATGAGCTGACTCCCGATATGGCAAGCCACCTCTTCTCCGTTGCACCCAGGATTGCTGAGAGTATAAAGGCCGAGTTTAATCCAATTGGAATGAACTTGTTAAGCAACGCAGGTGAAGAAGCAGGACAATCTGTCTTCCATTTCCACATGCACTTCATTCCCCGCTACGGCCAGGGAGATGGCTTTGGAGCCGTTTGGAAGACACATAATGATGACTACACTCAAGAAGACTTAAAAGGAATAGCTGAATCCATAGCACAGCATCTTTCATAAAAATCGAGCCTGATCCCTGAAGCAAAAGGGAATCAGGTTTTTTCACGTAAATTGCAATATTAAATGCAACACTCTTTCATGGTCCTAGGGGAACTCCCGTTGTGTAGCGTTGGTGGCCTAGGCCACCAACGCTACACAAC
>NZ_QNRJ01000037.1 GCF_003315075.1 Rossellomorea aquimaris
ATCTCCAGATTTCAGGGGGTGGCAATTTTTTTGCTCAAAAATCCCTCTATTATAGGATTTCATAACCTATTTCTTATAAAAGTTTTGACAATACGATTAAACCATAAGGGGGAAACGTATGAAACACGAATTAATTCTATTAGCTGGAACGAAGGAAACAGAAAGAGCTCTTAAGGAGCAATTACAATCCGTTTTCGGAGAACTGATCAATATTACGAGTTATGCTTGTGATGAAGGGATTCCTACATTTTTCACCAATGAATTGATTGTTTATTCTTCTGCGCTGATCGCACCGGAAGTGAAGGAATATATCGATTTCGGCTCATGCACCATCATTAAAGCACGTCGTACCGTCAATTACGAATACATAGATCGTATTTTCGAATTACCTCCGGGAAAAAAGATACTATATGTGAATGATTTCATTGAAACAGCCAAAGAAGCAGTCTCTACCTTGAAACGGTTAGGAATAGATCATGTGGATTACATTCCATACTCGCCAACTGGAGACTACCCTAGACAAATTGACATTGCCATTTCACCTGGAGAAACGGCAAGCATCCCCCCTTCCATTCCCAGCAAGATCGATATAGGTGTACGCCTGATCGATTTGAATACCATTATGAAAATCATCTACCACTTTCAATTGTCAGAGCAGTTGACCTTCGATATCACCGATCGCTATACAAGAAAGATCATCGAGCTCAGTCAAAAGCTGGGTGCCATCAATCGAAGGGCGAAAACATTAAATAAATTTTTAAATAAAGTAGTGGATGGTGTAAATGATGGGATCCTCGCCTTTCAGGAAGACGGAGAAATTACCGTATTCAATGAAGTGCTTGAACGAATGGTTGGTATTACAGCTACCCATGCGAAAGGAAAGAAACTAAACAGGGTGTTCAAGAATATCGAGCTCAATCACTTTTTGACGTCGCAACAGGATGAAGATCAACAATATTTCACTCTCCGTCAGCAGAATGTGATGGTCTATCGTTTCCGTTTGAAGGCAGAGGGTGTCATTGTCGCAACGTTTAAAGATATGGAAGAAACCATCGAGATGGAAAAGGTTCGAAAACGGGAGCTGCAGCGGATAGGATATATTGCCAAATATACATTTGACAGCATACTGGGGGAAAGTGCCCTTATTAATGAAACCAAGATGATCGCCAGAAAACTCGCAAAAAGTGAGCTTCCGATTTTAATTTATGGGGAAACCGGTACTGGAAAAGAACTGTTCTCAAGTGCCATGCATAATGATTCGTCCCGAAAGAACAGTCCGTATCTTGCTGTAAATTGCAGCGCATTGCCTGAAGATTTATTAGAAAGTGAATTATTCGGCTATGAGGACGGAGCCTTCACCGGCGCAAAAAAAGGAGGAAAAAAAGGATTATTTGAACAAGCAGACGGGGGTACCCTGTTTCTTGATGAGATCGGTGATATTAGCCTAAAGCTTCAAGCGAGGCTCCTGAGAGTCCTTCAGGAGATGGAGATCAGACGGATTGGTGGAAACAAGAACATTCCTGTTGATGTCAGGATCATTGCCGCTACGAACAGGGACCTCCAAACCTTAATAATGGAAGGAACGTTTCGTGAAGATCTCTATCACCGTTTGAAAGTTCTATCATTGCAGCTGCCCAGCCTCCGTGATCGAAGCGAAGATATCCCCCTTCTCATCGAGAACTTCCTTCGTATGGAACATAGCAAAATCACTGCAATCGACGAGGCTGTATTAAATGCATTGAAGAAAGCACCTTGGAGCGGGAATATCCGTGAACTTAAGAATACACTTCTTTACATGATCACCGTTGCAGAACAAAATCGGTTAACGGTTCATCAATTACCGAAAAATGATAATAATTTATTGGAAAAGGAACATACTAAGGGTACCTTTTCCCTTCCTGCTATCTCAATGTCTAAAACCGGGGAGTATGTAAAAATCCTTACCGCGTTAGTTGAATTTTTCGAAGAAGGAAAGCGAGCCAGCAGACAAAAGATTTATTCTTCCCTGCAACGAAGCTCCACTCCTCTATCCGTTCAACAAATTCGGACAAGATTAAACGAACTCCAGGATCTCGGGTATGTATTGATCCAGAGGGGGAGAATTGGAACAGAAATCACGCCTGAAGGAGTAGCCTGGTTAAATAAAAATGCGGAGTAGGTTTTAACTATCCTTTAACAGGGTAACTTTACATTAACCGGTTAGAAATACAAAACATATTTCATTGATACTACAAGTCGAGGTGATATTTAATGGTACGTACAATCTTAATGGTCGTTGGAGCAATTGTTGTCATTGGTTGGATTATCAGCATGCTGTAATCAGAACCACTTAAACTAAACATTATTCTTGCTATTATATGATTTTAATCAAAAAGAAAGAGCAGAACGGATCTTCCCCCGTTCTGCTCTTTCTTTGTTAAAAAGTAATTGTAAAATCACTTTTTTATAATGGTCTCTCCATTCATCGTTTTCCCGAAAAAGATTAAAAAGCTTAATATTGGGTAAATAACAGATATCCTATTGATGAGGTGATTTTGATGTATAAACATATTTTGTTAGCTTATGACGAAACCGATGGAAGCAAGAAAGCATTGGATGAAGTACAAAAATTAATAAAAGGTTCTATAGATACACAATTAACCGTACTCCATATATCAGATGAAAAGGTAGCAAATGAAAGTCAAGACAACTATACCCCTACCCATGCATTAGCCGATACGTCACCAGGGTTTGATAACAATTACATGGGGAATCTGTCGGTTTCACCCGACAACAAAGTTCATACTTCGGAGGAAGAACGTCACGAAATTAAGACACCCTCCTCTACACATCACTTTTTAAAAAATGCGAAAGAAAAACTTTCTCCTTATGGGATTGAAGCAAATTATATTCACCTATCCGGTTCAGAAGCAAAACGCATATGTGAATATGCCAAAGAAATCCAGGCAGACCTGGTAGTAGTCGGGAGCAGCCGTAAATCCGGCATGAAAAAATGGGTGCTCGGAAGCGTCAGTGAAAAAGTCACTCAAAACTGCGAAACCAGCGTACTGGTCGTAAAATAAATGGAACGAACGGAGGGACGGACCTTTTAAAGGTCCGTCCCTCCATTATGTATTACTGACCCGTTAACTCATCAAAACGGTTATGGGCATTTTTTTCGTCAAAGCTGCTGTATATCCGGTAGTCCTCGAAGTCCAAAATTCGGAAGTGCTGACTGAAAAGGTTTTGCTGAAGAATGTATTCATCATTCTTCTTTACATCTTTCCACCAGACCTTCCCGCCCAACGTTTTCTCCTTCCGATAATCAATGCCTTCCCGGGCAATGGTCTCTATGATTTCAAGGGGCTCTCCTCCCAGACTGGTGGTTAAGGTTTCACTATCTTTAAACAATGCACAAATGGCAATGACCGCGGTCCAGCCGGCCATGACTCTGCCTTTTTCAATTTGAACCAGGGTTTTTTTGGATAATCCGATAATGTTCGCCATCTTATCCTGTGTATAACCTGCCTCTGTTCGTATGAGCCTTAATTTATCTGATATGATTAGAACGATCTCTTCTTTTGTCATCGATTCACACCTTACTTCTTTTATAGTGTAATATTACACTGAGTTGATTTCCATTTTCAAGTAAACGTTTCGATTAAACCCATCGATTTTTGTATCACCCTGTTTATTTTACTATACTTTAGGTAAAGAATTGACGCATTTGACTTGAACGGAGGGAGAAACATGACAAAACGCATCATTGTCCTTATTAGGGAAGACCTTCGGATTCACGATCACCCTGCTCTCTATAGAGCTTCTCAAGAAGGAATGGTGATTCCTCTATATATCCTGGATGAGGAGACCTCTCACTCCCCCTCTGGAGAAGCTAAGAAGTGGTGGCTGCATCAGAATTTAGAAGCCCTTCAAACGTCCCTTCAATCGATTAACGGACGCCTTTGGGTAGATAAAGGAAAAGTAGCAGATCTTCTCCCCCAGTGGGTTCAGAAAACACATGCACAGGGGGTTTACTGGAATAGAGTCTATGATCCAAGAGCCTATGAGGAGGATCTCGCTTTAGCCCGTTCTTTGTCCTCAAAGGGAATAGATATTCAAACATTCGAAGGGACACTTCTTCTTCCTCCTTGGAAAATCAAAAAGGATGACGACACCCCTTATAAAGTGTACTCAGCATTTTATAAATCATTAAGGAAGGAGGAGATCCCGAAACCTCTCCCATCTGTGAAGAAGATGGAGGTCCCGGACCTAGACGCGGAGGGTCTATCCTTGGACGATTTAAGTCTCAAGCCCTCTATTCCCTGGTATCAAATCATGGAAAGCATTTGGGACCCCGGCGAAGAAGCTGCTGTTAAAAGGTATCATGCCTTTATTAAAAAAAGCATCAAGGACTATTCGGAAGGAAGAGACTTTCCTGCAGAAGGCCATCACTCCACCTTATCCCCTTACTTAGCCCTTGGGGTCCTATCGGTGAGAAGTTTGTATCATTCGCTCCTTGAAATGGAAGAAGTGCAGGTTGAGCCCTTCATTAAACAATTAATTTGGAGGGACTTCTCCTACTCCGTCCTGCTTCATTTTCCTGAGTCCACCACACGACCTGTAAATGAGAAATTCAAGGAGTTCCAATGGCAGAAGGAGAGGGATCATTTGGAAAGATGGAAAAAAGGAGAGACAGGTTATCCCATCGTCGATGCAGGAATGAGAGAATTATGGGCAACGGGGTTTATGCACAACCGTGTCAGAATGATCGTCGCATCGTTCCTGACCAAGCATTTACTGATTCCTTGGCAGGAAGGCGCCCAGTGGTTCTGGGATACACTGATTGATGCAGACCTCGCCAATAATTCAATGGGCTGGCAGTGGGTTGCAGGCTCCGGCTTTGATTCTGCCCCCTACTTCCGTATTTTCAATCCAACCCTTCAAAGTGAAAAATTCGATAAAGAAGGCACTTATATCCGGATGTGGGTTCCTGAATTAAAAGACGTTCCCAATAAACATATCCACAAACCTTCACAAGCTTCCGTGGATATTCTGAAAACTGCGGGGGTGATCCTGGGAGAACATTATCCCTATCCGATCGTCGATCATAAAGCAGCCAGGAAAAGGGCTTTAGAGCGCTATGATGAAATAAAATAGATATAAAAAAACGAGTCTATGACCCTTAAAGGCCATAGACTCGTTTTAATGGAAACGAAAAGAGACTATGCCTCTCCTCTTTGTTCCTTGATCGTACGTTTCTTTTCAGATTCTGATACAAACAACGCACACGCTGCATCTCCTGAAATATTGATGGAGGTCCTCGCCATATCAAGCAGGCGGTCAATCCCCAGAATTAATCCAATTCCTTCTACCGGCAGGTTTACACTGCTTAAAACCATTGCAAGAAGGATCAATCCGACTCCAGGAACCCCTGCTGTACCGATACTGGCTAAAACAGCCGTTAGTACAACCGTAATCAGTTGTTCCAATGATAAATCAACACCATACACCTGAGCGATAAAGACGGTTGCAACCCCCTGCATAATCGCAGTACCATCCATGTTGATGGTAGCTCCTAATGGTTGAACGAAGGAGCTTACTGATTTCGATACGCCTAAACGTTGTTGGGCAACATCCATTGAGATGGGAAGCGTCGCGTTACTGCTTGACGTACTGAATCCTACGCTCATCGCAGGACTGAAATTCTTGAAGAACCAAAGCGGATTCTTTTTTGCCAACAGGAGGATCGTTCCACCGTAGGTAACGATGGCGTGAATGATCAATGCTGCAAGGACGACTACAAAATAAAGCCACATCGCCTTCAAGGCACTCATACCTTGACTTCCGATTGCAGAGGCGATCAATCCGAACGTTCCGTATGGAGCGAATTTCATTACGAGTGTCACAAGGTACATCATAAGATCATTACCTTGTTCAACAAGCTTTAATATTCCTTTTGTTTTGTCCCCTAAAGTTGTTAATCCAAATCCAATAAAGATGGCGAATGCAATGATTTGCAGCATATTTCCTTCTGTCATCGCTGTAAGTGGATTTTTGGGAATAATGTTCATGAGGGTCTCTCCCACTGGAGGAGCATCTTCCGTTTCAAAGCCTTCTGATTGTGTTTTGTCGATTCCCTCTACCATACCGGGATCAATGACATAAGCAAGGGATAAACCGATCACGATGGCAATACAGGTAGTCAATAAGAAGAATACAATGGTCTTCAACCCTATTCTCCCCAGCTTCTTAGGGTCACCCAGACCTGCAGATCCAAGAACGATGGATAGAAACACAATGGGTACCACAAGCATGCTGATGAGGTTAAGGAATATCTTCCCTAACGGTGTAAACAGATAAGGATCTAATATATCAAATATATCTTTAGCAAAAATATTAAGCAGTAATCCCACAATCGCCCCTAGTATTAAGGCAATGATAATCTTCGTTGTTAAATTAAATTTCATAGATGTACCTCCCCTATCTCAATACAAAATAATTAAAAGATGTTTACCCTTAATTACTTTTAGCAAAACTATTATTTTTAAAATTTTTCTATTATCTCTTCCTGAACTGCCTTCCCATCCATTTTTTTCGCTGCTTCTTCATTCTCCATTCCCTATTATACTGATTTTTTTAATAATTGAAGAAGATTAAGGGTGAATTAAAACATTTTTACTATGTTTCTCCTCACGCCCCACACAATATGTGGGAGTTGAATGATTCTATATGACTACAGATTAACTTCCAATCTTTTCTTTTTTACAATTGATGATTAAATGCTACGTGATTGGGTAAATAGTAATAACAGCATGAAAATAGAAAGGAACATACCTAAAATGAATAAAACAGTCTATTTTCTTTCAAGTAGTCAACAGCGCAGCTTGATAGCTGAAGGCTGGGCCGAGAAGCTCGATGTGTCAGATTGGTCTTTCAAAAGTGCCGGATGGGTTACTGAGAATCGTGCTGAATTCAGCGTTTTAGCAATGAAAGAGTTATGTATTGACATTAGCACATTCCCACTTACACGCATTGAGATGAATGAACTTGGTAACGCTTCGGTTATTGTTGCGATTCAGGATACAGAATTTGATGATAAGATAGAGATTCCTTCTGAATTAGAAGATAAAGTCATCTATTGGAATTTGCCTAATCCAAGGAAGCGTTCTGCATCACTTATTGAAGAATGGGTACACTATCAGGAAATTTGTGATGAAATTGCCATGCGGGTGAAAGATTTGGAAAATATCCTACCACAACTACATTAAGAGGACTGATTACAACTGACATTGTATTGTAATCAGTCCCTTTTTTTTTATGTGAAATACTCGAGCTTCGCTTTTGGAAAATGTTTTTCCATATAAGCATACAGATGATCTTTCATTTCCTGCTCTTCGTCCTTCTGATAGATATACTTGCCAATCCCGTATTTACCCCATTTATATCGCCGTTCTTCCTCATTAAGTTCAAGCTTTGTCATCGGATAATTTTTCTCAATGACTCTTTTAGCCGGTTTTGTGAAACGATGTTGAATAAATTCAAAGGTTAAATCCTTTTTCGCTTCTTCCGGCAGATGAGCTTCCAAATGTTCAAACATTTGCCTATACCCTTCCTGCCACCCTTCGTGGATATAGATAGGTGCCACAATGAATCCTAATGGATATCCTGCTCTCGCTACCTTCCCCGCTGCCTCTAGGCGCTTATCCAGAGGAGAGGTACCAGGCTCAAAATTCTTGATCACATAATCGGCATTGATACTGAACCGGAATCTGGTTTTTCCATTATGCTTCGCATCAAGCAGATGGTCGACGTGATGGAATTTCGTCACAAAACGAAGCTTGCCATACTCGGATTGGCCAAAATGCTCGATGGCTCGTTTTAGAGTATGAGTGAGATGATCAATCCCTACGATGTCGGACGTACAAGCAGCTTCAAAACGTGTGAATTCAGGAGCTCTCTCTGCAATATACTTGTCCGCCGACTCAAATATTTCATCCACATTCACATACGTTCGTATATATGGTTTACTCCCCATCGTTGTTTGCAGATAGCAATAGTGACAGTGCCCCATGCACCCTGTTGCAAATGGGATGGCATATTCAGCAGACGGTTTGGATGTATCAAACTTCAACGTTTTTCTCACTCCGACTACTAATGTGGATTTTGCAATCCGGTATTTCTGAAAATGGTTGTCCCCTGGCAAATTACGAACCTGGTTATGGGATGTTGTGTACCTGATTTCCACATCCATTTTTTCAAACTTTTCTTTGAGCTCTTTACCCAGGGGATATTCCAAGGCATTCGGTTCAAAGTAGACCAATTGTGGCACGAACGGTTTAACCATGATTCATCCCTCCTACAGGTCTCCAAATGATTGAGTATAGGCTTGCTCCGCTTCTGCTTCTGAAGAATAAACTGCCATTTCATGTGTTAACGGATAATAGGTTTCATATAAAAATAATGCCAGTTCGTCCGGATTTTCCGGATCATGTACAACGGCTGCTTCCTGCACGTTGGCGACACTTTGTGTATGGGGATTTCGATATATCACATATACGACATCACCCGCTTGATAGGGCATATATTGATCATTCATTTCCATTCTTTTCACCTTTTCCTAAACGTCATTACTATCATCTTTTGTTATCTCACTGATAAATATGATGGTAAAAGATGTTTTTAAAAAAACTCCTCCTGCACAAATGATGCAGGAGAAGTTTGATTTAGAAAATTCCATAAAATGCAGTTGTATTTTTAAATATTTTTTTATAAACTTTCGACTCTGACAGGCTTTTTATTTCGGCGATTTTTTCAATGGACCGATGCATGATTCCGGGATGGGTCATCCTTCCCTGAAAGACGCCTTCAAAACGCCAAGGACCATCTGTTTCAACCATAAGTTTCTTCTACAGAATACAGTTCAAGTTCCTGCAGAATTTTATCACGCTGATATCCTTCGTATAAATCCAAGTGAATATGTGCATCAATCAAGGATGGTTTACACATATTGAGAAAGCTCCTCAAAAATGCTCGTTTTCCATTTCAGAAACTCCTCCGTTAAGAGGATCTCTTTGTCGCGGGGACGGGAAAATGGTACTTTGAACTCCTTCTGCACCCTGGCTGGCCGAGTCGATAATACAATGATCCGGTCTGAAAGGAACAGGGCTTCGTCGATATTGTGAGTGACAAATAGAACAGAACTCAAGTCTTCCTCCCAAATGGAAAGGAGCCATTTCTGCATGTCCAATCGGGTGAATTCATCCAGGGAAGAAAAGGGCTCATCCAGGCATAAAAAGGATTGAGGACTGACAAGGGCACGAATAAACGCCACCCGCTGCTTCATCCCACCGGATAATTCATCAGGATACGCATTCTCATATCCCTTTAAGCCTGCCCGTTCAATCATGCTCATTGCTTTATCCCTATCTTTCTTCCCATGTAACTCCTGGCCAAGCATCACATTCTCAATCACAGTCCTCCACGGCAGGAGGGACGGACTTTGAGGCATATAACTGATGGTTCCTCTTTGACCATTTATCGATTTACCATCTAATTGAATATCCCCTGAATCGGGTGTGAATAACCCGCCGATCACGTGAAACAGCGTGCTTTTCCCGCTCCCGGAAGGACCGAGGATCGAGACGAACTCACCTTCTTCAACATGAATGGAAAGCTCATCGAGGATCAGCTCCCCATCGAAGTATTTAGACATATTTTGTATGGATAAAGTCGTCACGTTATCTGTCCTCCTTTCGGTTCCACTTAATCATGATTTTTTCTAATAACAAAATGATTCCAAAGAAAACCAGGCTGAGCAGCATAATCATAAAGATGGCTACAAATACCCTGTCTGTCCTGAAGGAAGAAGAGGCAAGGGTCATATAGACACCGATCCCTTTCTGGGCACCTAACCATTCTGAAATCACCGCCCCCATCACACTATAGGTAGCTGAAATTTTCAATCCTGAGAAGATGGAAGGAAGTGCATGGGGCCATTCAACCTTTTGAAAGATTTGACCTTTTGTGGCTCCCGACATTTTCATGTAAAGGATGTACTCTGCGTTTGTCTGCCTGAATCCATCCAATGCCGAGACCGCTACCGGAAAGAAGCAGATCAAGGTAATGACAATGATTTTCGGCAAAAGTCCAAATCCAAACCAGATAACAAGTAAAGGAGCCAAGACGATAATCGGAATATTTTGAGACAAAATCATAAGTGGATATATTGCTTCTCTTAACTTGGGCAGAAGGTGCAGGCCCACTGCTGTCCCGATTCCAATCGTACATCCAATCACAAACCCTCCGATCGTAAGGAGAGTTGTCGAAGCAAGATGTCCTGTAAACGTGGACCATGAGGCGACTCCTTCCGCCCATATTTCTGAAGGTGAAGGCATTAGCCATGCGGGCACCTCAAATACTCTAATGGTGAATTCCCAAATGATGAATAAAAGGATGAGGACCAAGAAGGGTCTCCATCCTTTCGATATCCAAGCTTTCATCCTTTATACTTCTCCGTCAATTGATTCATTTCAATCCCGGCAGGCTGATATAATACCTTGATTTGAGAAATAACGTTTGAGCTGCCCATTTCAATCATTCGTTCATTCATTTGTTCAATCACCTTAAATAAGTCAGGTAGATTCCCTTCCATTGTCGTTTCTAATGGATGGACTTCATAACCGACACCGGATTTTTCAATGATCGCGATGGCTTCATCCACGTATGGTATAACATCTTCGCCATTTTTTGTCTTCGGAATAATTTGTATGCTTACGAGTGCGTTCCCCATTTTGTTCACCTCTTATTTTGGTAAGAATTCGTTTGTGAAAGCTTTTTTACTGTCCAGTTCCTTATCTAATAAATCGTTCTCATACATCCATGAAGCATAGTTTTCCCAAACCTCCAGCTTCTGCTCTCCCCATCTGTAAGCGTCATCCTTGTATTTAGGAGCCAGCCATTCCTGACTCTTCATGACTAATTCTTTATCAAGATCCGGAGCTGCTTCTAATAGGATCCCACCGGCCTCTTCCGGATTGTCGATTGCAAACTGATAGCCTTTTGAAGAAGCTGATAAAAATGATTTAACCGTTTCAGGGTCTTTTTCAATCATCTTTTCATTCGTCGTCAAGACAGGGGTATAATAATCCAGTTTTTCAGAGTAATCCTTTACGTACATCATATTCAAATCCTCACCGCGTAGCTCTGCTTCAATCCCTGTCCATCCATAGTAGATCCACGCAAAGTCAACATCCCGTTTCACGGCAGTAAAGAAATCTGTATCTCCCATGTTTACAAAATCCACTTTCTCTACATCTGCGTTTTCTTGTTTCATAATCGACGTCATGACGGCTTTTTCTAAAGGTGATCCCCATCCTCCATAACTTTTCCCTTCAAAATCCTTCGGAGTCGTTATACCCTTATCCTTAGGTGAAGCAAACCCGGATGTATTATGCTGTATGACCGCAGCGATAGATACGAGTGGTACGTCCTGTACCCTTGCTTGCGTGACACTTTCCTGGTATCCAACCCCGAACTCAGCTTTGCCCGAGGCAACGAGTTGATCTGCCCCTGCCTCACCAGGTAAGATGATATCCACATCCAGCCCCTGATCTTCAAAGTATCCCTTTTCTTTCGCAACGTATAATCCAGTGTGATTGGTATTCGGTGTCCAGTCCAGTACAACCGTAACCTTTTTAAGACCTTCTTTCTGTTCTGATGTGTTTCCTCCTCCACTGCAAGCAGTTAATAGAAAGACAGAACAGATGATATACATCCATTTTTTCATCATGATTCCTCCTCAAATCCTTATATGTAGTTGTAACGTTTATACTTATTCTTCACTTAGTAGAGAGAATGAATGTAAAACACCTTAGACCGTCAGGACACAACCACAAAAAAAGCGCCCCAAGCTTCAGCGAGGGACGCATTGTTAAACATGATGATGTAATGTTTAAGAGAATGTTTCCTACGCTGGTATCAGCCAGTTCAGGTTCAAAGGGTCAGTATCTTATCAGGATACAATCTCAACCGGCCACACCGGTCCCCCTACACTTGTACTATGAAATTTAAACGTTATCTTCTTCCCTACTTTGCCACAGAAAAGGTGGATATTCAAGCATTTCCTCTTAAATAGACTTACATTTGAAAGACCCTCTCATAATCACCGGAATTCACCAGCCTGTTAATGAACGGGATGTATGTAGATACAACGTGTGAATACCCTTTTTGATTGTAAAAAAAGGTGTATTGAAGAAGAAAGATAATGACTAAGAATGGCATCAGTTCCTTTTCTTCCTGAGTCAAAGTTCCACCGGACTGATAGCCCTCCATAAAGGCATGGATACATTCAACTTGCGCGTACTCACCCTGTTTGACCTGGTCTTTGAGCATCCCTGCAAGAAAGTAACAGACATCTGCTATGCGGGGTGCTTTTCGTATCCTCTCGAAATCTATGATCCCTGTCACCCTTTCCTCTTTCACGAGAATATTACGGGGATGACAGTCGCTATGGACGAGTTGTTGGGGCAATTTGCTATAGGAGAAAGACCATTCATTCAGCCTGCCAAGGAACCCTTCCCCCCACTTTTCTATCAATGTTGAATCATTCACGCTTATCCACTCTCTCAAATGTGTTTCAACTTTCCATTCTTCTACCTCGAATTTACAGACGTATTCTTTTAGACTGCCATGGAGTTGGGAAAGGTATGTTCCCACCATTTTCAAAGAAGTTAAGGAATGGCCTTGTACCGGTATCCCCTTCAGCTCTTGATACAGGCAGTAGAAAACTTGATGTTGTCGTACATATGGCTGATGCGAGACCGTTAGCAGTGGCCTTTCGACAGGAAGTCCGTTTTCCAATAAAAAAGAAGTTAAGAGCAGCTCTTCTATTCGCTTCTCCACTGAAGAGTTCAATCTCTTTTTTAAATAAAATGTCTTCTCCCTACTCTTCACCTTATAAACATTGTGATGATGGCCCACGGTCTCTATGGAGGAAGGGGGAACCTTCCAGTTCAATAATAGATCATGAAGAGGTTGAATCATTTTTAATTCCTTTCGAAACATAGTAATATACGTTTAGTATGACTATGAAAGAATGTCTACATACCATATGAAAAGAGGTTGCATCGATGCAAAGAATACAAATGACGGAAGACTTATCATTCTCAAGAATCATTCATGGGTTGTGGAGACTTGCGGACTGGAATCAATCAAAGGAAGACACCCTTTCTTTAATCCAGCACAATATTGAAAATGGAATCACGACTTTTGATCACGCAGATATTTATGGCTCGTATACATGTGAGGCATTATTTGGTGAGGCACTCAACCTACAGCCGTCCTTACGAGAAAAGATGGAAATTGTGACAAAATGCGGGATTGTCCTGCCTTCCGACAATCGTCCTGATCATAAAACACATCATTACAACACGAGTCAAAAGCATATTCTGACATCTGTTGAGAACTCCCTGCGGAATCTGAAAACGGATTACATCGATTTATTATTGATTCACAGGCCAGATCCGTTTATGAATGGAGAAGAAGTGGCGGAAGCCTTCACTCAATTGAAAGAAGAAGGAAAGGTCCGTCATTTCGGAGTATCCAACTTTAAAGATCATCAATGGAATATGCTTCAATCCTACTTACCGTTTCCATTGATCACCAATCAGATCGAATTATCTGCATACAATTTAGAAAACTTTGAAGACGGTACGTTAAACCTTTGCCAAGAGAAGCGTGTCGCGCCGATGGCCTGGTCGCCACTTGCAGGCGGAGCGATCTTCAGAGGAGAAGATGAGAAAGCCGTTCGCCTTCAACATACTTTGAAGAAGGTACAAGAAGAAACAGGGGCAAAGGGAATTGACGAGGTTCTATATGCATGGCTTCTTAATCACCCGGCCAACATTATGCCAATCGTCGGTTCAGGTAAAAAGGAGCGCATTCAACATGCCATCGACTCTCTATCCATTACATTAAATCACGATCAGTGGTTTGAAATCCTGCAAACCTCTATGGGGCATGATGTACCTTAAAGCTTTCAACAAATCGAGTAGGAGGGGGTGACTAACCCCCGACCTCTCACACCACCGTACGTACGGACCCGTATACGGCGGTTTCTTTAAGGTTGACGTATCG
>NZ_QNRJ01000038.1 GCF_003315075.1 Rossellomorea aquimaris
TATCCATACTTCGAATGTCTTAGCTATATAAATCTCTTAGGAATATTGAGAATAAGCGAGAGAACAAGAGTTATCTCTTTCTTTATAGAGGGAGTATACTGGAATAAGCTTAATGTCCTTAAATTCTTTAATTGGTGTTATCTATAAGGAGGCAGTATGAGTATAGGTAAACAGCTACTATTAGGATTATCAATTTATGCAGTATCTGCAATAATAATACAAGGAATATTATCGTATTTTGATCCTTCTCTAAATGAAACCCTGAGGATTGCAATTACTTCTTCTCCTATTCTTATATCAATTGTTTTAACACAACTACTCATTAATAGAATTAAAACGAAACGAGATGAATAGTTTCTGTTCAATGTTCTATCTTTTTACATTGAGGAGTCGTGACATTCCTAAAAAAAATTTAAGACAGTTAAATGGGAGAGCTTAAGGTTGATCATAGGTGATCTTGGTAATATCCTTATTCAACTAACGATGGCGTTTGCTGAATAAGCAGCCGCCTCCCTACAATTAGGTCAGAAAGCGTAAGCATCTTCGGCTAACGGGCAGCATTAACGGAATAATCGAAACACTGGTGAACTATAAATCGTCTAACTAAAGAGGAGGAGTGACTAATTTGAAGAAAATGTACCTTTTAATATTTGTCTTAATGATTGCTTTTCTAAGTGCCTGCGGTAGTAATACGTGGGTGTTGGAGAAAGATAGATTGGATGAAGTGGAAAGTGTAAAGAACTATGTAGAGCAACTACAAAATGACTACACGGATTTTAGAGGGTTCAAAGTCTTTACTATATCAGAAGGTAAGAAAATGGTGGTTGTTTCATCAGCTACAAGTAACCAGGCTCTGGAATTTAATGGAGCAGATGTGTCGAATAACAGCACAACGATAACTGTTGAAGAGAAAAGTACGGAGACGGACGAAGAAAATCCCTATATTCTGATAGGTATAGATGAGATTGAGGGAGAATTTTCTGTGGTTAATGAGAGTGGGGAGAAATTTAAAGAATATGAATAAGTTAAAATCTGTACCCTTCAATTAACGGGGGCAATAACTGAATATCCGCCTATGATTACCGCTATTGCCTTCTTCATCTATTGGAGCAGGTTAATGGAATAAGGTGGTCTTTTTCGAAACATTAAGTAAGGAACCTTCGTCTAAGTAATATATAGCTAAATCCAGAGTCATATTATTCTAAAGAAAGAGAAAGGGGACAATATGTTTAAAACTTTATCAGGCAAACTTGCTGCTGTAATCTTATTGGTTTTTGTTATCGAGTTTATTGTATTTATGGTATCTGTATTTTCTAATAATGGTTTCGGAGCAATTGTGAATTTTATTCAATTTGCACCTATAACATCAATTTTAGGTTTGATATTTGGTTTGTTAGGCACTAAAAGAGAAACTGGCTTAGGCAAAACAATATCAATAATTACCTTAATCATTAGTATCATTTTTGTAGTCTTTTCCTTGTTCCTTTTGTTCGGTTATTCATTTGGAGGATAGAGGAGACTCTTCAATAAAAGGGGGCAATAACGGAAGAGCAGCTATCGATCCGGCTATTGCCCTTGTTCAATACTGGGCAGGTTAGTTGATAATTTGGATTTTAAATAGTGAGTTAAGCAGCTTACTGAATAGAGGAGGGTTTGAGATATTTATGAAACATATCTTGCTTATAGAAATGACAAGGCATGAGTTTGAACAGTACTTTACAGATAAAATACAAAGATACTCCCTAGTGTTATCTCAAAACGATTATGAGGTAAATGGCGATTTTGAAACGAAAGCAACTAACCAACTCAATAACTTACTACCTAATGGAATACAAACCTCTGGTCACTATTTTTTCAATATAAATAATGAACTGGAAAATATAGGGTGCTTATGGATTGAAAAAGACAATGCAAAGAAAAGTGCCTTTCTATATGAAATATATATTTTAAGTGAATTTCGAAATATGGGGTACGGTACGATTACAATGAAAAAAATTGAAGAGTGGATGAGGGAGCACGAACTTTTATTCTTAAAGCTACACGTCTTTGGGAGTAACAATGAAGCAAGAAAACTTTATGAGAGAATTGGTTTTGAAGTAGCAGGAGTTAATATGATTAAACAGGTTGAATGAATTGGAAAAAACCCAAGTGTTAACGTGTTAATTTATGCTGTCGCCTCTGGGTTTCAAATAAAGACCAGATGTATATTTGAAACTTTTGTTTTGTTGTTTCGTATAGATAATTAAGTAGTTAGAGAAATAATGGTTAGATTTGAGGAGAGTTCTTTGAAGATTCTAATTGATGGAATAAAAAATATGTATTTAGACTTATTTGCAATCGGAAAAGGGTTCATCTATGGGTTTGTTATGGTTGCCTTGCTATTTTAGTCAGTGGAGCTCTGTTATACGGTATTTTGTACCTTCGTAATCTGATATTTTAACCATCATATACTTCTTCCATTATAGGGGGCGTTGCTTATTCGTTTTAGCGTCTGTTATTGCTTTGGTTGCAGGCTGTAGCTCCCCAAAGGAAAGTGATGAGAATGTAAAAGCCATTCAAACTTTTTTAGGGAACGGATCTCGTGCTTTTTTGCACTACCTGGGAAGCATCAGAACCATCACAACACTTCCATAGTTGAATAAAAAGACGACCGAATCGATGCGATTCAGACTATGTACCAAAGAAGCGAGGAGAATTTTATTGTGATTGAATTAAGATTTTTCGAGACATCGGATTTTCAGCAACTTACTAATTGGATAGAAACTCCGGAGTTTTTACTTCAGTGGGGAGGGCCTAATTTTAGTTTCCCCTTAAATGAAGAGCAATTAGAGGATTACATAAAAAATGCTAATAAGGTTAACTCTGATGTTTTAGTGTATAGCGTTATAAATAAAGAAAATGGTAATGTAATTGGGCATATATCGTTAGGCAGTATTGATCGAATTAATAAATCAGCAAGAGTAGGAAAAGTCATGGCGGGTGATAAAGCAGTAAGAGGAAAGGGAATTGGTCAACAAATGATGACCGAAATTCTTAAAGTTGCATTTGATGAACTTAAATTACATAGGGTTAGTCTTGGGGTGTTTGACTTTAACTCTTCAGCAATTGCTTGTTATGAAAAAGTAGGATTTATAAAAGAAGGCTTACTTAGGGATGCAAGGAAAATTGGTGACGAGTACTGGAGCTTGTGGGAAATGAGCATTTTAGAAAACGAATGGATGGAAAGAAATTAAGGTCAGTCTTATGGTGCTCACAGTTAAGATAGCTGAAAATCAGGCAAAGCGACTCCCGAAAACTTTTTCATTATTCCATAGTGTAGTATGAAAATTATTTATTGAGGTGAAAAAATGTCGATAAAAGGGCTTAATCATTTCCTATTTTCAGTTACAGATTTAGAAACGTCCATTAAATTTTATCAAAAAGTATTCGATGCAAAATTATTAGTAAAGGGTAGAAAAACGGCTTACTTGGATGTACAGGGTATGTGGTTTGCCCTTAATGTAGAGAAAGACATCCCCCGTAATGAAATACACCAATCCTACACCCATATTGCCTTTTTATTGAAGAAAAGATTTTGATAGTTTGTTCGACAAACTAAAGAAATTAAATGTAAAGATCTTGTCAGGTCGCCCGAGAGATGAAAGAGATAAAAAGTCTATCTATTTTACTGACCCGGATGGGCATAAATTTGAATTTCATACTGGGACGTTACAAGACAGATTGGATTACTATAGAGAAGAGAAGGCACATATGAAGTTTTTTAAAAAAGGGTGATCTAGTTAACACCTTCATTGTACTATGGTTCTTAGAAAATCCTTAATTCTAACCTAGATTAATAAGTAGACAGATATTATTAAAGAAGGTGGAAAAATGTTAGATAAAATTAAATCAATACCTGAAAAAGTGACATTTACAATAGGCTTAGCTTTAATATTATTAAGTCCATTTTGTATATTTTTCATGTCATTTCTATTCCCATTAGGTAATGGGACAAAGATGATTATAGGAAGTGTAGTGTACTTTTTTGCTGTTTTATTGATACTAAGTGCGGCTGATAAAAGACATTCCAGAATGGGCAATAAAATGTGAGGATTATATCATGAGAGAAAGGCGGTGGAAATATTTGAGAAATTATAAAGCAATCCTATTCGATCTGGATGATACCTTAATTAACAGGGATCAGGCAGTAGATAAAATGTTTTCGCTTATTCTAGAAAAATGTTATGAGGGTGTTCCACATCCGGCAAAAGACGAAATGTTGCATATGTTCAGAGAATACGATAAAGGAAGCTATGGTGATAACAATAAGAGAAACGTTTTGGAATCATTATTTGATGAGTTCCCACCGCATTATAGATTACCGCGCCAGGACATCCAAGATTTTTGGAATCATCATTTCCCGCGATGTTTTTCTATCCATCAGCATACACTTACTATCCTAAATACCATAAAGCAGCACGTTAAAGTCGGAATTATTACAAACGGTTCCACTCAGAGACAAAAAGCTAAAATACTAAACTCTGGGTTAAATAGTTATTTTGACACAATCATTATTTCTGAAGAAGTGGGAATGACTAAACCGGACAAACGTATATTTGAATTAGCACTGGATGAACTGAATGTGCAGCCGGAAGATGTCTTATTTGTAGGAGATCACTTAGAAAAGGACATTAGCGGCTGTCAACATGCACATATTAAGGGCATATGGTTCAATCCTCAAAGAATCAAGAATGATACCGATATCAAACCATATGCCGAGATCGATTCTTTTGATAGATTAATAAGCTATATGACATAATCCCAACACGCCTGAGGTGAAAAAAGATGATTTTTGTATTCGATTTAGATGGGACGATTTGCTTTAAAGGAAAGCCCCTGAGCCAAGAGATATGTGACGCTTTAAATGTTTGTAGTCAGCAGGGACACGAAATTGTATTTGCTTCGGCCAGGCCCATTCGTGATTTATTACCAGTTCTGCCTGCATATTTCCGGCATTTTCGGATGATCGGCGGGAATGGTGCCTTTACGTATGCAGATGGGGAGATTAAGACTAGGGCTTTCACAACAGAAATAGTGGATCAAATAAAGCAGATAATTGAATCCAACCAACTGACTTATTTGATAGACAGTGATTGGGATTACAGCTATACAGGAGATCGCGGTCACCCTATATTCCGTAATCTTGATCCTGAAAAACGTGCTGTAGATCAGCCATTGGCTCATTTATCAAAGATCACGAAAATCGTATTATTTACAAGAGATCAAGCAATCAAACAACAGCTCGAGAAGTTATCTGTACAAGTATACGAACACGGGGATGAAGAACTCATGGATATAAGCCCGTCAGGAATACATAAGGTGGAGGGTCTGAGACAACTAGGCATACTACCAGGTGAGTTTATGGCATTCGGAAATGACCAAAATGACTTAGAACTTTTTCAACACGCAAACTACAGTGTTTGTGTGGGGCAGCATCCCATAAAAGAATTTGCATCCACTTCCATAGGGATTGAGGATGTTCCATTTAAAATAAAAGAAATGAGTGAATTCTATCATCAAAGAGGACTGATGGTGGAAAGTTGATCTACATTCTGCTAGTTTTCTGATAAGGAATTGCATCCATTGCTGGAGAAGTCGTTCCGGGATTCAAGTTTCGCTTTAAAGCGAGGGGAATCAAATGCTGATTGTCAAAATAGGGCTGTTAACGTTCTAAAGGAACTATTAGAAACATATAAAGATAAACATATTGTAATAGGATCTCACGGGGCTGTTATGACCCTGATGATGGGATATTTCGATCGTACGTATGACTTGGATTTTTTATATAGCACATCCAAGCCTGATATTTATAGGATGGAATTTAAAGAGAAGGAATTGGTGCAAGTTCGAAGGTTGTGGGGTGGGACTTCAACCGAAATTAGCCATTGTTCTTTTTAATATAGGGAGTTGATGGGGGGAGAAATATGACCATGAAAAAAGACAGATATTTTTTAGAGTTGGCTCTTGAAGAAGCAGAAAAAGCATTGAATGAGAATACATATCCAGTTGGGGCTATTATTGTGGATGAAAATCAGAACATCATTTCTAGAGGGCGTAATAGAGTACATCCGGAACAAGATTCGACTGCCCACGCTGAAATTGATGCCATCCGTAATGCCGGTCAATCAATATTTAATGCGAAAGTCAACCGTGAGAAGTTTACACTATACACTTCCTTGGAACCTTGTCCAATGTGCACGGGCGGAATACTGTTTGCCAATATTAAAAAAGTGGTTTGGTTACTAAACGATGATGTAGGTTTTGGCGGGTATAAAAAAATCAACGATACCAAAATATACGAAAGAAAATTTCATGAAATTGAATCTATTGAAGAACCTTATGGCGACTTGAAACAGAAGCAAATGGAACTTATGAGTAAATGGTTAACAAATCCTAATCATGTAACTAACTTACGAAAAGCTATTATTCCAGAATAGAGGGCTTATCCGCAATAGGGTAAGCTTCTTTTTTTATGGGAATTAGTTATTGAGTTTCTATCATGGATTTGAAATAATTGGAATTGAGTAATAGCGTCGACAACCATTATAGTTCCTGAGGGTGAAAACAGTGAAAGAGAAAATAAAAGACACTGATTATTTTAGTTTATATGTCTTAAGTGACGGAGTCTATGCAGCTATCGCAAAGCCGGGCCAAGGTGCATGGAGTAATGCTGGTATTGTTGACTTAGGTGAGAATTTGCTGGTGTTCGATTCACTTGCCACTCCATCTGCTGGTTATGAATTGAGGAAGCAGGCTGAAGAGCTGACTGAAGAGCTGACTGGGAAAAAAGTGAAGTACCTGATCAACAGTCATTACCACGGAGATCATGTATTTGGAAATCAAGCATTTGCTGATACAACGATTATTTCCACTTCTCTAACAAGGAAATGGTTTGAAGAGAAAAATAAAATAGTAGATTTGCAGACAGAAATAAAAGAAACGGAAGACTATTTGAGTAAGCTGGGAAAACAAATCGTTATAACTGCAGATAGAGTCATGAAAGCCAGTCTCACCAATCAATATAAGGAAATGTCAGTCATTCTAAAAGACTTACCTACTATCAAGCTCGTGCTCCCAACCGTTCTTTTTGAAGAAAAGATGGTGATTGAAGGCTCAAAAAGAACGGTTGAATTGCACTGCTTTGGAGGTGGCCACACCACAAGCGACACATTTCTGTACTTACCAGAAGAGAAGATGGGGTTTATGGGTGACCTGGTCACCGTTGATTTACATGTACCCATTTATGATCCTGAACAATTCGGTGCCATTTTAGAAAAGGTGAAGCAGTTGGATATTGAGACTGTCGTACCTGGTCACGGATATCCAGGGGGGAGTGAATTGGTGTGTACTCTGAAAAAGTATTTAGCCTTTTTGATTGAAAAAACGAAAGAAGCAGTGAAAAATGGCGTGCCATTCGAAGTGTTTGCTTCTAACCTAGAAATACCAGACGAATATGTTGAATGGAAAGGGGTTAATGGGATTAGAGGGAACTTATCTAAAGCGTATGCATTTTATGAGCGTAAAAATGTGATGAAATAAAAATCATCCTAAACGGGTAGTGTCAAAAAACTTATGAAAAGTTGAAAAGGGCATTATCTTTAACGCAAATGTTAGGTTCTTGGTCGCCGCAATCGCTCTTGACAAACACG
>NZ_QNRJ01000039.1 GCF_003315075.1 Rossellomorea aquimaris
CCCTGGACACCCTTGCCTTCAGCTAACGGCTACAACGACCTTCACCGTTCGGGACTTGAACCCTAAAGCGTGTGCACATGCCGGGCACACCAAAAGAGCGGGTCCTCAATGAGAACCCGCTTTACATGATCTATTCATCTATAGATTGCATATCTTTTTTGTATTTGATCGCTTTTGTAAAAAATATAAGTGACAATCCGAGTAAAACAACGGTCCCTGTCATGAGGGTGATCGTTTTACTTGGTGTGACGGTTTCGGTTGGAATGATAACCCCTAAATACATAAAGACACTAAGTGCAAGTAACGTAAAACCAAATCGCTTGAAGTCGTTCATTTTTTGTTGAATGGTTCTCATTTTTGCGTTCTTCATGTGCATTCACCTACTTTAGAACTAGTAAACTCTCATTCTATGGTAACATATTATCTCATGTCAGCTACCATGTAATTGATACCAGTTCTGCCAATAGACGAATTACTTGGAGAGGGCATTTTCAATATCTTCAATCAGGTCCTCTACGTCTTCAAGACCGACAGAGATACGTACCAACCCATCTGTGATCCCTAACTCATTTCGGCGATCTGCCGGAATGGACGCGTGAGTCATGCGGGCAGGTACTGAGATTAAACTTTCTACAGCACCAAGACTTTCAGCTAATGTGAAGTATTTGGTGTTCGTGAGCAGACGATCGGCATTTTCTTCACTGCCTACATCAAAGGAGACCATTCCCCCGAAGCCGGATGCCTGTTTCTTGGCAATGTCATGATTCGGATGGGTTTCGAGTCCCGGATAGTAAACCTTTGATACTTTCGGGTGTGATGTCAGATACTCGACTATTTTCTTCGTGTTTTCTTCATGTTCTTCCATTCTCAGCCCTAAGGTTTTAATGCCTCGAATCAGTAACCATGAATCTTGTGGTCCAAGAACCCCGCCTGTTGAATTCTGTACAAAGAATAACTCTTCAGCAAGCTCTTCGGAATTCACAACGACCAGTCCTGCCACAACGTCACTGTGTCCGCCGATATATTTCGTTGCACTGTGAAGAACGATGTCTGCTCCCAGGCTGATTGGATTCTGCCAATAAGGAGTGCTGAATGTATTATCCACAATCGTCAATAAATTGTGCTTCTTGGCTAAGGAAGCTGCAGCCTCGATATCGGTAATTTTCAATAATGGATTTGTAGGTGTTTCAATGTATACAGCCTTTGTATTCGGCCCAATAGCCCGTTCAATATTGCCGATATCACTTGAATCAACGAAAGTGGATTCAATGCCGATGCGATTTAAGACCTTGGTCATGACACGATACGTTCCGCCATACACATCATCTGTCATGACTATATGATCTCCGCTATTGAACATCATCATAACTGCCGTAATAGCTGCCATTCCCGATCCGAATGCAAAGCCTTTTTCTCCGCCTTCCAGATCTTTAATCAACTCTTCAAGTGCGTGCCTTGTCGGGTTTCCTGAACGTGAATATTCAAAGCCTTTATGCTTTCCAACTTCATCCTGCTTATACGTACTCACCTGATAGATGGGAGTGGATACAGCACCTGTTTGAGGATCTGTAGGGATTCCGCCGTGAATTAATTGTGTTTTCTTTTTCATGATTAGAGTCCTCCTTCATATATTTTCTTACTTAAATAGCGCTCACTCGAGTCCGGGAAAATCGTGACGATATGGCTTCCCGGCTCTGCTTCTTCCGCTTCCTGTAATGCAGCATGCAGCACTGCACCAGAAGAACTTCCGACCAGCAAGCCTTCCATCAGCGCAAGCTCTTTTACTCGTTTAAAAGCATTGTCGTCCGTCACGGTATGGATGCTATTAAAATAGCTTGAATCCATATAGTGAGGTAAGAATTCCATGCCGATTCCCTCTGTTTTATGAGGTCCTGATGGTCCACCGTTCAAGATGGAGCCTTCAGGTTCAACAATGACTGTTTTGATGTTCTTATTTCTCTCCTTCAGGTACTGAGCAGTCCCCATGAAGGTACCCCCTGTCCCTGCTCCCGCAACAAAAGTTTGAATGTTGCCATCCATCTGATTCCACAGTTCAGGTCCCAACGTTTTGTAATACGTCTCCGGATTGGCCGCATTCCCGAATTGCTGCGGAGAATAAGAGTTGGGAATTTCCTTTACCAGTTCATTTGCTTTTGCAATGGCCCCCTTCATTCCTTCCTCGGTTGGGGTATGAATGATTTTGGCGCCTAATGCTTTCATAAGCTCCTGCTTTTCTATGCTGAATTTTTCAGGTACGCAGAACACGACATTGTATCCCGAATTCACAGCTGCAAGAGCCAGGCCGATTCCCGTGTTCCCTGCAGTCGGTTCGATGAGAGTGCCTCCCGGTTCTATTTTACCGTTACGGATGGCATCTTCTAATAATTCCCTGCCCAGACGATCCTTCACACTACCTCCAGGATTGAAGAATTCCAGCTTAGCAAAGAGGCGGACTCCTTTTTTTAATGGGAAGTTTGTAAGCTCGACAATCGGTGTATTCCCAATCAGGTCATGTACGCTTTTATACACGTCCATGTACTCAATCCCCCTTCATAAAAAAAGCTGACTCCATCCACCTCCCCTGTCCTCAAATACATATGATTGGACCGTATGTTTTGATGAGAAAGTTGGTACCCGGGTCAGCCGTATTTCCCTTGTATTAAACAGACTTTACAATGCTCATAACCATTTTGGCAGAGTGGAGGGCCGCCTTTTCTAGATATTGTTCGAAGGAAACATCTGATTCCTTGCCGGCAATATCAGAAAGAGAGCGGATAATGACAAATGGTACGTTAAATTGATGAGCCACTTGCGCAATGGCTGCCGCTTCCATTTCCACTGCCTGTAAATCAGTGAATTTGTCACGGATGGCTTCCACACGCTTAGGATCATTCATAAATGAATCGCCTGTGGCGATCAATCCTGACACCACTTGTGCATTTCCAAGCTCTTTCACGCTATCAATGGCTGTCTGCATTAATTTCCCGTCTGCTGTAAAAGCGGCCGGAAGCTGTGGTACTTGACCATATTCATACCCAAAAGCCGTCACATCCACATCATGATGCCTTACTTCTGTTGAGATGACAACATCCCCAACATTTAAAGAAGGATCGAATCCTCCGGCTGACCCTGTATTAATGATGCAGTCCGGGTTAAAATGCTGCAGAAGAACGGCTGTTGACATCGCTGCATTCACCTTGCCGATTCCTGAGCGAAGTAAAATCACTTCTTTGTCTTCCATCGTTCCACTTGTATATTCACACCCTGCGATTGTTTCCACTGTCGGGTTTGAAATATTTTCTCTAAGTAAGGCTACTTCTTCTTCCATTGCTCCAATGATGGCGATTTTCATTACTAAAACCTCTTTCTACTGTTTAGTCGCCTCCATAATCCACACAAAGGTATTTACTTGCTTAAAAGAGACTGAAAACCCATTCTGGTCCAATAATTCCCTTAGAACATCCAAGGTTGTGTAATATTCCCGTTTTAAATCTTCAGCAAGGTTGTAATACTCTTTTTTGATTGCTTGGGATATGGCGGCTTGATAGTGCTGATCCGTTTCAAACATCGTATCGGCAAATACTATTTTACCACCATGTGCCAGTAGCTTTCCATATATGCGAAAAGCTTTTCCCTTTTCTTCATCTGTTAAGTGATGGAATGCATAGGAGCTCACGATCGAATCTGCCCCTCCTTCTAAAGAGAAGTCGAGGAAATCTCCATCCGTGAACGTTACCTCTTTTCCAAGCTTCTGCATTCCAATGGCTCTCATTTCAGGGGAAGGTTCAAAAGGAACCACTTCAAGCCCTGCATCCAGTAATTTCCTGGTCAAATTCCCTGTCCCCGGGCCAAATTCAACGACTCTTCCCTTTGCCCGGGAAACGACTTCGTCAAGAATGGATTCATATTGTTCGAAAACCGCTTGATATTCAACGTCTTTCCCCGTTACTGTATCGTCATAAGAATCTGCCCAATCCTGGAACAAATCCAAAAATTCTCTACCCATGGTTCAGCACCTCAGTTACATTAAGTTTATAATTCCTATAAACATACTATGGATTAAAATTAAAACTGTTATTAAATTATCATATTCTTTGAATGAATTCAACAAATAATAATTGTAAAAAACGTTTTCCGCCTCTAAAATAAGGGGGACAACCTGTCTGTAAGAAGATCATAAGTAATAGAGACCTGCGGTAATATGTCAAATGAAAAATAACCGAATATGAAATTATCAAAGGTCAGGTTCCTTAAAAAAGGGATCACCAAACTAAACCAGTAA
>NZ_QNRJ01000040.1 GCF_003315075.1 Rossellomorea aquimaris
GTAACTCTCATTATACAGGATTTGGGGAGGTGCTCTATTTTCTTGTCATTTTACCCTTAGAGCCGCAAGGGCTCAGAGTTATGAAATTAATTCAATTATATGAATATTTCATTTTTTGGGAATTATTATATGATATCATCAAAAGAGTAATAAGCGCTTATTTACTTAATGGGTATTTGGAGGTATAATCTTGAAAAAAATATTTTCAGTTTTGTTAACGACACTATTATTATTTTTAATTGTTCCTGGTCTGGGAAAAGTTAATGCTGCATGTAGCGATCCTTGGAGTGTAACTCCTACTGCCAAAACTTCTATTGGTGGAGAAATTGTCACTCCTCAATGTACGAGTGGTTCTCCCTATGGTTGGGTAAGTTTGAGAAGTACAGCTAGACTTGATCCTGCAGCTAAGAATTTCAAGCAATATAGAAAAGTAGGGAATGCTAGTAAGGCACTATCTGATTTACAGAGGTATATAGCAACATCTACAAATCCACCAGTTGCATATGGTAGTGGGAAATGGGCTGTACATACTCCACAAGGTACAGTAATGTTCTATCCTAAGGATGCTTCTTATGGAAGACCTGCAATTAAGTGGAATGCTGGTAAAGAAGTAATTAGGTATGATTAACTAAGGGGTTGGATTTAATGAAAACTTCAAGTATTATGCATTACTGGCGCCCAAGTAACGAAATTGGTGAAGTACTGGGCTTTGAAAAACTTGAATACACTTTTAATAAAGTAAAGCTAATTTATCAAATAATTAAAAGTGGTAAGCTCCTAGATAAGTATGTTTGTTTTACTTTCAATGAGGGAGTATTGTCTTTAAGATTTTCAGATGAATGTCATCGAAGCGAATTGAATGAATTTCCTTTTTTAGATTCTTTAAAACCAAATAGTAATAAACGCGAAGAATTATGGCCGTTATATAAAATGGAAAACTCTGAATTTCTAGATTGGTATCTTAGTAAAGAATTAGGACCTGGTTTCGGCGATGAGATTACTGATTTTGTGTTTGTAGATCAAGAAAACGTTCTTGAAATTTTGAGTAGCTATGAACCTATCGTGACAATCCACAATTCATTGGATGATATCTGAATATCTACGGAAAGACGTTTTCAAAAAATGAAAACGTCTTTCCTATTTTTAGATATTGGGGTCAGACCCTCGTCAAAGTGAATCATTAATCGATCGGGGGTCTGATCCCGACATTCGAGCTATTATCCTTTCTGTATGAAGGCCTGATCTGAACTCTTTATTAAGTCCATAAAATTCTTCCCTAGAATAAATTTCTTTTCTTCTTGAGGAATATCTAAAGAGTCAATCCAGCTCCTTTTATCCGAGTAATCGTACTCATTATACTTTTTCATTCCATATGGTCCATCGCAACCATACAATACCTTTTGATACCCAAGTGCCTGAACTACATTTCTTACGATAGCGGGTGTAAGGTAATCACTTGAAGTGTCCACATAAACATTGGGCTTTTCTTTTGCGTATTGCCACAGGCTTTTCCAAAAAGGAAGTCCTGCATGAGCATAAATAACTTTGAGATTGGGATATTTGTCTGGTAAGTATTTGTAGGAATCTGGTTCTGAAGACAGATGAATAATCATTGGGAGGTCTCTTTTTTGGCATAAGGATCCAATTTGATCAAGTTCTTTAATACTATACTTATGCATAAATGGATGGGCTTTTACACCAATAAAACCAGGTAGGTTAAGGTATGTTTCTAACGTCTCCACAGATTCGGGAACAGTTGGATTAACGGCAGCCCAGCCTAGAAAACGATCAGGATAGCATTTTATCGCATTTGCTACAATGTCATTATTTGGCTCGGTGAAAATCTTAAAGCTTCCATTGACTTTAAAGTAACCATCTTTAACTAATCCGTTATAAATCTTAAAGCCTACTTTGGGAAAATTCATAATTAAAAAACGGAACAAGCGGTGTAGGTTATCCTGGTATGTACTTTCTTTTTCATACATGGTTTCATTTAAAGGTGGAATTAATGCGGTTTTCTTAATATTGTTTTTATCCATCTCTTCAATCATTTTTTCTAACGATAACATCGTTTCATCAACATGGAAATGGCAATCAATGATCATTTGTAATCTCAGTCGCCCTTTCTTATTTAGGTTAAAATAAATATTACTTTTAAATATTTTTAATTATATAAATATTATCACGTTCATACTCTAGTTACCATAAACTGGTTCAAGTCTAATTAACAATCGTCAATAGTTTAATGCGTAGTAATATTCACTAGAAAGAAAGTGAAAACCTACTTAAATCTAAGAGAAGTCCAAAAGGTTTTGGACTTCTCTTTAATTTTAGGTTTTCAAATTTATTGTCGAAGTACAAAAGGGAAAGTGCATATTGGGGTCAGACCCTCGGCACGGGGTGGAAGCGCTGATTGGACAATTCATTGGCAGGGTGGATGTAATCCTTATGTTTGAGAAGTTCATACGGAGGAGTTCTGGTTCGAGCACTTGGAAGAGTATATTTTCTACTAGACGAACAGGAGAATTCAGGTCTATATCATCAATGGCTGTTAAGGATTATTTATCATTGGTTTGAAAGTGCGCTTTTCCAGATTAATGCAAAAAGTCAAATTGGATCCGTCCCCATTTAACCAGTTTTTCACTCCTATTCCTGGGCGCATGCTCCCTGCAGCCGCCGGAATGGGCGAAGCCAAGTAAAAGCTCGAACCCAGAAGACATCAAAATCGGACTATCCGTTTCAACCTTGAATAACCCATTCTTCGTCTCCATGAAAAACGGAGTAGAAGACGAAGCGAAGAAACAAGGCATGGAAGTCGTCGTCGTCGATGCACAGAATGACGCCGCCAAACAGATCAATGACGTAGAAGACCTCATCCAGCAGGGCGTCAACGTCTTACTCATCAACCCGACAGACTCAGCGGCCATCTCCACTGCCGTCCAATCCGCCAACAGCCTAGGCATCCCCGTCGTCACCCTTGACCGCTCAGCGGAAAAAGGAGACGTCGCCACCCTCGTCAGCTCGGATAACGAAAAGGGCGGCGAAATGGCCGGAGAATACCTCGTCAAACAGCTTGGTGAAGGAGCAAAGGTTGCAGAACTGGAAGGTGTCCCAGGAGCATCCGCCACTCGTGAGCGGAGAGCCGGGTTCCACAACATCGCGGATGAAAAGTTGGATGTCGTGGCCAAGCAGACAGCGAACTTTGATCGTACCGAAGGATTGAATACAATGGAGAACATGATCCAAGGGAATCCAGATATCAAAGCTGTGTTTGCTCATAACGATGAAATGGCATTGGGAGCACTGCAGGCTATCCAGAGTTCTGGTCGAGACGTTCTCGTCGTTGGATTTGATGGAAATGAAGATGCGATGACTAGCATTCGGAATGGTAATCTGTCTGCGACCGTGGCTCAGCAGCCTGAGAAGATTGGTTCGTTGGCCGTTCAGGCTGGGGCTGATGTGTTGGCAGGGAAGAAGGTATACAAGAAGATTCCGGTGCCGTTGAAGTTGGTGACGGTAAAGAAAGAATAAATGTATGGAAACTCATTGCGAGTAAAATGACATACAAAATTAAATCTTAATAAACACCTTCAAGGCGTTAATATTTGCACTTGGAGGTGTTTTTTATATGTGTAAAATAACCATTTAGTATTATTTTAAGCAACTCAAAAGGTTTCATAGTCCAATATTCCTTTGTATTTTCGTGGTTCAAATTATCTAATATATTTTTATTCCTAAGAGAATAATTATTAGTACTTTTTGTCGGAAAGTGGAGGATTAGTCATAAGTTTAGGGTTAAATCTACAAAACTACCACCTGACTATATTTTACATTTGTAGACATCTAAAGTATTGTTTGAAGTGCGCACCAGATACAAAAAAAGGAAATTGTTAGTCTTTAGCTAAAGAAAATCATTGCAGTGATATTTGAATCAAAATTAGTCTGTTTTTAAAAGTTGAGGTTTAATGGTTTCAGTTAATATATGGAGGTTTCTTAGAATTTTCGTCCAATTTTTACAAAATTACCTAAATTTTAAAAAGGTCGGTGTAATTAAATGAAGAAGAAAAAATTAGTAGTTTTAGGTTTGACATTAGGTTCGCTAGCAACTGCTGGAGCAGCTCAAGCTGGTTATAGTTACGAAGGGTATGATACACAAGTAGGTGCTTTTAATGGTAGTGGATATCGGTGTTTGTCAATATAGTTGTCGCATTTAGTTACTTTAGTATTTTTAAAAATGTCATGGGTTCCCGCGTTCGTCCCTTGGCTACCGCGCTACGC
>NZ_QNRJ01000041.1 GCF_003315075.1 Rossellomorea aquimaris
TTATCCAGTTATTGAGGTGTATCCACTATTGTGTATTAAAGAAACTTTGAGAATAAGCGAGTATTTCAAAGAAAAATTAACTTTATTGAGGGAGGGTTACAATTATTAGATGTTTTTTCGGGTTCGGATTATTACTTCAAAGTTTCAAACGGGGATGAACTATATTCTGTAACTGCTGTTTATATAACTAGAGAAGTAAAAGGGAAGTTAGAAATTGATAAAAGAGAATCCTTAGATATTCAATATTTTAATCTTAATGAATTGCCAGAGGCTTTAACCGACGAATATCGAACCTATATAAACTCGTACATAAAAAAGATTCCAAATGAGTCAATATTCAGCTAACGGTAGTTTGTTTGCTAAACAAGCAGCCCGACCTTTGTTCAAGAAATGGGCACGTTTGCTAGAAGAATTGCGATAAAAGAGCAAGCATTACATCTCAAATAAAGGTGGTTTTTATATGTCAATACCAAGACATTCTCTTTCAGTGAGGTATGTATGAATAAACATAGTTTGTTATTATTCGATTTAGACAACACTCTTCTTAATTCTTCCTGGTTTAATGAGGGACTCATAAAAACTATAAAGAATCATCCTAAAACTAAAAATCTTGACGAAGTAACATTTGTTGAAAGAATGCTTAATGTTCCACAGTCGTTACTGGACAAATTTATAAGTCGAGAAATAACACCTTTGGAATTTAGACGGGCAAGATGGAACCAATCATTTGCCCATTTTAGTGTTTTGACTCATTCAGAATTACTAGATGAGATTGATGAACTTTTCTTTAAAAACAGTTTGAAATTTATTGCTGTGAATACTAAAATAACAGATTTTTTAGCTGAATTGAAAGTAGACTATCAACTTGGGATAGTTACAAATGGACTATACGATGCTCGTTTAAAGATTAAGGAAATGCAGTTATCTAACGTATTTCCCGATGAAACCATCTTTGATGCAGAGCAGATAGGCTTTAGGAAACCTGACCCAGAGATTTATTTGCACGCATTAGAGTATTTTGGCAAAAAACCAAAGGAAGCTCTCTTTATTGGAGATTCTTGGTCGCATGATGTTGCTGGACCAATGGAAGTTGGTATTGATGCTATCTGGGTAAATGAAAATAGAGGTATTGCAAAGCATCTAACCATAATCCCTTTGCAATTGTCTCTAATGTACTTGAAATAAAACCAATTTTATTACAAAGTTAAATTAACAACAGAGTATTTTTGCGTATTTTACTTATTCAAACAAGAGGCCTTATCCGAAATAGGGTAAGCTTCTTTTTTTGTTTGAAATTTTCTTGAGTATGCAACGAAATTTTGAAATAATTGGTATTAATGGCAGGTTTGTTGAAGAATTGCGATAAAAGAGCATACATCTCAAATAAAGGGGGTTTTTATATGACTATGCCAAGACATTCACTCTCTGCGGGTGCTGTGGTTCTTAATGATGAAGGGAAAATCTTGCTTATTAAAGGTCCACGAAGAGGCTGGGAATTTCCTGGAGGTGTAATAGAATTAGGAGAAACCATAGAAGACGGAATAACAAGAGAAGTGAAAGAAGAATCGGGAATTGATATTGATGTAATAAGATTTTGTGGTATTTATCAAAATATTCAGGCTAATGTTTGTGCTACTTGTTGGCTTGCAAAAGCGACAGGCGGTAAACCGCAGACAAGTAGTGAAAGTTTAGAGGTTGGATTTTTCACTTTAGAAGAAGTATTAAATATGGTTACTTGGTCAAATTTCAGAGAAAGAATTGTTAAGATACTAAATGAAGAAGAACAGCCCTTTTATGTTCCATTTTAATAATCTTATTCAGCGAAGGGGGGCATATGCTGAATAAGATGCCGCCCTTTGTTCAAGTAAAGGGCAGCATTCCTGTTATGAAGAAAAATAGAGTTTGAACAAAAAAAGAACCTCTTGGTATGATAAGAGTGTCCTGAGCCGGCAAGCAAAACGGAC
>NZ_QNRJ01000042.1 GCF_003315075.1 Rossellomorea aquimaris
GGGCAGCATTCCTGTTATGAAGAAAAATAGAGTTTGAACAAAAAAAGAACCTCTTGGTATGATAAGAGTGTCCTGAGCCGGCAAGCAAAACGGACAAAATCATATCTACCAGGAGGCTTTCAACATGAATTATAACCAAAATGAAAAGATTGCTCAAATTACTTCTCAAACACTAATTATAGGAGTAGACATTGCGAAATTCAAGCATGTCGCGCGTGCTCAAGATTTCAGGGGAATGGAGTTTGGAACCCCGTGTCACTTTGAAAACTCCCACGCTCACTTCGATCTGTTCTTAAGCTGGATCAAGCAGCTGATGGACCAAAATAAGATGGACAAGTTGATTATAGGCATGGAACCAACAGGTCATTACTGGCTAAACTTAGCTCATTACCTTAAGGAGAGAGAGATTAAGTTTGTGGTGGTGAATCCCATGCATGTAAAGAAATCCAAAGAGTTGGATGACAATTCACCAACTAAAAATGATGTCAAAGATGCCAAAGTGATTGCCCAGTTAGTCAAGGACGGAAGGTACGCTGAACCACAAATTCCGCAAGGAGTTTATGCAGAACTTCGTGTGGCCAGAAAAATACGCGACCTTTTGTCTGTTGATTTACAGATGCTTCAAGGGCAGATTCACAACTGGCTAGACCGCTATTTCCCTGAATTCCTAACCGTTTTTAAGGATTGGGAAGGGAAATCAGCACTACAACTATTAAAGCTGAATGTATTACCACAAGAGCTGGAACATATATCGGATCAAGACATCCTGACTCATCTCAGAAAAGCAGTAAAACGTGCAGTTGGACTCCGTAAGATTCATGAGTTGAAACGAGCTGCCAAAGATTCAATCGGCATTCGTGAAGGTTCAAAGATGGCTAAATTAGAGCTTCGCACTTTACTAGAAAAGTATGAGTTGGTTGTCGAAAGGTTCGAAGAATTAGATTCTGATATAGAGGGGCTTCTTGAACAAATCCCTGGTGTTCCACAGATGTTAGCGATCACCGGAATTGGCAAGGATACAGTGGCAGGGTTCTTTGCGGAAGTAGGAGACATAAGGAACTACTCCCATCCCCGCCAGATCATCAAATTAGCTGGACTTAACTTGAAGGAGAATACCTCCGGAAAGCATAAGGGACTAACGAAAATCACGAAACGAGGAAGGAAGGCACTCAGAGCTCTCCTCTTCCGAGTAGCTATGCCGTTGGTCGCCAAAAATGCCGCCTTTAAAGCTTTACATCATTATTATACTACTCGACAGAGTAATCCCTTGAAGAAGATGCAGTCCATGATTGCCATCTGTAACAAGCTAATACGTATCTTATTTACGATTGGTACAAAGCAATGTGAATTTAGTGAAGAAAGAATGTTAAAAGACATTCCTCATCTGGCTTCATTACAGGCCGCAGCTTAAGTTTCACCGTTGTTTTTATGTATGTTTCTAAAGATTACAGTCATAGACATTTGAAGCACGGATTAGTCAGTAAAACAGTTAAAGTGCGGGCATAGACCCTGTCGGGCAGCATCACTGACATCCACCTCATGGAAAGGTTGGACGAAGGAATTTTAGAGCATAGACTCTGTGAGAAATGGGAGGGTTGACCTCCGTGAGAAATGTGGAGATCCACCAGTGCGACCATACTTTTACTAGTTAACCACTTTTTGGATAGAAGTGGCTAGGTGGGCTAGCTTTCTTTTTCTCTTTATGCCCAAAATTACCCTTACTTTCAACATCTATCCATACTTCGAATGTCTTAGCTATATAAATCTCTTAGGAATATTGAGAATAAGCGAGAGAACAAGAGTTATCTCTTTCTTTATAGAGGGAGT
>NZ_QNRJ01000043.1 GCF_003315075.1 Rossellomorea aquimaris
CCCCCTCTGTTAGGATAGATGTCGTATGATACTTTAGTGTTATAGTTAAGTAAATAACACGGAGGTCGATCAACATGGCAGGGAGAAATAGAGTAAGATATTCGCAAGAACAAAAAGAAGCCATTGTCAAACGGATGATGCCGCCCAACAACGAAGCGGTGGCACAAATCTCGAAAGAAGAAGGCATCACAGAAGTAACTTTGTACAAGTGGCGTAAAGAAGCACGTGCAGCTGGAGTGGCAACGCCTGGAAATGGACAAACAAGCGATAAATGGAGCAGTCAAGATAAGTTTTTAATCGTGATGGAGACATTCGCGATGAACGAAACGGAACTGGCTGAGTATTGTCGCAAAAAGGGATTGTATCGTGAACAGATCGAGGCATGGCGAACGGTATGCCTTCAGGCAAATGGTCAAGTATATGATCAATCGAAGCAGTTAAAAGGTTCGTTGAAGGAAGAACAGAAACGTGCCAAGCAATTAGAAAAAGAGCTACAAAAGAAGGAAAAAGCATTAGCGGAAGCTGCCGCGTTATTACTGCTCAGAAAAAAGGCCCAAGCGATTTGGGGGGACGACGAGGAAGAATGATTTGCCCGTCAAATCGCGCATTAGCTGTCGAACTTATCCTAGAAGCAAATCAAACCGGTGCGCGATTAGCGAAGGCTTGCGAGGAACTTCATATCAGCGTTCGAACATACGAGCGCTGGGTGGCAGAGGGGGATTTAAAGGTAGATCAGCGTCCTCTTACGAAAAGGCCCGTGCCGAAAAATAAGTTGTCCGAGGAAGAAAAAGAGAAAATAATGGCGGTTGTTAAACAAGAGGAATACGCCGATTTACCACCGACACAAATTGTACCAAAGCTTGCGGACAGAGGAACTTATATTGCGTCAGAATCTACATTTTATCGTGTATTGCGTGAAGAAAAAATGCAACATCACCGTGGTCGTAGTCAAAAGCCAACACGAAGAATCCCTGAAAGTCATCTGGCAACATTACCAAACCAAGTATGGACATGGGACATTACTTGGCTAGGTGGACCTGTAAAAGGTTTGTATTATCGACTCTATTTAATTCTCGATTTATTTAGTAGAAAAGTAGTAGGCTGGGAAGTTTGGGAAAAAGAAGAGGCAAAACACGCCGAAACGCTCGTGAAGAGAGCAGTCATCAATGAAAAAATTCAAGGGGCACCACTCGTGTTACATTCAGATAATGGTAGCCCGATGAAAGCTGAGACATTCTTAAGTTTACTAGAGAAATTGGGCATTCAAAGCTCCTTCTCAAGACCGCGTGTGAGCAATGATAATCCTTACTCAGAAGCGATGTTTCGGACACTTAAATATCGGCCCGATTTTCCATACAAAGGTTTTGCATCACTCGAGGAAGCAAGACAATGGGCACAGCAATTTGTCCATTGGTACAACGAGATTCACCTGCATAGTGGGCTGAATTTTGTGACACCTTTACAGTGTCATACAGGAGAACATATAGCCATTTTAGAAAAGCGAAAAAACGTATACGAGGAAGCGAAGGCAAAGCATCCAGAAAGGTGGGCACGAAGCACGAGAAATTGGGCACCAAATGAACAAGTAACGCTCAATCCAATGCGAGATGAGGGGCAAAATGAAGCGATAAGAAAACCATAATATTTCCCGTGTCCCTAGTGATTTGAATCGAAAGTATGCTTTCCCTTTCGATTCAAATCACTAGGTCAGCAAGCGTAGCGCGGTAGCCAAGGGACGAACGCGGGAACCCATGACATTTTTAAAAATACTAAAGTAACTAAATGCGACAACTATATTGACAAACACCG
>NZ_QNRJ01000044.1 GCF_003315075.1 Rossellomorea aquimaris
CCTCCCTCAATAAAGTTAATTTTTCTTTGAAATACTCGCTTATTCTCAAAGTTTCTTTAATACACAATAGTGGATACACCTCAATAACTGGATAATGATTGAATATCTTAAAAAAACTTACATGTAGGGGGCCATCCTATCTCCCAAACTGGATGTGTTTGGAAAAATAGACTTATAACCGTGCCAGGAAATCTCCACGATGCTCACGGTCGCTAACCCTCCCATTTCTCTCAGGATTGGTATCCATACATTCCTTCGTCCTGCGTACCCATGAGGTGGAGGTTGGATATGCTCCTATGCTGGGTCTGATGCCCGTATGGTGAAAATAAACTCCAACTCTGCACTATTGGTATTTTTGAAATGATAAGCTTTTTAGATGTCTTGATTATTTAGGCAATCTTCAATACTTGTTTTTCAGGCAATCCTGTGAGTAATTTTGAACCATCGAATTCACATTGTTTATGGCCAATCACAAACAGCACACGTAATAATTTACAACACAAGGCAATGAGTGACTGTTGTTTTTTTAACGGTTTTTCGGACCGAGTTGTATAGTGTTTATGCAAGGCTTTGAATGTCGGGTTATGAGCGACAAGGGGTCTTATAGCTAAATAGAGAGCCCTGCGCAGACGACTTCGTCCTCTCTTGGTGATCCTGGTTTGTCCTTTATACTTACCAGAACTATGTTCGCGAAGTGAAAGGCCTGCCAGGTTGACCAATTGTTGAGGGTGGCTATACTTTGTAATATCGCCTACTTCAGCGAAGAATAAAGCCACAGTCGTTGTTCCCAATCCTGAAATATTCATCATCTGCTTGGCACCTGGAAGTGTTTCTACTAGGACTTCCAGCTTTTCGTCCAGTTCTTCCAGTTGTTCCTTAAACAGTTCGTATTGCTTGAGGAGGCATTCTATCTCCATTCTCGCAAATGCCGTTCCTACTTGAATCCCCACACTCTTCTTGGCCGCCTCTACTAGCTTTGAGGCTCGTTTTATGCCGACTCCACGTTGTACAAAGGGTTTCCACTCGGTTAATACTTCTTCAGGAGTTTTTTTCTTTATTGCGTTTGGAAAGGGGAACAATTTCAAAGTTGCTAGAGCTGCTTTTCCTTCCCAATCACCAAACACATCAAAGAACTCAGGGAAGTATCGTTGAATGTGGTTTTGGATGCGACCTTCGGCTACCATCAGCTGCTTGATAAGTTGATCTCGTAATTTGACGCCTTCTCTCAGTTCAGCATAAACGCCTTCCAAGAGGTTAGGTACAGAGTATCGACCATCCTTGATCAGCTGGGCAATGACACGCGCATCCTTTGTGTCATTCTTGGTTGGGGAATTATCATCAAGCTCTTTGGACTTCTTTACGTGCATTGGATTTACGACCACAAGGTCGATTCCCTTAGCCTTCAAGAAGTAAGCCAAACTCAACCAGTAATGGCCCGTAGGTTCTACTCCCACAATGTAACGATTCTTTCCATGTTCCCTTTTATGGAAGTCCATCCAATCTATTAGCTTGATGAACCCATGAATACGGTTTTCAAAGATCAAACGTTTGCCGAACTCAAAGCCTCGATCGTCTTGTGCGCGGGCAACGTGTTTGTCCTTGGCAATGTCGATTCCGATAATTAGAGTTTCAGAAGTGATTTGAGAGATTTTGTGATTTTGTGTATAATTCATTACTGAGTCCTCCTTGGTTACTTAATTAAGGGTCCATTTTTGCTTCGAAGCTTTGGACACCTCGTATGATACCAAGAGGGCTCTTTTTGTTTCAAACCTCAAATTTTCTTCTTAACAGGAATGCTCCTATAT
>NZ_QNRJ01000045.1 GCF_003315075.1 Rossellomorea aquimaris
TTATCCAGTTATTGAGGTGTATCCACTATTGTGTATTAAAGAAACTTTGAGAATAAGCGAGTATTTCAAAGAAAAATTAACTTTATTGAGGGAGGTTTTTTTGTGATTAAGTATCGGGAAATCCTGAGGCTGCACGCTCAGGGAATTAGTCAAAGAGGAATTGCCTCAAGCACTTCAAACTCTAGGACAACAATGAAGAAAGACAAAGCCTAGAACCAACTGTGCCATAAATTAGAACCATCTCGGACAAGTTTTAGAACCACTTCGGACATAAGAGAACCAATCATAAGAATGAGTAGGACGCCCCAGGGCGTCCTACTCATTCTTATGATTGAATCCCTAGTCTTTCGCGCATTGAAATTTTTTCATCTATAAAAATGGAATGTGAATTATTGTATTTGTCAACTTTGATTTGAGCCAGAGCGATCACTTCAAAAGTGAGCTACTTCTTCCTGAGTTATTACCATATATGTGGGATGCATGGGGATTTAGGGGGTTTTGCCCCGAGGGGCAAAACCCCCTAAATCCTGTGAACGCTAGAATAAAGTTGACAGTTTTTGCTTGATAAGATTTTACACTTTTGCTCAATCAACCTACTACTTTAGTAAAATAGATAGTGACGTTATTTTACTGGAGGTTAGGGTTTTTGGAGGAGTGTAACCGTCAAGTAAAAATGAACAGTTTTTGCTAATTAATTTTGAACGCTTTTTGCTTAGTTATGATACACCTGCCTACCATATTGGCAGGCTATATACTCTTTTTCTTAATACAGTGGTAGGAGCTGCATTTTGGGATAAATACTTACTTACGGTTTTGCGAGAGATCCCAAGTTTTGTCGCAATTTGCCTTTGTGATAAACCTTCAACCTCTTTTAAGAATTTGATATTATAGAATTGAGCCATCTCGATCATCCTTTTTCTTCCCCTCGACTATGTAGTAAGTTTGGTCACTTTCTATCATAAGAGAGGTTACTAGAATTGGAAATCATGTGGCTCATTTTTTATATGATCACTATTTATAAAAGTGGCTCAAAACTAAATTATCAAAAACAAATTATGGATCACACGATCAAGGATGGCATCTGCCAAGGTAGCTTCTCCTATTTGTTCATACCAGCCGCTCGGTTCAAACTGGGAACAGAAGACGGTAGAAGCGTTCTGATATGTAACCGTCAAGATTGAACAGTTTTTGCTAAATAAAATTGATTCCTCCAAGTTAAAGTGACTAGCATGTGTTGTTTAGTGAAAAGAAAAAAGCCTTCTGTGTTTGGAAAGAGAAGGCTTTATGTTCTATAGGACGCTTAGGTAATGAGTCTTCGGCTTCAGAAGCGCTATTACGTATGAAGTTGACATAATTCTCTGTGGTATGGACATAGGCTTGGGCTTCGTCTATAGAAGTTAACATGACGACATGCGGCTTCACCCGTCTCTATTCCAGAGTGATATTTCCCTTTAAACTTTCATAGGCATGATCGGTGTTTGTCAATATAGTTGTCGCATTTAGTTACTTTAGTATTTTTAAAAATGTCATGGGTTCCCGCGTTCGTCCCTTGGCTACCGCGCTAC
>NZ_QNRJ01000046.1 GCF_003315075.1 Rossellomorea aquimaris
TGAATTAATTTCATAACTCTGAGCCCTTGCGGCTCTAAGGGTAAAATGACAAGAAAATAGAGCACCTCCCCAAATCCTGTATAATGAGAGTTACGACACACACATTAACAGATTGGAGAGTTGCCCTATGCCTATTATACGACAAGAAAGCCTGTTTGACATGCAAGTTTTATATGACTTGGAACCTACCCACCGATTCAACTCGATTTTATCGGGCGTTGACATCCATCCAATCCTTGATGTCGTAACGAAAAAGTCTCGTTTCGGACCACCGCAGACCTTAAACTACGCGGCGATGATCTATTCACTGATTGTGAGGATCACAGAACGAATTCCTTTCATCAAAGATTTGGTCAAGCGACTGGAGGATGACTTGCGCTTCAAAGTGGACTGCGGCTTTTTGGTGTCGGATGAGATTCCATCCGAAGCTTCTTATTCACGGATGATTACGTTGGTCAGTGAATCAGATGCCTTGGAAATTGTTCAAGAACGTACCCTGCTGATGGCCATGTCTGAAGGATTCGTCTCGGATGAAATTGTTGCCATAGATGCCACCCATGTCGAGTCGCGCGACCGGGCGCCACAACAGAAAGAAACGGTCGAAAGAGAACTGAAAAAGCGAGGGCGCAAAAAGAAAGAAGAACGGGAACAATGGCTGCTGGAAAAAGCGGAAGAAGAAGCAAATCTTCCCCTATATGAAAAGAAGATTGCCGATCAGCTGGATGTTCCGCTTTTTGAATTACGTGCTGCTGTTCCCACACACTCCGAATGGGGAGTGAAAAAGAATAGCGAAGGAAAGAACGTTTTCTGGTATGGATTCAAATGCCATCTCGCCATTGGGGCGAAAAGTCAATACATTCTGCAATCCCTGTTTTCTTCGGGCAATCTTAATGACGGAAAGGCTGCCATTCCGCTGCTTAAAGGAATAAAGGAACGACTGGCTTCTCTCAAAATCAATTACGCCACGATGGATGCCGGGTACGACTACGTTCCGATTTACGAACAAGTTTATCGGATGGGCGCCCAATCGATCATTGCCTACAATAAAAAGAACGAACCAGACCCAATCGGATTTGATCGCCATTTTGCCCCGACCTGCGTCCACGAACATAGCTATCGGTACGACAGTTACGATAAAAAGCACGAAACCATTAAGTACACGAGGCCAAGTGAATGCGCAGATTGTCCGTTGGCTCACGACAGCTTGTGCCAGAAAGTTTACAAAAAGAAAATTACGGATGATCTCCGAAAATATACAGCGCCGGCAAGAGGTTCGCTGAAATGGAAACAGCTCTACAAGACACGAAGTGCCGTTGAAAGGGTCAACGCCTATTTGAAAGGGTATTTTCTCTTGAATCAGATCTATCATCGCACCGGGGAGAAAGCCAAATTGCATGTCGATTTGGTTCAATTAGCTTACAATGCCTCCAAACTGGCGATTGATCGCTTAAAGTCGCTCCAAACCAACGTTGCATAATCAGCCAGTTCATTCGTTTTTTTAAGAAATTACCTATTTTGGGCCCGTCCATGATTTTTTAAAAGTACGCATTATGAAATT
>NZ_QNRJ01000048.1 GCF_003315075.1 Rossellomorea aquimaris
CACTTAATATATTACTATTTACAATAACCTTTTTTATACTAATGTGGTTATTTGGGTTTAATAGGTATGAAAAAGACTTGTTCATTTCTTTATATAAAAAAGCAGTTTATATAATAAGTAAAAAAGTAACAAGCAGGTCAAGTAATTAGTTATTGAAAATTTTTAAGAGAAATGGTGAAAATAATGAGCTTTAAAAAATTTATACCAAAGCCAATTAGAAGAATAGCTCTTAGAATGCTGAATCATATACAATTATTAAATTATTATTTTAAAGATATGAATAGGTATTCTAAACACTCCTTTGATTTCAGTAACAGTAAAGCCAAAAGGCATCACGAAACGGATTTAATTTATTATTATCATAAAATTGAAAAAGGACTATCCTTGCCAAATCCTCGAATTGGCTTTGGACAAAAAGTAGTTAATCATCTTTTATCTATTTTAAATCATTATATAAAGCAATATGGCTGGGATAATGTATCGATCGCTGCTTTAAATACTTTATACTCTTATTACTATTTTAATGAAAAAAATGATTTGAGATTAAATGAGCTTTTAAATAAACTTGAAGAGTTAAGTAAAACAATCGATGCTATTTCAAGGCCAACAGTTGGTGGAATTGATGAAGTGAAGAAAGTAGATATAGATAAGAGTAATATAGATTTTAAAGAATTTGCCTTTTCAAGGTACAGTATTAGAAATTACGCTCCTGGCAATGTAAGCATAGATTTAATAAAAGAAGCTGTATACATAGCCCAAAAAACACCTTCTGTTTGTAACAGACAACCTTGGAGGGTTTATGTGTATAGTAACGAAGAAGACAAAATCAATATTTTGAAATATCAAAATGGTAATGTTGGATTTGGTGATGGAGCTAGTAAGATTTTAATTGTTACTTCGGAACTTAAAGATTTTAGGGGACCTAGAGAGAGGAACCAAAGTTATATCGACGGTGGAATGTACTCAATGTCACTCATTTATGCATTACACTCTTTGGGTGTTGGAAGTTGTGCATTAAATTTAGCTGTTTCACCTCAAACGGAAACGGAGTTGAAAAATACTGCTAATATAAGTGAATCGGAAGTTTTAATAATGATGATAGCTGTTGGCAACTTACCTAAAAAGCTTAATGTAGCTTCTTCACCGAGACGTGCAGTAGAAGATGTAATAGCTATAAATTAAAATATTTATTGCCTCTAACTTTTACTATAGTATACAGAGACTGAATAATTCAGTTATAAGAATATGTTAGCAAATGTTCTATCTGAATATAGCCAATGATTTGTACCACCTCTGCCATGCAAAGGACCACCCTTCTATATAATTGAGTTGCACCATACGGTGTAAATCAGTTATATAGGAGCATTCCTGTTAAGAAGAAAATTTGAGGTTTGAAACAAAAAGAGCCCTCTTGGTATCATACGAGGTGTCCAAAGCTTCGAAGCAAAA
>NZ_QNRJ01000049.1 GCF_003315075.1 Rossellomorea aquimaris
TAGCTCAGCTGGGAGAGCATCTGCCTTACAAGCAGAGGGTCGGCGGTTCGATCCCGTCATCCTCCACCAAGTTTTTTTACGCAAGTAAAATAAACCAAAGATTTTTGCGTAAGCAAAATATCTCTCCTTAAATTCCCTATATGAAAACAACTTCTCATCAAGTAGTCTTCATCTAATAGCAAACCAATTAAATATGCCGGTGTAGCTCAACTGGTAGAGCAACTGACTTGTAATCAGTAGGTTGGGGGTTCAAGTCCTCTTGCCGGCACCATTGTTTTTTTATTTTGTCTTATTTTTATATTGAGAGCCATTAGCTCAGTTGGTAGAGCATCTGACTTTTAATCAGAGGGTCGAAGGTTCGAATCCTTCATGGCTCACCAAAGATTTTTGCGACAGCAAAATATCTTCCCATAGGGTTTTCGTCAATGCGAAAATCATCAATCACACATGCGGGTGTGGCGGAATTGGCAGACGCACCAGACTTAGGATCTGGCGCCGCAAGGCGTGGGGGTTCAAGTCCCTTCACCCGCACCATTTGTTTTGCGGAAGTAGTTCAGTGGTAGAACACCACCTTGCCAAGGTGGGGGTCGCGGGTTCGAATCCCGTCTTCCGCTCCAGAGACTAGCCGGGGTGGCGGAACTGGCAGACGCACAGGACTTAAAATCCTGCGGTAGGTGACTACCGTACCGGTTCGATTCCGGTCCTCGGCACCAAAGATTTTTGCGAAAGCAAAATATCTTTCCTAAATTTGCGAGAGCAAAATAAACTTCATTGGTTTGCAAAAGCAAAATATCTTTCCTTAACTTGCGATAGTCAGTAAGGAAAGAACAATAGTATCATTTAGCGCCCGTAGCTCAATTGGATAGAGCGTTTGACTACGGATCAAAAGGTTAGGGGTTCGACTCCTCTCGGGCGCGCCATATATATCGGGAAGTAGCTCAGCTTGGTAGAGCACTTGGTTTGGGACCAAGGGGTCGCAGGTTCGAATCCTGTCTTCCCGACCACCTTATTTGGGGCCTTAGCTCAGCTGGGAGAGCGCCTGCTTTGCACGCAGGAGGTCAGCGGTTCGATCCCGCTAGGCTCCACCAAAAAAGTTTTTATAAAAAATCATTGACACTAATAGAGTGAAAATGATATGATAATCAAGTCGCTTCAAACAGAAGCACTTACACATTGAACCTTGAAAACTGAACAAAACAAGACAATACGTCAACGTTAATTCTAGATTTATTTTTGAAGAGCTATTCAAACTTTTATCGGAGAGTTTGATCCTGGCTCAGGACGAACGCTGGCGGCGTGCCTAATACATGCAAGTCGAGCGGACTGATGGG
>NZ_QNRJ01000050.1 GCF_003315075.1 Rossellomorea aquimaris
AAATCGAGTAGGAGGGGGTGACTAACCCCCGACCTCTCACACCACCGTACGTACGGACCCGTATACGGCGGTTTCTTTAAGGTTGACGTATCGTTGAATATCTTTGATACAAGCTCAGAAGCCCTAGACGATTCCAAAAAGAATTATTTAGGGTTCTGTCTAATATGGGACTTTTTGTTACTCGCCAAAATCCCTTCCTGGAATTTGCCCATTCGTGGGCTTTTCCTTTTGGAACTCCGAGTCTGATGAGGTTCCGTTTCCTTGCTTTAGGCAATTTCCAATCCTTCCACATGCACATTCTTAACCTTCTTCTTATCCATCCATCTAATTTTCGAAAGATACTTTCTGTGTCCGCTAATGCGAAGTATCCACACCATCCCATCAGATATTGATTGAGTCGTTTTATACGGTGCGTCATCGACCAGCCTTTTGACCTTGAGGTCAATGCTCGGATTTTCTCTTTCAATTTCTTTAGACTCTTATTATGGACTCGAACTTTTGGTATTTTATGTTGTGTGAAAGAAAAGCCTAGGAACTTTCTCTTCCATGGTCTGTCTACCGCTGACTTGTCTCGGTTCACTTTTAGTTTTAACTTCTTCTCAATGAATTCTGATATCGAATTCTTGACCCGATAGCCAGCTTTCTTTGACTTTACATAGATATGAAAGTCGTCCGCATAACGGACGAATCGATGTCCCCGTTTTTCCAGTTCTTTGTCTAGTTCATCTAGAAGGATGTTAGCTAAAAGAGGACTTAACGGACCACCTTGTGGAGTGCCCATTTCTGTTCTTGCAGATACCCCATTTTCCATCACACCTGATTGTAAATATCGGTAGATGAGCTTTAGAAGGGTCTTGTCCTTTATCTTCTTCGCTAAAATCCCCATCAGTTTATCATGGTTTACTTTATCGAAGAACTTTTCTAAGTCCATATCAATTACCCATCTGTATCCTTCTCGCATATATTGTTTGGCTTGTCTTATTGCTTGATGAGCCTGTTTGTTCGGCCTAAAACCAAAACTATATTTGGAAAAGTGAGGATCAAATACCCTCGTTAGTACTTGGGCAATCGCTTGTTGGATGAATCGGTCTATCACGGTAGGGATACCTAGTAGCCTCACCCCACCGTCTGGTTTCGGGATTTCGACTCGACGAACTGGAGAAGGTTTATACGTACCCTCCTCTAATTGTTGACGTAAAGAATCCCAGTGTTTCATGATATGACCTCGCAGGTTTTGTACGGGCATATCGTCCACTCCGTGACTCCCTTTATTTCGTTCAACACGCTTGATTGCTTGTATGAGGTTGTCCCGTGATAGTATTTG
>NZ_QNRJ01000051.1 GCF_003315075.1 Rossellomorea aquimaris
CTTTAAAAATAAATCTAGAATTAACGTTGACGTATTGTCTTGTTTTGTTCAGTTTTCAAGGTTCAATGTGTAAGTGCTTCTCTCGAAGCGACCCTCACTATGTTACACGATCATCAACTTGGTGTCAATAACTTTTTTGAAGAAGTTTTGATCAAGTTCGTCGTGTATTTGTTGTCCTGTTGTCCGTTTGTGGCAACAAATAATACTTTACCAGTTAACTTCGCAGAAGTCAACTTCTTTTCAAATGTTTTTTAACTTTTATATTTACTAAGTTATTAAACACTTAAAAGTGCCTAAAAGAGATATTAATTGAATTCCTTTATAAAAGGCGGAAGATCAATAATATCACAAATATATACTTAATAACAATACCTTTTTTATAATTTATAAATGTCTGAGAGTTCAGTTTAGAATACCTACACTATACATATAAACATAGAAGAGAATCGTAAACATATCTGCTTGACTATTAATTTCAGGTTATCTATGCATCTCCAAGTTTAGATGAGGTATTCCAGGGGGGAATATTGCCCTTATTTTCTGCAACATGACAAAATAAATGAGAGTTAAGGATAGTTCCAGATCTGAAGTTGGTCAAAATTAATTGCGAATGAGAGTTGTCACTCTTATGCAAAAGCTAATTTTAGTTTGTTTTGGAGGTGCAATTTTGATATTTAATTTAACTTTCTAATAGATTGACCGTTTAATAGTAAAATCAGTACGTGTTTTCATGAGGTTTTATCATTAAAATAGTACGATTTAGCCCTATTCATATGAGAAATCCGTAATAATCGGGCCAACACTATAGGTTGTGGCTACAATTATTGGAGCATTATAGGTTCGCATAAATTAATTGCGTCAAAATAGATCGGAATTGCGTCTTTTTTATTTTTATTGCGTCGTTTACATCCGTTATTGCGTCATTTTGCTTGTGAATTGCGTCATTCTCCAACTTCATCCAAAAAAACATTATCCGTGTTTCACTCACAATCAGTCCTTCGTTTCTGATTAGTTGTACGAATCAGACTTCAATAACATTTATCCAACAAATAAAAACGCAAAAAAGCCAACACCTATAACCAATTTGTTCTTCGAACCAAGAATCCATTACATGAAAACAAAGAAAGAGCAGCCCCTAAGAGCTACTCTTTCTTCACATTTGCCTGGCGACGTCCTACTCTCACAGGGGGAGATCCCCCAACTACCATCGGCGCTGAA
>NZ_QNRJ01000052.1 GCF_003315075.1 Rossellomorea aquimaris
TATCCATACTTCGAATGTCTTAGCTATATAAATCTCTTAGGAATATTGAGAATAAGCGAGAGAACAAGAGTTATCTCTTTCTTTATAGAGGGAGTTTAATGGATTAAAGAGTTCTGGTTAAGAAAGGATTGAGACCAATTACCCGAATTAATGTTCTAGTTAAAAACAAAGATCGACTTGCTGATATGGAGAAATTTATTTCAGTAGTAAAATCAAACCCTGAAGGAAACACGAAAGAGATTTTGTTGGATATTTTCAAATTTGATGAAGAAGAATTTGAAATGATGTTGTTCTTCGGAATGTTTAATTTAAACAATAGCATTCACTCACTTGAAGAACAGTTGACCAATATGAGGTCGCTTGATTTTGAAAACTTGATAAAAGAAGAATTGGAACTTTTGCATAAACAGTACCCTTCAAATAGACCTGTACAGTTTGAGTTGTTCATTTTAGATGAAAATGATGATTTCGTTAAATCCAAACTTAATGGAGTATCGGCTTTTACGGATTGGGATGGAAAGATGTGTTTTGCAGTTCTTCCAGAAGAAAACGTACGTTCAACTTTAAAGTCTGTCGTAACACACGAATATCATCATCATTGGCGTATCAGTGCATTAGGGCTAAATGAAGATGGTGAAACTTTACTTGACCGAATGGTTTTAGAGGGATTAGCAGAGCATTTTGTGAAGACAAGATTAGGGGACGAATATCTTGGACCTTATAAAGATGCTTTATCTGAGTCTCAAGCTAAAAAAATATGGGAAAGCACATATAAAAATCATATCGATGATAAAGGTACCTCAACTAATTTATATATGTTCGGAAGTAAAGATAAAAGTTTACCCTTTTGGGGCGGCTATTCATTAGGGTTTTACTTAATAAAGTGGTTTCTAGATAAAAACAAAGATATTTCTATAAAGGATTTAACTTTATTACCTAGCGACAAGTTTATAATATAATGCTATTCCATAATAGAGGGCTTTAATTGAATAAGAACACCACATTCAATAACAAGAAGCTTGGGATATCCCAAGCTTTTTTTTTGGTGTGCCCGGCATGTGCACACGCTTTAGGGTTCAAGTCCCGAACGGTGAAGGTCGTTGTAGCCGTTAGCTGAAGGCAAGGGTGTCCA
>NZ_QNRJ01000053.1 GCF_003315075.1 Rossellomorea aquimaris
CCATTTAAAGAGTGCGTAATAGCTCACTGGTCGAGTGACTCTGCGCCGAAAATGTACCGGGGCTAAACGTATCACCGAAGCTGTGGATTGACACCGTTTGGTGTCAGTGGTAGGAGAGCGTTCTAAGGACTGCGAAGCTAGACCGTAAGGACTGGTGGAGTGCTTAGAAGTGAGAATGCCGGTATGAGTAGCGAAAGATGGGTGAGAATCCCATCCACCGAATGCCTAAGGTTTCCTGAGGAAGGCTCGTCCGCTCAGGGTTAGTCGGGACCTAAGTCGAGGCCGATAGGCGTAGACGATGGACAACAGGTTGATATTCCTGTACCACCTCTTTTCCGTTTGAGCAATGGGGGGACGCAGGAGGATAGGGTAAGCGCACTGCTGGATATGTGCGTCTAAGCAGTTAGGCTGATGATGAGGCAAATCCCATCATCGTGAAGGCTGAGCTGTGATAGCGAGCGAATTATAGTAGCGAAGTTCCTGATTCCACACTGCCAAGAAAAGCCTCTAGCGAGGAAAAAGGTGCCCGTACCGCAAACCGACACAGGTAGGCGAGGAGAGAATCCTAAGGTGAGCGAGAGAACTCTCGTTAAGGAACTCGGCAAAATGACCCCGTAACTTCGGGAGAAGGGGTGCTCTGGTAGGGTGCAAGCCCGAGAGAGCCGCAGTGAATAGGCCCAGGCGACTGTTTAGCAAAAACACAGGTCTCTGCGAAGCCGTAAGGCGAAGTATAGGGGCTGACGCCTGCCCGGTGCTGGAAGGTTAAGAGGAGTGCTTAGCTCTAAGCGAAGGTGCGAATCGAAGCCCCAGTAAACGGCGGCCGTAACTATAACGGTCCTAAGGTAGCGAAATTCCTTGTCGGGTAAGTTCCGACCCGCACGAAAGGCGTAACGATCTGGGCACTGTCTCAACGAGAGACTCGGTGAAATTATAGTACCTGTGAAGATGCAGGTTACCCGCGACAGGACGGAAAGACCCCGTGGAGCTTTACTGTAGCCTGATATTGAATTTTGGTACAGCTTGTACAGGATAGGTAGGAGCCTTGGAAACCGGAGC
>NZ_QNRJ01000054.1 GCF_003315075.1 Rossellomorea aquimaris
TTCGCAGACATGAATAAAACGGATGAAATTGACGCTTTTGTCATTGCGGATTATTTACGCTTCGGTCGAAATCAGATGTCCGTCGTGAAGGAAAGTCAGTACGTTGCCTTACAACAACTGACCAGGTCCCGATACCAATTAGTACGCATGTTGACGAAAGAAAAACAACACTTTCTTCAGCACCTGAGTTACAAATGTAATACCTTTTCCCAGGAAGTAGATTCCTCTGTTTTCGGCAACGCCATGATGGAATTATTCTTAGAAAAGTACAGCATCGAAGAGATCGCCCAGATGCCCCTTGAAGATCTGGCAGCGTTTCTCCAAGAGAAAGGGAAAAATCGATTTGGAGACCCCGAATGTGTGGCATCATCCATTCAAAAAGCCATGCGCTCATCATACCGCTTGGATAAGGTGGTGGAAGATTCCATGGATGTGATATTGGGTACCTCTATCGAAGTCATCCGTACCTTCCAGAAGCAAATTAAAGAGATTGACAAAGCAATTAAGAAATTGATGGCAGGCTTGACACAAACCCTTGAATCGATCCCGGGAATCGGTCCTGTCTTCGCAGCAGGAATCATCGCCGAAATTGGCCAGGTCGATCGATTTGACGATGAAACCAAAATAGCGAAATATGCAGGCCTATATTGGCGAAAACACCAATCTGGCCGTTTCACAGCTGAAGACACGTCTTTATCACGTAATGGTAACCACTACTTGCGATATTACTTAGTTGAAGCCGCCAATTCAGTACGAAAGCGAGTACCGGAATACCAAGAATATTACGTGAAAAAGTATGGTGAAGTACCAAAGCACCAACACAAACGAGCACTCGTTCTAACAGCAAGAAAACTCGTGCGATTGGTGGATGCGCTACTACGCAGTCATCAACTCTTTACGCCAGAAAGGGGCGTAAGGGAATGACATAACCACGTCATTTCGTAACTTTTCATAAATTCCAGTAATTAACAACCGTTACTGGTTTAGTTTGGTGATCCCTTTTTT